>NZ_JBVHTY010000005.1:0-29588 GCF_055565615.1 Streptomyces sp. NPDC028368 | reverse complement strand
CGCGATGTTGCGGACCTGGGTGGTGAGGTTGTCGGCCATGAAGTTGACGCTCTCGGTGAGGTCCTTCCAGACCCCGGAGACGCCGCGGACCTGCGCCCGCCCGCCCAGCTGGCCTTCGGTGCCGACCTCGCGGGCGACGCGGGTGACCTCGTCGGCGAACGCCCGCAGCTGGTCGACCATCTTGTTCACGGTCAGCTTCAGCTCCAGCAGCTCACCGGTGGCCTCGACCGTCACCTGCTGGGTCAGGTCGCCACGCGCCACCGCCGTGGTGACCACCGCGATGTCCCGGACCTGCGCCGTCAGCCGCGACGCCATGGTGTTGACCGCTTCGGTCACATGCAGCCAGTCGCCGGACAGTCCCTGGGCCTTGGCCCGGCCGCCGAGCCTGCCCTCGGTGCCGACCTCGCGGGCCACCCGGGTGACCTCGCCGGTGAACAGCGACAGCTGGTCCACCATGCGGTTGACGCCGCTGCCCAGGCGGCGCAGGTCGCCGCGGAGCTGGCGGTTGCCGTCGTGCAGATCGACGTGCTGGGTCAGATCGCCGTCCGCCACCGCGTCCAGGACCCGGGTGGCCTTCGAAACGGGGACCACCAGCGCCTCGAGCACCGTATTGGCCGCGTCGACATTGGTTGTCCAGCCGCCCTGGCCGGGGCTCGCCGTGATCCGTTCGTCCAGCCTGCCCTGCCGGATGATCTCGCGGCGTACCCGCTGCAGCTCGCCGGCCAGGTGAGCGTTGCGGGCCACGATCTGGTTGAAGACCCCCGCGATATCGGCCAGCACGCCGTCCTGGGCGCCCTCCGCGCACGCCGTGAAATCCCCGTCGCACAGCGCGTTCATCGCCGCGAGCAGCTGCCGCAGATCGCCCGTACGGATCTGCTGCGGCTCGCCGGGCAGCGGCTGCCCGTCACCCGTACACATCTCCTGCCCGTCAGGCGCGACGCCGGGGCGGGCAGGGGACGGGGTGTTTTCTGGGTGTGGAGGTGGAGAAGCGGATTCCGACCGGGGCGGGTCGAGGGCCATGGCGCACCATCCCCCCAGTGATCTATTTGGGCAGGTATGTCATAGTATAAAGCGCTCGCAATTACTCCCTCCCAGGCGCACCCAGGGGGTGCAGTGGGGCCGCTGTCCGCACCCGCGACGGAAGCCGTGTCCCGGAACGGACTGCCGGCGAACCAGCTGGCGCCCGCCGGGGCCCGGAAATTCGTCCGTACGGTCCTCACCGAACGGGCCCGGCGGCGCCCGGCCGCCCCCGGATCGGCCGCGCTCACCGAGCGCTTCATCGACGATGTCCTCCTTCTCGTCAGCGAACTGGTCACCAACGCCGTGATGTATGCCGGTACGGAGATCGATGTGACCTGCCGCCTGGAGCCGGGCGAGGAAGGCCACGCGGGGGCCAACGGCCCCGACGGCGCCCCCGCCACCATGGGCGTCGTCGTGGAGGTGGCCGACCGCCACCCCTCCCGGGGCGTACACGGCGGCGTGGACGCGCGCACCGGTGAGCCCGGCTATGGCCTCCAGCTGGTCAGCGCGGTGGCCGAGTCCTGGGGCGTGACCTACCGGCAGTCCGAGAAGACGGTGTGGTTCCGCCTGGTGGCCAAGGAGGGCGAGCCCGAGGCCCCGGGCCCCTCGCCGCCCGCCCCCGCCCCGCACGCCCGCCCCGTCGCCCCCGCCCCTGCCCACCCCGGCTCCCGCGTCCCGGCGCACGCCGCCGAATGGGCCGACCGCGGCGGCCCCTCCTTCCTGGCCGAGACCAGCGAGCTGCTGGCCGGCCAGCTCGACCAGGAGATGGTCACCGCGCTCGCGGCCCAGCTGCTCGTACCCCGGCTCGCCGACTGGTGCGCCATCTGGCTGAACACCGAGGGCAGCGGAATGAAGCTGTCCCGGGTCTGGCACGTCGACGAGCGGCGCATCCCGCCGCTCCGCGCGGACCTGCAGCGGGACACGCCACTTGTCGGCGTCCGCACCGCGAGCACCCCCTGGCCCTGGCCGGAAAGCGCCGGCGCGCGGCACACGGGCGGCTCGGCGCTGGCGTTCCCCATGGTCGCCCGCGACACCGAGCAGGGCATCCTGCTGCTCGGCCGGGCGGGGCACCTGCAGATGACCGACACCGTCGTACGGATGGTGGAGGACGTGGCCCGTCGGGTCGCCCAGGCCGTGTTCACCGCCCGCCAGTACACCCGGCAGACCACCATCAGCCAGGCCCTGCAGCGCCGCCAGCTGCCCACCTCGCTGGCCAGCATCGAAGGCGTCGACACGGCGATCGTGTACGAGCCGCACGGTGAGGGGCAGACCGTCGGCGGCGACTTCTACGACATCTTCCCGATGGGCGAACACCGCTGGTGCTTCCTGCTCGGCGATGTCCAGGGCAAGGACCCGGAGGCGATGTCGGTCACCGGACTGGCCCGCCACCTGGTGCGGCTGCTGGCCCGCGAGGGGCACGGCGTCGAGTCCGTACTCGGCCGGCTGAACACCGCGATGGCGGAGGACAGCGCCGAGGCCGTGGAACTCAGCGGCGAACAGGCCAGCTCCCGCTTCCTGAGCCTGCTCTACGGCGAACTCGAGGTCGAACCCGGCGTGTCCGGCGCCCACTGCACGGTCGCCACCGCAGGCCATCCGCCACCGCTGCACCTCTTCGGTGACGGGAGGGTGGAACCGGCCTCCGACCCCCAAATGCTCCTCGGCATCGACGAGGGCACGGAATTCCAGGCCAGCTCCTTCGATCTGGCGCCCGGCGAAACCCTGCTGTGCGTCACCGACGGCGTCACCGAACGCCGTTGCGGCAACTGGCAGTTGGACGACAACGACGGCCTGGCCGACATCCTCCGGGACGGGCTGGGACTGGGGGCGAAGGCGCTGGCGGAACACGTACGCCGAGCGGCGCACGATTTCGGCACCGGGCCGGTGGAGGACGATCTGTCGGTGCTGGTGCTGCAGGCGGTGCGGGGCGGGAACGGCCGCCAGGGGTGAGAGCCGGCCCACCCGCGTCCGCGCCGCCCGCCGGGCGACCTCTCTGCGGCCCGCGGCCGGCTGCGACGCGGCCTGCGGGCAAGAACACACCCACGGGGCGTGACATACCAGCTGGTATGCGTTGACAATCGCAGCACCACTACCCGCCCGTAACACGCGGAGGCACCCGGTGCTCAGCACGATGCAGGACGTACCGCTCACGGTCTCGCGAATCCTGGCCCACGGCTCGACCGTCCACGGTCAGTCGGAGGTCGTCACCTGGACCGATACGGATCCGCACCGCCGCACGTTCGCCGAGATCGGCCGCCGGGCCGCGCAGCTGGCGCATGCACTCCACGAGGAGCTCGGGGTCGCGGCCGAGGAGCGAGTCGGCACGCTCATGTGGAACAACGCCGAGCACCTGGAGGCCTACCTCGCCATCCCCTCCATGGGGGCGGTGCTGCACACCCTCAACCTCCGCCTGCCCGCCGACCAGTTGACCTGGATCATCCGGCACGCCGAGGACCGCGTCGTCCTCGTCAACGGCACCCTGCTCCCGCTGCTCGCCCCCTTGCTGCCGCAGCTGTCCACCGTCGAGCACATCGTCGTCGTAGGACCCGGTGACCGGTCCGTACTCGCCGGCGCCGCCGCCCGGGTGCACGACTACGAGGAACTGCTCACCGGCCGTCAGGAGACCTACGACTGGCCGGACATCGACGAACGGGAGGCCGCCGCCCTCTGCTACACGTCCGGGACGACCGGCGAGCCCAAGGGCGTGCTCTACAGCCACCGCTCGCTCTACCTGCACTCCCTGCAGGTCAACACCGCCGAGGCGTTCGCGCTCGGCCCCCGCGACCTCGCGCTGCCGGTCGTGCCCATGTTCCACGTCAACGCCTGGGGCCTGCCGCACGCCGCCTTCATGGCGGGTGCGTCCCTGCTGATGCCGGACCGCTTCCTCCAGCCCGCCCCGCTCGCCGAGATGATCGAGTCCCTGCGGCCCACCATCGGCGCCGCCGTCCCCACCATCTGGCAGGGCCTGCTCGCCGAACTGGACGGCAACAAGCGCGATGTCGGCTGTCTGCACACGGTCATCATCGGCGGCTCCGCCTGCCCGCCCGTCCTGATGCGCGGCTTCCAGGAGCGGCACGGCATCCGCGTCGTCCACGCCTGGGGCATGACCGAGACGTCCCCGCTGGGCACCGTAGGACATCCGCCGGCCGGGGTGAGCGGCGAGGAGGAGTGGACCTACCGCGCCACCCAGGGCCGGTTCCCCGCCTCCGTGGAGGCGCGGCTGATCGGCCCCGGCGGCGAGGAGCTCCCCTGGGACGGCGCGTCCGCGGGCGAACTGGAGGTCCGCGGCCCCTGGATCGCGGGCGCGTACTTCGGCGGCGCACAGGGCGAAGTGCTGCGCCCCGAAGACAAGTTCAGCCCGGACGGCTGGCTGCGCACCGGCGATGTCGGCGTCATCACCCCCAACGGCTATCTGACCCTGACCGACCGCGCCAAGGACGTCATCAAGTCGGGCGGGGAATGGATTTCGTCGGTCGAGTTGGAGAACCACCTGATGGCCCACCCGGGCGTCGCGGAGGCCGCGGTGGTCGCCGTTCCCGATGAGAAGTGGGGCGAGCGGCCGCTGGCGACGGTGGTGGTGACGGACGGCTCGTCGGTCACCTACGAGGAGCTGAAGGCGTTCCTCGGCGAGCGGATCGCGCGCTGGCAGCTGCCGGAGCGCTGGGCGGTGATCCCGTCGGTGCCGAAGACGAGCGTGGGGAAGTTCGACAAGAAGGTGCTGCGGCGGCAGTACGCGGAAGGCGAGCTGGATGTGACGCGGCTGGGCTGAGGCCCGTTGGTGGGGCCCGGCCGGGCCCCACCACCCGTCAGTTCGTACCGATCTTCGCCAGCAGATCGACGATACGGCCCTGCACCTCGGCACTGGTGGACCGCTCGGCCAGGAAGAGCACCGTCTCACCGGCGGCGAGCCCCGGCAGCTGGGCCGGGTCCAGGTCGGCGGAGGTGTAGACGACCAGCGGGGTGTGGTCCAGCAGCCCGTTGGCACGCAGCCAGTCGACGATCCCGGCCCGCCGGCGGCGTACCTGCATCAGGTCCATCACGACGAGATTCGGCCGCATCTGCGTCGCCAGGGTGACCGCGTCGGTGTCCGCGCCGGCCCGTGCGACCTGCATCCCACGCCGCTCCAGAGAGGCCGTCAGGGCCCCCGCGATGGCGTCGTTCTGCTCGATCAGCAGCACCCGCGCCGGGTGGTGTTCGCTGTCGCGCGGCGCGAGCGCCTTGAGGAGCACGGCCGGATCGGCGCCGTACGCGGCCTCCCGGGTGGCCTGCCCCAGACCGGCGGTCACCAGGACGGGCACCTCGGCCGCGCCCGCCGCCTGACGCAGCGACTGCAGCGCGGTACGGGTGATCGGCCCGGTCAGCGGGTCGACGAAGAGCGCCGCCGGGTACGCCGCGATCTGCGCGTCCACCTCCTCGCGGGAGTTGACGATCACCGGGCGGTAGCCGCGGTCGCTCAGCGCCTGCTGGGTGGCGACGTCCGGCGCGGGCCAGACCAGCAGCCGACGCGGATTGTCCAGCGGCTCCGGCGGCAACTCGTCGTCCATCGGCATCGGCTGACGGTCCATCACCTCTATCGCGCCGTTCGGGCCGTCCAGCGGCTCGGGGCCCTCGCTGCCCTCGTCGGGCGCGGAGATCGCGAAGGCCCGGCCCTCACCGGAGTCCATCAGGCGCGGCTGCGGCGCGGCGGGCTGCGGCGGCTGGGGCCGGTCGGCCGGCTGGGGCTGCTGTGGCTGCGCGGGCCGGGCCTGGTGGGACGCCCCGGCCGGCTGCGCCCCGGGACGCGCGTCGTTGGCCGCGGCCCGCTCGTCGCCCTGCGCGAGCCGATCCTGCGGCGCGGCGAGCTTACGACGGCGGCCCGAACCGGCGGACGTGCCACCGGGGGGCGTACTGCCGGGGGGCGTGCCGGCGGGCAGCGCCACCGGACGCTGCTGGTCGGCGATCTGCTGGGCGAACGGCACACCCTGCCCCAGGGTGCGCACGCTGAACGCCCGCCCCTGGGAGTGGCCCGCGGCGGAACCGTCCTCGCCGTCGTCGGCGGCCAGCAGCGGCTGACGGACGGCGGGGGAGGGCGCCTGGGCCTGCGGGGGCACGGGGGCCTGCGCGGGCACGGGGGCCTGCGCGGGCACGGGGCCTTGCGCAGGCTCGGACGCCTGCGGGGGGAGCGGCGCCTGCGCCGCCTGGCTCGGGGCGGCCTCCTCGGCGGGGCTGGGGCGTCCGCGCCGCCGGCCCGTGGGAGCGGGTGCGGGTGCGGCGGGTGCGGCGCCGTCCGGGGTCCCGGCCGTCGCCGGGGCGACCCCGGGGGCCGTACCCGTCGCCGTACCGGTCTCCTGCGCCGGCTCGGTGGGCTGCGCCACGAGACCCTCCGGGCCCGCGACGAACGTGCCCGATGCCTCGGAATCGGCCATCGCGGCCGCCGCCCGCTCCTCGGCAGCGGCCCGCCGGGCCCGGCGCCGCCCGGTCGGCTCACCGTCCTCGCTTTGTCCGGCACCGGAGCCGGACGCCGCCTCGAGCTCGAACCCCGGCTGGGCACCGGGCATCTCGGCCGCGCCCTCGCCGACCGGCCGTCGCGCCCGACGCCGCCCCGTACCGCCGCCGTCCTGCGGCCCCACGGCCTGCGCGGGCACCTGCCCGGCGGCCGCGGGCAGCGCGGGCAGCGACTGCGGGGTCTGATCGGCCGCGGCGGGCGGCAGCGCAAAAGCGGTACGCGCGCCCGCAGGCGACAGCGCCTCCGCGGACCGCCCGGCGGGCCGCTGACCGGAAGGCGGTACGGGCGACTGCGGGTGATCCCCCTGCGCGGCCCGCTCCGGTGCCTCGGCCAGCGTCCGGCGCGCCCGACGGCCACCGGGCTGCACGGGCGAAAGCCCCTGCGCCCGGCCCTGCCCCTGACCGGGAATCTGCGGCTTCCCCTGAACCGGACTGGCGACCTGCCCCGGCCCCTGCGGCCCCTGTCCGGCACCGCCCTCGTGCGGACCGCTCGCGGCACCCGCACCGTTCACCTCACGCGCATCGCCCGCCGGGCTGCCGCCGCTCGGAGTGCTCGGACCGCCGACAGCGCCATGCGCAGTGCCGTTGCCCCCAGTGCCGTTGCCCGCAACGCCATTGCTCGCAGTGCCCGCGTCGCGTGCGTGGTCCGCACCGGTCGGACCCGCCGGAAGGGCCGGCGCGCCGCCCTCCGGAGCGCCCTGCCGCGCCCGCCGCCGCCCGCTCGGCGGTGGGGGTCCGCCCTGCTCGAGCGAAGTCGAGAGCTTGGGGGAGGGCTGGGCCCCCGCCACGCCCGGCGGCAGCCCCGTACCGTCCGCGCCCGCCAGACCGCCCTCGGTCGCCTCGGAGACCGCACCGCCCTGCGTACCGGATTCCGCGCCCTGCTCCGCGCCCGAATGCCGCGCCCGCCGCCGCCCGGTCGGCTGCGCACCACCTTCCGTACCGGAGTCCCCGCCGGCACCCTGGCTCTCGTCGCCCTCGGCCGCAGCGTCCGCGGCCGGCTGCGTACCCCGCGCCCGCGCGGCCGGTACCGGCATCACCGTCGTCTCATTGCCGGTGGCCTCGGCGGTCTTGTCCGCCCCGGCCGCCACCGGGCCGTCCGCCGCCACCGGAAGCTCCAGCACATACGCGCTGCCGCCCGCGCCCGCGCCGCCCGGCACCTCATGCGTCTGCAGCAGGCCGCCGTGCTGCCGCACGATCCCGCGCACGATCGGCTCATGGACGGGGTCGCCGCCACCGAACGGGCCGCGCACCTCGATCCGTACGACATCGCCGCGCTTGGCGGCAGCCACCACGATCGTCGAGTCGCCGGGAATCGGGCCCGAACGGCCACCGGCGCCCGGCGCGGCCGCGCCCGCCGGCATCCGGCCCGTCGAGTCCACGCCCGCGACATCCGCGATCAGATGCGACAGGGCCTGCGCCATCCGGTCCGCGTCGACCGTGGCCTCTATCGGGGGCGCATGCACCGCGAACTGCGCCCGGCCAGGACCGATCAGCTCGATCGCGCCCTCGACGCCCGCCGCGACGACCGTGTCCATCGAGACCTTGGTGCGGTTGAGCCGCTCCGATCCGGAGTCCAGCCGCTGATAGCTCAGGACGTTGTCCACCAGGGTCGTCATCCGGGCGTGGCCCGCCGCCAGGTGGTGCAGGATCTGGTTCGCCTCCGGCCACAGCTGGCCGGCCGGGTCGGACGCGAGGGTGCTGAGCTCGCCCGTCAGCTCCTCCAGCGGCCCGCGCAGCGCCTGGTCGAGCACCGCGAGCAGCTGGGCGTGCCGGGCCGCCAGTGCGTCATAGGGGCGGCGGTCGGTGAACGTCATCACCGCGCCGACCAGCTGGTCCCCGTCCCGCACCGGCGCCGTCGTCAGATCGACGGACACCGACCGCCCGTCCTTCGCCCACAGCGCCTGCCCCCGCACCCGGTGCTTGCGCCCGGACTTGAGCGTGTCGGCCAGCGGCGTGTCCTCCCACGGCAGCGCCGAACCGTCCGCCCGCGAGTGGTGGATCAGCGGATGCAGCTCCTTGCCGCCCAGCTCGCTCGCCCGGAAGCCGAGGATCTGCGCCGCGGACGGGTTGACGAGCACCACCTTGCCCTCGGCATCGACCCCGACCACGCCCTCGGCCGCGGCCCGCAGAATCATCTCCGTCTGCCGCTGCTGGCGGGCCAGCTCGGTCTCGGTGTCCAGCGTGCCGGTCAGATCCCGCACGACGAGCATCAGCAGCTCATCGCCCGTATAGCCGTTGCGGTGATCGGCGTACGCCGCCTCGAAGGCGGACTCGTACGGGGTGCGGCCGTCCTCCAGGTTGGCGCTGGTCACCTCAACCAGCAGCTCGGTCCCGTCCGTGCGCCGCGCGATCATCCGCGTCGGCTTCGTCCGGGCGCCCTCGGTCTCGTCGTCATGGCGCCGCATCGAGCCGGGGATGCGCTTGGAGTCGAAGGCCGGCAGCAGGTCCAGCAGACCGCGGCCCACCAGGGCCGTGCCCGGCGCCTCGAAGGTCTCCAGCGCGATGGTGTTGGCGTTGACGACGGTGCCGTTGCAGTTGACGAGCAGCAGCGCGTCCGGAAGGGCATCGAGTATGGCTGCGAGGCGAGCAGCGCCTCGGGATGGCCTGCTGCTCACGAGACGCTTCCTCCCTGTTACCGCACCGTGCCGACCCGCCGTGGCGGATCGCTGAGGTGGAGTCTACGGGCACTTGCCCGCGACGCGGAGGTGCCTGACGGGGTGGTAATGCCGCGCCGGGGTGCGACTCGCCGCACGCCGGACATGTGCCCCGCGTCCTGACCTGGCGCGCTACTCCGTCACGAACCGGGTCATGAAGTGGGGCGCGGGAGCAGAGGTTCGAAGCGCCGCCAGCGTTCGATCTCACATCCGTTGGTGCGCCGGAAAACGGCATCAACCGGGCGTCCCGCCCAGCTGCCGGTGACATGAGCGGTGGCCGCCCCGCCGTAGATCATCGTGCATTTCGCGTCCCTGGGAACCGGCGCGAAGGTGTCCCGGCCCCAGCGCGTCCGCTCGTCCAGCTTGTCGCAGGCCCCCTTGGCGTCGGGGTGGTTGCCGCCGGCGGGGTGGCAGTGGAGCCGGAAGGTGCCGTCATTCCCCGCGCCGGCGCGGGACACGGTGACGGTGAGGTGGTCCGCCCGGCCGATGCCCATGCCGGTGGTCATGCCGTCGGGCCGGTGGTCGGGGAGCGGGATCGGGGCGGCCGCTGCGGCACCGGGTGCGGCGGCGAGGGCGGACGCCGCGGAGAGCAGGGACACGGCGGCGGCCGCGGCCGCGGCGAGGAGGGTCGACGTCCGGCGGTGCGGCATCACGGGCTCCAGAGAGGCGAGTGCGAGGCGGTACGCGGTACGTACACGCCGGGGGCGCACGACACGCGGGTCGGCGCGGCCCCGACACTCCTAACGCGTCGCCGCCCCCGACGTTGCGCCGCAGGAACGTCTTTGCCGGGTGGCCCGCGCGCCTAGTACCGTAGGGGGCGATTGGTGACAGCCCGCAGAGCTGTGCCATCATCTGGACACACCACAGCGTGCGTGCGCGCGTGGGGTGTGTGGAGGCGTCGCCTAGTCCGGTCTATGGCGCCGCACTGCTAATGCGGTTTGGGGCTTACCCCCCATCGAGGGTTCAAATCCCTCCGCCTCCGCTCCTCTTCGTTCGGGCCCTGGTCATCGCGACCGGGGCCCGAACGCTTTCCCGGAGGCCGCTTCCGCCGCAGGCACAGGCCCCCGCCCATGCCCGAGGTGCCGACCGGGCATCTCTTCCACGACCACACCGGCGCCACCCCCGCCGCCTACGTCGAAGCCGTACGCCTCGAGGCCGCCCAGACCTTCCTCGCCCACGGCGAACCGGTCACCGCCACCGCCACCGCCCGCCGCCCGCCGCATCGGCACCGACGAATCCCTCCGCCGCCCGGGCGTCGCTCCCTCTGCCTGCCGCGCCCGCTTGCGCACCACCACCCGCTGACGCCTTCGGTATCCACATCTGCGGGCAACCCGTATCTGCGGGAAACCCGTATCTGCGGGCAACCCGTATCTGTGGGCAAGCCGTCTCCCGCACACCGGGCGCCCGAGCCCCGCCCGCGCGACCCTGAACCCATGAGCACTCACGACCACACCCCCTCGGCCATCGCCGGCATCCCCGTCCCCGACAGCAGCCTGGTCCGGGAAGCCACCGACCTGGTCCGCGACCTCACCGACGACCTGATCTACCACCACTCCCGCCGCGTCTACCTCTTCGGCGCCCGCCACGGCCTCGACCGGGGCCTGGACTTCGACCCGGAGCTGCTCTACGTCGGAGCCCTCTTCCACGACCTCGGCCTCACCGAGAAGTTCCGCACGTCCCAGCAGCGCTTCGAGCTGGACGGCGCCGACGAGGCCCGCGCCTTCCTGACCGCCCGCGGCATCCCCGAGGACCGCGCCCGCCTGGTCTGGGAGGGCATCGCCCTGCACACCACCCCGGAGATCCCGCACCACATGGCCCCGGAAGTGGCCCTCGTCACCGCCGGCGTCGAACTCGACGTCCTGGGCATCGGCTACGACACCCTCCCCGCGGAAACCCGCGACGCCATCGTCGCCGCCCACCCCCGCCCCGACTTCAAGCGCCGCATCCTCCACGCGTTCCACCAGGGCCTGGCGCACCGCCCCCAGACCACCTTCGGCAATGTGAAGGCCGACGTACTGGCCCGCTTCGAAGACGGCTACACCCGCCCGAACTTCGTCCAGATCGTCGAGGACTCCGCCTGGCCCCAGTAGTCCTCCAACCCCCGCCAAAAGCGCATTTCTGCAGGTCAGAGCGGCTGCGGGGAATGGATTTCGCCTCACGGCGCAGGTCATGTAATGTTGTTCCCGCAACGCCGACCGGAAAGAAAAACCGCCGGAAAGCCAAGCGCTCGTAGCTTAACGGATAGAGCATCTGACTACGGATCAGAAGGTTGCAGGTTCGAATCCTGCCGAGCGCACAGCAGATCAAAGCCCCCGCCGGGTTATCCGGGCGGGGGCTTTGTCGTGCGTACAGCTATGAAGTGCGGCGGTCGGGGTGGTGGGTGCCGTTTGTTGCTTCGGAGGGGCTGTCCTCGGGGGGAGTTGGGGGGTTGGGGGCGGTGGGGTGAGGGTGCGGGGAGAAGCGATTAGGTGTTTGCGAGGGGTTCGCGTACTGTGGTGTTCACCGACGCGGGGTGGAGCAGCTCGGTAGCTCGCTGGGCTCATAACCCAGAGGTCGCAGGTTCAAATCCTGTCCCCGCTACTTGTGCCGCAGGCTCAGTGGATTTTATCCACTGGGCCTGCGGCCTTTTTGCGTTCGGGGGCAGGGGCCGGTCACCCGCGGGCGGGCGGGGGCGGGGAGGTGTAGTGGGCGGCGGGGCCGGTGTGGGGTGGGGTCAGGTGGGGGTGGAGGAGGAGGTCGTCGTCGTAGTCGCCGGTGTTCTGGTGGCGGAAGGGGAGCGGGGTGGTGGTGGGGAGGGTGAGGAGGCGGTCGCGTAGCCGGGTGGCGGCGGTCTCGTAGGCCTCCGGGGTGGTGCGGTCGGCGCCGGGGATCAGGAGGGGCGGGACGACGGAGATTCCCGTGTACCAGAGGGTGCCGTGCTGGAGGGGGAAGAGGAGGTCGTTGAGGTCGCCGTTGACGCCGCGCGGGCCGAGGGTGGTGGCGCGGGCCCCGGCGGTGACGACGACCAGGGCGCGTTTGCCGGCCAGCTTGCCGTCGCCGTAGCGCTGCGGGCGCCCGGTGGCGGGGTCGGTGATGCCGAAGGCGAAGCCCTTGACGAAGACGCGGTCGAACCAGCCCTTGAGGATGGCGGGCATCCCGTACCACCAGAGGGGGAACTGGATGACGAGGGTGTCGGCCCAGGTGAGCTTTTGCTGTTCGGAGCGGATGTCCGGGGTCAACCGGCCGTGCGTGTAGGCGTGTTCGGAGGCGTCGCCGACCAGGAGGCGGTCGGCCGGGTCGTGGTCGTAGTCGGCGGCGTTGACCAGCGGGTTCCAGTTCATGGCGTACAGGTCGGAGACGCGGTGCTGGTGGCCGTGGGCGTCGAGGGTGCGCAGGCCCTCGGTCTTGAGGGTGCCGCTCAGGGAGCGCCGGTCGGGGTGGGCGAACAGCCAGAGGACCTTCATGACGTCCACTGTCCGGGGTGGGCGGGCGGCGGAGGAGTGGCCGGATGGTCATGATGTGCAAGGATCGGGCCATGAGTGCCATGAGTGCCACGAGTGCCACGAGTGCGATGAGTGTGGGGGAGAGCGGTGCGGGGGCGGTCCGGCATCGGGTGGCGGTGCTGGTGCGGGACGGGATGCTGCCGATCGAGGTGGGGATCGTGCACCGGATCTTCGGGGAGGCCAGGACGGCGGCCGGCGAGCCGCTGTATGAGCTGGTGACGTGTGCCCTGGAGCCCGGGGAGGTGCGTACGGATACGGACTTCACGGTGCAGGTGGCGCATGGGCCGGAGGCGCTGGAGAAGGCGGACACCGTGGTCCTGCCGGCCTCCGGGGTGGATTACGGCCCGGGGACGGAGCGCAGTCACGGACGGCTGAGTCCGGCGATGGCCGAGGCGCTGGGGCGGATCCGGCCGGGGACGCGGATCGCGTCGATCTGTACGGGGGCGTTTGTGCTGGCCGCCGCGGGGCTGCTGGACGGGCGGCGGGCCACGACGCACTGGCGGTCGGTGGACGACTTCCGGCGGATGTTCCCGTCGGTCGAGCTGGATGCCGATGTGCTCTACACGGACGACGGGGATGTGCTGACGGCGGCCGGGGTCGCCTCGGGGATCGATCTGTGCCTGCACATGGTGCGGTGCGATCACGGGGCGGCGGTGGCCAATGATGTGGCGCGGCGGACGGTCGTGCCGCCGCACCGGGAGGGCGGGCAGGCGCAGTACATCCGGCGGCCTCTGGCGGAGCCGCGGGTGTCCTCCACCGGGGTGGCGCGGGCCTGGGCGCTGGAACATCTGGACCGGCCGTTGAGCCTGCGGGAGCTGGCGGCGCGGGAGGCGATGAGCGTACGGACCTTCACCCGGCGGTTCCGGGAGGAGGTCGGGATGTCTCCGGTGCAGTGGCTGACGCAGCAACGCATCGAGCGGGCCCGGCAGTTGCTGGAGGAGACGGACCTGACCGTGGACCGGATCGCGGCGGAGGCCGGCTTCGGGACGGCGGCTTCGCTGCGGCAGCATCTGCAGGCGGCGCTCGGGGTGTCGCCGAGGGCCTACCGGAGCACGTTCCGGGGGCCGGAGCTGCGGGTGGCCTGAGGGAGGGCGGTCCGAGGGAGGGTGGTCGGCGCTGCGGGCGGTGGCGCTGCGGGCGGTGGCGCTAGGGGCGGGACCGTTGGGCCGGGTGGTGGACCGGCCGTTGGGCAGGGCGCTGGGCGGGCGTTGTCGTACCCCCGTCGTACGCTGACGGTGTGTGGCGATGTACGGGACCGCGCTGGTCGGACGGTGGGCGGGAGGCCGCCGGACAGCGCTACGCGCAGGGGCTCGGGTGGTACTGCGCCGAGCGGGGTGAGGAGCGGGTGAGCCCGCTCCCCGCCGGGAAGGTGCTGGCGTTCGCGGCGCGGGGTGAGCGGCGGTGTCTGGGAGTGCGGCGCGGCGGCCGGTGGACCGTGTGCCCGTATGCGGCGGTGCTTGACGGTGCGGGTGCCAAGGACCAGTGCGCGAGCTGCGCCCAGCTGGACCGGTCGCGGTCGGTGGCCGCGGACACCATGGCCGATGATCCGCGCCCGTACGCCGTCTATCTCGCGTACTTCGGCCCCGGGCTGCTCAAGGTGGGGATCACGGCGGCCGAGCGGGGCCCGGCGCGGCTGGTGGAGCAGGGGGCGGTGGCGTATGCGTGGCTGGGGCGCGGGCCGCTGATGGCGGCGCGGCGGGCGGAGGCGTTGTTGGGGAGTGCGCTGGCGGTGCCGGACCGGTTCGGGAAGGCGGCGAAGCGGGCGGCGCGGGGGGCGTTGCCGCCGGTGGCCGAGCGATGCGCCGAGCTTGCTCAACTGCACGCTGTGGCACGGGAGTTGGACAGCTGGCCGGAGACGTTGGAGCCGGTCGCGTGGGCGTGCGTCGACCATACGGAGCTGTTCGGGCTGGACCGTATTCCGGGGGAAGCCGCGGAGCTGGGCGGGATGGCGGCGGGGGCGGAGATCGTGGGGGAGGTGGTGGCCGGGGTGGGGTCGGATCTGTATCTGCGGCTGCGGGGCTCGGGGGAGCCGTCGGGGGGCGATGGGGAGATTGCGGTGCTGGATGCGCGGGTTTTGTCGGGGTGGATTCTGGGGGCGGCTTCGGGGGCGGTGACGACGGTGCCCGTACGGGGACGGGCGGGAGGCCCGGACGGCGGCCGGGTGGGTGGTCAGGCGGGCGGCCGAGTGGGTGGACAGGAGGGGCTGTTCTGAGGGAGGGGCTCTGGTTAGGTCTGGCGTGGGCGGATAGGTGTGGGGCGCAGGTATGCAGCCGGGGTGAGTGCGAGAGGGGCCGGGCGTGGTGGATGCGGTGGACGGGGACGACCGGGTCGGCGGGTTCTGGCGGGGGCTGGGGCTCCCGGGGCTGGTCGATGTGCATACGCACTTCATGCCCGAGCGGGTGATGGCGAAGGTCTGGGCGTATTTCGACGCCGCCGGGCCGCTGGTGGGGCGGCCGTGGCCGATCGCGTACCGCTTCGAGGAGGACGAGCGGCTGGCGGTGCTGCGGGGGTTCGGGGTGCGGGCGTTCACGTCGATGGTCTATCCGCACAAGCCCGGGATGGCGCAGTGGCTGAACGGCTGGGCGGCGGATTTCGCGGCCCGTACGCCTGATTGCCTGCGGACCGCGACCTTCTTTCCGGAGGACGGGGCGGCGGATTACGTACGGGCCGAATTGGCGGACGGGGTACGGGTCTTCAAGGCGCATGTGCAGGTGGGCGGGTACGACCCGGCCGATGAGGCGCTCGATGGGGTGTGGGGAGCGATAGCGGAGGCCGGTACTCCGGTCGTCATCCACTGCGGGTCGGGGCCGGCGCCCGGCAAGCACACCGGGCCCGAGCCGGTCGCGCGGCTGCTGGCACGGCATCCCCGACTGCCGCTGATCATCGCGCACATGGGGATGCCCGAGTACACGGACTTCCTGGATCTGGCGGAGCGCCATCCGGGCGTGCATCTCGATACGACGATGGCCTTCACCGATTTCGCCGAGCGGGCCGCGCCGTTCCCGCGGGCGGAACGCGGCCGGCTCGCGGATCTCGGCGACCGCGTCCTGTTCGGCAGCGACTTCCCGAACATCCCCTACGGGTATGCCCATGCGCTGGAGGCCCTGACGCGGCTGGAGTTGGGGGATGAGTGGCTGCGGGGGGTCTGTTACGGGAACGGGGCGCGGTTGTTCGGGGCGTGAGCGGGGCCTTCGTCCGATGAGGCGGGGAGTGAGTCCTTCGGGCTTCGTTCGGTTTCGTTCGGTTTCTTTTGGCTCCGTCGGCTCCGTTCGGTTTTCATCGGTTCCCGTCGGCTTCCGTCGGTTTCTTCGGTTTCCGTCGGCTCAGGTGGCTTCGGCGGGCCGGGTGGTGGCGGTTGCTTCTGCGGCGGCTGTGGCCAGATGGATCATTGCTGCGCGCAGGTCAGCCAGGGTGGCCTCGTGTGTGACGCGCTCCGTTGCGGGGTCGGTCTTCGGGCCGATGGCGGGGATTTCGAGGCAGGCGGGCGCGATGATCTCGCCGGTCATCATCCGTAGCGTCTCGCGGAGTTGGGCGTTGGCGTGATCGCCGCCGGTGGGGAAGGGCGAGGCGGTGATCACGGCGATGGGCTTGCCGACGCATTCGCCACTGCTGACCAGCCAGTCGAGGGCGTTCTTGAGCACGCCGGGGACGCCGTGCGCGTACTCGGGGCTGACGACGAGGATCGCCTGCGCGGCTGCGGCGGCCTGACGGAGGGCGGCGACGGGGGGCGGGGGCGTGGCGTCCTCGCCGTCGAGGTCCGGGTTGAAGTGCGGGAGTGCGCCGATGCCCGCGGTGGTGGCGGGGCCGTCGTGGAGGTCGAGGGCGGAGCGCAGTACGGCGCCGGTGGAGGAGCGGGCGCGGAGGCTGCCGGAGAGGGCGAGGAGTCGCATGGGGGGACGGTACGGCTTGACGTCGGGGGCAAGGCGAGGGGGCCGGTGTGCGGGGGTTCCGAGTCGGGGTGCGCGGGGCGGTTGAGGAGGGGTGTGCGGGGCGGTCGAGGTGGGCGCCCGGGGCGGTCCGAGGAGGGGGCGCGGGGGTGCGTTTGTGCTGGTCAGGGCGATTGTCAGTGGTGGGTGCGATGCTGAGGGAGTGGTGATCGGGCTGGACCGCGCGGGGGGCGGCCCAGACCGGTCGCGCACAGTTCGGGGGTGGTGCGGGGTAGCGGTGCGCGGGGTGTTGGTGGGCGCGGTGGCGGGGGCTGCGTTGTGCCGGTGTGTGGTGTTGGTGGGTAGTGCGGTGCGGTGCGTGCGTGGTGCCGGTGCGCAGGGCGGTGTGCGCGGTGCCGGGGGTGCGGTGTGGTGGGTGCGGCGGTGTGTTTGGTGTGGCGGTGGTGGTGAGGGGTGGGTGGGGGAGGTTCCCCGGGGGGAGGGGATAAGGAGAAGTGGGCCGTCTCGCGGCCCTGCGCGGCCCGGCTCTGCCTGCGCGGCCCGGCCCGACCCGCCCCGCCCCGGCTCGATTCTCAGGAGATTCACAGAAACCCGAAAGGGAGCTTTCACGGGAGCCGGTCATCCTCGGCGCCATGACCGTGACTTCGTCGTCCTCAGCGTCGTCCTCCGCCGGGCCCGCGGTGGCGCCTCCCGCGCCCACAGGTTCCGCAACCCCGTCCGCCAGAGGCGCTGCCAGAGGTGGCGCCAAGGGTGCAGCGGCGCGGGGGCCGGCCAGAAGCCCCGAGCTGCTGCGGGCCGACGGGAGTCCGGTGCGCGTGCTGGTCGTGGACGACGAAGCGTCGCTCGCCGATCTGCTGTCGCTGGCCCTGCGCTACGAGGGCTGGGACATCCGGGCCGAGGGGGACGGGGCGGGCGCGCTGCGGTGCGCGCGGAGCTGGCGGCCGGATGCGGTGCTACTCGATGTGATGCTGCCGGACATGGACGGGCTGACGGTGCTGGGCCGGCTGCGGCGTGAACTGCCCGATGTTCCGGTCCTGTTCCTGACCGCCAAGGACGCGGTCGAGGACCGTATCGCCGGACTGACGGCGGGCGGCGACGACTACGTCACCAAGCCGTTCAGCCTGGAGGAGGTCGTGGCCCGGCTGCGCGGGCTGCTGCGCCGGGCCGGGGCGGCCGCCGCGCGCAGCGGATCGCTGCTCACGGTCGGCGATCTGATGCTGGACGAGGACAGTCATGAGGTGTGGCGAGATGGTCAGGAGATTCATCTGACGGCCACCGAGTTCGAACTGCTGCGGTATCTGATGCGTAATCCGCGCCGGGTGCTGAGCAAGACGCAGATCCTGGACCGGGTGTGGAGCTATGACTTCGGCGGGCAGGCGAACGTCGTCGAGCTCTATATCTCGTACCTGAGGCGGAAAATCGATGCCGGGCGGGCGCCGATGATTCACACCCGGCGCGGCGCCGGGTATCTGATCAAGCCGGGCGCGTAGTCCGCCGATGAGCGCCCCGCCCGTGCCGGGTTCTTCCTCGCCCGTTCCCGGTTCCTCGTCCGTTCCGCCCGTTCTCGGTTTCTCGTCCGTTCCGCCCGTTCCCGATTCGTCCCCCGCTCCGGGTCGCACGCCTGCTCCCCGGCGCCGCTGGACGTTGCGGACCCGGCTCGTGGTGTCGGCGATCGCGCTGATCGCCGTGGTCGGGGCCGTCATCGGTACGGTCACCTCCATCGCGCTGCAGTCGTATCTCCAGGGCCAGTTGGACGAC
Source organism: Streptomyces sp. NPDC028368 (assembly GCF_055565615.1). NCBI lineage: Bacteria > Bacillati > Actinomycetota > Actinomycetes > Kitasatosporales > Streptomycetaceae > Streptomyces > Streptomyces sp. NPDC028368. The sequence continues at coordinate 11,306 of NZ_JBVHTY010000005.1, read as the reverse complement.
CAGCTCGGCCACGACGTCGTACGTGCCCAGCTGCCGCATCCGCGCGACCCGAAACGCGACCCGGACCGCGACCCGGACCGCGGCCCGAACCTCGATTTCGTGGCGATGGGCGGGCAGCCGCTCGGGACGGTGGGCGCGCGGTTCGGGCCCGACGGGCTGCTCCAGGACGGCGCGAAGAGCAACAACTCCACCGGCCGGCTGCCGTCCGAGCGATCGGACGCGCTGAGCGGCGCGCAGGCCGCGGCGCTGGCCGGCGTGCCGCGGGACGGTGTGCCGCACTCCACCGAGATCCCCGGCCTCGGCGACTACCGGGTGCAGTCCTCCAAGGACGGTCAGATCGTGCTCGGGATGCCGCTCAATCAGGTCGAGGAGACGGTCGCCCGGCTCATTCGCGTCGAGGCGTGGGTGACGGTCGCCGGGCTGGTCGCGGCCGGGATCGCGGGCGCCGCCATGGTCGGGGTCGCGCTCCGTCCGCTGCGCCGGGTCGCGGCCACCGCCACCCGCGTCTCCGAACTCCCCCTCCATCAGGGCGAGGTGGCGCTGCACGTACGGGTGCCGGCGGCCGAGGCGGATGCCCGTACGGAGGTGGGGCAGGTCGGTGCGGCGCTCAACCGGATGCTGGGGCATGTCGCCTCGGCGCTCTCGGTGCGGCAGGAGAGTGAGACGCGGGTGCGCCGTTTCGTCGCCGATGCCAGCCATGAGCTGCGTACGCCGCTGGCGTCGATACGGGGCTATGCCGAGCTGACCCGGCGCGGGCGGGAGCGGCCGGGCCCGGAGACCCGGCATGCCCTGGGGCGGATCGAGTCCGAGGCGGAGCGGATGACGGGGCTGGTGGAGGATCTGCTGCTGCTCGCCCGGCTCGATTCCGGACGCCCGCTCTCGTATGAGAGCACTGATCTCTCGGCGTTGGTCGTGGACGCGGTCAGCGATGCGCGGGCGGCCGGGCCCGGTCACCAGTGGCGGCTGGAGCTGCCCGACGACCCGGTGCTGGTGCACGGCGACGGCGGCCGGCTGCACCAGATCCTCGTCAATCTGCTGGCCAACGCCCGTACGCATACGCCGGAGGGGACGACGGTGACGGCCCGGGTGCGGGGCGCCGACGTCCGGGGCGCCGAGGCCCGCGGAGGGGCGCCCGCCGTCCGCCTCGAGGTGCAGGACGATGGACCGGGCATCCCCGCCGGCCTCCTCCCGCATGTCTTCGAGCGGTTTGCGCGCGGGGACGCGTCGCGGTCGCGGGCTGCCGGGAGTACGGGGCTCGGCCTCGCCATCGTGCAGGCGGTGGTGGGCGCGCACGGCGGTACGGTCGCGGTCGAGAGCGTCCCGGGACGGACGGTGTTCACGGTCGCCCTCCCGGCCGCGCACCACGGGCCGGCGGCCGCGCGCTCCACGGCGGTCCCGCGCTCCACGGCGCCGCCCACCCATCCGGAGGCGCCCCCCGTCCACCCGGAGGCGCCGCCCGCCCACCCGGAGCCCGCAGCACCCACCGACTCACAGCCAGGGCACAGCCTCACCACACCACCGTGACAGCCCGGTTGGCGAGTGTCGGGGGCATGACGACGACACAGCCGGCCCGCCCGCCCTTGGGCTCCCTGCCGCCACGCGAGCATCTGCGCCTCGGCCAGATCGAGACGGTCCTCGACGTCGTGATCCCCGTCTACAACGAGGAGACCGACCTCGAACCCTGCGTACGGCGGCTCCACGAGCACCTCGCCCGCACCTTCCCGTACGGCTTCCGGATCACCATCGCCGACAACGCGAGCACCGACCGCACCCCCGAGGTGGCCGCCCGGCTCGATGACGCGCTCGATGCGGTCACCGCCGTACGGCTGGAGCAGAAGGGGCGCGGGCGGGCGCTGCGCACCGTATGGACGCTGTCCGAGGCGCCGGTGCTGGCCTATATGGACGTCGATCTGTCCACGGACCTCAACGCCCTCCTGCCGCTGGTCGCGCCGCTGATCTCCGGTCACTCGGACCTGGCGATCGGCTCGCGGCTGGCGCGCAGTTCGCGGGTGGTACGCGGCCCCAAGCGGGAGTTCATCTCGCGCACCTACAACCTCATCCTGCGCGGCTCGCTGGCCGCCCGGTTCTCCGATGCGCAGTGCGGGTTCAAGGCCGTACGGGGCGATGTCGCCGAGCGGCTGCTGCCGATGGTGGAGGACACCGGGTGGTTCTTCGACACCGAGATGCTGGTGCTCGCGGAGCGGGCCGGGCTGCGGATCCACGAGGTGCCGGTGGACTGGGTCGACGACCCGGACAGCACCGTGCACATCGTGCGTACCGCCACCGACGATCTGAAGGGTGTGTGGCGGGTGGGGCGGGCGCTGGCGACCGGGCGGCTGCCGCTGGACCGGCTCGCCCGGCCCTTCGGTGACGATCCGCGCGATCGCGAACTGAACGGCGTACCGGGCGGGCTGGCCCGTCAGCTTGTCGGCTTCTGTGCCGTCGGGGCGCTCAGCACCCTGCTCTACCTCGGCCTCTACTCCCTCTTCCGGCTCGGCCTGGGTCCTCAACTGTCCAATGCTGCCGCCCTGTTGGTGTCCGCCCTCGGTAATACGGCCGCCAACCGGCGGCTCACCTTCGGGGTGCGGGGCCGCGACCGGGCGGTCCGCCATCAGGCCCAGGGGCTGGTCGTCTTCGCCATCGGGCTGGCCCTGACCAGCGGCTCCCTCGCCGCCCTCGACACCGCCACCGGCAACCCCTCCCACGGCACCGAACTCGCCGTCCTGGTGGCCGCCAACCTCGCGGCCACGGTGCTGCGGTTCCTGCTCTTCCGCGCCTGGGTGTTCCCGGAACGGGAGCGGGAGCGGGGCGCCGAGCCGCTGGAGGCACGCCCGGCCGGCCCGTTCGCCCCGAACCGCCAGAGCGCCCCGAACCGCCTGAGCGCCCCCAACCGCCTGAGCGCCCCCAACCGCCAGAACGACCTGAACAGCCTGAGCGCCCCGAATCGCCGCCAGGACGACCGTGATGACCGCGATGACCGTGACAACTTCACCAGGAGCATGTGATGACCCCGCACCACCAGCCCGATGCGGCGGACCGGCCGTCGGATCCGCCGCCGCTCACCGAACAGGAGCGAGCGCCGGCGTCGGTCGGCGCTCCCCAGGCGCCCGCGCGGCCGGCGGACCCCCGCTGGGCGCGCCCCGCGCTGGTGGCGCTGCTGCTGGTCACGGCCGTGCTCTACCTCTGGAACCTGGGGGTCAACGACTACGCCAACCAGTTCTACTCGGCCGCCGTACAGGCCGGCAGCGAGAGCTGGCAGGCGTTCTTCTTCGGCTCCTCCGACGCAGCCAACTCCATCACCGTCGACAAGCCCCCGGCAGCCCTGTGGCCGATGGCGCTGTCCGTGCGGCTCTTCGGGCTCAGTTCCTGGGCGATCCTGGTGCCCGAGGTGCTGATGGGCGTCGCGACGGTCGGCGTGCTCTACGGGGCCGTACGGCGGCGCTTCGGTGCGGCGGCGGGGCTGCTGGCGGGTGGGGCGCTGGCGCTGACTCCGGTCGCGGCGCTGATGTTCCGCTTCAACAACCCTGATGCGCTGCTGTGCCTGCTGATGGTGTGCGCGGTCGCGGCGGTGCTGCGCGCCCTGGAGGACGGCCGGACGAAGTGGCTGGTGTGGGCCGGGCTCTGCTTCGGCCTCGGCTTTTTGACCAAGACGCTGCAGGCGTGGCTGATTCTGCCGCCGCTGGCCGTGGTCTACGCCTGCTGTGCGCCGGTCGCGGTACGCCGCCGGCTGGGCCAGCTGCTGCTCGGCGGGCTGGCGATGGTGGTCTCCGGCGGCTGGTGGGTGGCGGTCGTCGAGCTGTGGCCGGCGTCCTCGCGCCCGTACATCGGCGGTTCGCAGCACAACAGCTTTCTGGAGCTGACCTTCGGCTACAACGGCTTCGGGCGGATCAGCGGCAATGAGACCGGCAGCGTGGGCGGCGGTGGCCACCGCGGTGGCGCCGGTGGCGGCTGGGGCGAGACCGGTATCACCCGGCTGTTCTCGGCCGACATGGGCGGCCAGATCTCCTGGCTGCTGCCCGCCGCGCTGATCCTGCTGGTGGCGGCCGTGTGTGTGCTGTGGCGGGCACGGCGCGCCGTGGCGGCCGAACAGGCCGGTCAGCGGGCGGAGTTCCTGGTGTGGGGCGGCGCGCTGCTGATGACCTTCGCGACCTTCAGCTTCATGTCCGGGATCTTCCACCAGTACTACAACATCGCGCTGGCGCCCTATATCGCGGCGGTGGTCGGCATGGGCGCCACGCTGCTGTGGCGGCGCGGCGGGCGGCTCGCGTCCCTCGTCCTGGCCGGTACGGCTGCGGTGACGGCCGGCTGGTCGTACGTCCTGCTGAACCGCTCGCCGGACTGGGTGCCGTGGCTTCGCTGGACGGTTCTGGTGCTCGGATTGCTAGCGGCGACAGGGCTGCTTGTGACGCTGTGGATGCGAGCGACGGCACGGGCGGAGCGAGCGGCGGCAGAAGACGGAGCGGTGGCAGTCAGCGGAGCGGCGGCAGTCGTGCCCTCTCGCCTCGCGGCCCTCGCGGCCGGGCTCGCCGTGGTGACCGCGCTGGCCGGCCCGTTCGCGTACGTCCTCGACACGGTCAACACTGCCAAGGGCGGCTCGATCATCACGGCCGGACCCACGGTCCAGGGCACCTTCGGCGGACCGGGCGGCCGGTTCCCCCGCGGCATGCGCTACGGCGGCCTGTGGCGCGGCGGCAACATCCCGGGCGGACCTCAGGGCGGAGCCCAGGCCGGACCCCAGCGCCAGGCCCAGGGCCAGGCCGCGGGGCAGCAGCCCAAGGGTCGGCAGCAGGCCTTCCCCGGCTGGATGGCGGGCGGCCCCGGCGGAAAGGCCGCTCGCAACGGCGCCCGTAACGGCTCCCGCATGGGCGGCGGCCGGGGCGGCATGGGCGGCCTGCTCGACGGCGCCAAGGTGAGCGCCAAGGCCAAGGCACTGGTCGAGAAGAACGCCGACGATTACACCTGGGCCGCCGCGGCCATCGGCTCCCAGAACGCCGCGAGCTACCAACTCGCCACCCAGAAGCCGGTGATGGCCGTCGGCGGCTTCAACGGCAGCGACCCGTCGCCGACCCTCGCCCAGTTCAAGAAGTACGTGGCGGACGGAAAGATCCACTACTTCATCGCGGGCGGCCGGATGGGCATGGGCGGCCCCGGTGGCAAGGAGGGCGGCTCGTCGAAGATCACCTCCTGGGTCGAGAAGACCTTCAAGAAGGTCACCGTCGGCACCGCCACCTTCTACGACCTGACCGCTCGTAAGGCCTGACCCTTCCTACGGCCTGACCCTTCCTGCGCCCTGACCGCCCCTACGGCCTGACCCGGCGGCGCCGACGTAGCCGAAGGGAGCCAGAAGGAGCCAGAAGGAGCCAGAAGGGAGCCGGCCAGAAGGGAGCCGAAAGGAGCCGAAGCCGCCCGTCCGAAAATCGAATGTACGGCGTATAGCAATCCCTGTACGGTGTAAGTCTTCCGCTCGCACCGTACAGGGAGCCCGTATGCCCACCGTGGCCTCCGACGCCACCGTCACCCCCCTCCAGCCGCCCGGCCGCAACGCCGCCCGCTGGCTGATACTCGGGGTCATCTGCCTCGCCCAGCTGACCGTCGTCCTCGACAACACCGTGCTGAACGTCGCCATCCCCTCGCTCACCAAGGAGCTGGGCGCGACCACCGCCGACGTCCAGTGGACGATCAGCGCCTATTCGCTGGTCCAGTCCGGCCTGCTGCTCACCGCCGGCAACGCCGCCGACCGCTACGGCCGCAAGAAGATGCTCGCCGTCGGCCTGGCGCTGTTCGGCGTCGCCTCGCTCGGCGCCGCCCTCGCCCAGTCCCCCGCACAGCTGATCGCCGCCCGCGCCGCGATGGGCGTCGGCGGCGCGCTCCTGGTGACCACCACCCTCGCCGTCGTCATGCAGATCTTCGACGACGCCGAGCGCCCCAAGGCCATCGGCATCTGGAGCTCGGTCAACTCCCTCGGCTTCGCCGCCGGCCCGCTGATCGGCGGCTCGCTCCTCGACCACTTCTGGTGGGGCTCGCTGTTCCTGGTCAATCTCCCCGTCGCGCTGATCGCGCTGACGGCCGTACTCGGCCTCGTCCCCGAATCCAAGAACCCCAGCGGCGACCTCCCGGACCTTCCCGGCGCCCTGCTGTCCATGGTCGGCATGGTCGGTGTGGTCTACGCGATCATCACCGGCCCGGTGACCGGCTGGCTCTCGGCCCAGGTGCTGATCTCCGCGGCCATCGGTGTCATCGGCCTCGCCGCCTTCGCCCTCTGGGAGCTGCACGTCCCGTATCCCATGCTGGACATGCACTTCTTCCGTGACCGCCGCTTCATCGGCGCCGTCTCCGGCGGCATCCTCGTCGCCTTCGGGATGGGCGGATCGATCTTCCTCCTCACGCAGCACCTCCAACTGGTCCTCGGTTACGGGCCGTTGGAGGCCGGGCTGCGGATGGCGCCGCTCGCCGTCACCGTCATTCTGATCAACTTCACCGGCCTGGGCGCCCGCCTGATGCCCAAGCTCGGCACCCCGGGAATGATCGTCTCCGGAATGACGCTGCTCGCCGCCGGACTCGCCGCCATCTCCCTCCTCGGCGGCGAGAGCTACGGCGGCATGCTCACCGGCCTGATCGTGATGGGTATCGGGGTCGCCCTCGCCATGCCGGCCATGGCCAACGCCGTCATGTCCGCGATCCCGCCCGCCAAGGCCGGTGTGGGCGCCGGCGTCAACGGCACGCTGATGGAATTCGGCCAGGGCCTCGGCGTCGCCGTCCTCGGCGCGGTCCTCAACTCCCGTTTCGTGGCGCTGCTTCCGGTGGTCGCCGCGGGCGCCGGCTCGCTGCCCGCGGCCCTCGCCCGGACCCGTACGGACGCCGAACGGACGGCTGTTCAGGACGCCTTCGCCACCGGCATCGGCACCAGCCAGCTGGTCGGCGCCGCCGCGGTCCTCCTCGGCGGACTGCTCGCCGCGCTGCTCCTGCGCCGCGCCGAACGTACTGGCCAGGAGGACGGAACGTCGTCCGCGGCGGAACCGTCCCCGGCCGCGGCGGAATAACATCGACGGTGTACGGAAACCCGCACGACGAGCAGGGAGGGGCGCCATGGCAGCGACGGACGGCCGCGCCAGGAAGCGGCCGAACAGCGTCTGGCTGACCGAGCGCCCCCCGCTCAAACGCAAGGCGGACCAGCCGGCCGGTCTCGACCTCGACAAGATCGTCGCGGCGACGGTGCGGCTGCTGGACGCCGAGAGCCTGGCGAAGTTCTCCATGCGCCGGCTCGCCGGCGAGCTCGGCGTCACCGCGATGTCGGTCTACTGGTACGTCGACACCAAGGACGACCTGCTGGAACTGGCCATAGACGCGGTGGCCGGCGAGATGCCCCTGCCCGACGAGTCGGACGCCACCGCCGACTGGCGCGACCAGCTGCGCCTCCTGGCCTTCGGCTACCGCGACATGCTGCTGCGGCACCCCTGGGTGGCCCGGCTGCTGGGCGAGTTCATCAACATCGGCCCGCATTCGGTGGCGTTCTCCAACGCCACCTTGCGGGTGATGCGCCACAGCGGCCTCGGCGCGGAGCAGACGTCCGGCGCGCTGGCCTCCGTCTTCCACTTCGTCTACGGCTTCTCCACCATCCGCGGCCTGCACGAGGCCCGCTGCCGGGCCGCAGGAATCGGCCTCGACGACTACTTCGAGCAGGTCATCGCCGCGATCTCGGGACGCGCGGAGTACGCCGAGATGATGGAACTGTCGACCCGGACCGCATCCGTCCGCGAGGGCGCGAGTGCGCTGGAGATGCTTGACCGCGACTTCGTCTTCGCGCTCGATCTGCAGATCGCGGGGATCGAGGCGATGCGGGGGCGGGCGGAGCGGGCGGAGCAGGCGCGGCAGGAGGACTGAGCCGGTCCGTGCGGGGTGCTACCCGCCGGACTCGCGGCCGGGCCACGCTACCCCTTGCCGGTCCACGTGGTCTCCGTCGCGGTGTTCGGCCCGCGCACAGGGGCGGGGGTTGTTGCTCTCCTCGGGCCGGGTGGCCCCGCAGAGCCGGGGCCGCGGCGGCGCGGGGCGCGACGGCGGCCCGGACACGTCACCCCACCGCCGCCGGCACGGTGCGGCGCCGCGACGGGACGTCGACGCCGTGAATACGGGCCGGGCCGGCGTCGATACCGCGTAGCGCCATCTCAAGGGCCCAGCGCCGTTCGGCCTGCGCGATGAGCTCGGGGTCGGTGGCCGGCGGAGAGGGCACCAGGACGTAGGGCCGTACGGGGGCGGGGAGATCCGCGAAGGGCCCGTCGGCCGCCGCGTCCCGGGCGTAGGGGCTCTTGTGGGGCGGCAGAGAACGGCGGCGGGGCCGCGGCTGCCGTACGGGTCCCGGGGCGGATCCCGGGTCGGCTCCCGTTGCGGGGGCGGGGGCGCGGCGTCGCCCGGTCGCGGGGAACAGGGCACGCACGAGACGCCCTGAGAGGCGCACGGCAAGGCCACGCATGTCGTCGTCAGCTCCATCGTCGAGGGGGCGGCGCTCACACACGCCAGGAGTCGGCCGGATCATCGAGCCAGACGGACTGCCCGTCCGCCGCCACCGTGAGCCCGAACCGCTCCCACCCCGGCCGGCCGTTCTCCTCCCACCACCGGTACGCCGCCTCCGCCTCGTCCCACAGGCGGCGCGGCCCCGACTGCCAGACGCGCGCCGCGGCCCCGTCCCGGAACCAGGCACAGGCCCACGACCGGTCGCTCATCCCGTAGAGCCAGACCGGACGGCCGCCGTCCCGCCTCTCGGCAATGACCTGGCGGCACTTCGGCACGCGCAGGCCGAGCGCGAAGTGCACAGGCGCGAACCGGTCGCCCACGACGTCCGGTTCCGTGAGCGCCGTGGAGGTTTCGTCGCCCGCCGCCACACTGTCGGTGACGTACGCGGAGTGGACCAGGACTTCCGGCCGCTGCGCCCGCAGCTTCATGAACTCCACGGGCCCGGTGAACCTCCCGCACGCGCTGCGCCCGTCCGGCGCGACCACCAGGCGGCCCACCGCGTCGCCATTGCCGTAGTGCGTCCCCCACGGGGCCACGATGACGCCGCCGGGCCGGCACTGTTCCACCCAGGCGTACGGAACGGCCAGGAGCCCGCAGGTGGCGATGACCCGGTCGTACGGCGCCCCGTCGGGCCAACCATGGGTCCCATCACGATGAACGACCCGGACGCCGGCCCCCAGCCGCTCCGCCGTCGCGCGAGCCGCCTCGGCCACGGCGGCGTCCACCTCCACCGTGACGACCTTCCCCGGCCCCGTACGGTGCGCCATCAGCGCCGCGTTCCAGCCGGTGGCGGTGCCGATCTCCAGCGCTCGGTGACCGGGCCGCAGGTCCAGGTCCCGCAGCATCCGGAAGACGACGGACGGCATGGACGCGGAGCTGGTGGGTGCCTCGCCCGGTTCCGGTCCGGTGTGCGTGCCGTCGTCCCACTGCGTGACGACCGGTACGTCGGCGGCGTCCGCATACTCCTGCCAAGTGGCGGGCGTTTCCACCCTGTTGACGGCCACACTCCGTCCGGCCGCCATATCGAACGGCCAGATCAGATCCGGCAGAAAGGCGGAACGGGGCACGGCGGCAAACGCGGGCGCCCAGTCCGGGGACAGGACCCCGGCCGCCGTCAGGGCGCGCCCCAGCCGGGCGTGGCCGGGGCGCTCGTCGGGTACGTCGGTCGTCATTGGTCAGGCGGCCTTCGGGGGATTGGGGACACCGGGTCCGCCGTCGGGGGTGGGCGGCTGGTGGGGGCCGGGGTAGGGCTCGCCGGGCAGCTTGTCGCCTCCGGCGTCTTGGCGCAGAACCGTGGTCATCGTGTTCATGCCTGCTTCCTTTCGGATGTGGCGGACTTCTGGACGGGTGCGTCGTCGTGTCGCGGGTGGCGCCGTAGCAGGACTCGGTAGTCGACGGCTTCGGACCGGTCGCCGATGCCCAGGGCGTCCGCCAACTGGACCTTGAGTTGGGCGCATTCGGGGCAGTCGCTCTCTCCGCCCACTTGCTCAGCCATCCGAACTCCTCACTGAATGTGGCCGATTGACTACAAGGATGAGGGGGTGATCGGTACCGTGGAAGAACTTTGGTGACCGACCAGAGGATTGGTCAGCAACGCATGTGCACAACGAGCTGACCTGCGGAGACGTTGTCTCCGAACCATGTGACCAGACCCGTGGTCAGGGGAAGTTATGAACGATGAGGCCCCCCGGCGACGCTTCGCGGAGGAGTGTCGCAGTGGCAGGGAGCTTTACCCGGAAAAGCAGCTGAGCCAGACCGAATTAGCCCGCATGGTCCGGACGTCGAAGTCCACGATCAGTCGTGTGGAGACGTGCTTGGGCCCGATCCCGCCGGACCTTCCACCTCTGCTGGACCAGGTGTTTTCGACGGACGGGCTGTTCAAGCGCCTGTACGAGGAGCTCGTGACGCAGTCCTTTCCGGCGGAGTACAGGCGGCGACTGGAAGTGGAGCCCACGGCGATAGCCATCGCCGAATGGTCCCCGACCGTGGTGCCTGGCCTCCTGCAAACGGACTCCTATGCACGTGCCCTCTTCAGAGCCAGTGCCCCAAGGGCAAGCGAGGCGGAGGTTTCGCGAAAGGTGAGATCGCGATTGGTACGCCAGGAGATTCTGCGTGGCAGCTCGCCGCCGGACTTCTCGGTCGTCGTCTGTGAGTCAGTGGTCCGACGCAATGTCGGGGGCCCGGATGTGATGCGCAATCAGCTCGCTGCCTTGTTGGCGTTCGGCACCCACCCCGCCAATATCCTTCAGGTGTTCCCCTTTACCGCTCCGGCGCACGGCCTGATTGACAGCACCATCTCAGTCCTGACCACCCCGGACGGGGCGACCATCATCTACACGGAAGGGATCAGGTCGGCTGTGTTCATCGATGAACCGTCGACGGCGCGACACTATGCCCGGTCTTACGATCTCCTGGCTGCTTCAGCTCTCTCACGTGAGGCGTCCGCCAATCTGATCCGCGAGCTTATGGAGGCGTTGTGACCTTGTGCATTCACCACCCATGGGTGAAGTCGACTTACAGCAGCACCAGTGAGGGCAGCAACTGCCTCGAATGGGCCCCCGGTTCCGTCTCCACCGGCGCCGTCCCCATACGGGACTCCAAGAACCCCGGTCCGGAGCTGCGTTTCTCGGCGGACGTCTGGGCGTCCTTCGTCCACGGCGTCCGACAGGGCGACTTCCCCACCACCTAGATGAATGAGTCCAAGGGGTGTCGTTGCAGTCAGTGATCGTAGGCAGTGAGTGATCGCTTGATGGGCTGTCCAGTTTGGTCGTTGTGCCAGATCGCCGCTGTGAGTGCGA
>NZ_JBVHTY010000004.1:631065-647386 GCF_055565615.1 Streptomyces sp. NPDC028368 | reverse complement strand
CGAGAACGATCCGCGACCGCAGAGCCAACGCCTGCGCAGTCGAGCGCCGACGCACCCAACCCTCAAGCACGGCCCGCTGGGCATCAGTTACCGACAACGGCGGGATCTTCGGTCCAGGACGACTCACACTCAACCAACGACGAAACTCCGACTCAGGTCACTAGACCTGCTGCGGCTGGCCTCAGCCAACTACGAGCAGCACATTGCCGCCCGCGGCAACGAGGCCCGCGAGGTGATCGGCGTCGGCTTCCGCTTGCCCGACCCCCGCCAGAGGCTCCCCTACCTGGTGACGCGGAAGGCGAACCCGGTCTTCCAGTTCGCCGAAGCGCTCTGGTACCTGGCCGGCCGCCGAGACCTGGAGATGATCGGCTACTACGCGCCGTCCATGCGCTCCAGCTCCCCCGACGGTGTCAACCTGGGCGGTTCAGCCTACGGCTACACCCTCTTCAACCCTGCCGATGGCGACACCATTTCGCCGTTCGACCGTGTCCTGGAACTGCTGCGCACGGAGACCGACAGCAAGCGCGGGTACCTTCCGGTCTTCTCCGCCGCCGAGCTGGCCGTCAGCGACAACGCTGACATGGCGTGCCTGGCCGGGCTGCACCTGCTCGCCCGCGACGGACACCTCCACATGGTGTGCCACATGCGGGCCAACGACCTGGACTGTGGCCTGCTCAGCGACGTGTTCAGCTTCACGATGATCCACGAGTATGCCGCCGTTCAGCTCGGCCTGGAGCTGGGGACGTACACCCACTTCATCGGCTCGGCGCACGTCAACGACCGGAATGCCGAGCGCGTCAACAAGGTGCTGAACGAGGCGGATGTTCGCCGCCACCCGCAGCACTTCCCCTTCCCGGCCATGTCGCAGGAGACCAACCCCACCACCATCACCAGGGTCCTCGAACACGAGGAGCTGTTGCGTACGAACAAAGCCCAGTACAGCGGGGACGACATCGCGGGCCTCGACGTGGACGCCTACTGGCAACAGGCCGTGCTTCTCTTCGAGGTGTACCGGCAGATCACGCACGACCAGACCGACACCGTGAGCCGTGACGTGCTCGCTGCGTTGCACCCCGGCCTGCGCTGGCTCCTCGGGCATCGCTGGCCAGCGTGCGCGACCGCCGGGGGCGAGCAGTGAGCCGGAAGCCGCCGAGCGGCGCCGTGGTGGACGGCATCGACTTCGACCGCTGGGTCGTCATTCTGTGCAAGCCGGACGCCGTGGAGCGTGGTCTGGTCAACCACGTCCTCGACAGGATCGCGCGGTCCGGCGTCTCAGTGCTGGGCCGCATGGACCTTGTGGCCGAATCCTGGCAAGCCCACGTCGTCTACCGAGACATGCTGGCCGACCCTGGCCGTCGTCCGCCGGACATGCCAGGACACATCAACGCCGCGTACACCGGACGCCCGGTGGCCGTCGCCTTCGCCCACGGCGGAACCGACATTCACGCCCGACTGCGACGCCTTCTTGGCCACACCGACCCCGCCCAGGCCGTGGCCGGCACGATCCGGGGCGACCTCGGCGAGGACAGCCTTGAAGCCGCACTCGCGGAGAAGCGGCTCGTACGCAACCTCGTGCACACCTCCGACGACCCCGACGCGGCCCGCCGCGACTTCGGCACGTGGTACGGGCCGGGACGGGCGCTGAAGGTATCGGACTTCAACCGGTGCTCGGTCATCCTGTGCAAGCCGGACGCGGTCGAACGGGGCCTCGTCGACGCTGTGCTGGAACGCATCGCAGCCGTGGGGGCCACCGTCACCAACCGGCGCGAGGTCACCGTGCAACCGTGGCAGGCCCACGTGCACTACTGGGACCTGCTCGTGGATCGCGACTGGTTCCCCGACCGGGACATCCCCGCGTGCCTGGAGGAGGCGTACGCAGGACGGCAGGTCACTGTCGCTCTCGCGCATGGCGATCCCGGCGTGCACGCCCGGCTGCGTGACCTGCTGGGCCACTTCGACCCCACTCGGGCCGCACCGGGCACGATCCGCGGCGACCTCGGCGAAGACGGCCTTGAAGCCGCGCTCGCGGAGAAGCGGCTCGTACGCAACCTCGTGCACACATCCGACGACCCTGACTCGGCTCGTCGCGACTTCGGCACGTGGTACGGCGCAGGCCGCCGCGACCTGCTGGCCCCACCGTTCCCGGCGCAAAGTGCGCCGGCCGACGCCTGACCTCCCCAGACCTGGAGACCTTGATGAGCACTCCCACCTCTGTCCCTCGTCGTGCTTTACCCATCCTGTCCACGAACAAGATCGGCAGCCTCAAGCCGGAGCTTGCGGACGTGATCGAGTACCGCAAGTCCGGTCTGTCGCTGAACTGGATCGTCGGCTGTCCGCTGGACTGCGGGTACTGCGTGCGGCACCTCTTCGACAACTTCGAGATGAAGGTCCCGCGGCGTCTGATGAGCGACGAGGACGCGGCCACCCGCCTGATCACCCATCCGTACTTCAGGGCGCACAAGACGCCTATCCAGCTCCTGAACCGGGCCACCGACCCCATGCTGCCCGTGGTAAAGCCCCACCTGTTCACTGTGCTGAGGAAGCTGGACGAGCAGGGCCTGACCAACCATGTCCTGATCATCACCCGGTGGCGGGTGGCCCCCGACGATTGCGCCGTCCTCAACAGCTTCGAGAACTTACGTCTGACCGTCCTGGTGACGCACTCGCACATCTCGAATCCGAAGATCGAGCCGGTGGACTCTCACATCGCCGCGGAGAGCCTGCGCACCCTATACGAGCACGCCGAGCGCTACCGCACCGTGCTGTACTGGCGGCCCATCGTGCCCGGCCTCAACGACTCCGACGCCGACCTCGCTCGGGCCTGCGAGCTCTCCCAGTACGCGCACGCCACTGTCTTCACGGGGCTGTTCTTCCGCAAGGAGATCGCCGCATACTACGAGGCACACGGTCTGCCGATGCCGTACGACGAGACGGCCCGACGCAAGATCATGCCGGAAGTCGCCGAGCAGCGCGTACTCGACGCCTTCGAGAAGGACGGCTCTTGGGGCGCCCTGTTCCGTAAGACCTCCTGCGGCGTGGCATACGCCCACGGCGAGGCCGACTACAACGGGCACTACGGCATCAAGGAACTGTGCGATATCTGCCCGCCCGAGCAGATCGCGAAGTGCCAGGCAGCCTGGGTCAAGCCGGACTTGACGACCGTCACCCAAGAAGCGCGAGGACTCGGCGCGACCAGCCCGGTCGAGGTCAACGAGCGTGCAATTGTCGTCGAGGGACTGGACGAGCCGCCGCGCTACTACCTCCAGCACGGATTCGGCTACCAGTGCCACGACCGAGACAAGCCCCACCACTACCGCCGGCACGGTCGAGCCGTCATCGGCTGGCAGGCGGAGGACGGAACCCCACCAGCATGAACTTCTCCTCTTGGCCCACGCTGCTCGTCGTCGACGTCGAGGGCAACGGCACCAACCCACCCGACCTGGTCGAGGTCGCTGCCCTGCCCGTACGCCAGGGGCAGCCAGACACGAGCACTGCGGGGGCGTGGCTGACGAAGCCACGGCGCCCTGTCACGCCCTTCGCTGCTCGAGTTCACGGCCTGACCAATCAGCGGCTGGAGCGCGAGCCGGGCTGGGAGGAGATCGCCGACCAGGTCCACGCGCTCCTGGGCGAGTCGTGGATCTGTGCCCACAACGCGCACGTGGACTACAAGGTGCTGTCGACGCACCTTCCACGATGGCACCCGGCCGGGGTGCTCGACACGCTCCGGCTGGCCAGGGCCACCTACTCCGGCCTGCAGAAGTACACCCTCGACGCATTGATCGAACACGTCCAGCCGAACCTGAACGCGGCCCCGCAGCAGCGACACCGCGCCACGTACGACGCCTTCGCCACGGCGCAGCTCCTCATCGCCATGGCCACCCACTACGAGACCTGGGACCAGCTCGTCGCAGCGGCCGTGCCGCCAGGCCTGCCTGGCGCCCCCGAACCAGAGAAGGACCCGACCCTGTGGTGAATTCCCAACCGATCTGTATCGGGGTGCTCGGCACCCACTCGACCGGCAAGACGACGTTGCTGAAGCGGATAGAGATGGAGCTGCGCGGCCACGGGGTGACTGTGGCCCGCACGGGCCGCCTCGCCAAGCGTGCCGCCGGCATCGGCCTTCCGAAGATGACCCAGCACACCACGGCGTCCACCGAGTGGATCATCACCCAGGGCATCGCCGACGAGATCGCCGCCGCGACTGCGGTGGGCGCCGAAGTGGTCCTCGCCGACCGGGCCTCCCTGGACGCGCTTGCCTACCTTCACGCGGCGCTCGACTACCGCGGCGAACGCTGTGAGCAGCTGGAGTGCGAGCGTCTACGGCTCCTCGTGGCCACGCAGTTGCCGAAGTACGACCTGCTCCTGGCCACCGTTCTCGACGAGTCCGTACCAGTCGGCGAGGGTCACGACTACGACGCCCGATACCGGCTCCTGGTGAACCAGCACGTTCACAGCCTCCTCGCTGACGACGCGATCCCGCACTACCGGGTCACCAGTGACCGCAACAGCCAGACTCGGGCCGTCCAGCACGCCCTTGAGGTTTGTCTTCAGGAGGCCGCCGTATGACCGCCACGCCGCCTGCGGGCACCATCACCATCGCCGGGAAGTTCGTCTCCCGACTCGGGTTCGGCACCATGCGCCTGACCGGCCCCGGCATCTGGGGAGACCCGCCCGACCGCAACTGCGCGATCAGCGTGCTCCGACAGGCCGTGCACACCTACGGGATCACGCACATCGACACCGCGGACGCCTACGGCCCCCACACCGTCGAGCATTTGGTCCGCGAAGCCCTCCACCCCTACCCGGAACACGTTCTGATTGCCACGAAGGTCGGCATGCTCCGCCCCACCCCGGATGTGTGGGCGCCGCACGGCCACCCGGCGTACCTCCGGGCATGTGTCGACGCGAGCCTGCGTCGTCTCGGTGTTGAACGGCTAGAGCTGTGCTACCTCCACCGCATTGACCGGGAAGTCGCCCTCGACGATCAAATCGCCGTCCTGCAGGCCCTGCAGGACGAAGGCAAGATCGGGCACATCGGTCTGTCGAAGGTCGCCCCCGACGACATTCGCCAGGTGGGCAAGGAACTCACCGTCGCAGCCGTGCAGAACGTCCTCAACATGAGCGACCACTTCGACCCGGCCCTGGAACTCTGCCGAGACCTGGGCATCCCGTATGTGCCGTACCGGCCGTTCGACGCCGGCACCCTGGCCCGTGCGCACGGAGTCCTCGCCCCTCTCCACTGGCTGCTCAGCCTCGGGCGCCACGTGGCCCCGATCCCCAGCACCAGTCAGCCTCAGCACCTCGAACAGATCGTCGCCGCTGTGACAGGCGAAGTCTGATGCCCACAATTGCAGCTCCTGTCATTCCCGCTGCTCGCAGCACCGATCCTGCTCCTGCTCGGAAGGCGGTCCCGTACGAAAACTGGCGGCCGCCAATCGTCGTGGTGACCTTGCTGGTCCCCGTGGGGGCAGACAAGCTGGTCGTCGCTGACCTCCTCGGTAGCATCATGATGCCCACCGGAACCGTGCAAGGTGGGCAGACCCCACAACAGGCCGCCCATGACGTTCTTCGTGGCGTTCCGGACGGTCTCCCTCTTCTGCGGCGCGTCGCCCTGGCCTGGGTGCAGTTGCGGCGCAGGAAGGTCATCACGCACGTACTGGCGACGACTGAGCCGATGACCCGCGAGGATGCCAAGCACCTCATCTACCGCGACCCGCGGGCAGATGTACGCGTACTGCCCACCATGAGCGTCGTCGACGGACTACCGGGGAAGGGGCGGCTGCGGCTCATGGTCGGACTGCAGGCCCTCGCCACAGGTGAGACGGCCTACATCGAAGGACACGTGGTGCGTCCCTACGCACCACCATGCCTCCTCCCAGAAGTCCCCGTCTATGGCAACGCAGCCGCCTAGGCGGAGGGGCTCAGATGGGGGTCGCCGGTCCAGCCGTGAGGTCGTTCCACAGGTGTCCTCCGGCGTGGGCGTCCTCGAGCAGCGGGAACCGGGTGCCCGGACAGCTGCTGGGGGGTAGATCGTCCGCCGGGACGCCGTACATCTCGGTGTACAGGGCAAGCAGGAACGCACTGTCGGCGCCCATCGTGCGTCGGCCAGTCACCGGCGCGGCCAGCTGGGGCCCGGGAGGGCGTGGGCGCCCACCAGCCGGCCGGGTGGCGTCGTAGCGGTACAGCGTGGGGTTGTTGAGGTTGACGACGGACGGGCGGCGGACGTCCTCGGAGATCTCCAGACGGCTCAGGCTCTCCTTGCCCGTCTCAGAGAGGTAGGCGTCGTCGGCGTCCCGGCCGCCCTCGCGCCGCAGTCAGCCCAGTCAATATCGAATGTCAGCACGATCCATCACCCACACGGGCGCCAACAGTGCACTGTTGAAGGTCAGTTGGCCTACGGTCCCGCACGGAGCACCCCGCGGAAGAACTCCAACGGCCAGGCGCTTCGGCCTTCGCCGCCAACTGGACACACGAGAGGGAAGTCATCAATGACCATCGGCGCAGCGCCAGCACACCAGCAAGCCGAAGAAGCGCTCGTGGATGTCTTCACACCCCCTCCCCCGACCGACCCATTCCCGCTGTACGAGACGCTGCGGTCCGTGAACCGGGTGCATTACAGCCCCACGCTCAGAATGTGGGCACTGACCGGGTACGACGAGGTCACCGAGTTCCTGCGTTTGCCCGACGTCCACAGCGGCGCCCGTGCCGCCACGGTCAGGCATGAGGACTGGCCCGACCATTCGTCCCTACGTCTATTCATGAACACCATGTCGGCCCTCAACCAGCCCGATCACCGCCGCATCCGCGGCCCGGCCAGCCACCCTTTCACTCCTGGCAGGATCGAGAAGATGCGGTCCGTGGTACAGCGAGTGGCAGACGGCTTCATCGACGACCTCATCGAGCGGGCGGCCGGCGGCGAGCCCGTCGACCTCGTCGAACGGCTGGCCACGCCTCTTCCCATCGCGGTCGTCTGCGACATTCTCGGCATTCCGTTCGAGGACGGTAAGCGCCTCTGGAGGCTGGGCGACATCCGGTCATTGGTCCTCCCTGCCGCCTACGGCGAGGAAGACCTGGCGCGAGCCAATACGGCCGCCGAGGAGCTGGTCGGGTACTTCCGGGAGGCGGTCACCACACCGCACCAGCCTGGGCGATGACCTGCCGTCCTAGGAATCCGGCAGGAGCCGTCTCGACGAGGATGAACTGCTCGCTCAGGTCGAACTCGTGTTCACGGCGGGCTTCGCGGGCACCACGAACCTGATCGCGACCGGCATGGTCTCGCTCATGGAGCACCCCGACGAGCTGAATCGCTGGCGCGCGGACAAGAGCATCACGCCGTCGGCCGTCGAGGAACTGCTGCACTACACCACCCACACCACCACATCGAGTCGGCTCACCACGCGGCCGGTCACCATCGGCGGAACCGAGATTCCGGAGGGTGCCCTCGTCCTGGCACTGCTCGCCGCCGCCAACCGCGATCCGGCCCGGTTCCCCGACCCGCATCGCCTGGAGCTCACTCGGGACGACGGTCCGCACCTCAGCTTCAGCGCCGGAGCCCACCACTGCTTCGGGGGCAGCCTCGCGCGCATCGAGGGTGCCGGGGTTCTCCCGAGGCTGATCGAAGCCTTCCCGAGGATCGAGCCGGCCGAGGCTCCTGAGTTCCGTTCCCTCTACGGCATTACCGGCTATACGAAACTGCCCCTTTACCTCGGTCGCTGACCGACAGCTGCACCGTCTCTTTTCGGACCACTTTCTCCCGGAAGCCGGAAGACCGGGCCGAACGGCGGCGCTGCCGGAGTCGGTGCCCCCGTTCGGTTCACGAACCAGTCCGGAGAAGTGCACGAGGGACACAGCCGTCTCCACCGATCCATCGTAAACCAGGACCACAAGGCTTCAAAATCCATCACATCGCGCGGTTTTCATCAGCCTCCTCACTCTTTCGAGTGATTCCGGGGAGGCGCCCGAACAACTATTCGGTGGCTTGATTGCGATCAGAAGTGCAATTCCCACTTGAAACTCAATGGCCTCGCGGTGTGCACTCCGACAGACCGGCCCCCACGGCTTCGGCCGGTTCCCGCGACTTCGAGAAAGGTTCCAGGAATGGCAACGATGAACAACGTTGAGCAGCGATCGGACTTCTGGTTCTCCCATCTTGACCGCGACGGCAACGGCGCGATCACGGCTGCCGACTTCGCGCATCTGGGCGCTCAGTTCGAAAGCCTCTTTCCGCAGGCGGACCCGAAGAAGCTCCAGGCAGTGAAGCAGGAGTACGCAACCCTCTGGGACCAGCTGGCCGCCACAGCGAACTCCGACGGCGACGACCGCGTCACCCGCGAGGAGTTCCGCGCGGCACTGGAGAACGGCTCACGTGCAGGCTTCGAGCATGCCGCAGAGCGCGCGGCGCTTGAGTTCTCGCTGGCCGACACCAACGGTGACGGCCAGCTCGACCTCCAGGAGTTCACCAAGATCATCCAGATCTACGGCCACGGCAGTGATGTGGCCGAGCAGCTGATGAACGTGATGGACACCGACGGCGACGGCCTTGTCTCGCGCGACGAATGGCAGAAGGCCATGGTCGAACACCTCATCGGCCGCGACCCGTTCGCTTCCGTCTCCTGAGACCGCAGTAGAAAGGCCGCCGAAGCGGCTTCCCAGGACCGCCCATCGCGCTTCGAGGGGCGGTCCTTTGGCTCTCCAACGAGGGCCATGGACGCCATCGAACCCGCGTTGCATGAATGCACTGAACAACTGCTTCGTCCAAGCACCACCGCGTCGGACGGTCCTGCGCTCCTCGTCGGAGCCCCACCAGTCTCTCGACAGGTGCGCTCGCATCTGAGCCGGCGCCTGCTCGGCCAGGGTGTTTCATTTCGAACAGGCTGGCGCAGGGAGCGGTGCGTCACGCTCCCCCAAGGCGGAGAAGCTGGCCCGGCGATACAAGTACCCGCGGGCCGTGCGAGCCGAGGCTGGCGTGGACGGAGGAGGGCACCATCCGAGAATGAGCCATCAGCCAACGAGATCGGCTTGTGCCTGTCCGGACCCGCAGTGGACGGGAGGCCATCCTCATCGGCCAGGCACTGGTGACGAGGACTTCGCCATCGAAGCGGAAATTATTTCGTCGCGTTGTTTTCCGCCGAGGCGAGTATCGGTACCGGACAGCATCTCGCCCGAGGCCCCTGCATCAGCATTACCCTCAACCGAAACACGCGTCGTCTCCCACTTCGATGCAGTTACACGATCGCGTCCACCCGAGGCTCCGCCGAAACGATCAGTGACCAGCACTGACCGCACAAGGCACTCACGCGCATTCACGCAATGGTGGTTTCTGATCACCCATGACCTTCTCTCACTCAAATGGCGACTAAATATCGCCATGAAATCCTCGCAATGAGAAGTCCGCTACCATTTCGAGATGACTGGGGAGACAACCCAGCCTCGCGATGCGCATGCCAGCAGGGGGGAAATTCAGCGATGTTCGTGGAGCGAGCAGAGGTTCTCGAACAACTCGACGACCTACTAATTCAGACCGCGCAAGGGAGCGGGGGAGTTGCCGCCATCAGTGGCTTGACTGCGATGGGAAAGACCACGGTGCTCAATACCATGGTGGAACGGGCTACCATGGCCAAGAGCATGGTACTCAGCGTAGTGAGTTCTCCCCAGGACCGCGGCGTCCCCTATAGCGCACTCACCCAGCTCCTCCATTCCATGGACGCGAAAATCCCGAACAATCGAGCTCCGGACATCGGGGGGCCGCGCCGCGGATGTCTCGTCGGCGCGGCAGACGTGATCGGCGCTCTCCCCCCGTCGGTGCCCCATGACCACCCTTTGATCGTCGCGCAGCAGATACACCGGATCATCGCCGATAGGGCAGTTCACCGTCACCTGGTGATCACGGTGGACGACATCCAACACACAGACGAAGCCACGCTCACCTGCCTGAACTACCTCGCACAGCGATTGGCTCAACTTTCGCTCGCACTTGTGTTCACGCACGACACCCCCGTCGACAAGCAGTCGTCCATCCTGGACGATCTTCTGTATCGGACAAACGTGCGGCGTTTCCATTTGGGGCCGCTCTCACGCGCGGGCATCGGGCAGCTTGCCACGAGTCGCTTCCCTTCGATCCCTGCGGACGGGTTCATCGCCGAGCTTCACGCTCTGACTGGCGGGAATCCACTGCTCGTCCAAGCACTCATCGAAGATCACAGGCTACGCGGCCCGCTCCAACCGAGCACCGAGCACGTCCCGGAGCCCAGTGTCCCCTGTGTCGATCCCCCGATTCCCGGGGAAGGACTGTCAACGGGACACGTCTTTCACCAAGCGGTTCTCGCGTGTCTGCACCGGCTCGGCACCCGTGCGGTCCACCTCGCCCGGTGCGTTGCCCTACTGGACGAAGCGGCCACCCCGCTCCTGGTCAGCCGGTTGAGCGGCATCGATGTGGAGCTGGTCAAACGCCACCTCTGGCTGCTTGCAGGTATCGGTGTACTGGATGGAGCGCTGTTACGGTGCGCGCACGTTCGACAAGCGATCCTCGGCGAGATGCCGCACGACGAGGCCACCAAACTGCGCTATCGCGCTGCTCGCCTGCTCTACGACAGCGGAGCACCGCATCAGGCCGTCGCCACGCACCTGCTCGACATCGATCCACTGTACGAGGGCTGGGTGGTACCTGTCCTCCAGGAGGCTGCCCGCCAGGCCCTGGCCGACGGTGACGCTCAGCAGAGCAGTCGGTACCTGGCACTGGCCCGGGAGTGCTGCGCAGACGAGACGGAGCGCCTCTCGTTGAAGACTCGCTTCGCCGCCACCCAATGGCAGCTCCGGCCCGCCGGGTCCGCCCAGCACTTCCTCAATCTCAAAGCGCCCGTCCTTGAAGGAAGATTGACGGGAGCCGACGCCCTGCAGGTCGCCGAGGGCCTGATGTTCCACCTTGACTTCGACAACGCCCTGGAGATCATCGATTACGTCAACAACGGCGAGGAGGAAGCAACACCAGCGCTGAACGGCACCCGACTGTACATGGCTTCGGAGTTCCTGGGCATGCTCGGCCGGCCTCGCCGTCCTCTTCCGACGACCGACGTCTCGGCCACATCCATCTCCGAGCTACGCTCCCGGCAAGCCCTGGCACGCGCCATCGAGCGCGGTGCCGACGAGTACGCCATCGCTTTAGCCGAACAGGTGCTCCAGGGTTGCCAGACGCCGTCCGCATGGCAGCTCAAGGGCCTGCTGGCGGCGCTGCTTACCCTGTGCTACGCAGATCAACTCTGCGCCGCCGCCAAGTGGTTCGAGGTGCTTGACCCCAAAGTTCACAGATATACGGAGTCGGCCTGGCAGGGGCTACTCAAATCCGCCGGCGCACTCATTTCGCTGCGTCGCGGGCACCTGGCCGACGCCACGAGCCTGGCGGAGGAGGCCTACGCCAGGCTTTCCGGACCCAGGTGGAACGTCAGCAGCGCGATGGCCCTGGCAATCCTTGTGGAGTCGCACACTGCTATGGGCCACCATGAGGCCGCTGCCAGGTACTTGGCGTCCGAACCGCCACCCGAGTTGTTCCTCACGCGCGCGGGCCTTCATTACCTGTACGCACGGGGTCGCTACCACCTGGAGACCGGCAATACACACATGGCACTGTCCGACTTCCTGGAGTGCGGCACGCTGATGCGGCGCTGGAAGATCGACACGCCCACAGTGGCACCTTGGCGCTTGGGCGAAGCCGAAGCGTGGTTGCGTCTGGGTGAGCCGGACCGGGCGACCCGCGCCGTCAAAACGCAGCTCGCGAAGTCGGACACTGGGCTCACACGATCACGGGGGATGGCCCTCCGCGTCTGGGCCCTCGTCCAGCCGACGGCCAAGCAGCCCTCCATCCTGCAGGAGGCGTTCAGTTTGCTGGATGTCGCCGGCGCACGGGATGAAGCCACCACGAGCCTGGCCGACCTGAGCCGCGCGTACCACGAGCTCGGCGAAAACACCCGGGCACGGCAGACCGCACGGCGAGCGTGGCAGCTGGCCAAGAGCTGCGGGGTGGAGTCCAAGTACCGCTCCCTGCTTCCGGCATCCGTGCCCAGAGCGCGGGTCGCGACGAGCGGTGCCGCAGGTCCCAGCGGCAGTGACCACGACAAGAATCAGGGAGCCTTCGACGATCTCAGTGAATCGGAACGGCGCGTCGCCATACTCGCCGCTCAGGGTTATGCCAACCGCGAGATCGCCGAGAAGCTGTTCATCACGGTCAGTACCGTGGAACAACATCTGACCCGCGTCTACCGCAAGATGAGCATCAGGAATCGTGGTCAGCTCTTGGAGGTTGCCAGCTTCCAAAGCGCCTGACCCGTTGTGAACTCGCAAGCCTGCCGTGGTGACGTCCCAGCGCCGCAGGGAGGGCGGGGCCTTCGGTGCGCCTCCTCGCACACCGGCTGCCGGAATCCTCTGCTGCCTCCCGGATGTCGGTCCAACGCTCCTAGCTGGCCGCGCGCCGTCGGCCGCTACTGCCGCGCTCGTGTTCACACCCCCGCTGGCCAGCGACTCCTCGCCCTAGCCGCCCGTGTCTGGCACAACTGGACCGCCGAAACCCAGGACAGATGACGCGCCCCGTCTACTCCAAGAATCGGGCTTCTTCCTCTAGGGGGCGATACGGGTAGCTAGGACCCTGCGATGAGGTTGACGATCTCCACCGAAGAGCGGCGCCGGTGGTTGCCGACGTTGTCGACGCGTGCGATGAGGGAGGCACTCGCCCCCATGACGAGTGATCGTTTTTACGGTACTGATGCCATCGCCATCACCGGTATGTCGTGTCGCCTCCCCCAAGCGCCAGACGTCGGTGCTTTCTGGGAGTTGCTGCGTGCGGGTCGCAGCGCGATCACTGAGGTACCCGGGGGCCGCTGGGATCCGGACGCGGCACTGCCGGACATGTCTGAGCCGCACCGCGCCGGACTGCGGTACGGCGGGTTCCTGGATCGCGTGGACGAGTTCGACGCGGCGTTCTTCGGTATCTCTCCGCGCGAGGCCGTGGCCATTGATCCGCAGCAGAGAATGTTCGCCGAGCTGGCCTGGGAAGCCCTGGAGGATGCGAGGATCGTGCCCGAAGCGCTGCGCGGCACCGCGACGGCCGTCATCGTCGGGGCGCTCGACGGCGACTACGCCGCGCTGGCTCGGCGTGGCGGCGCGGTGACGCAGCACTCGCTCCCCGGGCTGAACCGCGGCGTCATCGCCAACCGGGTCTCCCATGCGCTGGGGCTGCGCGGCCCGAGCCTGGCTGTCGACTCCGCGCAGTCGTCGTCGTTGGTGGCCGTGCACCTGGCGGTGGACAGTCTGCGCAAGGGCGAGTCCACACTGGCGCTGGTCGGCGGTGTGGCACTCAACTTCGCTGCCGAAAGCGCTGAAGTAGCCGGGCGGTTCGGCGGGCTGTCGGCGGACGGCCGCTGCTTCACCTTCGACTCGCGGGCAAACGGCTACGTGCGCGGCGAAGGCGGTGGGGTCGTCGTCCTGAAGCCGTTGGCGCGCGCGATGAGCGACGGCGATGCGGTGTACGGGGTTGTCCTGGGCAGCGCGGTCAACAACGACGGCGCCACCGAAGGCCTCACCGTTCCCAGCGCCGAGGCCCAGGCGGCGGTCCTGCGGGGAGCCTGTGAAGACGCGGGCGTGGATCCGGCACGGGTGGGCTATGTGGAGCTCCACGGTACAGGCACCCCAGCGGGCGACCCGGTGGAGGCGGCAGGCGTGGGCGCTGTGTACGGCAGCGCCCGTCCTGATGGCTCCCCCGTCCTCGTCGGCTCGGCCAAGACGAACGTCGGGCACTTGGGCGGCGCGGCCGGAATCGTCGGACTGATCAAGACGGCACTGAGCATCCGGCACCGGCAGATCCCGGCCAGCCTCAATTACGAGGCCCCGAATCCGCGCATCGACACCGAAGCGTTGAACCTGCGCGTCCAGACCCTTTGCGGCCCATGGCCGGGGGCCCAGGTGCTGGCCGGAGTGAGCTCCTTCGGTGTGGGCGGGACGAACTGCCACGTCGTGCTCGGTGAGGCCCCGGCGCAGAACGCTCCCGAGTGCGACGAGCCGCAGGAGAGCGAGCCGCAGCTCCCGCTGGTGCCCTGGCTGGTGTCGGGGCGCACAGCGCCGGCCCTTCGTGCCCAGGCCGGGCGGTTGCTCGAGAAACGGAGCGCGGGCGCCGACGCGTTCGATGTCGGCTGGTCGCTGGCCGGCACGCGCACACACTTCGAGCGCCGGGCCGTCGCCCTTGGCCCTGACCACGAAGCGCAGTTGGAGGCGTTGCGCGCCGGGGTCGATTCACCGGGGCTTATCACGGGGGGCGCGGGTGACCACGGAAAAGTCGCCCTGGTGTTTCCGGGACAGGGTTCGCAGTGGGACGGCATGGCGTGCGAGTTGCTGCGCACGTCGGCGGTCTTCCGCGCATCAATCGAGTCCTGCCACGACGCGTTCGCCCCATACCTCGACTGGTCGTTGCTCGACACGCTCACCAGCGCGCCCGGTGCGCCGTCCCTCGATCGCACGGACGTCGTCCAGCCCACCCTGTTCGCCGTGATGGTCTCGCTCGCGAGGGTGTGGGAGTCGCTCGGCGTGCGGCCGGGCGCGGTGGTCGGGCACTCGCAGGGTGAGGTCGCGGCGGCGCACATCGCGGGGGCGCTCAGCCTGGAGGACGCCGCCAGGATCGTGGCGCTGCGCAGCCAGGCCATTATGACGCTGGCCGGCACCGGGGCCATGGCGTCGGTACCGCTGCCGGCGCCCCGGGCCGCCGAATATCTCGCTCCGTTCGGAGAGAAGCTGAGCATCGCGGCCGTCAACGGGCCCGGCACCACGATCGTGACCGGCTCCTCCGAGGCCGTCGCCGGGCTGCTTACCCGATGCGAAAGGGACGGGATCCGCTCGAAGGCCGTGCCCGTGGACTTCGCCTCGCATTCGCCGGATGTCGAGGGCGTACGGGAACGGTTGCTGGAGCAGTTGGCCGGCGTGAATCCGCGTGCGTGCGACACCGTGTTCTACTCGACCGTCACCGGCTTCGCCGTCGACACCACCTCGCTGGACGCCGCGTACTGGTACGCCAATCTCCGTCAGCCCGTGCTCTTCGAGAGCGCGCTCAGGACGATGGCCGAGGCGGGGTTCGGCACGTTCGTGGAGTCGAGCCCACATCCCGTTCTCACCCTCGGACTGCGAGAGACACTGCCGGACGCGCTGGTCGTCGGTTCACTGCGGCGCAACGCCGCACCGTGGCCGTTGGTGATGGCGTCCTTGGCGGAGCTTCACGTACACGGCGTTCCCGTTAACTGGTCCGCCGTGTTCACCGGGCGGGCCCCCCGCCGTGTGCCATTGCCCACCTACGCGTTCCAGCGCGAGAGCTACTGGCCGGATGCCTCCACCACGTTCGAGCCAGACACGCGCTCCATCGTCCGGCACCTCGTGGAGGAGCCTGCGGCGACCGCCACACAGAGCCCGACGTGGCGGGACCGGCTCGCCAGACTGCCGGAGGACGAGCGTCATGGTCAGGCGCTGGAGCTGGTGCGGTTGCAGACGGCGATGGTGCTCGGCCATCTGACCACGGACACCGTGGGGGCCCACCGGTCGTTCCGCGAGCTCGGCATGGACTCGCTGTTGGCGGTCCAGCTCCGCACAAAGCTGTCGGATGCGACCGGGCTGGTGTTGCCAGACACCATCGTTTACGACTATCCGAGCCCGTCGCGACTGGCGTGTCGGCTGGTAGAGCTGGTGCTGGGAAACGAGGGGCCGACCGGTCTGCCCGCAGCGTCTGGGATGTCGTCGGCCGTGCACGCCGACGACCCGGTCGTGATCGTTGGCATGGCCTGCCGCTACCCGGGCGGTGTCGCTTCTCCCGAGGACCTGTGGCGGCTGGTCGATGAGGGCGTCGATGCGATCGGTCCCTTCCCCAGGGACCGCGGATGGGACCTGGAGGGCCTGTACGACCCGGAACCCGGCGTGCCGGGCAAGAGCTACGCGCGGCACGGCGGATTTCTCAACGAAGTCGCCGGTTTCGACGCGGAGTTCTTCGGCATCAGTCCCCGCGAGGCGGCGGCGATGGACCCGCAGCAACGCATGCTGCTGCAGACCTCCTGGGAGGCTTGCGAACGCGCCGGGATCGATCCGGACAGGCTGCGCGGCAGCAGCACCGGTGTGTTCGTGGGCGCGATGGCTCAGGAGTACGGCCCGCGACTTCACGAGGGCGACAACGGAACGGGGGGCTATCTGCTCACCGGCAATGCCCTGAGCGTGGCTTCGGGGCGTGTGGCATACGCCTTCGGGCTGGAGGGCCCGGCAGTGACGGTCGACACCGCCTGCTCCTCCTCCCTCGTCGCCCTCCACC
>NZ_JBVHTY010000004.1:0-630967 GCF_055565615.1 Streptomyces sp. NPDC028368 | reverse complement strand
GCCGCCATCTCCTCCTTCGGCATCAGCGGCACCAACGCCCACCTCATCCTCGAAGCCCCACCCACACCCACCACCCCCCACACACCCACCAGGCAGCACCACAACCCCGACCGCGACACCGCAAAGAACGCCCCCCTTCCCTACGTGCTGTCCGCCAGGACCGAAAAAGCCCTGTGCGACCAGGCCCAACAGCTCCTCGATCACGTCACCGAACACCCCGAGCTACGCCTCACCGACATCGCCTACTCCCTGGCCACCACCCGCACCACCTTCGAACACCGCGCCGCCGTCGTCGCGGCCGAACACGAAACGCTCGGCCAGGCCCTACGCGCCCTTACTCACGGCGCCCCGTCCCCCAACGTCCTGCGCGGCGCTGGCCAGCCCGGCAAGTCCGCCTTCCTCTTCACCGGCCAGGGCTCCCAGTACACCGGTTTGGGAAGGGAACTGTACGAGACGTATCCCGTCTTCCGCACCGCATTCGACGAAGCGTGTGAGGCTCTGGATCCCGCTGTACGTCAGGTGCTGTGGGGAGCGGACGAGGAGGCCCTGGCACGCACGCAGTTCACTCAGCCAGCGATCTTCGCGGTGGAAGTGGCGTTGTTCCGGTTGATGGAATCCTGGGGCGTCGTGCCGGACTTCGTGGCCGGGCATTCGGTCGGTGAGGTGGCTGCGGCGCATGTCGCCGGGGTGCTCTCGCTGGCGGATGCGGCGTTGTTGGTCACGGAACGGGCGCGGTTGATGCAGGCGCTGCCTTCCGGTGGCGCGATGGTGGCGGTCGAGGCGACTGAGGAAGAGGTCGCGGGACTGCTGGACGGCCTGGAGGGCCACGTCGCTCTGGGGGCGGTCAACGGCCCGTCGTCGGTGGTGCTGTCGGGCGCCCAGGATGCGGTCGCGGCGGTGGTGAGGCGACTAGGCGAGCGCCGGTCGCGGCAGCTGAAGGTCTCGCATGCCTTCCACTCCCCGTTGATGAATCCGATGTTGGAGGAGTTCGGCCGGGTCACAGAGCGGCTGGATTATGCCGAGCCCCACATTCCCATGGTGACGGCGAGTGCGGCCGGTGAGGTGACCGGAGCCGGCTACTGGGTGCGGCAGGCGCGTGAGCCGGTCCGGTTCGCCGAGGTGGTGGGCCGGCTGGAGGCTCTGGGGGTACGCCGGTACGTGGAGCTGGGGCCGGGGGGCGTCCTGACGGCCATGGTCCGGGAGTGCCTGACGACGAGTGGCGGGACCTCGGCGCTGGTTCCCACCCTGCACCGCAACTGGGAAGAGCCGCGGGCCCTGATGACCGCTGTGGGGCGGGCCCATGCCGCAGGGATGCCGGTGAGCTGGGCAAGCGTATTCGACGTGCACCGGCCCCGGCGGGTCGACCTGCCCACCTACCCCTTCCAGTACCGGCGCCACTGGCTGACGGCGACGCGGCCCGACGCGAATGCCCGCGGCCTGGGCTTGCGGGCTACCGGCCACCCGGTGCTGAGTGCCCTCGCCGAACTCCCCGAGGGCGGCGGGCACCTCTTCACCGGCCGCATCCGCGCATCCGAACCATCCTGGGTCAGCGAGCACGCCGTTTTCGGGACACTCATCGTGCCCGGAGTGGCGTTCGTAGACTTTCTCCTCGATGCGGCGCGCCACCTGGGCTGCGACCACATCGAGGAACTCACTCATCACGAGTTCCTGGCCGTGCCGGAGCGCGGTGCCCTGCAACTGCGGGTCCGCGTCGAGCCGACGGACGAATCCGGACGGCGCGCGCTCGTGGTCTACTCCCGGCCGGAGGGTGCCCCGGTCACGGACGAGTGGACCTGCCATGCCACGGGGACCTTCGCGGCCGGGCGGAGTGAGGCACCCGTAACTGCCGGGATGCTCACGGACGACGTCTGGCCCCCGGCTGCCGGGGACTCGCTCGACACTGAGGAGTTCTACCGGCGGATCACCGGCGCCGGCTTCGGCTATGGTCCATTGTTCCGCGGGGTGCAGGCGGCCTGGCAGGAGGGAGACACCACATGGGCGGAGACCGCCCTTCCCTCCGACACGGAACCCGGTGCTTACGGTATCCACCCCGGCCTGCTCGACTCGGCACTCCAGCCGGCGGCGCTCGTGATGGCGGACGAGGCGGCGGCCGACTCGATCAGGGTTCCGTTCTCGTGGCGCGGCGTATTCCGCCACACGACGGGGGCGAGAGCCCTCCGGATCCGCCTCACGCGGACGACAGCAGACACCGTGTCACTGGTCATCGGCGACCGGACGGGCGCGCCGGTGATGACGATCGACTCACTCGCCATGCGGGCGGTCGGTCCCGAGCAACTCGCCGGCGCGCGTGCCGCCGGTGCGGGTGAGCTCTACGAGGTCGACTGGCTCCCCGTTACGCTGCCCGAGAACCAGAACCGGAGCACGACCGAGTCCAGGTGGACGGTAGTCGCCGTGCCAGAAGCCCAGGAAGCGGGGACCGCGGACAGTGAGCGCTTCACGGCGGCGCTCTCCGCGTTCGGTTCCGCCGTCAAGATCGCACCGTACGGAGTGGCGTCGCCAACGGCGGCGGGCGAGGAGACTGCTGGGCCGAACACGTTCGTCACGTGGTGTGTCGGCGCGAACGACACCAACCCGGCACAGGCCTCACATGACCTCACGCGTCGCGTGCTCGACCTGGTCCAGAAGGTGTTGTCCGGGGAACATCCTGGCTCCCGTCTTGTGATCCTCACCGAGCGTGCGATGTCCACCGGTAGCGGCGATGAGCCGGTGGACATCGCCGGGGCGTCCGTGTGGGGCCTGGTCCGCTCGGCCCAGTTGGAGCATCCGGACCGCTTCACGCTGATCGACGTCGACGGCTCCGCCGCGTCCCTGGAGGCCCTCCCGACCGCCGTCGTCAGCGAGGAACCCCAACTCGCCCTGCGCAAAGGCCGAATGCTGGTTCCGCGTCTGGCTCGTGTCGCCACGGACGAGCGCTGCGGCTCCGGTCCGGCGGCCTCGCTCCGCCCGCCCTTCGGCCCGGACAAGACGGTACTCATCACCGGCGGCACCGGTGCGCTGGGCAGCGTGGTCGCCCGGCACCTGGTCAGCGCACACGGCGCCAGAAGGCTGCTGCTCATCAGCCGGCGCGGCGCGCAGCCCGAGGACACCCTTGCCGCGGAACTCGCCGAGTCCGGCGCCGAGGTCACGATTGCGGCCTGTGACGCCGCCGACCGGGAGTCGTTGGAGGCCCTGCTCGCAGCCGTGCCGGAGGAGCATCCGCTCGGCGCGGTGGTGCACTGCGCTGGGGTGCTCGACGACGGCGTCGTCACGGAGCTCGGCACCGAGCGTCTCGACGGAGTGCTCCGCGCGAAAGCTGACGCGGCGTGGAACCTCCACCTGCTGACCCGGAGCAGTGACCTGGACGCCTTCGTGCTGTTCTCGTCGGCAGTCGGCACTCTCGGCGCTCCCGGGCAAGCCAACTATGCCGCGGCCAACAGCTTCCTCGATGCGTTGGCCGAGCACCGCCGTGCGTGCGGTCTGCCGGGGAAGTCGCTCGCCTGGGGGCTGTGGGAGCAGAGCGGCGGCATGGCCGGAACCCTCGACGAGCGGGACCGGGCGCGTATGAGCCGTACCGGCTTACTGCCGATGCCTCCCGAACGGGCACTCGCACACTTCGATGCCGCGCTCACGACGGGGCCGACGGTGTCGGTCCCCGCCGCGCTCGACCTCGCGGGCCTGCGTGCCCGCGCCGCGTCCGTCCCGGTTGCGCCGATCTTCCGTGGGCTGGTCCGGTCTCCCGCGCAATGGGCGGTGCAGTCGGCCGAGGCCAAGCACACGGGCGACCTGCGAAAGTCGATGGCGGGCCGTGCGCGGCCTGAGCAGTACAGGGTCGTCCTGGACTTCCTGCTCCGGCACACGGCTGCCGTCCTCGGGCACGAATCACCAGGCGCTATCGACCCCAAGAACTCTTTCAGGGAGCTGGGTTTCGACTCGCTCAGCTCGGTGGAACTGCGCAATACGCTTAATAAGGCATCGGGGATGCGACTCCCCGCGACCCTGCTGTTCGACCACCCCACTCCAGCGGCATTGGCCGACCACATCCGGGCTGAGGTGATGGAGGGCGAGCGACCAGGTGAAGCCGCTGCGCAGACCATCGCCACCGCCCGCCCCACCACCCCAGCGAGGGCCGAGGGGGCCGAACCAATCGCGATCGTGGGCATGGGGTGCCGATTGCCCGGCGGCGTCAACACACCGGAGGAACTGTGGCGCCTGGTGGCAGAGGGCCGTGACGCGGTGGGCCCGTTCCCCGAGAACCGGGGTTGGGATCTCGACAATCTCTTTGACGCCGACCCCGAAGCCCCTGGGAAGACCTACGCACGCCAGGGCGGGTTCCTCTACGACGCAGACAAGTTTGATGCCGAGTTCTTCGGCATCTCCCCCCGCGAAGCACTCGCCGTGGACCCCCAGCAACGACTCCTCCTCGAAACCAGCTGGGAGGCGTTCGAAAGCGCCGGGATCGACCCCACCGTCATGCGCGGCAGCTCTACAGGCGTGTTCGCGGGCGTCGTCACCCAGGAGTACGCCTCCCTCACACACCAGGGCACCGAGCGCGTCGAGGGGTACCTGCTGACCGGAACCACGGCCAGCGTGGCTTCGGGGCGTGTGGCATACGCCTTCGGGCTGGAGGGCCCGGCAGTGACGGTCGACACCGCCTGCTCCTCCTCCCTCGTCGCCCTCCACCAAGCCTGCCAGGCCATCCGCAACAACGAATGCACCATGGCCCTCGCCGGCGGCGCCACCGTCATGGCAACACCAGGCATGTTCATCGAATTCAGCCACCAACGCGGACTCTCCCCAGACGGACGCTGCAAATCCTTCGCAGCAACCGCCGACGGAGTCGCCTGGGCAGAAGGCGCAGGCATCGTACTCCTCGAACGCCTCAGCCACGCCCAGACCAACAACCACCCCATCCTCGCCATCATCCGCGGCTCAGCCATCAACCAAGACGGCGCCTCCAACGGCCTCACCGCCCCCAACGGCCCCTCCCAACAACGCGTCATCCACACCGCCCTCCACCACGCCGGCCTCACCCCCACCGACATCGACGCCATCGAAGCCCACGGCACCGGCACCACCCTCGGCGACCCCATCGAAGCCCAAGCACTCCACACCGCATACGGCCAACACCGCAACCCAAACCAACCCCTCTGGCTCGGCTCCCTCAAATCCAACATCGGCCACACCCAAGCCGCCGCCGGCATCGCCGGCGTCATCAAAATGGTCATGGCCATCCAACACGCCCACCTCCCCAAAACCCTCCACATCGACCAACCCACCCCCCACATCGACTGGACACCACGCACCCTCCAACTCCTCACCAAGCCCCGGCAGTGGCCAAAAAACGCCCACCCACGCCGCGCCGCCATCTCCTCCTTCGGCATCAGCGGCACCAACGCCCACCTCATCCTCGAAGCCCCACCCACACCCACCACCCCCCACACACCCACCAGGCAAGAAACCCCCCTCCCCTGGCTCCTGTCCGCCAAGACCCCGGACGCTCTCCCGGCCCAGGCCCGACGCCTCCTCGACCACGTCACCGAACACCCGGAACTGCACCCTGCCGACATCGCCTACTCCCTGGCCACCACCCGCACCACCTTCGAACACCGCGCCTCCGTCACCGGCACCTCACGCGGTCAGCTCCTCAGCCAGCTCCGTGTCCTCGCCGACCGCCCTTCCCCAACCGCGTCCGAGAACCTGGCAGGCGGTGAAGAGGTCGCCTTCATGTTCACCGGGCAAGGCGTTCAATACGCGGGCATGGGCCGGCAGTTGTACGACACCTTTCCCGCCTTCCGGGTCATGTTCGACGAAGCATGCGCCGCCCTCGACCGCCATCTGGAGGCCGCACATGCCCTCCAGGACGTCGTCTTCGCCGACGACACCGACCTGCTCCGCCGCACCCGGAACACCCAACCAGCCCTCTTCGCTCTCCAAACAGCCCTCACGCACCTCCTCAAAGACGAATTCGGCCTTGCCCCCACCCACCTCATCGGCCATTCCATCGGGGAGATCACGGCCGCTCACACCGCGGGAGTCCTCAGCCTCCGGGATGCGGCACGTCTCGTCGCCGCGCGCGCTGTCCTGATGGACCGGCTGCCCGCCGACGGTGTGATGATGGCGATCCAGGCGACCGAGGGCGAGGTTGTCCCCCATCTCACCAGAGGTGTCGGCATCGCCGCCGTCAATGGCCGCCGCTCCGTCGTTGTCTCCGGCGACGAAGGCGATGTCACCAGCATCGCCGGTGAGTTCTCCGCCCGGGGGCGTGGCACCCGCCGACTAGCCGTCAGCCACGCGTTTCACTCGCCCCACATGGACCCCGTACTCGACGAGTTCCGCCGAATCGCCGGGGCCGTGACCTATCACCCACCCCACACGCCCTTGATCTCCACCGTCACCGGGCGATCCATCGGCTCCGAGACCATCACCGCCGGCTACTGGGCCGATCACCTCCGCAACACCACCCGCTTCCACGACGGCCTCACCACGCTGCACGACAGAGGCGTCAACGCCTGCATCGAAATCGGCCCCGGCGCCGGCCTCACCGCGCTCGCCCGCGAAGCCCTCCCCCGGGTCGTTGCCGTGCCGCTGCTCCGTCCTGGACGGCACGAACCGACCAGTGTGGTCGAGGGCCTCACCGAGGCTCACGTGGGAGGGATCGCCGTCAACTGGGCGGAGTACCTCGGCCGGCGCGGGGCCCGGGTCGTCAGCCTTCCCTCGTATGCTTTCCAGCGCCGCCGCTACTGGCTCGATGCTCCGGCTCCGGACGGCTCGTCCACCGGCCTTGGGTTGGACCCTGCCGCCCATCCGATGCTCGCCACGTCCACCGAACTCCCGTGCGGTAGCCGTCTGTTCACCGGTCGCGTGTCGTCGGCAACACATCGTTGGCTCAACGACCATGTCGTCATGGGCACTGTCATCCTTCCGGGCACCGCCATCGTCGAGCTCGCGATGTACGCCGCACAGGCGGTCGGTAGCGAGGAGATCGCCGAACTTGTCATGAAAACCCCCGTCACTTTCGGCTCCCAGGGGGCCGCTCTCCTCCAGGTCATCGTTGGTCCCGAGGCGGCCCCGGCCGCACTGCGTACTGTCACTGTCAGGTCCCGCTGCGAGGAGGACCGTGCCTGGATCGACAACGCGACGGGCATCCTGAGCGCACCCTGACGGTCCAAGAGACTCGCCCGGCCATCCCTCGGGGCACTTCCGGCCGAGGAACGGGAATGACGAGCGGGCTCAACGGCAGTGGGAGCCGTTGAGCCCACCGGCGACGGCGATCCTCAGCTCAGGCGAAGCGGGCTGAACGGGGCGGCAGCGGCCTGCGGAGCGCGGTCGATGAGGTAGGAGACAAGGGCATCGGCGGTGACGGGAGCGAGTAGGACGCCCATGCGGAAGTGTCCGGAGGCCAGGAAGACGTCCGGGACGGCGGTGGGACCGATGAGGGGGAGGTCGTCGGGTGAACCGGGCCGGAGCCCCACTCCGGTCTCGCTGAGACGAAGGGCACCCACGCGGGGTAGGAACTCGGAGGCTCTGGTGAGAAGCTCGCGCGTGCCGGCGACGGTGACGGTCTCGTCGTAGCCGCACTCCTCGTAGGTGGCGCCGACGACGAGCTCACCGTCCAGGCGCGGCACGAGGTAGAGGGACGACCCTCTGGACAGGGCGCGGGCCGTCATGTTGAGCAAGGGCGTGTCGGAGCGCAGACGCAGGATCTGGCCCTTGACGGGACGGATCTCCGGGACCGTTCCCCGGGGAAGGCCGTCGATGTGGTGCGTCCAGCAGCCGGCAGCGAGGACGAGGCGGTCGAAGGCCACGGTGTCGCCGTTGTCGAGAAAGAGGGTGTGGCCCCCTACCCGGTTGGCGCGTTGGCGGACGAGAGTGCCACCCAGCGCCTCGATCGCCGTGCACAGAGCCGCGGTCAGGACCCGTGGGTCGATGGCGCCGTCGTCGGGCGAGAGCAGGCCGCCGAGGGTAGGGGCAAAGGCCGGCTGGAGCTTGGCACACTCTTCTGGGGTGAGGCGTTCGGTGCGGATACCCAGCGATTCCTGAAAGGACTGCTGCCGGTCGAGGGTCTGCAGCGCGTCCTCATCGAAAGCGGCGTCCAGTACCCCGTCGCGCCGGTAGCCGACCGGGGCGAACTCCGTCAGTTCTGCGACGAAGGACGGGTAGCGGTCGCGGGAGGCCATGCACAGGTGCAGGAGGTCCTTCTGGCCGTAGAGCTGTTCATTGCCAGGTCCCAGCAGGCCTGCCGAGACGTGCGAAGCCTTGCTGGCCGGCTCCGGGTCGATCACTGTGACGTTCAGGCCGGAGTGCTGGGCTCGCCAAGCGACCGCCAGGCCGATGACGCCACCGCCGATGACAACAATGTTCACGATGCGCTCTCCTGAAGGAGTCGCCGCAGATGGGAGGCCAGTTTCGCGGGGGTCGGGTGATCGAAGGCGAGGGTTGCCGGGAGCCGTAGTCCGGTCGCGGACGCCAGGCGCCGGCTGACTTCCAGGTTCCCGAGGGAGTCCAGACCGACAGCGCTGAACTCGCGATCGGGATCGACGTCGTCGGGGCTGTCGTGGCCGAGGGCGGCGGCAACCGCCGTGCGGACGCACTCGACGACGGCACCGTCGCGTTCGGCCTCGGGCAGATCGGCCAGACGACTGCGGAGCGTCTTGGCCGGGGTGTGCCTCCCGGAGCGGGCCGGCATCAGGTCGGTCAACAAGGGTGATGCGTCCCCGGTGAGTCCCGACTCGTTCAACCGGACGGGCGCGAGTACTGCCTCGTCGGCTGCCAGCGCGGCGTCGAAGAGGCTCAGGCCCTGTTCGTGCCCGAGCGGGACGAGGCCGGTGCGCCCGATGCGGGCGAGGTCGACGGCGGACAGCCCGGAGGCCATGCCCTCCGCGCCCCCCCACAGTCCCCAGGTCAGAGAGATGCCGCGCAGCCCCATGGCGCGACGGTGGTGGGCGAGCGCGTCGAGAACGGCGTTGGCGGCGGCGTAGTTGGCCTGCCCCGGGTTTCCGGTCAGGCCGGCCATGGAAGAGAACATCACGAACGCGCAGTCCGGGTCCCGGATCAGTTCATGCAAGTGGAGCGCAGCATCGGCTTTCGGGAGCAGGACCTGGTCGAGCCTGTGCGGGGTCAGAGCATCGACGGCGACGTCGGACACCACACCCGCGGCGTGAATAACGGCCGAGGGAGCGGGAACCTCTGCCAGGACTCGTTCCAGTGCCGAGCGGTCGGCGACGTCGCAGGCCACCACGTCGACGCGGGCACCGCGTCCGGCCAGCTCGGCGGTCAGCTCGGCGGCACCTGGTGCGTCGGCGCCGCTTCGGCTGAGCAGCACGAGATGCCGTACGTCGTGACGGACGACCAAGTGCCGGGCGACCAAACGGCCGAGGGCTCCCGTGCCGCCGGTCATCACCACGGTGCCGGCGAGGCCGGTGCGACGTGACAGCCGCGGGCAGCGGACCAGGCGCGGCCGGAACAGAGCGCCGCGGCGCACCGCGAGTTGCGGTTCGTCGGCGGCTGCTGCGGCGGCGAGGGCGTGTCCCGAAGCCCCGGGGTCGTCGACATCGATGAGGGTGAAACGTCCCGGGTGTTCGGCCTGCGCGCTGCGCACCAGCCCCCACACGGCCGCGCCCGGCACATCGGGCAGAGCTTCCCCAGGAGCGGCTGCGACTGCGCCGCTGGAGACGAACACGAGGCGGGTCGCGGCCAGCCGGCTGTCGGACAGCCACTCCTGCACGAGCAGGAGAGCGCGTTGCGCCGTGGAGCGCGCCGGCGAATCCTCATCCGCGCAGGAGACCAGGACCACGTCGGGCGGCTGTGGACCGCTGCCGAGCGACGCCTCGAGAGCATGGAGCGAGGGGTGCACATCGAAGGTGCGGTCAATGGACTTGAGCGCGCCGGTCACACCGATGCGATCGGTGCCGAGAAATGCCCAGCGCTGTTGGCCCGGGGCGGCCGATGGCAGCGCTACGGACTTCCAGACCACACGCAGCAACTGAGCACGCTGCGCGGCGGCATGGAGCTGATCGGCGGTGACGGGGCGCATGACGAGGCTGCCGATCGCGGCGACCGGCGCACCGTCATCGTCGGTCAGCTCGAGAGAGACGCCGCTGTCGCACGGGACGGTATGGACGTGGACGGTGCGGGCGCCCGGCTTGTGGACACGTACCCCGCGCAGTGCGAACGGCAGAAACGTGCCGTCCTCATGATCGAGGCCCGGCACCAGAGCGGTCTGCAGTGCGGCGTCGAGCAGCGCCGGGTGCAGGAGGTAGCCGTCGGGCTCGCCGGATGTCCGCCCGAGCGCGGCATCGGCGTGAGCCTCCTCGCCGTTCG
Source organism: Streptomyces sp. NPDC028368 (assembly GCF_055565615.1). Lineage (NCBI taxonomy): Bacteria > Bacillati > Actinomycetota > Actinomycetes > Kitasatosporales > Streptomycetaceae > Streptomyces > Streptomyces sp. NPDC028368. The sequence continues at coordinate 620,647 of NZ_JBVHTY010000004.1, read as the reverse complement.
ACCACACCGCCCGCAGGGTGCGGAACGCGGGACCGTACTCGAGGCCCCGATCAGCCAGCCGGTCGTAAAGATGAGCGATGTCCACCTGGTGGGCCTCCTGAGGCGGCCCGGGCCGTTCTGGACTAGGCATGGTCTTCCTTCGGGGCGGCCGAGCGGGGTCGGCTCTCAGGAGGATTGGTGATGGCCGCCGCGACCTCGCCGTGGCTTCCACCACCGTGCTCGTCCGAGTAGCGGCACCTGGTCCGCAGGATCACCAGAGGTTCGCGCAGGTCGTTGCCCTCCCATTCCGCGATGTCGGCGATCTCGATCGCCCCGTCGAAGCGACGGCCACGCAGGGGCCTGCGGAAGGTGCTCTTGAAGTCGGTGATGAACACGTCCGCGAGCTGTCTCGACCAGAACTCCTCCATCGTCCAACGGGAGAACGGCTCGACCAGCGACTCCTGTACCGACTTGGCCATCAGGTAATAGGCCATCTGGTTGAAGCAGATGTTGAACTCGACCGAATTGAAGTGGCCGGTGTCGTCGATGTAGCAGGACTCGGAGATATCGAAGGTGCAGGCCGCTTCGAGCCGTCCGCCGTCGCGGGGGTCGCCCTCCACGGTGACCGTGGCCGAGGTCAGGTACTCGCACCGCTTGGCCCGATACGGAGTCAGCACCCGGTGCAGCAGATCCTCATCGGTGGGAAAGACACGCTGTTCGGTGTGGCCGAGCAACTGGGTCATGTCGGTTCTGCCTTTCACGGGACGCCGTTGAGGTGGTGGCTCGACACGATCATTGAGGCTCTCCTGACCGTTGCGCCGCGGTACGGAGGAGTTCGGCCAGGCTCATGTTCTGGATCTTCGCGGTGTGGTCTTGGCCGTCCTGGTCCGGCTCCGACTCCGCTTTGCTGATGGCCAGTTCGTCCAGTAGGCGCCGCGTCAGGGTGAGCGGCGTCGGGTGGTCAAAGACGAGGGTCGCGGGGAGGCGCTCGCCGACCTGCTCGCTGATTCCGTTACGGAACCGTACGGCGGCAAGGGAGTCGAAGCCCATCTCGCGGAAGGAACGATCGGGGTCGACCTCGTCGATGCCGTCATGGCCGAGGATGGCAGCTGCCTGTGCGCGCACGATGTCCAGCAGGGCCAGTTCGCGGCGGACCGGCGTGAGGCGGGCGAGCCGTTCCCGCAGGCTCTCGCCGGGCTCGCCGGCGGATCCGGCGGGGCCGACGACGCGTCGCGACGGGCCTCGCACCAGGTCGCGCAACAGGTACGGCACGTCGGCGCGGTGCCGACCGGTCAGGTCGATCCGGGCAGGCACCAGGAATGCCCGGTCGAGCGCTGCGGCGGCATCCAGCAGCGCAAGCCCCTCGTCGGTGGGAAGGGGCAGGACGCCGTTCTGGCGCATCGCGGAGAGGTCGGCGTCGTCCAGCGCAGCGGTCATACCTCTGGCTTCCTCCCACAGCCCCCAGCCCAGGGACTGCGCGGGCAACCCCTGTGCGCGCCGGTACTCGGCCAGGCCGTCCAGGAAGGTGTTGGCGGCGGCGTAGTTGCCCTGCCCTGCGCCTCCGGTGACGCCTGCCGCGGACGAGAAGAGCACGAAAGCCGCCAGGTCCTGGCCGAGGGTGAGCTCGTGCAGGTTCAGCGCGGCGTCGACCTTGGGGCGCAGTACCGCGGTCATCTTTTCCGGCGTCAGCGAGGCGAGGGTGCCGTCGTCGAGGGCCCCGGCGGTGTGGACGACTCCGGCGAGAGTACGGCCTGACAGCACGGCGGCCAGTGCGTCGCGGTCGGCGACGTCGCAGGCGATCACCTCGGCCCGGGCGCCGTGTTCGGTCAGCTCCGAGATCAGCTCGGCCGCCCCCGCGGCGTCGGGGCCACGCCGGCTGGTGAGCAGCAGGTCGGTGACGCCGTGCGTGGTGACCAGGTGACGGGCGACCAGGCTGCCCAGCGTCCCCGTGCCGCCGGTGACGAGTACAGTGCCTGGCCGGTCGCCGAAGACGGTGGCCGCGGGGCCGGTCCGGGTATCGGCCACGCGGGCCAGGCGTGGGCGGTGGAGAGCACCGGAGCGCACCGCGATTCCCGGTTCGCCGGTGGCCATCGCCCGGTCGAGGACGGTCTCGGTGGAATCCGTGTCGGCGGCGCAGGGATCCAGGTCGATCAGGACGATGCGGCCAGGGTTCTCCGTCTGGGCGCTGCGGACCAGGCCCCAGACGGCTGCGCCGGCGAGATCGGTGACGCCTTCACCGGCCACGGATACGGCGCCGCGTGTGACGACTGCCAGCGTGGTGCCGTCGGCGTGGTCCTCCCGCAGCCTGTCCTGGAGGACGCGCAGTGCCGAGACGGTTTCCGTGTGCACCGCCTGCACGGACGTCCCGCCCTCACAGCGGTGGACGACCGTCCGGGAAGCGGGCCCGTTGCCCGGCACAGCGGGCATCCACACGAGCTCGAACAGCGAGTCGTGGGACGTGTCTGCCGGCGTCGACCGGCCGGTGGTCAGGTGGCGCAGGACGAGCGACTCGACGGATGCGACGGGACGGCCCGCAGTGTCGGAGAGGCGCAGCGCGAACTCGTTCTCTGCGACGCGGCTCATGCGCAGTCTGAGCGCCGTGGCGCCCGAGGCATGCAGGTCCACTCCCGTCCAGACGAACGGGAGCGCGGCGCGATCGGCGTCGGTGGCTAGCAGGGCGCTGGCGTGCAGCGCCGCATCGAACGCCGCCGGGTGCAGCCCGAATCGCGAAGCGCCGTCGGCGATCCGCTCGGGCAGGACGATGTCCGCACACACCTCGTCGTCACCGGTCCGCCAGGCCGCGCGCATCCCCTGGAACGCCGGCCCGTACCTCGGGCCGCCGTCCGACGTCCGATCGTAGAAACCCGCGAGGTCGACCGGTTCGGCACCGAGCGGCGGCCAGAGCGCTGACTCACGGGACGGCTCGCGACCGGTATCGCCGAGCGCGCCCTGGGCGTGCCGCGTCCAGGCGGCGTCGGCGGCGGCGTCCTCGACCCGGGAGTGGATCGACACGGTGCGCATATCGGCGCCGACGACGACCTGGATCGCGACTCCGCCGCGCGCGGGGAGGGCGAGCGGCGCCTCCAGCGTCAACTCATCCAAGCGCCCGCGGCCCACCTCGTCGCCCGCCCGGACGGCCAGTTCAACGAAGCCCACCCCCGGGAAGAGGACGGCGTCGCCGACGACATGGTCCGCGAGCCACGGCTGGGCAGATAGTGACAGACGTCCGGTGAGCAGCACGCCCCCGGCTCCGGCGACCGACACGGCCGCACCCACCAGCGGATGGCCGGTCGGGGCCTGCCCCATGCACGAGGCATCAGCGGGGCGTCCGGCCACGTCCAGCCAGTACCGCTTGCGCTGAAAGGGGTAGGTGGGCAGGTCGACGCGGCGGGCTCCGGTATCGGCGAAGTGGGTCCGCCAGTCGACGGTGACACCCCGCACATGCGCCTCGGCCTGAGAGGTGAGGAACTCTCGCGGGCCGCCGCCGTCGCGGCGCAGCGAGCCGATGAGCGCGGCCGGCACCCCGGCCGACTCCGCCGTCTCGCCGAGCCCTGCCAGCAGTACGGGATGCGGACCGGCCTCGACGAAGAGCTCGAAGCCGTCGGCCAGCAATGCCCGAGTCGTCTCCTCGAACCGGACGGTCTTCCGCAGGTTGGCGTACCAGTACCCGGCATCCAGCCCGGCGGTGTCCAGTGGTCCCGCGGTGACCGTGGAATAGAACGGCACGGACGAGGTCCGCGGCGCGAGGCCGGTCAGCTCGGACAGCAGCCGGTCGCGTACCTCCTCCACGCACACCGAGTGGGAAGCGTAGTCGACGGGGAGACGACGCACCTGGATGCCGTCGGCGTCCAGGCCAGCTTGCAACTCGTCGACGGCGTGCAGGTCGCCGCTCACCACGACGGACCGGTGGCTGTTGACGACAGCGATCTGGAGGCCGGGCTGTCGACCGGCTAAGTATGCGGTCATCTGTTCAGCGGGCAGGGACACCGACAGCATCCCGCCACGGCCCGCCAGCTCTTGGCGGATGATCTGGCTGCGCCGGGCGACCACGCGAGCGCCATCCTCCAGCGACAAAGCACCGGCGACGCAGGCGGCAGCGATCTCGCCCTGGGAATGGCCGACGACCGCGGCCGGTTTGACGCCGGCGGCACGCCATGCCTCGGCCAGCGACACCAACACCGCCCAGAGTGCGGGCTGTACAACGTCGACATCGTCCAAGGAGGGGGCACCGGGGGCGCCGTGCAACACATCGAGCAGGTTCCAGTCAACGTATGGCTCAAGGGCCTTGGCGCACTCGCCGAGGCGGGCCGCGAAGGGCGCTGAATGCTCCAGCAGTTCCGCGCCCATGCCGTTCCACTGCGACCCCTGTCCGGGAAAGACGAACATGGCCCGCGCGTCGCCACGCTGCACCCCCTGGACGACGGAGGTCGAGGTGTTGCCCGCAGCCAGCGCGTCGAGCCCGGCGAGCAGGCCGTCGCGGTCGGCTTCCACGATCACCGCGCGGTGTTCCAGGGCGGCGCGGCCGCGGGCCAGCGAGGCCGCGACGTCGAGTGCGGCCAGGTCCTCATGATCCCGGAGATGGGCGGCGATCCGGGCCGCCTGGTCGCGCAGCGCCTCGGTGGAGGCCGCCGAGACGGTCAGGGGGACGGCCGGGAGACGCTCACCGCGTGGCTCTTCCGGGCCGGGTGGCGGCGGCTCCTCGACGATCACATGGGCATTGGTGCCGCTGACGCCGAACGAGGACACCCCGGCGCGACGTGGGTGACCGTTCCGCGACCATTCTCGGGGGCCGGTGAGCAGTTCGACGGCGCCCTCGGTCCAGTCGATGTGCGGGGACGGGGGGTCGGCGTGCAGCGTAGCGGGGAGCAGTCCGTGCCTCATCGCCATCACCATCTTGATGACGCCCGCGACGCCCGCCGCGGCCTGTGTGTGCCCGAGGTTGGATTTGACCGACCCGAGCCACAGCGGGCTCCCGTTCGCGCGCTCCTGCCCGTAGGTGGCCATCAGTGCCTGGGCCTCGATCGGATCGCCGAGGGTCGTACCGGTGCCGTGACCCTCGACGGCGTCGATATCGGCGGGAGCCAGGTCGGCAGCAGACAACGCCTGCCGGATCACTCGCTGTTGGGCTGGTCCACTGGGAGCGGTCAGACCGTTGGACGCGCCGTCCTGGTTGACCGCGGAGCCGCGGATCACCGCGAGCACCGGGTGCCCGGCACGATGCGCGTCCGACAGGCGTTCCAGCAGGAGGAGTCCGGCGCCCTCGGCCCAGCCCGTTCCGTCGGCGGCCGCACCGTAGGCCTTGCAACGGCCGTCGGCGGCCAGGCCTCTCTGGAGGCTCATCCCGAGGAAGGTCTCGGGCGTGGCCATGACCGTGGCGCCGCCGGCCAGGGCAAGGGAGCAGTCGCCCTGCCGTAGCGCCTGGGCTGCCCAGTGCAGGGCGACCAACGAGGAGGAGCAGGCGGTGTCGACGGTGATGGCCGGGCCTTCGAGACCCAGGGTGTAGGCGATGCGGCCGGAGGCGACACTGCCCAGACTGCCGGCGGCGGTGAAGCCCGCGAGGTCCTCGGACACATCGCGGGAGCGCGGCGCCCAGTCGTGGTACATGATCCCGGCGAACACTCCGGTGTCACTGCCCTTCAGCGACTGCGGATCGATGCCGCCACGCTCGATGGCCTCCCAGGCGACCTCCAGGAGGAGGCGTTGCTGCGGATCCATCGCCTGGGCTTCCTTCGGGCTGATGCCGAAGAAGGCGGGGTCGAATTGCGCCGCGTCGTGCAGGAAGCCGCCTTCACGCGTGTACGTGGTGCCGAACCTGCCGGGTTCGGGGTGGTAGATGTCTTGGATATCCCAGCCCCGATCGTCGGGGAAGGGCGTGATCGCGTCACTGCCGTGGGCGACCAGGCGCCACAGATCGTCGGGAGTGCTCACCCCGCCGGGGTAGCGGCAGGCCATGGCCACGATCGCGATCGGTTCGTCCGCCGCGGCCCGAGCGGTGGTCCGCGGTGCGGAGATGGCGGGTGCGGTGCCTTGGATCCTGTCGAGCACACGCTCCGTCAGGGCGTGCGGGGTCGGATGGTCAAAGATCAGCGTGGAAGGCAGCCGGAGACCGGTGGCCGTACCGAGTGCGTTGCGGAGTTCGACGGCTCCCAGGGAGTCGAAGCCCAACTCTGTAAAGGTCCGGCGGGGGTCGATCGCGGTGGCACTGTTGTGGCCGAGAACCCGTGCGATCTGTGCCCGGACCAGCTCGGAGACGATCCGTTCGCGTTCGGCGTCCGACTTCCCGGCCAATCGGTCGGCGAGTGCACCGCCGGGCCCGCCCCAGGCCGAGAGGGTGCCTGCACGGCGACGCGCCGGGGCACGGACCAGGCCTTGCAGCAGGGACGGAACGCCGTCGGCACGGGCCCGCAGTGCGTGTGCGTCGAAGCGCAACGGCACGACTGCCGGTGCCGGGTTCGCGAGGGCCTGATCGAGGAGGGCGAGATTATCCGGTGCACTCAGGGCCGGGAGGCCGGAACGCTCGGCCCGACGGAGCGTCACCTCGTCCAGGCGGGCACCCATTCCCACATCGCCCGCCCACAGGTTCCACGCAAGGGACGTCGCCGGAAGGCCGTGTGCTGCGCGGTGTTCGGCGAGCGCGTCCAGGAAGGCGTTGGCGGCGGCGTAGTTGGCCTGGCCGGCCGCACCGAGGGTTCCGGCGAGGGACGAGAACAATACGAATGCGGCCAGTGGACGGTCCCGGGTCAGCTCGTGCAGATGCCAGGCTCCGTCCACCTTTCCGTGGAAGACGGTGTCGACCTGCTCGGACGCGAGCGATCCTGCCAGCCCGTCGTCGACGGTCCCGGCACAGTGGACGACGGCCGTGAGCGGGTGCTCGTCGGGGATCGTGCCCAGCAGCGCTGCCAACGCGTCACGGTCGGCTGTGTCACAGGCCGAGACGGTAGGTGTGGCGCCCAGCGCGGTCAGCTCGACGGCCAGCTCGGCCGCGCCTGGAGCGTCCGGGCCGCGCCGCCCGGTGAGCAGCAGGTGCTTGACACCGTGCTCACGAACGAGGTGACGGGCGACCAGCCCGCCCAGCCCGCCGGTCCCGCCGGTGATCAGTACCGTGCCGGTCGGATTCCACTCGACGGGGTGCGCCTCCTCCGGCGCGAACACCCTGGTCAGCCGCGGCACGCTCACCACACCGTCATGCACGGCAAATTGAGGCTCATACGAGCTGTATGAGGCCAGCGCGGCGCGCACCTCTCGTTCGGACGCATCGCGGTCGGCGTCAACGAGTGCGAACCGCCCGGGGTGCTCGGCCTGGGCGGAGCGCACCAGTGCGCAGGCGGGCGCGAGCCTCATGTCGCCCGGCGCGCCGCGCGTGACGATCGCCAGCCGGGTGCCGTCGCGCAACGCACTCTGGACCAGCTCCAAGGCGTGCAGCGCCGCCGCGTGTGCCGCCTCGGCCGGGGTGCCGGGAAAGGTGGCCGGGAGGTAGGCCAGATGGAACTCCTCGGCAGCGGCGCCGGGTTCCGGTGGCGTCTGGATCTCGGTCCATTCGAGGCGAAGCAGTGAGCCGTCCCGCTCCCCGGACGTCCTCAGGCCGTCCGGCGGCACGGGCCGCTGGACGATCGACCGTACCGTGGCGACGGGTTCGCCGGTGGGGTCGGTCAACTCGGCAGATACCTCGTCAGGGCCCACTGGGACGAGGTGGACGCGCACCGCCGTGGCACCGGTGGTGTGCAGTTCGACGCCGCGCCAGACGAAGGGGAGGCGCACCTGTCCGTCGTTCTCCGGCCCCTCGGCGGCATGCAACGAGGCGTCCAGCAGCGCCGGATGCAGCCCGAACCGTTCTGCCCTCGCACCGTCCAGCGCGACCTCGGCGAACACCTCGTTCCCGCGGCGCCAGGCTGCGCGTACGTTTTGGAACGCGCGCCCGTACCCGTACCCCTGTGCGGCCTGGCGCTCGTAGAGTCCGTCGATGTCGAGGGGTTCGGCCTCTGCGGGCGGCCACCGGAGGGACGCGGCAGCTTCGGCCGCCGGCCCCATGCTGCGTTCCGCCAGCACCCCACTGGCATGACGGGCCCAGCTCTCCTCGCTGCGTGCGGGACGTGCGTGGATCTCGACGGGACGACGGCCCGCCTCGTCCGGTGCACCGACGGTGACCTGGATCTCCACCCCGTCCTGCGCGACCAGCACCAGCGGCCGCTCAAGGGTGAGCTCGTCCAGAACACCGCAACCTGCTTCGTCCCCGGCGTGGAGGGCCAAATCGACCAGGACCGTGCCGGGTACGAGCACCGTGTCCGCGATGACGTGGTCGGCCAGCCACGGTTGCGAGCGGGTCGACAGGCGACCGGTCAGCACCAGTCCGTCGGCACCGGCCAATCTGACGGTGGTGTCCAGCAGCGGATGCCGGACGGTGGCGGGGCCGCTGTCAGCATCCAGCCAGTACCGCCTGCGCTGAAACGGGTACGTGGGCAGCGCGATCCGGCGGGCGCCCCGCCCGGCGAAGATGCGATCCCAGTCGACGCCGACGCCGCGTGCGTGTGCCAGGCCGATCGCGGTGACGACCTGCCGTTCTTCGCCCTGTCCCGCGCGCAGCAGCGGGGCGAACGCGACGTCGGAATCGTCCAGGCAGTCGCGTCCCATCGGGGACAGCACGGCATCGGGCCCCAGTTCCAAGAAGGTGGTGGCGCCTTGGGACTTCATCCAGCGCATGCCATCGGCGAACCGCACCGGTTCGCGCACATGCCGCACCCAGTGGTCGGCGTCGAACGCGGTGACAGGCTTCCCGGTCAGGCCCGACACGACCGGGATGCCAGGCGGTGCGTAGGTCAATGTCTCGGCGACTCGGCGGAAGTCGTCGAGCATCGGGTCCATCGTCGGGGAGTGGAACGCGTGGGAGACCTTGAGCCGCCGCGTCCTGCGTCCCCGTTCGGCCAAGCGTGCCGCGATGGACAGGACAGCGTCAGCATCGCCTGACAGCACGACCGCGCACGGGCCGTTGACGGCGGCGATGGCCACCCTGTCGGTCAGATAGGGAATCACCTCCGTCTCTTCCGCTTGGACGGCGACCATCGCACCGCCGGCGGTCAGCTCCTGCATCAGCGTGCCGCGCGCACCGACCAGCAGTGCGGCGTCCGCCAGGGGCATGGCACCGGCGGCGTGTGCGGCGGCGATCTCACCGATGGAGTGTCCGGCGAGGAGAGCTGGTGTGACGCCCCACGACTCAAGCAGCCGGAACAGCGCGGTCCCAACGGCGAACAGCGCGGCCTGCGCATACCGGGTCTGGTGGAGCAGCTCGGCCTCCGGCGACCCGGGTGCGGCGAACAGCACGTCGCCGAGCGGCTCGTCGAGGTGCAGGTCGAGGTGGTCGGCCGCCTCCTGGAGCGCCTCCGCGAACACCGGGAAGCGCGTGGCGATTTCGCGTCCCATTCCCGGTCGCTGGCTGCCTTGGCCGGTGAACAGGAACGCGTTCCGGCCTCCCGCCGCTGTCGCCGTCCCCGTGAGCAGTCCGGGCGCGGCCGCGCCGCTCGCCAGGGCGGTGAGACCACGGCGCAGCTCGTCACGGTCGGCGGCGATGATGGTGGCCCGGTCACGCAGCGCGGCCCGAGTGGTGGCGGCCGAGTACGCGATATCCAGCAGGGGCACCTGGTGCACGGTCTTCAGGAGCCCTTCGGCCTGACTACGCAGTGCGGCTTCCCCCTGCGCCGACAGGACGACGGGCACAGCGCGTCCGGATTCGGGAACTTCGGGGCTCTCCGCAGCCGCGGGCGGCTCCTCGATGATGACGTGGGCGTTGGTGCCGCTCGCGCCGAACGAGGAGATGCCGGCGCGGCGGGGCACCTCGGCGGACTCCCACGCAACGGCTTCGGTGAGGAGCCGGACGGTGCCGTCCGACCAGTCGACGTGCGGGGTCGGTCCGTCCACGTGCAGCGTGCGTGGCAGCGTGCGATTCCGCATCGCCATCACCATCTTGATCACGCCGGCGGCCCCGGCCGCCGCGCCGGTGTGGCCGATGTTCGACTTCACCGAACCCAGCCAAAGGGGCCTGGCCGGTGAGCGTCCGTGTCCGTAGGCGGCGATAAGTGCCTGGCCCTCGACGGGGTCGCCGAGCGTGGTTCCGGTGCCGTGTGCCTCGACCGCGTCGACTTCGTCCGGGCCGAGTCCCGCGTCGCGGAGCGCGAGGCGGATGACGCGCCGCTGGGAGAGACCGTTGGGTGCGGTGAGACCGTTACTGGCTCCGTCCTGATTGATGGCGGTGCCGCGGACCACGGCCAGCACCGGGTGCCCGGCGCGCAACGCATCCGTCAGGCGAGTGAGGACGAATACCCCGGCGCCCTCGGCGAAGGACGTACCGTCCGCCGTCGCCGCGAACGCCTTGACCCGTCCGTCGAGGGCCAGGCCGCGCTGACGGCTGAACGTCGTGAACGTACCAGGACTGGAGATCACGGTGACGCCACCCGCCAACGCCAGTTGGCACTCGCCTCGTTGCAATGACCGCACCGCCAGGTGGAGGGCGGTGAGCGAGCCCGAGCAGGCGGTGTCGACGGTGAGCGTGGGTCCTTCGAGGCCGAGCGTGTAGGCGATGCGGCCGGACGCGACACTGGGCAGATTGCCTCCCAGAATGTAGCCATCGAGGCCGTCCGGTGCCTCATGCGTGCGCGGCCCGTACTCGTGCGGCTCCATGCCGATAAATACGCCCGACGGGGTGCCACGCAGACGGCCGGGGGCGATGCCCGCGCGTTCGAGGGCCTCCCAGCAGGTCTCCAGCAGCAGTCGCTGCTGGGGGTCCATGGCCAGGGCTTCTTTGGGGCTGATCTGGAAGAAGTCGGCGTCGAAGTCGGCTGCGTCGGGCAGGAATCCCCCGCGGCGCACGTAGCTGGTGCCGGTGGCGGCGGGGTCCGGATCGTAGAGGCGGTCGAGGTCCCAGCCCCGGTCGGTGGGAAAGTCGGTGCATACGTGGGTGCCGTCGGCCAGAATGCGCCATAGTTCCTCGGGCGAAGCGATCCCGCCAGGAAAGCGGCAGCCGATTCCGACGATCGCGATCTGCTCGCCGGACGACGCGGGCACGGCGGGTGCCGCCGGCTCGTCCGGCTCGGTGGTGCCATGCAGCGACTGCACCAAGTGACGGGCCAACGCCGCCGGAGTCGGGTGGTCGAAGCCGACCGTGACGGGCAGGTCCACACCCAGTTCGGCGGTGAGCCGCCGGTGCAGTTGGACCAGACCCAGCGAGTTCAGCCCCGACTCCAGGAACGGGCGATCGGCCGGCACGTCGGCGGCATCGTCGGTGTGGGTGTCAGGGGCGGCGGTGCGCAGCACGGCGGCGGCCTGCGCCAGCACCAGTTCCAGCATCGCGGTCCTGGGCTGCTCGGTCATGTGCATACTCCACAACTGGAGAGGGCCTGGAGACTTTCGGGAGATCAGGACGCCGCGTGGACGGCCAGAGCGGCGCGGTCGACCTTCCCGTTGGCGGTCAGCGGGAACTCCTCCACCACCTGCACCCCTTGCGGGACCATGTAAGCGGGCAGCCCGGTGCGGCAGAACGCGATCAGCTCCTTGCCGTCCAGTTCCACGCCTCCGGCTCGGGTGACGAAAGCGTGCAGCGACGGATCGCCGTCCACACGCGGCAGGAGCATCGCGACCGCGCTCGTGACGCCGGGGAACCGGCTCATCCGGAGCTCCACCTCATCCAGCTCGACCCGGTTACCGCGGATCTGCACCTGGGAGTCGGTGCGTCCGTGGAAGTACAGCTCGCCATCCGGCCCCATGGACGCCATGTCGCCGGACTTGAACACCAGCCGCCCCGACTTGGGGTCGAGCGGATCGGGAACCAGGACGCCGCGGGTGGCCTCAGGATCGTCCCAGTAGCCGGAGAACAGCGAGGGGGTGCGCAGGTGGATTTCACCGAGCACTCCGGGCGCTTCCACCGGGCGTCCGTCGGGCCCGACCAGTGTCATCTCGGCGCCGGCGTGCGCGTAGCCGATCGACAGGCGTTCCGTCCCGGGAGGCAGCGGGTTGGGCACCTCCGTGAGCGAGGCGGCCATCGTCTCTGTCGCCCCGTAACCGTTGGTGAAGTGAACCTTCGGCAACAACGTCTGCAGGCCCCGCAGTTCATCCAGTGGGAAGCTTTCCCCGGAGAACAGGATCCGGCGCAGAGCGCCTCGCTCCCCCAGTTCGGTCAGCAGGTCCGGTTCGTGCCGCACCACCGGACGCCAGATCGCTGGAACGCCGTCGACCTGGGTTGCCCCGGTCTCGCTGAGATACGCGAGGAAGCGGCGCGGCCAGCTGAGCCGGTCGCGCGGCACGGGTACCAGCGCAGCGCCATGGCTGAGGGCGAATCCGATGTCGAACAGTGCGAAGTCGAACTGTAGCGGCGCGGTGCTGGCCACCCGGTCCTCGACCGTGATGAGCTGCTCGGCCTCCGCGCCGCGAAGGAACGCGATGACCGCGCGGTGGCTCATCACCACACCTTTGGGCCGGCCCGTGGTCCCCGAAGTGAAGACGATGTACGCGGTGTCGAGCGGCGTCACCACGCGGCGACGGCGGACTCTCGGCATGGGCGGTCGCCCCACCCTGAGCCCGTGGGGGCCGAACCGGGCGGTGCCGACCGTCTCGGGAATGCCTTCGCGGTGTCCGCCTGCCGGCTGGAGGTGGAGGGCGGGTTCGGCGCTGTCGATGATCGCCAGCAGCCGCTCGTCCGGAGTCTCGGCGCTGGCCGGAATAAAGGCCAATCCGAGCGTGGCGCAGGCCAAGAGCACCGCCACGGCGTCAACACCGGTGTCGGACTCCAGGATGACGCGATCACCGACGTCCAGACCGAGTGCGTCGAGCGCCTCGGCACAGCGGTCGGTGCGCCGTTCCAATTCGCCATAGGTGACCGTCTCCACACCACCGTCCGCCGCCGGCTGGACCACTGCGGGACGGTCAGGGTTGCTACGGGCGGCAGCCAGCAGGTACGTCCGCAGATTGTCCACCGAAGCGTGTGCCCGGGCCCGACGCACTCCGCGCATTCTCATCCGCCACCCTTTCCATTCACCCCGCCCTGGGAATAACCAGCCCCTATGCCTAACAGGGCACTTTCCCCTCCCACAAGCGCTCTCCATCGCCACCGGACGAATTAGGGGCCACTAGGGGTTACGTCGACACCTGCGCCCTACGAAGGTGGCCGGGAACAATGGGACTGAATTGCCGGACTTCCGGAATGTACGCGAGGATTACCAAAGGGAGAAGTAACACATGCCGGCGATCGTCTTTCCTGGAATCGGCCCGACGCGATTCACCGACTCGGCACGGTTCATGGTGGGCCATCCGGTGGCGCGTCGACTCGTCGCGGAAGCGGACCGGACGCTCGGGTATTCGTTGGTCGACCGCTACCGGGAGGCCGAGGTACGCGGCGACGAAGGCGCTTTCCCGGAGCCTGCCCGGATCGCGTTCCTGGTCAACTCGCTGGCTCTCGCCGAATGGACCGTGCTGGAAGAGGGCGTGGAACCAGTCGCATACGCCGGTGCGAGCTTCGGCGGAACGGCGGCAGCAGTGCAGGCCGGGGCGCTGTCGTTCGCCGAGGCCATTGCGATGACCGCCGAGTGGGGCCGCCGCGTGCACGCCTACTTCGCTCGCGAGCACCGTGACCTCGTCGCTCAGTCGTTCGCCCGCATCGGGCTCGACCGGCTCGCCGAAATCCGGGCCGAGCTGGACGCACGCGGCGAGTGGAACGACGTGGCCTGTCATGTCGACCACGACTTCCACATGCTGACGGTGCGGGAGGGTGTTCTGGGGTGGCTACAGGAGCGGCTCCGAGCGGCGGGCGGACTGCCGCTGTACGTGATGCGGCCTCCTCTGCACTCGGCGGTGTTCCGCACGCTCCGTGACGAGATCGAGGCGGACGTGGTCGGGGATCTGCGGTTCTCCGATCCTCGGATCCCCCTCGTCTCCGACCACGACGGGTCGCTGGTGGAAACGGCGCCAGGAGTGCGCACGCTGCTCCTGGACGCGGTGACCCGGACGGTGCGGTGGCCGGCCGTCGCCGGCACGCTCAAAGGGCTGGGCGTGGAGCGGGTACACGTCACCGGACAGGACGGGTTGTGGGGACGAGTGGCAGTCCTGACCGAGGCATTCGAGGTCGTACCGGTGCAGCCCGGCTCGGCTATGCGACCGCGTCGTCGCAGCACGATCGCATAGGCCGCAGGCCCCCGTCTCAGCGCATGGCCGTCACCGTTTCCCAAAGGGTGGCGGGGGTGGCGAAATTCTCGGCGTTCAGAGCGTTGTCGGTAAAACGGACACCGAACTTTTTCTCCAGCGCGGCCAGCAGCACGACCATGCCCATAGAATCGAGGCCGAGGTCGCGCAGGCTCAGCTCGGAGGTGAGACCATCCTCCGGTTCCAGCAGAGAAAGATGCTTACGGAGCAGTTGCTCGAATGGCTCGTCCCACATACGAACTCCCGTGCTTGTCCCGGTATCCACTGGATAGTCGACGTCACGGTTAACCCTGACCTTGCCTCTCCCGATACGGCACCCCTATCCACCCCTTTTTCTCTTCGGAGGAAAGACGATGACCGAGACATCCGTCCCGCGCCACGGTCTGCATGAACGGTTCCTGCGCGGCCTGGCGCTCTCGCCCGGTCGCACCGCTGTCCGCGTGGGTTCCGAAAGCCTGACGTACGAGGCCATGCACGAGCTCGCATTGCGCCGCGCGGCGGCACTGTCGGCCAGGGCTCCGCAGGGCACGCACTCGGTCGCCGTGCTGGCGGAGAAGGGCCTCACCGCGTACGTGGGGATCCTGGCGGCGCTGTACGCCGGCGCGGCGGTCGTGCCGCTCAATCCCCGGTACCCGACCGAGCGCACGCGTCACATGCTCACTGCGGCGAGGGTCGCAACGGTCATTGCCGACTCGGCCGGCCGGGCCTCGCTCGCTGAGACCGAACTGGGCCTGCCCGTCCTGGAGGAGGCGGGGACGGCGCTGGACGAGCCGAGAACGGTCCGGCCGTCCGATATCGCGTACATCCTGTTCACATCAGGCTCCACCGGCCGACCCAAGGGTGTACCGATCACCCACGGGGCCAACGAGCACTATTTCGGGGTGCTGGACCAGCGCTACAACTTCGGTCCGGACGACGTGTTCTCCCAGAACGTCGGTCTCCACTTCGACTGCGCCATGTTCGAACTGTTCTGCGCATGGGGCCGTGGGGCATCTGTCCACGCCGTCCCCGTCGTGGCGCATGTGGACCTGCCCGCGTTCATCGCCGAGCGGCGGATGACGGTGTGGTTCTCCACGCCCAGCGGAATCTCGTTCGCCCGGCGGATGGGCGGGCTGACACCCGGGGCGATGCCCACGTTGCGGTGGAGTTTCTTCGCGGGCGAGGCTCTGCTGTGCGAGGACGCCGCCGCCTGGCAGGCCGCCGCGCCCCACTCGCGGGTCGAGAACCTTTACGGCCCGACCGAACTGACCGTCACGATCACCGGGCACCGCTGGTCGCCGGAGGCCTCTGCCCGGCAGGCCGTCAATGGCGTCGTCCCGATCGGCCCGGTGCACCCCGGCCACGACCATCTGCTCCTCGACGGGGATTCCGAGTCGGCGGTGGAAGGCGAGCTCTGCATCACCGGGCCACAGATGACGCCGGCCTACCTGGACGTCGGGGATGGCGAGGGTCGCTTCCTGGAGCGCGACGGCCGCCGCTGGTACCGGACAGGAGACCGGGTGCGGCGCCTGCCGGACGGCGAGTTGGCCTATCTGGGCCGCCTGGACGGTCAGGTACAGGTTCAAGGCTTCCGGGTCGAACTGGCCGAGGTGGACCACGCGGTACGACAGTGCGCCGGCGTACAGGACGCGGCCACCGTGACCCGCTCGGCTCAGGATGGCGGGTTGGAGCTCGTCCTGTACTACACCGGCGACCGGATTCCCGCGGTGGCGTTGCGGCGCGAGTTGTCCACCCATCTGCCCGACGCCATGGTGCCCAAGACCTTACGGCACGTGGCGGAGTTCCCGCTCAACTCCAATCACAAGGTCGACCGCGGACGGCTGGCACGCGAGGCGGCCTCGGTGCCGGACAGCCCGCACTGACGCGAATGGCCCTGCCCGCCTGCCAGGGCCGTCCGCAATGCCTCGGCAGACGTTCCGCCAAGGTCCGTCAGCTCTGGGCCTCGTCCGCGGAGCGCATCTCCAATTCGTCGTCGAGAACATCGAACAGTTCCTCAGCCGAAAGGGAGTCCAGGGCGGTCTCCGTGGTCCTGTCCGGTGCGTGGGTCGCGATCCAGCCGGTCGTCAGGGCGCGCAGTCGTTCGACGATACGGCTGTATGCCCCCTCGTCCGGTTTCGCCGATGCCAGCACCCTCTCCAAATGGTCCAGTTCCGCCTCCAGCGGCGGCGCGACCGCCTCCTGGTGACCAGCGGTCAACCGCTCGCGCAGCTCGTCGCGGATGGCGGCGGGCGTCGGATGGTCGAACACTATGGTGCCGGGCAGCTTCAATCCGGTGGCCGCGCACAGGCCGCTGCGCAGCTCCAGGGCGGTGAGCGAATCGAACCCGAGGTCCTTGAACGGCCGGTCGGGCCGGACGGCGTCGGCGCTGCCATGGCCGAGCACCGCCGCGGCATGCCTGCGCACCAAATCCAGCAGGAACCGGTCGCGTTCGGTGGGGTCCGGCAGCGCTGCAAGCCGCCGCCGCAGTGCTGCGCCGTCGTCCCGGCCGCCCGCGGCACCCGAGTCCCCGGCGCGGTGGCGCGGAGAGCGCACCAGACCCCTCAGCAGTACCGGAATGTCGTCGGGGGCGTGCGCCCGCAAGGCGGCCGGTTCCAGAACGAACGGCGCCAGTGCCGGCTCCTGCGTGCGCAACGCGTCGTCCAGGAGCGCCAGTCCCTCCTTCGGCGACAGGACGGACAGGCCCCTGCTCCGGATGCGTTCCAGATCCCCCGCGCCCAGACCGCCGAGCCCGGTGTCGGCGTCCCACAACCCGAACGCCAAGGAGGTCGCCGTCAGACCGGTGTGGTGCCGGTGCCGGGCGAGCGCGTCCAGGAACACGTTCGCCGCGGCATAGTTGCCTTGGCCCGCGGCCAGCACGAGGCCGCCGACCGAGGAGAAGAGCACGAACGCCGACAACTCGCGGTCGGTGGTCAACTCGTGCAGATTCCAGGCCCCATCCACCTTGGGCCGCAGAACCGCCGCCATGCGCTCCGGCGTCAGCCCTCGGACCAGTCCGTTGTCGACGACACCGGCGGCGTGCACCACCGCGTCGACCGGATGGCGGTCCAGCACCCCGGCCAGCACGGCACGGTCGGCCACATCGCACGCCTCGATCTCGACGCGCGCACCGCGGGCCGACAGTTCGGCGAGCAGCTCTGCCGCCCCCGGGGCACGCTCGCCCCGGCGGCTGGTCAGGACGAGGCGCCGGACGCCGTGGGCCGTCACCAAGTGCCGGGCGACCAGGGCACCCAGGCCGCTGGTCCCACCGGTGATCAGTACCGTCGACGTCGGCTTCCAGGGGGAGTGCGCCCCGTCCACCGACGCACCGGGAACACCGGCGAGCCTCGGGACGAGCAGCTCCCCGTCCCGGACCGCGATCTCCGGCTCATCGACGAGCGGTGGCAGGGCGGCTCCGTCATCGCCCTCGCCACCGAGGTCGACCAGCACGAACCGCCCCGGGTTCTCCGCCTCGGCCGCCCGGATCAGGCCCCACACGGGTGCCTGGCTCAGCTCGATGTCCTCCCCTTCAACGGAGACCGCACGCCGGGTGACGACAGCCAGCTTCTCCCGGGCCCCGCCCTCGCCGTCAAGCCACTCCTGGATGCGGGCCAGCACCGCTTCGGCAACCGCGCGTACGGCTTCGGGGGTCTCACCGGACGCGCACGGAACCTCGTACACCTCTGCGGGAGCCTCCCGGGCGGGCCCGGCAGGAGACTTGGTCCAGGTGAGGGTGAACAGCGACTCGCGGTGACCGCCGCCTGCGCGGAGCTGCCCGGCCGATACGGGCCTGGTGGCCAGGTTCTCGACGGAGAGGACAGGCGCTCCGGTGTCGTCGGCGACCAGTACTCCCCCATCGCCGTCGGGGCCCCGGCGCGACAACCGGACGCGGAGCGCGGAGGCGCCGGCGGTGTGGAGCGAGACACCGTTCCACGAGAACGGCAAGTGGGGCGCCTCGGTGTCGTCGTCTTCGATCAGCCCGGCGTGCATCGCCGCGTCCAGCAGCGCCGGATGCATGCCGAACCGGGTGGCGTCCGCCCCCTCCGGAAGCGCGACCTCGGCGAACACCTCGTCGCCCCGCCGCCAGGCAGCCTTGAGTCCCTGGAACGTCGGACCGTAGTCGTACCCGCGGGCGAGCAGCCGCTCGTAGGCGCCGTCCATGGGCAGCGGCGTCGCGCCGCTCGGCGGCCAGGTGGCCAGGTCGGACGTGGGCGGCGCGGCGTACGGCACGATGCCGCCGGTCGCATGGCGGATCCAGATGTCCTCGTCGGCGGACGAGTAGATCTCGATGGTGCGCGCACCGGCGCCGTCGGGGCCGCCGAGCACGACCCGGACCGCGACCCCGCCCGTCTCAGTTAGGGCGAGCGGCGCTTCGAGCGTCAGCTCGTCGATGGCCGTGCACTCCATCTCCCGGGCCGCCTGGAGCGCGAGCTCGACCATGCCGGTACCGGGCAGAAGAAGTGTGTCCAGCACACCGTGGTCGGCGAGCCAGGGCTGGGCGTCGAGGGAGAGCCGCCCGGTGAAGACGGCCCCGCCGGTGTCCGGGAGCGTCACCTTCGCCCCCAGCAGCGGGTGCTCCGAAGCCTGCTGGCCCCGCGTCGACGCGGTCCAGTACCGCTCGTGCTGAAAGGGGTAGGTGGGCAGGTCGACGCGCCGAGCTCCGCGCCCCTCGAAGACCGCGTTCCAGTCGACCCGTACGCCCTCGGCCCACAGCTGGCCGATCCCCGTGAACAGGGACTCGGTCTCCGGACGGTCACGGCGTAACGTCGCCGCCACCGTCGCATCCTCCCCAACGATCCCCGGCACCATGGACGTCAGCACCATGTCCGGCCCGATCTCCAGGAACCGGGTGACGCCCTTCCCCTGGAGCCACCGCACCTCGTCGGCGAACCGCACCGCCTCACGCGCATGCCGTACCCAGTACTCCGCCGACGCCACCTCGCCCTTGACGTCCTTGGCCATCCGGATCACCGGCTCCTGGTACGAGAGCTCCTCGGCGACCTTCCGGAAGGCGTCCAGCATCGGGTCCATCAGCGGCGAATGGAACGCGTGCGAGACCCGCAGTCGGCTCTGCCTGCGTTCACCGAACCGCCCGGCGAGCCCGGTGACTGCCTCTTCGGCACCCGACACGACCACCGAGGACGGACCGTTGACCGCCGCGAGTCCCACCCGCTCGTCCAGAAGCGGAGCGACCTCCGCTTCCGTCGTCTCCAGTGCCATCATGGCCCCACCTGGTGGCAGCTCCTGCATCAATCGCCCACGCGCCGTGATGAGCCTCGCCGCATCCGCCAGCCCGAACACCCCCGCCACATGCGCCGCCGCCACCTCACCGATCGAGTGCCCCGCCACGAAGTCCGGCCGTGCGCCCCACGACTCCACCAGCCGGAACAAGGCCACTTCCAGCGCGAAGACCGCTGGTTGTGTGAACTCCGTCCGCCCCAAGGCCTCCTCGTCGCTCCAGACGACCTCGCGTACCGCCGGGTCGAGGGCGGCGCACACCTCGTCGAACGCCGCGGCGAACACCGGGAAGGTCTCGTAGAGCTCCCGCCCCATTCCTGCACGCTGGCTTCCCTGCCCCGTGAACAAGAACGCCAGCTTGCCCTCGCCCGTGACGGCCGTACCCCGCACCGTCCGTACACCGATTCGCACTGCCCGGTACTCCAGCGCCGCACGTCCAGTTGCCGCGGAGAAGGCCACATCCATCGCGTCCGCACCTACCGAGGCGACCCGCTCCAGCTGTGCCTCCAGCGCCTCCGATGACCTGGTGGAGACCGCCAGCGGCGCCACCGGCAACTCCCGCCGAACCACGGCCGCTTCCCGGACCCGTGGCGCCTCTTCGACGATCACGTGGGCGTTCGTCCCGCTGATCCCGAACGACGAGACGCCTGCGCGACGCGGGCGGCCGTTGCGTGGCCACGGTTGCGCCTCGGTCAGCAGCCGGACGCCTCCTGCCTCCCAGTCCACCTGCGGCGTGGGCCGATCCGCGTGCAGCGTCCTGGGCAACCTCTCCCACCGCATCGCCTGCACCATCTTGATGACGCCCGCCACTCCCGCAGCCGCCTGTGTATGCCCGATGTTGGACTTGATCGATCCCAGCCACAGTGGCCTGCCGTCGGGACGCCCCTGGCCGTAGGTCGCCAGCAGCGCCTGCGCCTCGATGGGGTCGCCCAGCGTGGTGCCGGTGCCGTGTGCCTCCACCACATCCACGTCCGCAGCCGACAGACCGGCGTTCGCCAGTGCCTGCCGGATCACGCGCTGCTGGGACGGCCCGTTCGGAGCGGTCAGACCGTTGCTGGCGCCATCCTGATTGGTCGCCGTGCCGCGTACCACCGCCAGCACCGGATGACCGTTGCGCCGCGCGTCCGACAACCGCTCGACCAGCAGCACGCCCGCGCCCTCGCCCCAGCCGGTGCCGTCGGTGGAGTCCGAGAAGGACTTGCAGCGGCCGTCCCGCGACAGGCCGCGCTGCTCGCTGAAGTCGATGAACGTCTGCGGTGTGCTCATGACAGTGACGCCGCCGACGAGTGCGAGTGAGCACTCGCCCGACCGCAGCGCCTGGCCGGCCAGGTGCAGGCCCACCAGCGACGAGGAGCAGGCGGTGTCCACCGTGACCGCGGGGCCTTCGAGGCCGAGAGTGTAGGAGACGCGGCCCGAGACGAGACTGCCTCCGCTGCCGCCGCCCGCGTAATCGTGGTACATGACCCCGGCGAACACGCCCGTCGGGCTGCCCTTCAGCGTCGTCGAGTCGATCCCCGCACGCTCCAGCACCTCCCACGACACCTCCAGCAACAAACGCTGTTGCGGGTCCATATCGCGGGCTTCACGCGGGCTGATCCCGAAGAAGTCCGCGTCGAATGCCGCCGCGTCACGCAGGAACGCGCCCTCGCGCACGTAGGTCTTCCCGGGGCTTCCGGGCTCGGGATCGTAGATGCCATCCACGTCCCAGCCGCGATCCGCGGGGAATGCGGAGACGGCGTCCACGCCCTCGTCGACCAGCCGCCACAACCCCTCGGGCGAATCCACGCCGCCCGGATAGCGGCATGCCATCGCGACGATCGCGAGCGGCTCATCGTCGGTCCGGGTCGTGGCTGATGCGGCCGTGAACTCCTCTGCGGTTCCGGACAGTTCGTCGCGAAGGTGCCGCGCCAGATCGTCGGGGGTCGGATGGTCGAAGAGGAGGGTGGCGGGCAGGCGAAGGCCGCTGCCGGCGCTCAGACGGTTGCGCAGTTCGATCGCAGTGAGGGAGTCGAATCCCAGGTCGCGGAAGGCCAGGTGGGGGTCGACGGCCTCGGTTCCGGAATGGCCGAGGACGACGGCGGCCTGGGAGCGGACGAGGGCGAGGAGTTCCGCAGTGCGTTCGTCGTCGGCGAGAGGGGCCAGTCGCTGTCGCAGGGCTCCGATTGCCGGCGCGGCGGGGCCGAGGGCGCGGCGCGTCCGACCGCGTAGCAGGTCGCGCAGGATCGGCGGTGGCGTGTCGAAGGCGGCCTGGTCGAACCGGGCGGGCACGAGCGCGGGCTCCCGAACGCCGACGGCGGCGTCAAGCAGGGCGAGGGCCTCCTCCGGTGCCAGGGTGCGCATGCCGTCCTGGGCGAGGCCGTCTGCCATACCTGCTCCGGCCCATGGTCCCCAGGCCAACGCCAGCGCGGGAAGCCCGTTCGCGTGCCGGTGCCGGGCGAGGGCGTCGAGGGAGGCGTTGGCTGCCGCGTAGTTGCCCTGTCCGGGGGCGCCGATGACACCGGCGACGGAGGAGAAGAGCACGAAAGCAGTCAGTTCCATGTCACGGGTGAGTTCGTGGAGATGCCATGCCGCGTCCGTCTTCGGGCGCAGTACCCGCTCGATGTGCTCGGGCGTCAGCGATGCGATCACCCCGTCATGCAACACGCCCGCCGCGTGCACGACACCGCCGAGCGTCCGGCCTTCGAGGATCGCGGCCACCGACTCCCGGTCCGCACCGTCGCACCCCACCACCTCGACCTCGGCTCCCAGGCCGGTCAGCTCCGCCACCAGCTCCGCCGCACCCGGCGCTTGCGCGCCCCGGCGGCTGGTCAGCAGCAGTCGCCGCACGCCGTGCCGGGTGACGAGATGACGGGCGACGGCGCTGCCGAGGGCGCCGGTGCCACCCGTGATCAGGACGGTGCGCTCGGTGTCCCAGGCGGGCGCATCGGAGCCGAGGGCAGCCCGGGCCAGCCTCGGCACACACACCTCGCCACGGAGGATGCGCAGTTCGGGCTCGCCGTACCCCAGGATGTGGCGGGGCTCGACTGGCGCGTCGGTGTCGACCAGGACGAAGCTGCCGGGGTTCTCGCTCTCGGCGGCGCGTACCAGTCCCCGGACGGCGGCGTGACCGAGGTCGGAGCCATCGGTGGCGCCGTTCGTGACGACGATGAGGGGGGTGGTGTCGTGCAGGGCGGCCTGGACGGCCTCCAGTACACCGCTGGTTACCGCGCGCACCGCGGACGGGATATCGCCGGTGGTCGGGGGGCAGTGGAGGACGGTCACCTCGGCACCTTCGTCCGACGGCCGTTCGCCGCGGGCCGGCACCCACTCCACGCGGAAGAGGGAGTCCGCCGTACGGGCTGCGGCCTGCGCGAGGCCGTCCGCGGTGACGGGGCGCAGCGTCAGCGAACCGACCGAGACGACGGGCCGCCCCTCAGAATCGGCGAGCTCCAGCGACACCGTCCCGTCGCTCCGCATCCGCAGGTGGGCCCGCACGGCCGTGGCGCCCTCGGCGTGCAGGGTGACGTCCGACCAGAGGAACGGCAGAACGGTCGCCTTCGGGCCCGCCAGGTCGAGGGCGTGCAACGCCGAGTCGAGCAGCGCGGGGTGGAGGCCGAAGCGTCCGGCATCGACGCCGTCCGGGAGCACGAGCTCGGCGCACACGTCGTCGCCGCGTCGCCAGGCCGCGCGTAGCCCGCGGAACGTCGGTCCGTATTCCAGCCGCTCGTAGAGTCCTTCGGTCCGCAGGGTCTCGGCGTCTGGCAGTGGCCAGGCCGTGAGGTCACCGGACGGCTTCCCGGCTTCGGGGGCCAGGATGCCTTCGGCGTGCTCGATCCATGCGCGGTCGAGCGAGGCGTCGTCGGCCCGGGAGTACACGGTCACCGGCCGTCGGCCCGACCCGTCGGGTGCGCCGACGGCAACCTGGACGTGAACGCCTCCGTGCTCGGGAAGAATCAGGGGCACTCCGAGGGTGAGCTCCTCGACACGGCCGCAGCCGACCTGCTCCGCCGCGTGTACGGCCAGTTCCACGTACACGGTGCCGGGCAGCAGGACGGAGCCGAGCACGGTGTGTTCGGACAGCCAGGGATGGGCCCCGGTGGACAGCCGCCCGGTGAACACCACGCCGTCAGAACCGGGTAGTTGCACTATCGCGCCGAGCATCGGATGGTCGGGCCGGCTGAGGCCGGCGGAAGCGACGTCGCCGCCGGAGGCGCTCTTGTCGAGCCAGTAGCGTCGGCGTTGGAACGGGTACGTGGGCAGGTCGACCCGCCGCCCGTGCCCGCCGAACACGCCCGTCCAGTCGACGGGCACGCCCGCGGCGTGGAGTCGGCCGACAGCGGCGAGCAACGCGTCCGGCTCCTCGCGATCGCGGCGCAGAGCCGGAACGGCCACGGCTGACCCGGCGGTGGTGGTCAGACACTCCTGGGCCATCGCCGCGAGGGCCCCGTCCGGTCCCAGCTCCAGGTACCGGGTCACGCCCTCGGCCTCCAGCCCGCCCACCGCATCGGCGAACCGGACCGTGCCGCGTACCTGCCGCACCCAGAAATCTGACGAGGTCACCTCACCGCCGGTCATCATCGCGATCCGCGGTTCCGCATAGGTGACCCGCTCGGCGACCCCTGCGAACTCCTCCAGCATCGGCTCCATCAGCGGTGAGTGGAACGCGTGCGAGACGGTCAGCCGGCTCTGCCGCCGCCCGGTAAACCGCCCGACGACCGCCGCCGTTGCCTCCTCGGTGCCGGAGATGACCACGGAGTTGGGGGCGTTGACCGCCGCGAGCCCCACCTGCCTCGCGTGCTCCTCCAGGTACGGGGCGACCTCGTCCTCGGTGGCCTGGAGCGCCACCATCGCCCCGCCCGGTGGCAGCGCCTGCATCAGCCGCGCCCGCGCGGTGATCAGCAACGCCGCGTCGGGCAGCGAGAACACCCCGGCGACATGCGCGGCGGCCACCTCACCGATCGAGTGCCCTGCCACGAAGTCCGGCGTGATCCCCCATGACTCCAGAAGCCGGAACAGCGCGACCTCCAGGGCGAAGACCGCCGGTTGCGTGAACTCCGTACGGCCCAGCGCCTCCGCGTCTTCGCCCCACATCACCTCGCGCACCGCCGGATCAAGCGCCGCGCACACCTCGTCGAACGCCGTCCGGAAGGCCGGATACGTCGCGTGGAGCCGCCGGCCCATCCCCAGGCGCTGGCTCCCCTGCCCCATGAACAGGAAGGCCGTCAGCTCGGTCGTACGTGCGACTCGCCCGGCGTCCGGGTTGTCCGCCAACGCATCGAGCCCACTGAGGAGTTCCTCGCGGTCGCCACCGATGACGACGGCGCGGCGGGCAAGCGCGGCGCGGCCGGTGGCGAGGGAGAACCCCATGTCCACGGGATCCAGGCCGGGCGTGGCCCGCAGGTGGTCGGACAGTTGCCGGGCTTGGGCACGGAGGGCGGTCGCGGTCCGGGCGGACAGGGGCAGCGGCACGGTCGCGCCCGGGAGCGGGCGGGCTGCGGCGGGCGCGGGGTCTGGCCGGTCGCCGTCCGCCTGCTCGATGATCACGTGCGTGTTGGTGCCGCTGACGCCGAACGAGGACACGGCGGCGCGGCGCGGACCGCCCGTCCCAGGCCAGGGACGTGCCTCGGTGAGCAGGCGGACGTTGCCCGCGTCCCAGTCAACCTGCGGCGTCGCCGCGTCGACGTGCAGGGTCCGCGGCAGCATGCCGTGACGGATGGCCTCGACCATCTTGATGACGCCCGCGACTCCGGCGGCGGCCTGGGAGTGGCCGATGTTGGACTTCACCGACCCCAGCCACAGCGGGCGGTCGCCGGGACGGTTCTGGCCGTAGATCGCCAGCAGTGCCTGCGCCTCGATCGGGTCGCCGAGGACGGTGCCGGTGCCGTGCCCCTCCACGGCGTCCACATCGGCGGGGGTCAGTCCGGCCGCGGAGAGGGCCTGTGTGATCACGCGGCGCTGGGACGGTCCGTTGGGCGCGGTCAAGCCGTTGCTGGCACCGTCCTGGTTGACCGCCGAGCCGCGCACAACGGCCAGCACGGGGTGACCGTTGCGGCGGGCGTCCGAGAGCTTCTCCAGCAGCAGGACACCGGCTCCCTCACCCCAGCCGGTGCCGTCGGCGGAGGCGGCGAACGAGCGGCAGCGGCCGTCCGGCGAGAGCCCGCGCTGCTCACTGAACTCGATGAAGGTCTCCGGCGTCGCCATGACGCTGACGCCCCCGGCCAGCGCCAAGGAGCACCCGCCCGAGCGCAGAGCCTGTGCTGCCCAGTGCAGGGCCACGAGCGACGACGAGCAGGCGGAGTCGACCGTGACGGCAGGGCCCTCGAAGCCGAGGGTGTAGGCGACGCGTCCGGAGACCAGGCTGCCGTCGCTGCTGGTGATGCCGTAGTCGTGGTACATGGCGCCGGCGAATACTCCGGTGCGGCTGCCCCGCAACGACATCGGATCGAGGCCGGCCCGTTCCATCGCCTCCCAGGCGATCTCCAGCATGAGACGCTGCTGAGGGTCCATGGTGAGGGCCTCGCGCGGGCTGATCCCGAAGAGCTCGGGATCGAACTGCGCCGCGTCGTACAGGAACCCGCCGTGGCGCACATAGCTCCGGCCCGGCTTCCCGGGCTCCGGATCGTAGAGGGCGTCCAGGTCCCAGCCACGGTCGTCGGGGAACGCTCCGATGGCGTCCCGGCCCTCGGCCACCAACGCCCACAGATCTGCGGGGGAAGCGACTCCGCCGGGATAGCGGCAGGCCATGCCGATGATCGCGAGCGGTTCACCGGCCGATCCGGCGGCGGCCTGCAGGCGCTCGTTGTCCTGCCGCAGACGCTCGTTCTCGATGAGCGAGCCGCGCAGCGCCTCGACGATCTCCTCGATCTTCGGCTCCATCGTCGTCACCCTCCGCTGACCGTTTTGGTCCGGGCGCAGGGCCCGCCGACCGTCTCCAGAAATGCGCCGACCACCGCGGAGAAGCGTTCTGGCTCCTCAAGGTGCGGGGCATGACTGGAATCCTCGAAGATCTCCCAACGGGCGTCCGAAATGAGTTCCTGGAAGGGCCGCACCGTGGCCGGAGTGACCTCGTCATGCCGGCCGGAGATGATGAGGGTGGGCACGCTGATGCGCGGCAGGCACTCGATCACCGACCAGTCGTGCAGACTGCCGATGACGTGGAATTCGTTGGGCCCGTTCATGGCGTGGTAAACCGTTGGGTCGGCGTAGGTCTCCAGGTACGTGGCCATGAGCGGGGCGGGCCACGGATCTAGGCGGCAGAAGTGCCGACCGTAGAAGACCAGCATCGCCTCAAGGTATTCGTCGCTGTCGGTGGTGCCGACGGCCTCGTGACGCCGCAGTGTCTCGTCCACACCCGGCGGCAGCTGGGCGCGCAGCCCCGCCAGCTCCGCCAGCCACAGCCTGTAGGAGGCCGGCGAGTTTGCGACGATCAGGCCGCGCAGCCCGGTGGGGCAGGTCGAGGCGTGCCGGGCGGCAAGCATCCCGCCCCACGACTGCCCGAACAGCAGGTAGTCGTCCGCGATACCGAGCCGCTCCAGGAGGTTGTCGAGCTCGTCGAGAAAGAGCTGAGGTGTCCAGAAGCCGGGATCGGCGTCCGGCATGTGAGTGGAGCCTCCGTTTCCGATCTGGTCGTAGTGCACCACGAGCCAGCCCTGTTCAGCGAACGCCGCCAGACCGAGCAGGTAGTCGTGGGTAGCCCCCGGGCCTCCGTGTACGACGACGAGGGTTGGGCGACCCGTTCCCGGCCGCCCGGTGACGCGATACCAGGTCTTGTGCTCCCGGAAAGGAACGGTGCCGTTGGCCGTGGGCGTGGGCGCCATCTTCAATCACCTAGGTTCGGTTCGTGATCAGCAGCAATTCCGCGTCCCCGCGCGGTGTGGAAATCTCTGGGATCCCTGACGGAGATCGGCTCAGGCGAGGGTCTCCAGCCACTCGTCGATGATGCGGGCGGTGGCCGGGGCGTGCTCCTGCCCAAGCGAGAAATGGTCGCCCTGCACCGTGCGCAGAGTGTGCTGGGGATCCCACGGCCAGGCACGCATCTCCGCCGGGTCGATGCCCTCGGGCGGCTCGACCAATGGCCTGGCGGCCTGGACGAACAGGGTCGGCGCGGCCAGCCGGACAGGGGCGAAGCCGGTCAGCACGCTCATGTAGTGCGGCATGGCCGACAGCCTCGTCGCGTTGTAGGGGCCGAAAGCCGACTCCATTCTCAACACCTCTCGCATGAGGTGGTCGAACCCGACGCTCACCGCCGTGTCATCGAAGCGGAAGGTGTCGATGAGGATCACTCCGACCGGCGATACCCCGGCCGCCTCTTCCAGATGGCTGGCGAGGTTGTGCGCGACAATGCCTCCCGAGGAGTATCCGAGCAGCACGAACGGCTCGCCGTCAGCTGCCGTCAGTACGGCGTCGCCCAGCACCCGCGACAGCGTCTCGACCGAATCGGGCAACGGTTCCCCACTGGCGAAGCCGGGCAGTGGCAGTGCCGACACGTGCCGGATGTCCCGGAATTCGGAGGCCAGTCGGGCGTGCTGCTGTACCCCGCCACCCGCCATAGGTGTGGCCAGGCAGATCAGCCGGGGACACCGTGGCCCGTCGGTCAAACGCACCGCCTCCGGGCCACGGTCGAGGTCACTGCGCGAGGTGAATCGGGGCCGCAGCGCGGCGACAGCCGACAGCAGTGTCATCGCACCCGCCGAGTCGTCGGCCCGGACGGCTTTCCGGAACAGGTCCATCACTGTGTCGTCCGCATCTGCCTTCGGATCCGCGGCGGGAGAGGACACCAAAGTCCATTCGTTCACGAGGAAACGGGCCAGGAGCGACGGGGTCTTGCTGTCGAACACCGCCATCGGGGACAGCGTCAGCCCCGTGGCGGCGTTCAGAGCGGTGCGCAGCTCCACGGCAGCGAGTGAGTCGAACCCTGATTCGAGGAAGTCGCGATCGGGATCTACAGCCTCGGGGCCGCCATGCCCGAGCACGGTGGCGGCGAGGCTCAGCACAAGATCGCGCAGTGCTGCTTCCCGCCGTTCGGCGGGCATCGCCGCCAACTCGCGCCGCATTGCCTCGGGGTCGGCACTGACAGCGCGACGCCGACTGGACGGGACCAGGCCGCGCAGCAGGGCGGGGGGTTCGCCACCAGCCCCGCTCCGCAGCGCCCTCACATCCAGGCCCATCGGCACCAGCACCGGCTCACGTCGGTCGGAGGCCGCGTCGAACAGTGCGAGGCCATCGCGCGAGGACAGCGCAAGCATGCCCTGACGCTCCATCCGGCGGAGGTCGGCCTCGCTCAGGCCGCGCGTCATCCCGCCGCTGTCCGCCCACAGCCCCCACGCGAGGGACTGGGCGGGCAGTCCTTCGGCGTGGCGCCGCACGGCGAGCGCGTCGAGGAACGTGTTGGCGGCGGCGTAGTTGCCCTGGCCGGGCGCGCCGAATACGCCCGCCGACGACGAGAACAGCACGAACGCGTGGAGGTCGTGGTCACGGGTGATGTCGTGCAAGTTGAGCGCCCCGTCCACCTTGGGGCGCAGCACCTCGTCGAGGCTGCGCGGTGTCAGGTGGGAAATGGTGCCGTCGGCCAGTACCCCGGCCGTGTGCACGACGGCACAGAGAGAGCGACCCGCCAGCAGCATCTCCAGGGCTTCCCGGTCCGCCACGTCGCATACCGCGATCTCGACGGTCGCGCCGAGCTCGGTCAGCTCCCGGTGGAGGTCGACGGCGCCCTCCGCTTCCCTACCACGGCGGCTGGTCAGCAGCAGGTCGCGCACGCCGTGCTCGACGACGAGATGGCGGGCCACGAGCGCGCCCAGCCCACCCGTTCCCCCGGTGATCAGCACGGTTCCCGGCCGGTCCCAGACGGTCTGTCGTTCCGGGGCCGCAGGGGTGCGTGACATGCGTGACAGGCGGGGTACGAGGACCTCACCGTCGCGGATCCTCACTTCCGGCTCGCCGGACGCGATGGCCCGTGCCAGCGCTCCCGGGTCGTCTCCGTCCGTGTCGAGCAGCGCGAAGCACTCCGGGGCCTCCGCGCGGGCCGCCCGGACCAGCCCCCAGGCAGCCGCCTGGGCGAGATCGTCGCCGCGGGTGACCGCCATGAGCCTCCGGCCGGCGAAGCGCTCGTCCTTAAGCCATGTCTGGAGGGCCCGCAGCGTTGCCTTGGTGACCGTTCTGACGTCGTCGGCGACGTCACCCGTGCCGCTGGGGAGCACCAACGCGACCGTCGCGGGCACGCGGCCGGAGAGCTCCCTCAGGTCGGTGACCATCGTCCAGTCCGTTTCTGGGGCGGGCACGGCAGCCGGCGCCCATGCGACGTGGAAGAGGGAGTCGTCGGGCCCCGTATGTGCCGGCGCGAACTGCTCGGCCGAGACCTCCCTGGACATCAGCGATTCCACGGACGCGACTGGACGACCCTGGAGGTCGGTGACGCGGATCTCTACTCCTCCCTCCTTCTTGGGAGTGAGACGGACCCGCGCGGCCGTTGCCCCGGAGGCATGTACCCGCACTCCTTTCCAGGCGAACGGCAGCGCCGTCGTGCCGTCGTCGCCGGCGCCGAGCAGCAGTGCATGCAGAGCGGAGTCGAACAACGCCGGATGCAGCACAAACCGCTCGGCGCCGGCCGCGTCGTCGAGGGTTACCTGGGCGAAGGTCTCGTTGCCAACTCGCCAGGCCGCCTTGAGGCCCTGGAACGACGGGCCGTATGCGTAACCGAGGTCCCGGAGGCGCTCGTACGCGTCATCAGTGGCGATGCGTGCTGTCTCGGGGGGCGGCCACTGCGTCAGGCCGAAGGCCGCCGGCTCGGCAGCGACCTCGGGTGCCAGCACCCCCTCCGCGTGCAGGGTCCAATGCCCGTGCTCGTCGGCGTCCTCGGCGCAGGAGTGGATGGTGAGAGGGCGCCGGCCTACGTCGTCGACGGCTTCGCCGACCGTCAGCCGCAACCGAACGCCGTCGTCCTCCGGCAGGGATAGCGGCGTCCGCAGGGTCAACTCGTCAAGAACTCGACAGCCGACCCGGTCGCCGGCGCGCACGGCGAGTTCAACGAATGCCGTTCCGGGCAACAGCGTTGCGCCGAGCACCTCGTGGTCGGCCAGCCAGGGCTGGGCGTTTGTCGACAGACGTCCCGTGAACACCACCGCCTCCGCGCCCGGCACAGCGGCTACGGCACTCAGTAGGGGGTGGTCGAGCGGGCTGAGGCCCAGGGACGCCGCGCTTCCGCCTTCTCCTGCCAGCGACTCCGGGAGCCAGTACCGCTTGCGTTGGAAGGCGTAGGTGGGCAGATCGACTCGCCGGGCCCCACGCCCGGCAAAGACCGCGTCCCAATCGACCGGCACCCCTGCGGCCCACAGCTGCCCGACTCCGGCGAACACAGCCTCTGTTTCCGGGCGTTCGCAGCGCAACGTGGCCGCCACGGTGGCCTCCGGCACCACCTCGCGGACCATGGCTGTCAGCACGCTGTCCGGCCCGATCTCCAAAAACCGCGCGACGCCTTCGCGCTCAAGCCGGCGGAGGTCGTCCGCGAACCGTACCGTCTCGCGCACATGCCGCACCCAGTACTCCGCCGACGCCATGTCCTTGACCAGACGAATAGCCGGATCCTGGTACTGGATCTCCTCCGCGACCTGGCGGAACGCATCGAGCATCGGCTCCATCAACGGCGAGTGGAACGCGTGCGAAGCCGCCAACCGATACTGCCGACGATCGGCAAACCGCCCAGCGACTGCGGCCACGGCCTCCTCGGCGCCGGAGACGACCACGGAGTCCGGGGTGTTGACCGCTGCGATCCCCGTCCGCCCGTCAAGGAAAGGAGCGACCTCTTCCTCGCCAGCCCGGATCGCCACCATCGCCCCGCCCGACGGCAGCTGTCCCATCAACCGGCCCCGCGCCGAAACCAACCGCGCCGCATCCTCCAGGGAGAACACCCCCGCCACATGCGCCGCCGCGAGTTCCCCGATCGAATGCCCCGCCACACAGTCCGGCCTGAGTCCCCACGACTCCAGCAGCCGAAACAAGGCCACTTCCAGAGCGAAAATCGCCGGCTGCGTGAACTCCGTACGCCCCAGGGCCCCTTCGTCTTCCCACACCACTGCACGCACCACCGGATCCAGCAGCGCGCGCACCTCATCGAACACCGCCGCGAACACCGGGAAGTCCTCATACAACCCCCGGCCCATCCCCACCCACTGGCTCCCCTGCCCGGTGAACAAGAACGCCAGCCTGCCTTCACGCTTCTTGCCAATGGCGACGGAGGGCGACGGGGTTCCTTCGGCCAGCATGGTGAGGCCCCCGAGGAGCCCCGGACGGTCGTCGGCCACGACTGCCGCACGATGTTCCAGCGCTGCGCGACCAGTTGCCAGTGACAGGCCCACATCCGCGGGGGCCAGGTCCGGTCGCTCCTTGAGGTGAGCATGGAGGCGTTCGGCCTGGGCCCGCAGCGCCTCCGGGCTCCGGGCTGACAGGAGCCACTGGAAGGGCCCCGCGTCGGCCACGTCCGACGGCACCTCCCTCGCTACGGGCGTTGCCTCCTCAATGATCACGTGAGCGTTGGTTCCACTGATGCCGAAGGACGTCACCCCGGCACGGCGCGGATGCCCCTCCCCCTCCGGCCACTGCCTGGGCTCGGTGAGCAGCTGGACGGCGCCCGCCGACCAGTCCACCTGCGGCGTCGGCTCGTCCACGTGCAGCGTCTTCGGCATGACGCCATACCGCATCGCCTGGACGACCTTGATGATGCCCGCCACACCCGCCGCGGCTTGGGCGTGGCCGATGTTTGACTTGACCGAGCCGAGCCAGAGCGGACGGTCACGGTTCTGACCGTACGCGGCGAGCAGGGCCTGGGCCTCGATCGGGTCGCCGAGCTTCGTGCCCGTGCCGTGTCCCTCGATCAGATCGATCTGGTCGGCGGAGAGACGTGCGTTGGCCAGGGCTTGCCTGATCACACGCTCCTGGGACGGGCCGTTGGGGGCAGTCAGACCGTTGCTGGCACCGTCCTGATTGACCGCCGTCCCCCGTACCACCGCCAGGACGGGGTGGCCGTTGCGGCGTGCGTCCGACAGCCGCTCGACAAGCAGCATGCCCACGCCCTCGCCCCACCCGACGCCATCGGCTGCGGCCGCATACGACTTACAGCGGCCGTCGGGCGCCAGCCCTCGCTGCCGGCTGAACTCGATGAAAATCTCCGGCGTTGCCATCACTGCGACGCCGCCGACGAGAGCCAGGGGGCACTCTCCGGACCGCAACGCCTGAATCGCCCAGTGCAGGGCGACCAATGAGGACGAGCAGGCGGTATCAACCGTCACCGCAGGCCCCTCCAGACCGAGCGTGTACGCGATCCGGCCCGAGGCGATGGCACCTGTATTGCTGCTGTACGCGTAATCGTGATACATCACCCCGGCGAACACACCGGTCGCGCTCCCTCTCAGCGACGTCGGATCGATCCCCGCCCGCTCCACCGCTTCCCACGACGCCTCCAGCAACAACCGCTGCTGAGGATCCGTGATCAACGCCTCATTCGGGCTGATCCCGAAGAAACCCGCATCGAACGCGGCCGCGTCGTGCAGGAAGCCGCCCTCGCGCGCGTAGGTCTTGCCGAGCTGCCCGGGCTCGGGATCGTAAAGGGCCGCCTCGTTCCAGCCTCGGTCGGCAGGGAACCGCGAAACCGCGTCCACCCCGTCGGCTACCACTCGCCACAGCTCCTCTGGCGAGGCCGCGCTGGGATAGCGGCAACTCATCGACACGATCGCAATGGGTTCGCGGGAGGCAGCCTGCAAGGCCCGATTGCGCGTGCGCAGGGTCTCGTTCTCCTTGAGCGACACGCGCAGCGCCGTCACGAGTTTCTGGTCGGTGTCGCCCATCGTGCCCTCAGGCTTCTCGCGTCGCGTCGCCCGGGTCGGTGCCCCGGAGCGCCATGTTGATGAGGTCCTCTGTGTCCATCGCGTCGATCGAGTCCTGTTTCAGCGCGGGCTCGGCGGTGGCAGGGGCGACACCGGCGAGTTCGAGCAGGGCGTCCATCAGGCCCGCGTCGTGCAACCTGGTGAGCGGGATGGATTGGAGCAGGTGGCGGACCCTATCCTCATCGGATCCCGTGCCGCCGTCGCCACGTGCGGGCGCCAGTTCCGTGCCAAGGTGCTCGGCCAGCCCCCGAGCATTGGGGTAGTCGTAGACCACAGTGGGCGGCAGCCGGAGCCCTGTGGCGCCCTGGAGGGAGTTGCGGAACTCGACCGCTCCCAACGAGTCGAACCCCAGGTCGCCAAAGGCCCGCTCCGGTTCGATGACCTCCGGTTCCGCATGTCCCAGCACGGCCGCCGCATGAGTACGCACGAGGTTGAGCAGCCCCTCATACTGCTCGTCCGCGGACAGCACCGACAGCCGCTGCCGCAACTCAGCCGCCCCGCTCTCGTGCTCCGCCGCCACGACACGCCTCGCAGGGCCGCTGCGGACCAAACCGCGAAGCATCGGAGGCACCTCGGTCGCGTTCAGCATCCCGGCATTCACCCTCATCGGTACCAGGACAGGCGTGGCCCGCGCGCACGCCGCATCGAAGAGTTCTAGCCCTTGCCCGGGCGACAGCCCCACCATGCCCGCACGGTCGATCCGCTGCCGGTCACGGGCGGCCAGGTCCCCGGCCATGCCGGAGTCGGTCGCCCACAGCCCCCAGGCCAGGGACTGGGCCGACAGGCCGTTGGCGTGCCGATGTGCGGCCAGCCCGTCCAGGAAGGCGTTGGCCGCTGCATAGTTCCCCTGCCCCGGCGAACCGATCATCCCGGCAGCCGAGGAGAACAGCACGAACGCGCTCAGACCCATGTCGCGCGTCAGCTCGTGCAGATGCAGGGCGGCCAGAGCCTTGGGCGCCACGACCCGCTCCAGGCGTTCTGGGGTCAACGAGGAGATCACCCCGTCGTCCAGCACGCCGGCCGCATGCACGACACCGGTGAACGAGCGTCCGGCGAGCAGTCCCGCCAGCGCCTCGCGATCGGCGACATCACAGGCTGCAACCTCGACCTCGGCCCCCATCGCCGTCAGTTCCCTCACCAGCTCCGCCGCGCCCGGCGCCTCTGGGCCCCGGCGGCTGGTCAGGAGTAGTCGCTGCACCCCGTGCTTGGCCACCAGATGACGCGCGACCAGTCCGCCCAGCACACCCGAAGCACCGGTGATCAGCACCGCTTCGCCGAAGCTCGACGACGACGCGCGCTCCGCCGCCGACGCGGGCCTCAACCGCGGTACATAGGCCTTTCCGCCCCGGATCGCCACCTGCGGCGCCCCCGATGCCAGGGCGAGGCCGATGTCCGCCTCGTCCTCCGCACCAGACACATCGACCAGGACGAACCGTCCCGGATCCTCCGACTGGGCACTGCGGACCAGGCCCCACGCCGCCGCACCGGCCAGGTCAACCACGTCCTCCCCGGCCACCGACACCGCGCCCCGCGTCACGACGGCCAGCGTGCCGGACCCGGACTGGACGGCCTCCAGAAGAGCGTGCAGCGTGGACAGCACGTCGCCTCCCCCTGCCCGCCACACCCGCACATCGTCGACCGTGTCGCCGACCGAGAGCGCCAGCGTCCATTCCACCTCGAACAGCGAGTCGACGCGCAGGAGCGGCTGGACTGGCACCTGACGCAGGGACAAGGAATCGACCGAGACGACGGGTTGATTCATGTCATCCACGGCTTCCAAGGTCACTTGGTCTCGGCCCGCAGGCGCCACACGCACGCGGAGAGCGGACGCGCCGGTGGCGTGCAGTTCCACGCCAGTCCAAGAGAACGGCAGAAGGACACGGTGGTCTTTGGGCCGCAGTAACGGGACTGTGTGCAGGGCCGCGTCCAAGAGTGCCGGGTGGAGCCCGAATCGGCCCGCCGCCTCAGGCAGTTCAACCTCGGCAAACAGCTCGTCGCCACGCCGCCAACCAGCCTTCAGGCCCTGGAACATCGGCCCGTACTCCAAGCCGGCTTCCGCCAGGCCCTCATACAGGCCTGTCACCTCCACGGGCTCCGCTCCAACTGGCGGCCATCGAGTCGTCTCCATCGCCCCGCTGCCGGTACCCGGTGCCAGCCTTCCACCGGCGTGACGGGTCCAGGCATGAGGAAGCTCTTTCTCGCCGCGCGAATACACCTCGATCGGTCGACGGCCGGACCCGTCGTCCGGCCCAATGACGACCTGAAGGGCCTTGGTCTCACGCTCGGTGAGCACCAACGGGACGTCGATGGTCAGCTCCTCGACCCGGCCGTATCCCACCTCGTCGCCCGCACGCACCGCCAACTCGACGAAGCCCGCGCCAGGGAAGAGCAATGTGCCGGCGACAACGTGCTCGGCGAGCCAGGGCTGCGACCCAGCCGACAGTCGCCCGGTCAGCACGGTCCGGTCTGCCCCCGCGACTGCCACCGCGGCGTCCAGTAGCGGGTGATCGAACGTCTCAAGCCCGGCCGATTCCGGGCTCGCATCCGGCGTCATCCAGTACCGCTTGCGTTGGAAGGGGTAGGTGGGCAGATCGACACGCCGGGCCCCACGCCCGTCGAAAACGGCGTTCCACTCGACCGGAACTCCCGCAGTCCACAACCGGGCGACCCCGGAGAACAGACTCTCTAGCTCAGTGCGGTCCCGCCGCAGCGCGGCCGCCGCAACCGCTCCGTCTGCCACCTGTTGCACCATCGCGGTCAGCACACTGTCCGGCCCGACCTCCAAGAACCGCGTCACACCAGCGTCCCGAAGCCGGCGGACGTCGTCGGCGAAGCGCACCGTCTCTCGCACCTGCCGCACCCAGTACTCCGCCGAAGCCACGTCCTTGGGCAGACTCATAGCCGGATTCTGGAACGTGATCCCCTCCGCGACCCGGCGGAACTCCTCCAGCATCGGGTCCATCAACGGCGAATGAAACGCATGCGAGGCCGCCAGTCGGCTCGTCCTGCGCTCAGCAAACCGCCCCACCACCGCCGCCACCGCGTCCTCGGCGCCCGAAACCACCACCGAAGAAGGACCGTTGACCGCAGCGATTGCCACCTCCCCGTCCAAGAACGGAGCAACCTCCCCCTCCGTCGCCTGCACCGCCACCATCGCCCCACCCGACGGCAACTCCCCCATCAACCGCCCCCGCGCCGACACCAACCGGGCCGCATCCCCCAACGAGAACACCCCCGCCACATGAGCCGCCGCCACCTCACCGAACGAATGCCCCGCCACAAAATCCGGCCTCAGCCCCCACGACTCCAGCAGACGGAACAACGCCACTTCCACAGCAAAAATCGCCGGCTGCGTAAACTCCGTACGCCCCAAACGCTCCCCATCACCCCACATCACCTCACGCACCACCGGATCCAACAGCACGCACACCTCATCAAAGGCCGCCGCGAAAACAGGAAAAGCCGCATACAACCCCCGGCCCATCCCCACCCACTGACTCCCCTGCCCGGTAAACAGAAACGCCAGCCCACCCTCGGCCACCGAACCCACCACCGTCTCCGCCCCGACCCGCACCGCCCGGTACTCCAACGCAGCACGCCCCGTCGCCGCAGAAAACGCCACGTCCAACTCGTCCCGGCCGACCGAGCGGATCCGTTCGAGCTGCGCCTTCAGCGCCTCAGCCGACCTGGCTGACACCACCAACGGTGTCGTCGTCAACTCGCGTCGCTCGACTGGCACTTCATCGGTCAGTGGGGCTTCCTCGATGATGACGTGAGCATTGGTGCCACTCATCCCGAACGAGGTGACGCCCGCACGACGCGGACGTCCGTTGCTCGACCACTCCCGCTCCTCGGTGAGCAGCCGGACATTACCGGCCTCCCAATCCACCTTCGGTGTGGGCTCGTTCACGTGCAACGTCTTCGGCATGACGCCGTGCCGCATCGCCTGCACCATCTTGATCACACCCGCCACACCCGCAGCCGCCTGGGTGTGCCCGATGTTCGACTTCACCGTTCCCAACCACAACGGCTCGTCCCGATCCTGCCCATAGGTCGCCAGCAGCGCCTGAGCTTCGATCGGATCCCCCAGCATCGTGCCCGTGCCATGCGCCTCGACTACATCCACATCGGCGAACGACAAGCCTGCATTCGCCAGCGCCTGCGCGATCACCCGCTCCTGCGACGGTCCGTGAGGAGCAGTAAGTCCATTGCTCGCACCGTCTTGGTTGGTCGCACTCCCCCGTACCACCGCCAACACCTGATGTCCGTTGCGCCGCGCGTCCGACAGGCGCTCCACCACCAGCATGCCGGCGCCCTCACCCCACCCGGTGCCGTCGGCTGCCGCGGCGAACGCCTTGCACCGCCCGTCGGGTGCCAGGACCCGCTGCCTACTGAACTCTACGAGCGTGATCGGCGTCGACATGACCGTGACCCCGCCGGCCAGCGCCAGTGAACACTCCCCACTACGCAGTGCCTTGACCGCCAAGTCCAGGGCGACCAGTGACGACGAGCAGGCGGTGTCGACTGTCAACGCCGGGCCCTCAAGACCCAGCGTGTAGGCCACACGACCCGAGAGCAGTGCCCCCGTCACGCTGCTGCCCGGGTAGTCGTGGTACACCAGCCCGGCGAACACGCCGGTTGTGCTCCCCTTCAGCGACAGTGGATCGATCTGGGCCCGCTCAAGCGCCTCCCAAGAAATCTCCAGCAGCAGTCGCTGCTGCGGATCCATGGCTACGGCCTCGTTCGGGCTGATCCCGAAGAACCCCGGATCAAAATCCGCTGCACCGTCCAGAAACGCGCCTTCCTTCACGTAGGTGGTGTTCTTCTCGCCGGCAGCGTCTGGGTCGTACAGTCGCTCCACATCCCAGCCCCGGTCAGCGGGAAGGCCGCCCAATGTGTACTGGCCGTTGGCTACCAGCTCCCACAGCCCCTCGGGCGAGTCCACACCATGTGCAAAACGGCACGCCATTCCCACGATCGCGACCGGCTCCCGATGCCGGTCCTCCACCTCACGCAGACGGCGCCGGGTCTGCTGCAACTCGCCGGTGGCAAGGCGTAGATACTCGCGCAGGCGGTCGTCGTACGAGCTTTTCGACATCGAAGTCAATCCATCCGTGAGTGTCGCTGAGTCTTCGGACGGAGTCCGTCAGGACAGTCCCAGTTCCTTGTCCAGCGCCTTGAACAACTCGTCGTCGGAGGCGGTGGACAGGCAGCCGTCCGGCTCACCACCCGCGGACACCCGGCTCCGGGCATCGCGCGCCCGCCGCAATGCCGCCTCAAGCCGGTCCGTGACCTTGGCATGAGCCTCGCCCTCCGGCCCCAGCCTCGCCAGGGCGTCCTCCAGCCGACTCAGTTCGGCCAGTAGCGGCTTGGCCGGATCGGCCTCCGTCGGCCACAGCCTGTCGCGCAGCAGCTGAGCGATGGCAAGGGAGGTCGGGTGGTCGAAGACCAGGGTCGCGGGCAGCGGCAGGCCAGACTCGGCGTTGAGCGCGTTGCGCAGCTCCACGGCACCTAGTGAGTTGAGGCCGAGTTCGCTCAGCGGGCACTCCGGCGGCACCGCCTCGACGCTGCTGTGTCCCAGGTATCGCGCGACATGGCCGCGCACCAGGTCGACAAGGAACCGGTCACGTTCAGCCTCGCCAAGCCCGCTCAGCCGTCGCTCCAACGAAGCCCTGCCTGCCGCCTCCCGACGGGGCCGGATACGCGCAAGAGCTCCGAAGATGGTGGGGAGAGTTCCCGCCTCGGCC
Organism: Streptomyces sp. NPDC028368; assembly: GCF_055565615.1. Lineage (NCBI taxonomy): Bacteria > Bacillati > Actinomycetota > Actinomycetes > Kitasatosporales > Streptomycetaceae > Streptomyces > Streptomyces sp. NPDC028368. The sequence continues at coordinate 581,673 of NZ_JBVHTY010000004.1, read as the reverse complement.
TGTGCGCGCATTGCCGCCGGATCGAATCGAACCGGGAGCGTCAGAGGGGGTCGCCCCGGCAGGGTCGCGGCGTCCAGCAGCGCCAGCCCCGCCTCCGGGGACAGGGGCACCATTCCCGAGCGTCGGATCCGCAGCAACTCGGTTTCGTCCATCCGGTCGGCCATGCCCCCGACCTGGATCCAGGGTCCCCATCCCAGGGACAGCGCGGGAAGCCCGTGGGCGACGCGATGCCGGGCGAGCGCGTCCAACCAGGAGTTCGCCGCGGCGTAATTACCCAACGCGGCGCCGCCGAGCGTGCCCATGACGGACGAGAAGAGCACGAACGCCGAGAGGCCGTGCTCGCGGGTGAGCTCGTGCAGATACCAGGCGGCGTCCACCTTAGGTTTCATGACCGCGTCCAGCCGTTCTGGCGTCAACGCCCCCATCAACGCGTCGTCCAGCACCGCGGCCGCGTGCACAACCCCCGTCACGGGCCGTCGGGACAACAGCGAGGCCAAGGCCTCCCGGTCGGTGACGTCGCATGCCACTACTTCCGCTTCGGCACCCAACCCGAGCAATTCCTCGACCAGTTCGGCTACGCCTGGCGTGTCCGTTCCCCGGCGGCTGACCAGCAGCAGGCTCCGCACTCCGTGCTTCGCAGCCAAGTGCCGGGCGACCAGGGCACCGAGTCCGCTCGTTCCACCGGTGATCAGGAAGGTTCCATCCGTGTTCCACGAGTGGGCACGCTCGTCCGTCGCGGGGACGCGGGCCAACCTCGGTACCCGGATCTCGCCATTGCGGACAGCGATCTCGGACTCATCGAGACACAACGCCTCTTTGGGCAGTTCGCCGTCGGCGGCCAGGTCCACCAGGGTGAAGCGGCCGGGGTACTCGGCCTCCGCCGCCCGCACCAATCCCCACACCGCCGCATGCCCGAGGTCGCTGCCCTCGATCACACCGCGCGTCACGACCACAAGCCTGGAGGACGCGGCCTGCTCAGAGGCCAGCCACTGCTGAATGGCGGAGAGCGCCTGCCGGGCGGTGGCACGGAAGCCTTCTGGCGAGGCAGCGTCCGTCGGTGGGCACTCGTAGACCTCGCGACCACCGGACTCGGGTCCTGCGGGCGCCGGCGAAGCCACCCATTCGACGTGGAACAGCGACTCGCGGCCTCCGCTGTTCGCCCCTACTTCCTGCGTGGAGATCGCGCGCGTCTCGACGGACTTCACCGACAGTACGGGCCGTCCGTCCTGATCGACGCCTACCGAGGCTCCGCGCCATCTGTGAGCGAGCGTCTCACCGTCGGTGCCGTGTCGTCCGGCCTGCGCGGCGGCGTCGAGCAGGCCGGCGTAAGACTCTTCATCGCGCAGCCACGAGAGCCCACCGGCCTCGGAGGACAGCACGCCCGAGGCGTGCTTCACCCAGGGGGCCTGATCGCCACCGCGCGCATACACGCTGACCGCCCCCGCCTCGGTGACCGTCAGACGCAACCTCATGATGTCGTCGGCGCCGGCGGCGACGAGGGGTACATGGAGATCCAGTTCCTCGACCCCGCCTCGGCCCGTCCATTCGGCGGCGAACAGGGCCAGTTCCAGGAACACCTCCCCCGGTACGAATACTGCGCCCAAGATCTCGTGATCGACGAGCCAGGGCTGGGAGTCGAGGGAAATCGTCCCGGTGAACACCGAGCCCCCAGTGTCTGGAAGCTCGACTTCCGCCTCCAGCAGTGGGTGCTCCACCGGCATCAGCCCGGCCGTCCTCAGGCTCGCCTCCGGTGTCATCCAGTACCGCTTGCGCTGGAAGGGATAGGTGGGCAGATCGACACGCCGGGCCCCACGCCCCTCGAAAACAGCGTTCCACTCGACCGGCACTCCCACAGTCCACAGCTGACCGACCCCGGCGAACAGCCCCTCCGCCTCGGTACGGTCCCGCCTCAGCGTCGCCGCCGCCGTGGCCTGCGGAACCATCTCCCGGACCATGGCCGTCAGCACACTGTCCGGCCCGACCTCCAAGAACCGCGTCACACCAGCGTCCCGAAGCCGTCCGACATCGTCGGCGAAGCGCACCGCCTCACGCACATGCCGCACCCAATAGCCGGCTGAGGCCACGTCCTTGGGCATACGAATCCCTGGCTGCCGATACGTGATCCCCTCCGCGACCCGGCGGAACTCCTCCAGCATCGGCTCCATCAACGGCGAATGAGACGCATGCGAGACCTTCAACCGGATCTGCCGGCGCTCAGCAAAGCGCCGAGCAACCGCCGCCACCGCGTCCTCGGCGCCCGAGACCACCACCGAAGAAGGACCGTTGACCGCAGCGATTGCCACCTCCCCGTCCAAGAACGGAGCAACCTCCTCCTCCGTCGCCTGCACCGCCACCATCGCCCCACCCGACGGCAACTCCCCCATCAACCGCCCCCGCGCCGACACCAACCGGGCCGCATCCCCCAACGAGAACACCCCCGCCACATGAGCCGCCGCCACCTCACCGAACGAATGCCCCGCCACAAAATCCGGCCTCAGCCCCCACGACTCCAGCAGACGGAACAACGCCACTTCCACAGCAAAAATCGCCGGCTGCGTAAACTCCGTACGCCCCAAACGCTCCCCATCACCCCACATCACCTCACGCACCACCGGATCCAACAGCACGCACACCTCATCAAAGGCCGCCGCGAAAACAGGAAAAGCCGCATACAACCCCCGGCCCATCCCCACCCACTGACTCCCCTGCCCGGTAAACAGAAACGCCAGCCCACCCTCGGCCACCGAACCCACCACCGTCTCCGCCCCGACCCGCACCGCCCGGTACTCCAACGCAGCACGCCCCGTCGCCGCAGAAAACGCCACGTCCAATGCGTTCACACCCGCAGTCGGCACACCGACCTGCTGCACCTGCGCTTCCAGCGCCTCAGGCGAACCGGCTGATACGACAACCGGCGCCACTGGCAATTCCCACCGTTCAACAGGCTCTGCGCCCAGGGGCGGGGCTTCCTCCAGAATCACGTGCGCATTCGTCCCGCTGAATCCGAATGAAGAGACACCCGCGCGACGTGGCCCCCCACTCTCCGGCCAGGCACGGTTCTCAGTCAGCAGCCGGACGTTACCTGCCTCCCAATCCACGTGCGGCGTCGGCTCGTCCACGTGCAGCGTCTTGGGCAGCACACCGTGGCGGATTGCCTGCACCATCTTGATGACGCCCGCCATGCCCGCAGCCGCCTGTGTATGCCCAAGGTTCGACTTCACCGAACCTAGCCACAATGGTTCCCCCCGATCCCGGCCGTACGTTGCCAACAATGCTTGCGCCTCGATCGGATCGCCCAGTGTCGTCCCCGCGCCATGCGCTTCTACGGCATCTACATCAGCGGCCGTCAAACCCGCATTCGCCAACGCCTGCTCGATCACCCGCTGCTGTGACGGCCCGTTCGGCGCACTCAAACCATTGCTCGCACCGTCCTGATTGACCGCGCTCCCACGCACCATGGCCAAGACCGGGTGGCCACGGCGCCGCGCATCCGACAAACGCTCCAGGAGCAGAACTCCGACGCCTTCCGAGCAGCCGAAACCATTGGCTGCAGCATCAAACGACCTACATCGGCCATCCGTAGCCAAGCCGGATTGCTCACTGAAGTAGATAAACATTTCGGGCGTGGACATCACAGTCGCGCCGCTCGCGATCGCAAGCGAACACTCCCCCGCCCTCAGGGCCTGAAGGGCCATGTGCAGAGCAATCAGCGACGAGGAGCAAGCAGTATCCACCGTCACCGCAGGCCCTTCGAGGCCGAGTGTGTACGCAACGCGGCCCGAGGCGAGACTTCCCCCGCTGCCAGCACCGGGGTAGTCGTGATGCATCACCCCGGCGAACACACCCGTCGAACTGCCTTTCAGCGACGTCGGATCAATCCCTGCCCGCTCCACGGCCTCCCACGACACCTCGAGCAACAACCGCTGCTGGGGGTCCATCTCCCGAGCCTCACGCGGACTGATCCCGAAGAGCTGCGCATCGAACTCCCCCGCCTCATAGAGAAATCCCCCCTCTCGGGTATTCGATTTCCCTCGTTTTCCGGGCTCGGGGTCGTAGATTCCCTCCACGTCCCAACCACGGTCCTCCGGAAAGCGGGAAACCGCATCCACACCTTCCTCGACCAACCGCCACAACCCCTCGGGCGAACTCACCCCACCCGGATAACGGCACGCCATCGCCACGACGGCAATCGGCTCCTGGTCGCGGTACTCGAGCTCTGCTACGCGTTTGCGGGCGGCACGCAGGTCTGCGGTCGCGCGCTTGAGGTAGTCAAGAAGCTTCTCCTGGTTTCCCACCAATGCCACCCCGGGTCGAGACGGCGCCGACTCTGCGACGCACCTTGCCCGGGACGTTATCCAGTGCGAAAAAGTGACACCAACCCCTGTTTGCCCCTAAGAGTGAAGTTCCGCCCCAAGGAGGGCTGAGCGAAGAAGCGCTACATGCCGTAGCCAACTGGCCCGCCCTAGGTGTATTGCTCTGGAGGGTTGGGGCCGCGTCTGGCGGGTGGTTTGCCTCTCAGGGCGGTGTGTCCGCGGTGCTGATTGTAGGTGTGGAGCCAGCGTGGTACGCGTTACGGCGTTCGGTCTCTGAGCGGTAGGGGCAGGCGTAGGCCCATTCACCGAGCAGGGCGCGGTGGAGGCATTCGACCTTGCCGTTGACCTGGGGCCGGTAGGGCCGGGTTCGCGTGGGTGACCTCCCGGCTGCCGCCAGCAGTTCGCGCCAGTCGCGGGAGCGGTAGCACGAGCCGTTGTCGGGCAGTACCCGTTCGACGGTGATCCCGGCTCGGGTGAAGACGCTCAAGGCTCATACCCAGAAGGCGGTGGCGGATTCCTTCTTCTCGTCGGTGTGGATTTCGCTGCAGGCCAGGCGGGAGCGGTCGTCGACAGCGGTGTGCGGGTAGCTGTAGCCAGCGCCGAATCGAGTCTTGCGGCCGGCCTGGCGGCTGCGGGTCTCGTGGGCGCCGCCGTCGGCGATGTTGCCGGGCTCCTTGGTGTCGACCTGGACGAGCTCGCCCGGCCGGTCACGTTCGTGGCGGCGTAGGGGCTGACTGGTTGCCCGGTCGAGGTGTGTGAGGCGGACCCGCCCTCCGGCGATGCTCTGACACGAGCCAACGGCTGCACACCCAACCAGAACCGGGGCCCACGTGCGTCCCACTGGCTCGTTGGCAGGCTGGTCTCGGGCGAGGTAAAGAAAGGGAGCCCGCGGCCAAGTCGAGACCGGTGCCAGCCCGTCAACTCCGACGCCAGCCATTGCCGGACCTCTCTGACCTGGACTAACGTCCTCCGGACCGATACCACTTTCCTCAAAACTTCGCAGGTGCCAGATTTGCAGTGCCATCCGCGGAGATCGTGGACACCCAGGCGATGGGCCTCGGCACGACCACCGCGGTCAGGAGCTTGTAGAACTCGTTGCGGGACATCTCAGCGGGATCAAAGTCAATGCGCATGGTGATCAGTATCCACACCGGCGGCCGCGGATCTTACAGCGGATCCATGGCACCACCAAACCCCTGAGTTACCGGTCCCCGTCCAGGCAACCCCCGAACAGTAAGGCTGGGTGAACCAGTTGAAGAAGGTCCGGGGCCGCGCCTTCGACCAGCTCTTCGTGGACCTGCTCCGGGCTTCCCACGGCAAGGTGTTCATCACCATCGGCGAGGTCCGCGCGACCACCAAGAACGCCTTGGTACGACGTCTGGCGACGCAGGCCAACAACACCGTCCAGGACCACATGGACGTTCTGGAGGACACCGGCCTCGTCACGGACGCCACCCTCGACGACGTCGCCTCGACCATTCCCAAATGACCGTCCACCGCGTCGGCTCGGAGAGGCACGCCGAGCGTCACCTCGCGCGCTCAACCGCCACGAGTGGCCCATACCTCGACGAACGTTCCCCGGTCGACGTGGTTGACCTCGAACCCAGCGTGGGCGACGCGATCAGCGAACGTTTCGCCGCCCCAGACCGTGTACCAGCGACGTCCGTCAGGCTCGTCGAGCCAGCCGGAACGACCGGTCGCCTTGACGCAGGCGTACAGTCTGCCGCCGGGGCGTAGCAGCCCGGCGAATTGGTCGAGCACCTCCGCGGTTTCCGGCTCAAGGAGGTGTACAAGCGATGCGGCGGCCCAGATCCCGTCAAACGTCCCGGCCGGGAATCGAGCTCCGACCTCTCGCAGATCGCACTGTGAGGTGGGTGCGTGGACGTTGGCCATCGCGACGAACACGGGGTTGAGGTCGACGCCACGGGCGACATGCCCATGGGCGCCGAACCGGGCGAGGTCGCGGCCAGGACCGCAGCCGGCGTCGAGGATCAGCGAGGGCTTGGGCAGCGAGTCGGCGAAGCGCCCAGCGGCCGCAGACATCTTTGTGGCGTGTACTGCCGCATAGTCGTGAGCGCTGCCGCTGTAGACCGCGACCGACTGGGCAACGCGATCGAGCGAAAGGTCCTTGTTGCTGTGTGAGGTCATGTGTGAAGTCATCCTGCCCCTGTCGCCTGACTGACGTCGCATGTGCGGCGCCCGTGTACGGCGCCTCTCCACTGATCGTTCCCTCGCCCATACTGACCGGCCCACTGCCTCCTGCACAGCGATTTCGAAACGGTGCTCGTCACGTCCGGGCTTCACCATGTACACGGGCCGACAACCTCGGCCGCCGCGCATAAACGCCATGACCGGCCAAGCCACGTCAGGCCAGAGCGAAGTAGCGCAGCCACACATAGACGAGGGACAACGCGACCGTCGCAACGGTCACGATCAGGCCGTACTTGGTGAACTGCCAGAAGGAGATGGGCTGGCGGTTGCGTTCGGCGATGCCGAGGACGACGACGTTGGCGGAGGCTCCGATGGCGGTGGCGTTGCCGCCGAGGTCGGCGCCGAGGGCGAGGGCCCACCACATGACGTGGTCGCTTCCGCCGCCCATGTTGTGCACCAGGTCGCTGGTGATGGGGGCCATGGTCGCGACGTACGGGATGTTGTCGACGACGCCGGAGAGGACGGCGGAGGCGCTCTGCAACGTCATGGAGCCGGCGAGTTCGTTGGATCCGATGAGGTGGGCCAGGCCCTTGGAGATCTCGTTGATGACGCCGGTGTCGATCAGGCCACCGATCATGACGAAGAGCCCGGCGAAGAAAGCCAGGGTGGGCCACTCCACCTCGGCAAGTACGTCGCCGGTCTCGGCGGAGGAGATGGCGACGAGCAGGCCGGCGCCGAGCAGGGCGACGATGCTGGGCGCGTAGTGCAGGACCGGGTGCAGGACGAAGCCGGCCACCACCAGGGCGAGCACGATAAGGCCCTGGATCAGCAGGCGCGGGTCCTTGATGGCCTCGCGCTCCTCCAGCGCCATGATCTCGGCTGCCCGGTCCTCGTCGTAGACGAAGGTCTTGCGGAACATGACCCGGCACAGTGCGACGAGGACGGCGATCAGTACCGCCGAGAGGGGGGCGAGATGGACGAGGAAGTCGTTGAAGGTGAGGCCGGCCCGGCTGGCGATGATGATGTTGGGCGGGTCGCCGACCAGGGTCGCTATGCCGCCGATGTTGGAGGCCAGGACTTCGGCGATGAGGAACGGCGCGGCGGGCAGGGCGAGGCGTTCGCAGACGAGCAGGGTGACGGGCGCGATCAGCAGGACCGTGGTGACGTTGTCGAGGAGCGCCGAGGCCACGGCGGTGATGACGACGAGCATGGCCATGACCCGGAACGGTTTGGCGCGGGCCCGTTTGACCGACCAGATTGCCAGGTACTCGAACACGCCGGTCTTCTTCAGCACACCGACGATCATCATCATGCCCATGAGCAGGAAGATGACGTTCCAGTCGATGCCGGACTCCGCGGAGTAGAACGCCGACGCATCGTCGGTCGCCCCGATCACCAGCATCAGCCCTGCGCCGCCGAGGGCCACGGCGACGCGGTGGATCTTCTCGCTGATGATCAGGGCGTAGGCGCCGACGAACACGACGACTGCCGCCCAGCTGTGCCAAACCGCCCGAGGCGAGCGCCTTGACGATGGAGACCTGGGGATTGATCCGGCCACCGCGCTGGGCGACCGCGAGCATCACCTCCGGCACGCCATGGCCGCGGGCCTCCTTGGCGAACCGGTCGACCAGCGGCCCGTACAGCAGCCCGCCGACGACGGGGGCCAGCAGAACGAAGAACGGGCCCAGCCACGGCACGTGTGGGTTCGCGCTGCCACCCGCGCCCGCGTAATCGCCGTGGCCGGAGAAGAGGTGGGTGAAGGTCACGATCAGCCAGCGGAAGGCGATCGAGCCGAGCCCGGCACCGGCACCGACCGTCACCGCGAGCACCAACAGGCCCCACGGCGCGTTACGCAATCGGGCGCAACCCGATGCGGGGCGCGCTTCGACGACCGGCGAATCAATGACGGGAGGGGCCGGGGCCGCCGCATCTATCCCACTCATATTTTCCTCTCCTCGCTCATTTTGCATTATGCAAACGTTGTCAAGTGCGCTCCCGAGCGAGGTAGAAATGAGCATGATCGAGCGCGAGGGGAGCTCACCGGACATGGGCGACGTCGATGCGGTAACCCGCGCGGTGCTGACCGCCTCCAGGGTGCTCGTCGGCGTGTCCGCACGCTCGCTGACCGCAGCCGAGGACAAGGTCACGCTGCCCCAGTTCCGCCTGCTGGTCGTGCTGTCCGTACACGGCGCCACCAACCTGTCCACGGTGGCCGAACTCCTCGGGGTCAACCCCTCCACCGCGATGCGCATGATCGACCGGCTGATCGGCGCGGACTTCGCCAGCCGGCACGCCAACCCGGACAACCGGCGGGAAACCCTGATCCAGCTGACGGAGGACGGGCGCCGCATCGTCGAGGAGGTCACGGCCCGGCGCCGGGAGGAGATCGCTGCGATCGTCGGCCGCATGGACCCCGCCCAGGGCCAGGCGCTGGTCGAAGCGCTCACCGCCTTCACCGCGGCGGCCGGCGAACCGGCCGTACCGCCCGCAGGCCACGACGCCTACCCCTTGGGCTGGACCGACACTCCACCCCTCTGACCTGGGCAGATACGGCAGCTCTCCCGCCTGCGGGAGAAACGATGACCACCCGGGGACGGTCGCCCCGGGTGCCCACCGAAGTCGGCGGGTCCGGTCAGTGACTGCCGGTGAGTCCGCCGCTGAGCGTCTTGTGGAGCTGGGCGCTGGACTCGTTCAGACCGACGATCTCGACCTTCTTGCCGCGTTGTGCGTACTTGGTCTCGACGGCGTCCAGTGCGGCGACGGACGAGGCGTCCCAGATATGGGCGGAGGAGAGGTCGATGACGACCTTGTCCGGGTCGCCGGCGTAGTTGAACTGGGTGACCAGGTCATTGGAGGAGGCGAAGAAGAGTTCGCCGGTGACGGAGTAGACGACCTGGGTGCCGTCGGGGTCAGTGACCGCGGTGACGTGGGCGAGGTGCGCGACGCGGCGGGCGAAGATGACCATGGCGGTGAGGCTGCCGACGACCACGCCGATGGAGAGGTTTTCGGTGGCGACCACGACGGCGACGGTGATCGCCATGACGGTGGTCTCGCCGATCGGCAGCCGCTTGAGCGTGGCCGGCTTGATGGAGTGCCAGTCGAAGGTGCCGACCGAAACGAGGATCATCACGGCGACCAGTGCGGCCATGGGGATCTTGGAGACGATCGGGCCGAGGACGATGCAGAGGATGAGCAGGAAGAACCCGGCGAGGAAGGTGGACAGCCGGGTGCGGGCCCCGTTCTTGACGTTGATCATCGTCTGGCCGATCATCGCGCAGCCGCCCATGCCGCCGAAGAAGCCGGTGACGATGTTGGCGATGCCCTGACCGATCGACTCGCGCGTCTTGTTGGAGCGGGTGTCGGTCATCTCGTCCACCAGCTTGGCGGTCATCAACGACTCCATCAGTCCGACCAGGGCCATCGCCAGCGCGTAGGGCGCGATGACGGTCAGGGTGTGGAGGCTGAACGGGACGTCCGGCAGGCCGGGCACGGGCAGAGAGGAAGGCAGCTTGCCCTTGTCACCGACGGTGGGGACGACGATTCCGGCCGCGACAGTGACGACGGTGAGGATGACGATGGAGACCAACGGCGCGGGCACGGCCTTGGTGAGCCGCGGGAAGAACACCATCAGGGCGAGCCCTGCGGCGACCAGCGGATACACCGCCCACGGCACATCTAGCAGGTTGGGTATCTGGGCCGTGAACAGCAAGATCCCCAACGCGTTCACGAAACCGACCATCACCGAGCGCGGCACGAACCGCATCAGCTTCGCCACGCCCACCGCGCCGAGCACGATCTGGAAGACACCGGCCAGGATGACGGTCGCGATCAGGTAGCCGAGGCCGTGCTCGCGGACCACGGGCGCCACGACCAGAGCCACCGCACCGGTGGAAGCCGAGATCATCGCGGGGCGGCCGCCAACAAGGGCGATCACCATGGCCATGGTGCAGGCCGCGAACAACCCCACCTTGGGATCGACCCCGGCGATGACCGAGAAGGAGATCGCCTCGGGGATCAGCGCCAGGCCGACGACCAGGCCGGCCAGCACCTCCGTACGGAACACCTTCGGGGACAGCCATGGCGGGCGGAAGCCGCGCAGCCGCGCGACGGGGGACGGTGCGTAAGAAGACAAGGGGAAGCGAAACCTGTCGTGGTCGGGCCCGCCCCGGCCATAGGGACGTGCGGGAGAGGGCGGAAGGCCGGGACGGCAATCCACGAAGCCGGCGAACGCCGGGCGAAATCACTGAGCGCGGCGTACGCCCCACTCGGTTCGGCCGCTGCTCAAGGGCGAGGGGTCACGGCGGGCAAGCAGCGGCGCCGGGCAGGATGGGCATGCGCACACTCTTCCCTACTGACATCGGTCTTCGCCGGGGGCGTCGTCGGCCCCGACACGGCTGGCGGCCGCGGGAGGTTATCCCGCGCCATGGAACGAGGGACGGAGCACGGCAGGGAGCCACCCACACATCCACCGTCCAGCGATTCTACTGAGACGCATCGCGCATCGGGCCGTGCACCGGTCACTGGCTGGATGGACCTCGCACAGGCGAGATGGCGGTCGACACGGTGAGTAGTCGGCGTATCTCGCAAAGCCGACCGGGTCATCGAAGGCATCCCAGCCTCCATGGGACGGCGCGGTCGAACGCTTGATCTTGACGCCTCCTTAGCGCCTTCATAGCGGTCCGCTGACGTATCGTTAACGCCAGGTGAGCCGGGAAGTCTGGTCGGCATGCAGTGCGTTTCTCCGCTTCGTCGGCCATGAAAGGCTCTCCCGCGCATGACTCTCCCCAAGGCCGCCGTGTCCGCGGCCATACCGCCGGTGCGCTCCAGCCGGGGACCGCGCACGTCGGTGCTGTTCATCGCCTTCGCCTTCGCGGTGATCGCGGATCCGGTCTCCTCCGTCGCCTACGCCATCGAAGCGGCCCTGCGTGCGCTCCACGGTGACTTGGCGCTGCTGCTGCCCACCATGTCCTTGGTAGTCGGCCTCGTCGTCGTGGTGACCGCGAACTACTGGCAGCTGGTGCGCCGCTTCCCCAAGGGCGGTGGCGCGGCCGCCGCGGCCGGGCGGGCATTCGGGCCGCGCTGGACGTTCCTGCCCATCGGCGCGCTGGTGGTCGACTTCGTCCTGACCATCGGTATCTCCATCTCGGCAGCGGCCAGCGCGGCGATCGCCCTCTTCCCCGCGCTCGCCGGGGCACGTGTCCCGCTGGCCCTGGGGCTGCTGGTGCTGGTGGCCGGGCTGACCTGGTTCGGGCACGGCGGCCGCCTGCTGTTCGCGGCGATGACCGTGCTGTTCGTCGTGGTCTCCGTCGCCGTCCTGGTCCTCGGCTTCGTCAGCCCGCACGAGGTGGGCCACGCCCCGGCCAGTACCGACGCCGGACGGCCTGCCGCGCTGGCCGTCGTGCTCGCCTTCCCCGTCGCGATGGCCCTGGCCACCGGCGTCGAAGCACCCTCCACTGCGATCGCCCAGCTCGGCCAGCTCGACGACACCCACCGACGCCGCTTCGGCCGCGGCACCCTCGCCCTGCTGTTGGTCATCGTCGGCGGCCTGACGCTCGCGCTCACCGCCCTCGCGCTGCACCTGCACATCGGCATCCCGGCCGCCGAGTCCACCCAGATCGCCGACATCGCGCGCTCCGCCACCGGACCCGGCTGGCTGTACGGGGCGTTCCAGCTGACCAGTTCCCTGCTCCTGCTCGCCGCCGCCAGTTCCTCCTTCCAGGCGGGCCCCGGCCTGCTCAAGGCCCTGGCCGGAACGGCAGGCGCTCCCGGGGTCCTGCCGCCGGTCCTCGGCCGCACGAACAGGCACCACACCCCGTACTGGTCCGTCGTCGCGTACCTGATCGCCGCCGCCGTGATCATCGTGGCCGCAGCGGGCGAGGAGCAGGAACTGGTCCTGTTCTACGCGGTCGCCGTCTTCGTCAGCTTCCTGGTCGGCCTCGTGGCAATGGCCCGCTTCGCCCGCGCGGAGAAAAAGCCGACCCTGGCCTGGGTCAACGCCCTCGCCGCAGCCGCCGTCGCGTTCACCCTGGCGGTGAACCTGCTCCGCGGCTGGCCGATGCTCTCCCTCGCCGCCACCCTCCTCATCGCCGGGGCCCTTTACCTCCGGTGGATCCGCGCCGGACGCCCGGACGGCATCGAGGACGTCGAGGCCCAGGCCGAGGTCCAAGCCGAGGCCCTGCCCGAGGCAACCGGCTGAATCGATGGTCTCCACCGTCGATCCCGAAGCCGGCATGTGCACAAGACCCGATACTGGAGGCAGGACGGGTGCAAAGCCCTCCTCGCCGTCGAGCCGGAGACCGGACCGATCACCGCGATAACCTTGCGGTCCACAGTCGGCGCCGAACACCAGGCCCGGGGCATGCTCGGCACCGAGTTCGTACAGGTCCGGTGAGTGTTCGACTGTCGGGGTGGTCGTAAGCGAACGGTCGTGCCGCTCCAGGTGGAGCGGCAGCCGGACCAGCACGATGGGCAGCACTGCGCCGCCGTGAACGGCACGGTGGCAGGATCCCGGGAGTGCTCCGTGACCGCCCAGCCGCCTTCCACCGATTCACCCCCAGCGCACTATGACGACCTGCGTGCCCTGGTGTTCAACTGCACCCTCAAGCGGTCGCCGGAGCGGAGCAACACCCAGGGGCTCATCGACCGCAGCGTGGGCATCATGGAAGCGCAGGGTGTCCACGTCGATGTCGTGCGGGCCGTCGACCATGACATCGCCACCGGCGTCTGGCCGGACATGACCGAACACGGCTGGCAGACCGACACCTGGCCGGGGTTGTACGAACAGGTCACGGCAGCCGACATCCTCGTACTCGCCGGTCCCATCTGGCTCGGCGACAACAGCTCGGTGAGCAAGCGAGTGATCGAACGTCTCTACGCCTGCTCCAGCCTCCTCAACGAGTCGGGCCAGTACGCCTATTACGGGCGGGTCGGCGGCTGCCTGATCACGGGAAACGAGGACGGCGCCAAGCACTGCGCCATGAACGTCCTCTACAGCCTCCAGCACCTCGGCTACACCATCCCCCCTCAGGCCGACGCCGGCTGGATCGGCGCGGCAGGCCCCGGCCCCTCCTACCTCGACCCCGGCTCTGGCGGCCCGGACAACGACTTCACCAACCGCAACACCACCTTCATGACCTGGAACCTGCTGCACCTGGCCCGAACGCTCAAGGACGCCGGCGGCATCCCCGCCTACGGCAACCAGCGCACCTCCTGGGACGCCGGGTGCCGCCATGACTACGAAAACCCCGAACACCGATAGCCGGGCAGGCCGCCCTGCGGTGACAGCGAGCGCGCGGAAGCGGGAGTGCCGCAGCGATCTTTGGGCGGCGACGGCCGCCGTCATGCTGTTCGTGCTGGCGGTGGTCATCGGGCGTGCCGTCAACAGGAGCGTCTACGGTTCGGAGGGCATTCTGCGGCTGGGGTGGCCGCCACTGTACGCATGGTGGCTGCCGCACCTCGGCCCGGGGACGCCGGCGGCGCTCGCCGTCGCCGCGCTGGTGGTGGTCTACGGTCCGCCAACTGCGCGGCGCCTGTCGTGGCGGGTGCTGGTGCCGGCCGCATGGGCCGCGGCGATGGCCTGGACGTGGTCGCTCGCGCTGGTGGACGGCTGGGGGCGCGGGATCACCGAGCGGCTGACCACCAGCCTGGAGTACCTGCAGTCCGTGGACGACGTGCACGATGTGCCCGCGTTCCTGGGGAACTTCACGCACCACATCCTGGTCGGCTCACCCCACATCTGGCCGGCGCATGTGGCGGGCCACCCGCCCGGCGCGCTGTTGACGTTCGTCGCGCTGGACCGTATCGGGCTGGGTGGTGGCGCCTGGGCGGCGGCCTGGTGCATCACCATCGGGTCGGCTTTCGCCGCCGCGGTCATGGTCACCGTCCGGGCCCTGTGCGGTGAGCAACTGGCCCGACGGACAGCCCCGTTCCTGGTGCTGGCCCCGGCGGCGGTATGGATCGGCGCCAGTGCCGACGGCTACTTCGCCGGTGTCTCCGCCTGGGCGATCGCACTGCTCACGCTGGCGTCCACCCGAACGACGCGGGTGCCGCGCCTCGCGTCTCTGGGGGCCGGTCTGCTGCTGGGGCTCGCCTGGTACCTCTCATACGGCCTGACCGTCCTCGTCGTGCTCGGCGGCTCCGTCCTGCTCATCGCTCGTTCCGCACGCCCGCTGCCGTACGTGATCCTGGGCGTGCTGCTCTGGGTGGTGGCCTTCACCGCCGCCGGGTTCTGGTGGCTTGACGGCTACACGACCCTCGTCGAGCGCTACTACCAGGGCGCCGCGAAGGTACGCCCGTACGGCTACTTCGTCTGGGCCAATCTGGCCGCCCAGGTACTGACGGTGGGTCTGGCCACGATTGCGGGCCTGCGCCGCGCCGCCGGCCCGTTGTGGCCGGCCGTGCGGGGGATGCGTCGTACGTCGCCGGCCGGGCGTGGTGCGCTGTCCGTGGTGGTCGCCGCGGCGTTGTGCATGATGCTGCTCGCGGATGCGTCCGGGATGAGCAAGGCGGAGACCGAACGCATCTGGCTGCCCTTCGCCATCTGGCTGCTGCCCGCCTGCGCGCTGCTGCCCCACCGCGCTCATGTCTGGTGGCTGGCCGGGCAGGCCGTACTCGCGCTGCTGGTCAACCACCTGCTGCTGACCGGTTGGTGACCGTCGAACGGCGGCGAGGGGATCGCCGCAGTTCGAGGAAGTGGCGCCCGCCGATCGCCCAGTGTTCGCCAGACTGCCAGCCGGTGGCGGCTGCCTTGCCTCGCAGCGCGGCCACGCCGACGCGGGCCCAGGGGAAGGGCATGCCGAGATGACCTCGGCCGTCGTCGAATCGCACATGCAGCCGTTCGTCGACGTCACGGGTGGCCGCTTCCACCAGCAGCAGGCTTCCGTCAGGGGCCACGAGGGTCCCGATCCTCTCCAGCAGGGCCTGCGGGTCACCGCCGATCCCGATGTTGCCGTCCATGAGCAGAGCGGTGTTCCAGAGCCCTTCGCCCGGAAGCCGTTCGAAGACGGACCGGCACAGCGCCGCACCTCCGGTGTCGGCGGTGCGGGCGACCGCGGCGCGACTGATGTCGATGCCGAGAACCAGGTGGCCGAGGGCTCTGAGGGCGGTGACCAGACGCCCCGGTCCGCAGCCGACGTCGAGGACCGCCCCTTTGCACCGCCGCAGGACGCTCATGTCGGCGGGATCCGGTGCGGAGCACCAGCGGTCCACCTCCGACGACAGAACTCCGCCGTCCATACGGCGCATGTAGAGGGGGCCGCGGCCGTCCTCCAGCGCGTGGGCGTACGGGTCTTCGTCGGGCCGAGGGGCAGAACCCGGCTGCTGCCCTGGCGCATGCTCTTCGGTGCTCACCAGGAGGGCGCCTTCGTGGGTGTGGTCGATTCAAGCGCGCCGGGCATCGTGTCTCCGCTGTCACGTTCAGGGCATTCACATACAGAAGTGTTCGGGAAGGAGCGCTGGCGTGCGCAGGTGATTCTCCGGAACTGGCGACACCGCCTATGCCTGCCCGCGGCCTGGTCCCTTCCGCAGGGGGTCATCCTGGCCTGCCCGAAGCGCATGCGTACGCCATATGGCGACCATCAGGCAGAGTGCGGAGGCTGCGAAGAGGGCGGCGGTGATCAGCAGCCAGCGGCCCCAGAACACATCGGCGGACAGAGCGGTATACGCCGTGAAACCAGGGACCCTGTTCAGGACGAGCGGGTACCAGACCAGGAGCAACAGAAGGGCCACGAAGGCGGGAACGCGAAGGTAGTTGATCCAGCCGACCATCGGACGGGAGCGCTCCGTCGTCTCCTTCGGACGTCTGAGCGCCCCTTGCACGGCGCGGTCGGTGACGGTGTACAGGGGGAGGAAGACGAGGTCGTGCAGGAGCGCGGCACCAACGAACCAGACGACCACGCCGAGCGTGTCCCCCTTCAGCAGCCGGAGTCCGGCGTACCCGGTCAGGGCGAAAGAGCACAGCACGAGCAGAAGATGAAGGGGGGACGCCCCGTAGCGTTGCCGCATTCCCTTCATGACGCTTCTCCGGCCGTTCCGAAGGTAAGGCGGGTGACCCATTTGGTGTTGTGCACACCGGGGTTGGCCGGAACGATGATCCGTGCCGGATAGCCGTGGTCCGCGGACAGATCCGCACCATTGACCCGCAAAGCGAGCAGCGACCGGGCATTGCGCACCTGGTTGTCGCGCAGATGGGTCGAGCTGAAGGCGCCGCCGCGCTGTGCGGACTCGACGAACACGCCCGGCGGGCTCTGCCCCAGTCCGACCCGGGAGGCGAGTTCGGACAACCGGACGCCGGTCCAGAGCTGGTCGTCGGTGGACCAGCCCTCCACGCAGGCGATGGGCAGTGCAGCCGTGTGCTGTGGCAGGGCCAGCACCTGTTCGCGGGTGTAGGTCACCTCCCGGCCGTCCCCGCGTACGACGAGCCGCCAGTGGGGGCCGATGTCACGGGCACGGATACCGACGCCCGCGGCGGTCTTGTTGATCTGGAAGCCATTGGGTCCCGTGCCGGGCTCCTGCCCGTGCGGAGCCAGCAGCGCGGTCTTGCGCAGGGATCCGCCGATGCTCTGGCCTGCGGTCACGATGAGCAGTCCGAGCGACCCGGCCCCTACCAGGCCCAGCGCACCGCGCCGCGACATGGTCGGCGGCGCCGGATTCGGGGTCACCAGCCCCGTGTCGTCGGCGGGTTCGGGCTGGGTATGTGCCGTAGAGGTCCGCAGCTCGGTACGCCACCGGCGGCTGCGCAGAGCCCTGGACATGGCGGGGATGCGGAAGGCGATGTGCACGATGAAAGCGCCGATGAACACCCAGCCACCGTAGAAATGCAAGGTGTAGAAGGACCCGGGGAAGATGTAGTGCAGCTGGATGTTCAACACGCCGGTGACGAACTCGAACAGCACGCCGCCCACGAGAAGCAGCAGTGAGAGCCGCTCCAGCGCGTGGCTCGGCGAACGCAGCGGCGGCCAGGAGAACAGCTTCGGAATGACCGACCACAGCTTCGCCAGCAGGATCGGGATCAGCACCACGCCGAGCGTGACGTGCACGCCTTGGGTGAAGCGGTAAAGCCAGTAAGGGCTGGTGGGCCAGGAGAACAGATAGAAGCCGAGCCAGCCCTTGTTCGGCGTGTGGTCGTTGCCCGGCGCCAGATCGGGGTTATAGGCGGCGTAGGACAGCAGCCCGGTCACGAACAGCACGGTGATGCCGACGAGCAGGATCAACCCGAACACCGACGTCAGCCAGGGCCCGCGCAGCGGACTCCGCCAGAACGCGGGGCGCGTCGGGCCGGGCGGCGGCGGACCGCCCGGCAGACCGGGCAGGCTCCGGCGGCCACCCCCCTGGGGTGCCGTAGCCCCATGAGGCGGGGGTCTTCTGTCCGCGGATTCGGGCTCAGGGCGTCCCGCGCGCGACGGCCCGGCGGGTTTCACCTTGTCGGGCCGCGGTGCGTCGGGAGGGTGTGGCTCATTGCCGCTGTCGCTGGGCTCCATCCCGGTCCCTTCACCGTGTCCACGGCGCTCAGTCCGCCGCGCAGGAACAACGGTATGCGTCGGCGGGACGTTTTCGGGTGAACCTGAAGAATTGGGACTTCCGGGCGGCGGCCGATCATGCGAATTCCCGATGGGCAAGAGAAGGTGTGAGGCCCGCCACGGGCCGGCCCGATCCCTCGGCACTTCGCGAAATGCCCGAGCACAGAAAGTGCACAGCGAGCGACAGAACGCCGCCGTCAGTCATGGCGTGGGCAGCGACCTACACCGCAACCAACATCTGACCTGCCGGCTCCGATGCGAAAGAGGGCCCCCTCGCCGCCGCCGGCCTATGGGTGCCCCTCTACCCGAAAGTCCGGGCCGCCCGGTCGGACCGCCCTTCGCCCGAGCAATCCGTGTACGCGTCGGCAGCAACGCCCGGGACGAACAGCTACGCGCCCCACGCGGAGGTCCTGCCTTAGGAGCCGCGTGGCCCGCCGTGCCAGTACCGTGCCAGATGGAGCGGTAAGCAGCGGTCAACAGGGGCGGAGACTCAACCGGGCACACCCACCCCGGCTGCAGCATTATCCCTGGTCAGACAGGCTTCAGACACCCGAAAGCCCCCTGATTCCCAAGCTCAGAGTGCGGGTTCGACATCGGTCGCCCGCGGATACCTCCTCAGGCCGGAACGAGTTGCCTGAGAGCCCCATGGAGGGCCGCGCCGGACGCTGGTGCCGCCACGGTCACTTTTCGCAGGTCCTCACCAGTCAAGTACCGGTAGCTCTGCGGAGGATGGAAGGAGCCGGACGTCCGGAGAGCAGCGAGCAGTACGGGTGCCTCAAACGTAACGGGGTCGTCCAGCGCAAGGCCGCTGGCCTGGGTCGCCCCGCTCATGTATTCGTCGTACTCACGGCGGCTGATACCGGCGCCCTTACGACTGGCCGACCAGACCTCGCGAGGGGAAGCCACGTGAACCGACGCGATTCGCGCCATGCCCACGATGGCCATGGTGGGCGCCGTCGCATACAGGAAAACAGGAGTACCGGGTGGAGCGGCGACGCGCTGACGGCGCACCTCCACCGTCTTGGTCCCGGCCAGGATCGCCGTGGCGAACCTGGGGTGGACGGACAGCAGCATCGCGCGCTCCGGATCGCTCACGTCTTTCGGTGCCCCTCTTCGTAGACCGCCTGGAACAGCGCGTTGCTGATCTTCGACAGCGACATCAGCGACAACCGTAGTCCCAGCCCTCGGGCCAACGCGATCAGCCGTCCGTGCGTCACCTGTACGGGAAAGGTCTCCGTGTCTGAGAACCTCAGCGCCATGACCTTGCCCGAAGCATCGGCCGCCGCGCGCACTTCAGCACGACCATATACGCCCAGGTGTTCGAATCGCGAGAAGAGGGTGTCCGGGTCATCGATGAGCACCTCGTCCAGTCGCGAGCAGCCGATCGCCATCTTGCCCTGCTGCCTGGACACGCCGTCGCTGACATACCAGAGGATCCGGGCGGGGACGCTTTCACCTCGGTGGCCGGAGGACCGATAGTAGACGTGCTCTCGGCTGATACCGAGCACGTCGTCACGGGGAACGAGCATGGCCGGGACGTTGAACAGCTCTGTCGACCAGCGGGGCTTGACGGGGGCGATGAAGGACGGCAGCGCTGCGTCGGTGAGCTTCGCAGGCCACAGCACCCGCTCGGCAACACTCGTGACTTCCGCCGAGGCACCAGATCCCAGGCGAGGGGCGGTGCGTCCCATTCGCGCCGCGATCCCTCCCGCCACTTCGGAGACGACTTCGGCCGGCCCGCATACGTCGACCAGGAGTGCGGTGAGGCCGCCCTCGCCCTCGACGAAGCCGTCGGCCCCGGCCGCTTCCATCGCGGCTGCAGAAACATAGGGATCGGCGATAGCGATGGCCTGGGCCTCCCGCTCTCGCCCCAGTCTCTTCAGCAGGAAGAGCAGCTGCCGGGCGAGGGTCTCTTCCAAAGCGTGTGTCGCAGTCCGGAGGATCGGGACATTCAGAGTGCGGCCATCCAGCGCCCAGGCGTACAGGGCCACAGGGCGTCCCTCTCCGTCGCGAAGCAGTTCGCGACGCCACAGAACCCCATCACGCAGAAGCTCCGCCAGGCGTTCAGCGAAAGCGGACCCGCTGTCGCCCCCCGCCTGGTCGAAGAAGGCAACCAACTCTCCCTCGCTACCGGGCACAACTTCCTCGGCGGAGAACGCCGTGCCCATCAGGTCGGCCGGGCGGTAAACCTGGGCCTGGCGCAGTTCGTCCACGTGCATCGTCACCGCAGCGGGAGAGGCAACCTTGACACGGGCAATGTCCCAGGCAATGTCCGCCAGCCGCCCCAGCGCTGGGTCGCGAGTTACCAGCACTTGAAGCCCGGCGCAGGAAGTCTCAGCCACGTACCGCAGGCGACCGAGCAGTTGGTCGTCGACCGGCACATCCGGCAGCTCCTTCCTCAGCGCCGCGACCAACTCCCTGTGGCGGGCAGCCACAAGCGTGGTGGGGGCCGAGAGCGATCGCAGACCGCCCAGACCGGCCCGCTGATGCTGCCGCTCCTCACGACCCTCGATGTGATGTACGTCGTGAAGGAGCTGTGGTGTGAACGCGAGCTCAACCAGGTCGGCAAGCCACCCCGCCTCAAGAGCGCGCGCCTCCTCGATGGCGTGCTCCGCACCCACACCGCGAAGCCCTGCGAAGACTCCGTGGTCGATGGCCACCACCAGCAATGCGTCGCTCGGCGCCTCGGCGAACAGGTCTTCATGACCAAGGTCCAACCACCAGGTGTCCAGGGTCTCCTGGTCTTCGCCCCGCCCCAGGCTCTCCCCCTTCGGGATAAACCCGAGGCCAGTCCACATGCCGCTGAGCCCGTAGTCGCGCCGGCACTTTGCCCGAATGCCGAGCCTGTGCGTGTTCCGCTCCCGGATCGCCTCCACCAGCAGACGAGCGATGCCCCTCCCCCGGTGTTCCTCGGCTACACAAAGGTGCGCAAGGCGCACATGGAGCCTCCGCTTGGGCAATCCAAAGAGCGCGTAGCCGACAACTTCCTCGCCCTCCACCGCGACCAACAAGCCGCCATCGTCGGCAAGCTTGCGGTAGGCAGGTGGCGTGAGCAAGCCCAGGAATTTGGTGTATCGGTTGCCCAACGCGATGACCCCGTCAAGCAGCTCGGACTGCTCCCCCGTCACCGGCCGCACCTTGATCGCCATCTTTCCCCCTCCGGTTGCCCTGACTTCGGCAATCACCGCCCCAACCGCATAGTGCCCAGCGGTCCTCAGCCAAGCCACCGATCGGTCAAAACCGGCCCAGGTCGGCGCGATTCACGCCCACGCGTGGGCAAGCCCGGATGGCCCGTCCGTCCCGAAATTCCCTGAAGTTTTGGCCATCGGTCAGCCCTACACAGCATTCGTGCAGGTCAAAGGCTCCCCTATCCCTATCCGCCAGGTGCCTTCTGAGCGCCTGCTCCATCTCAGACGGGAAAAGCCAAAACTGGGCACTGCACTGGGTCCGTGACCCTACCCAGCGATGCCGCCAAGCCAAAGCAGGCCGCGAGCCCAGGGCATGGCCACAAAGAGCCGGCCGCGCAGCAGTTCCTCCCGCTCCCGAGCCGTCTGTGACGTTCCTCGACGCTGGCTGCGTCAGCATGCCGTCTGATGTGGCAGTGACGCATCGCGTCGAGGCAGGAAGACGTGCTTGAACTCCACGCCCTTGGCCCTGAGCACTCCCCACCATTAGCTGCTTCGCACATCCTCCGCCGAAGAACACGCCTTCCGCCTCCGACGCGACCACCGCATAGAAGGTCTGGCGCAAACGCAGTTGACCCGACCTGAGCCTGAATTCATCCAACGTGCAGTGAAAGGGCCCTACTCCCCGTCTGAGCACCAGAGCAACGCCCACCGCCGAGTGCGCTCTGGCCGGCGGGGCCAGCTGCAGCGTCTCCAACTTGACCACACCCCGCCGCCACCCTCGACGCACTTCGCGAAAGACCTTTGCCGGAACAAAGGGCTCTACCGCGTCAAGCCGAGTTCATCCTCGAGGAGCTCCTCGTCGCTCAACTCGACCATGAACTGATGGCCTTCTGGGTCCGCCATCGTCACAGACCGGGGATCGCCCGGGGAATGGTGGAGAAGCACGGCCCCGAGGCGAACGATCCATTCGACCTCGTCGGCGAGTGGGCCGCACAATGCCCCGACGCTGAGGAACGGGCCGCCTTCCGGAGCCGACCGGGCCACCGCTTGCGTGAAGTACAGGGCCTGCGGCTCGTTCCCTTCGACCATCTACAGGTGAAGGCCGTCACTGCCGTCAATCACCGGGCGGAGCAGCACCCCGCCCCAGAACCGGGCGAGTGCGGCAGGATCCTGGCCCGGGATGGTGAGGCGCCGTAAGTGAGTCGTCATCCAACCGACGATAACCGCGCACGTGCGGCGACAGCTGCGTGCTAAGTTGCCCTCGTCGGGCAGAAACCTGCAATCGACCGGATCGCGGCTGCCAGCCATCAACAACGCCCGGTCGCCGCTGCAATCAGCGACGACGAAACCAGAGCAATCTTCGGCAAGTTCCGTAAAGACAAACCTCGGGAACTGCGCCTTGCAGCACTCGCGACCTGCACGGCCAGGCAGGTGACGCCCCATCAGAACAAGCGTCATATGAGCGTCAAGATGCCGCAGAGAGCGTCATTTCAGCGTCAAAATATCGCCCGTAACGCCCACACCGCGCATAGCGCACGTCACCCAAATCTGCAGGTCAGGCGCCCTTTGCGGCCCGCTCAAGGATGACGACGCACTCCACATGATGCGTCATCGGTAACACGTCGAGACTCCCTCCCCTGCTCCATTGCGTCTTTGTGGGTGACATCGCCGTTGGCGTCTCGCATGAAGGTGACGCTCGGCCCCAACGCGTTGGTTCGGGTCAGTTGTCCGGCTGACAACCGCTCCCGTGCAGCACCGGCAGCCCGAGCTGACGCCAAGATCCGGACCATTCACGGACCATCGCTGTGCCAGCGGCAGTCAAAGCCCACCATTTCAGCAGGTCAGCACCGATGTGAGCGCTAGTACCACCAGCAGACGAGGAACCCGCTGGTGGGCTCTTCACCGAAGAAGGTGGTCGTGGGAGCGTCCACATGCTGACCGTGGCACATTCGAAGGCCCAGCATCGCCTACCTGTCGGCAACAACAGGCGCCTCACCGGTTGATCGATTCACGGCCGCCCAAGAGCGATACCGAGTAGACCTCGGCCCCTTTCACACCCTCCGGCGATGCCCTGACACGAGCCAACGGCTGCACAGCCAATCAGAACCGGGGCCCACGTGTGTCCCACTGGCTCGTTGGCAGGCTGGTCTCGGGCGAGGTAAAGAAAGGGGAGCCCGCGGCCAAGTCAAGACCGGTGCCGGCGCTTCAACGCCGACGCCGGCCATTGCCGGACCTCTCTGACCTGGGCTAACGTCCCATCCCCCGATACCGCTTTCCTCAGAACTTCGCAGGTGCCAGATTTGCAGTGCCATCCGCGGAGATCGTGGACACCCAGGCGATGGGCCTCGGCACGACCAGCGCGGTCAGGAGCTTGTAGAACTCGTTGCGGGACATCTCAGCGGGATCAAAGTCAATGCGCATGGTGATCAGTATCCACACCGGCGGCCGCGGATCCTACGGCGGATTCACGGCACCACCAAACCCCTGAGCTCGACGGAAAGTGCCCGGTATCGGGAGCCACCGATCGCCAGGAGCCGACACCTTGCCCGCAGCAGCCCCCACCGTCCGGGAAGACTTCGAGGTCCCCGCCCACGCCCGCGGCGGCCAGGTCACCCTCAACCTCCACGACCACCTCGCGGCATACGCCCCCAAGCGCCCCGGCGCCTACCTGCGCATCTCCTCCGACCGCTTCGGCCTCGAAGCCGGTGTCGACCGCCAGCTCGAAGACGCAGAAGACACCCGCGCCCGCCTGCGCTGGGGCTCCTTCGCCAAGATCTACCGCGAGAACGACACCTCCGCCTTCAAGAAGCGCAAGGTCATCAAGCCCGACGGCTCCATCGACTGGATCGTCCTGCGCCCCGAATTCCGCCAGCTCCTCGCCGACCCGGCCAATGGCGTCATCGACGGCGTCATCTTCTACGACCTCGACCGGCTCGTCCGCCAGCCCCGGGATCTCGAAGACCTCATCGACATCGTCGAGTACGTCAAGCGGCCGGTCACCGGCGCAACCGGTGGCCGCATGAACCTCATCAACGACAGCGACCGCCACATGGCCCGCATGATGTGCGTGATGGCGCTCAAGCCCTCCGAGGACACCACCCGCCGCATCGCCCGCCAGCACCTCTCCGCCGCCCAGAACGGCGTCGCCCAAGGCCGCATCGCCTACGGCTGGGTCCGCAAGGGCGAGCGCAAGGGACAGCTTGTCCCGGACGAGGCCGACGTTGTCGTCCGGATCTTCCAGGATTTCATGTCGGGGGAATCGGCCTACAGCGTCGCCCGGACCTTCAATGCCGAAGGGATCAAGCCTCCTGCCGCCCGCACCTGGTCGTCCACGATGGTCGCCAAGATGCTCCGCAATCCGCGCTACGCGGGCATGATCTCCTACGCGGGGAAACATCGGGTCCAAGCCGCCACTGCCGGGGATGGCTGGTCACTGGTCCTCTTCGATGACGCGGGACGTCCCTTGCTCGGCTCGTGGGAACCCATCGTTACCCCCAAGCTCTGGTCCCGGGTCCAGTTCGAGTGGCAACGCCGCCGCCAGAAGGCCGGAATCAAGCCCGGCGAGGCCGGCATCGCGCCGGTCAACAAGTACTTTCTCTCCGGAATCCTGCGGTGCAGAAAATGCCATCGAGGTCTGGTGGGACACCGCTACCGGCGTAAGTCAGGAAAGGTGGTCCACAACTACGTCTGTCCATCGTCCGACCGGGGTGGCTGCGGGGGAATCGCTGTCTCGGCGCCAGCCGCTGACGTGGCGGTCGAGGAAGCCATGAATGCCTTCCTGCGTAAGCAGCTTCAGGCATCGCAGACCGGCTTGGATCAATCCGCCGACACCATCACAACCCTGCAGGCGCGGCTGGATCAGGAACTGGCCCGGAAGAGCGAACTCATCCACCGGTGGCCCGAAGGCTCCTTGCGTGAGGCCGATTTGACCGAGGAAGACTACTTCACCATGCTGGCAGCTCTCAATCGCAAGATTTCGAGTCTCAGGGAATCGTTCGCCGGCCTGGAGGGCACTCCTCCACCGAGGGTCGCACCCGAGGAACTCCTAGCCAATTGGACAGCGGGTTCGCTGCTTCAGAGGCGCGCGATCCTGAAGCGCTACCTGCACTCCATCACGGTGCATCCACCTCTCCCATCACCCGAGTTTGACCGGTCCGAGCTCGTGAAAGCGCGTCTCGCTCCACGCTGGAAGACAGCTTCAGAAATAGCCGCATAAGCAACAGGCGGCCTCAGCCGATCGATCGACTGAGGCCGCCTCTCATCTCACCGCCCCATATATTCCAAGAGCTTCCGTACTCGCATTGCTTCGGCCTCCACCAGGACCGGACTCTCTTCGAGGAACCTCTCCACCCAATCACGCTCGTACTTGCCCTCCCATCGGCTCTTCGAAACAGCTCCCGCATCCGCGCCCATTACGCGATGCAATGCCTGATCACACGCCATATCACTTTCCAGTCTGAAGATTTGGATTACCGCACAACGAACGCTCGCCCAGGGCTCTCCATCACTCCTGGAATCCGTCAGTCGGCGTACAGAAGGGCACGGTAGGAAATAAATCCGGCCGCACCAAATGGCGCACATTCGTTCCCCACCGGCAATCCGTGAATGCCGAGGTTGAGCTGGGTTGCGGGGGCGCGTCACGGAGATCTGGTGACACTCCAGCCTCCGCTAGAGACACCCGACACCTCGCGCACAGTGGCACGGAGAGCAGTGTCGTTTCCGTTCCCTTGGAGAGACATCGGATGACCGTTTCCCCTCCTGTCAGACGGCTGGAGTTGTCGGCTGCGTATCAGCAGCGGAGTCGTGCCTGCTGAGGACGGAGGGCTCCGGTGCGTCGATTGCACCCCGCGGCATGCCGCGGGTATAGGCGGCTGTCCGCGACGCTATCGGACTGCCACCAGCGCCTTCGGTCGTGGAGGTGAGGGGAGATCAGCGGTTGTCCGGCGCCCAGCCGACCTGTACACAGGCGGGTGTGTCGGTGAGGCGGTTGTCGGTGATCTCCAAGAGGCTGTCGCGGCCCCGCGGTGAGACGTGATGGCGCGGGTAGTTCTTCGAGGTCTTCTTTGTCGGCGATGGAGCGGTAGGCGGAGCTCCTCAAGTGCATATCTGCCCGGCAGCGCCGCATCGGCGTCTGTCGCCGGGCGCGGCTGTGGAGCACGGCGTACCAGGCCGACCTACGCCGGCTCCGCAGGGGCCGTCGAAGGTGCCGGGCCAGGGCACGGATGGTGTCGCCTCCGGCATCGATCCGACCGGCGGCTCGGGCGGTGGCGGGAAGCCGAAGCAGACCCACTTCCGGTACGGCGAGGATCCCAACGCCACGGGTGACAAGGGCCGGGCGCTGATCCAGCGGCCTCCCACGGACAGCGACCGCGGCCAGCCCCTGATCCAGCGTCCCGGCCAGGGGGCCACCTCGGGCGCGGCGGCAGCCTCGGCACCGGTCTCGTCCGGACCGACGCCCCAGGGCGCTTCGGCTGCCGCGAGTACGCGGATGGATCCGCCTGCGCCAGGGCCCAGCGGGCCGCCACCGGCAAGCGGACCTCCACCGCGGGGCGGTACCACGCCGCAGCGGTGGATCTACCCCAAGCCACCGGGTGGATCGGGCTCGTAGCTCCCATCTGACGGGGCGGGCACCTGGCTGCGCTCGGCCCGCCCGCCCCGTCCCCCTTTCCTTCTCTTCTCACCACGTTCCAAGGACGGCTTTGCCATGCATCCCGACACTCATCAGCCTGACGGCCCGGCCACCGTGAAGTTCCCCCACCGCTCACGCCGCGGTGTACTGCTCGGCCTCTCCGTCGCCCAGCTCATCGTCGTCACCCTCACCGGCCTGGCCCATCACGGCTTGATCGTCAGCACTTGATCCACCGAAC
Organism: Streptomyces sp. NPDC028368; assembly: GCF_055565615.1. Lineage (NCBI taxonomy): Bacteria > Bacillati > Actinomycetota > Actinomycetes > Kitasatosporales > Streptomycetaceae > Streptomyces > Streptomyces sp. NPDC028368. Next base: position 554,698 of record NZ_JBVHTY010000004.1, on the reverse strand, counting down.
GTCGCGGGGTCCTGGGTCCCTGTGGGCCGTACCCCAGGCGAAGGATCATGTGCACGTAGCCGGTGCCGGACTGCGGGTCGCGCAGGATCCATCGCAGGTCCGGCCATTCGACGGGCTGCGTCGCGAAGGAGCTGGCGAGCCCGCGGAGGGTGGCCACGAGCAGCACTCGCTCCAATGCCTGGCCGGCGCATAGCCAGTCGGCCGCGGTGTCGCCCTTAGTGCTGAGCGATGCCAGTTGGGGGCTTTTCTCGAAGTCGGCGTAGTCGCGGTCGGGCACCGTGCCTCGGCCCGCGAAGTCCCTGACGGGAGTGGAGCCGGTGCGCTTACGGGGTCCGAAGGCGTAGTCCGGGACGCCGTCGTCGACTGCTGGTTCGGCAGCGGTGTCGTGGGTCCAACGGCGCTGTTCCGCGTCGCGGCCGTCGTCCATCCGGTTGTAACCCTCGGCATGCATGATCAGGTCCAGCACGGTCTCACGGTGCGGGGTGGTGAGGAAGCTCAGCTGTGCGCCTTCGCGGGCAGCGGTCTCGATGAGAGCGGCGCGGACGTTGTCCGAGATCTGGCGTTCGCTGAAGGGGGAGCGACTGGTGTGGCGATTGCGGATGGCGGGATGGAGACCGGGGAGGGACTCGTCCAAGCGCTGATGAGGGTCGTCCAGCCGCACGGTGGCCAGAAGAGCCGGGGCGTGCGGGTCAGGGAGGAGGATCGTGGATGTGCGGTGGCCTACGTGAGATGCGGCCACTCGCAGGTTCAGCAGCGCGGCTCCGCAACCCAGGTGCAGGCCTCGGGTCGTGGGGTCGGCGTGGGGCATCGCGCGCTCGAGGTCGGCGGAGAGGGTGAATGTACGGCTGCCGCGGGCGTAGCTGAAGTGCCAGGGCTGGGCGTTGTGCATGGACGGCGCGGTAATGGCTTCGGCGACGAGGGCCTTCACCAGCGTGTCGTCGAGGGTCTGGGTGAACACCGGGGCCTCCCGAACGGGGCAGACGGTGGATCGGTGGCTTCTTCAGCGTGGTGGGACCGCGCTGGCCGTGTCAGGGGCCATAGGACCCTCACCACAGGCCACTCGGGCCCTTCGGGCCTGCCGGTCGGCCGATGGGGCCGAGTGGCTCATGTCGGGACAGGCGCTTTTCCGGCCACGCTGGAGAAGCGGGGGCAATGCGCCGTCCCTCGTGGTGAAAGGAGCCGGAGATGGAGCACCGCACGATAGGTGAGCTCATGACGAGAAAGGTCGTGAGCGTTCAGCTCGATACGCCGTTCAAGGACATCGCGCAGATCCTCGCCGACAACGCGGTGAGTGCGGTGCCGGTACTCGACAGCCTCGGCAGGCCGGCCGGGATCGTCTCGGAGGCCGACCTGCTACGGAAGGCGGCCGACCAGACCGATCTCTCCGGCAGGACGCCGTTGCCCCACCTTGAGGCGTGGGAAAGGGCCCGAGCCGAGGGCCGTACCGCCGGCGAGCTCATGTCCGCTCCGGCGGTCTGCGCTCATCCGGAATGGACCGTGGTGGAGGCGGCACGGCTGATGGAGGTGCAGAGCGTGAAGCGTCTGCCCGTGGTCGATGAGACGGACCGGCTGCTGGGCATCGTCAGCCGCAGCGATCTGCTGCGGGTCTTCCTGCGCAAGGACAAGGCAATCCAGGAGGAGATATCCCGGGAGGTCATCGGACGCACAGCACGCCTCGGCGCAGCAGGCGTGACCGCTGACGTCGTGCAGGGCCAGGTGGCACTGCACGGTTCCGTGGACGAGTCTCTTCTGGTTCCCGTTCTCGTCCGGATGTGCGCCAGTGTCGACGGGGTCGTCTCGGTCTCCGAAGACCTGAAGCCAGCGATGGCCGCCGACTCGGCCGGCTGAGTCGGAGGGAGCGGAGCACACGCATGAAGGAGCTCATCACGGTCGGTCTGGACGGCACCCTCCAGTCCCTGTCTGCGGCACTGTGGGCAGCGAGGGAGGCGCAACTGCGCCAGGCGCGGCTGCGGCTTCTGCACGCCCGGATTCCGCTCGCCCCGGAGCCGCCGCGCGGGCCGCCAGAGGAGGCGGAACAGAACCGCCGGCCGCACCGGATCACCGATGAGGCTCGGGCAGCAGTCGTCTCGTCCTACCCGGACCTTCCGGTGGACGTGAGCTTGGTGCGCGGAGACCCGTTGGATGTCCTGACCAAGGCGGCCGAGCAGTCGGACCTGCTGGTTCTCGGTTCGCGAGGTCTCGGGGCCGCCGCGCGCTTCACCCTGGGAGAGATCGGTCTGGAGCTGGTGACCCGGACCGCTGTCCCGACGGTTCTTGTCCGTGCCCAGCAGGACGCCCCGGACCGTATCGGGAAGGGCAATGTGACAGTCGGCGTCAGTCTGCACGCCGCCTGCAACGGGTTGCTGGCGTTCGCCTTCGAACCCGCCGCACGGCGGGCCGTCACACTGCGTGCCGTACACGGCAGACACCTGTCTGCGTACGCCTACAACCGCGGCGGCGGCGTGGAACGGATCGCTGCCGAGGAGTCTGCTCAGATCGCACGGTCCGAGCTGGCTGCAGATTTGCGCCCGTGGAGGGAGAAGTTCCCGAACGTGCACGTCGACGAACAGGTGATATTGGAGAGCCCGGCGCCGGCGCTTTTGCATGGCACCGCGAACGCGGAACTGCTGATCGTCGGCCGTCGGCACCGTGGCCGCCTGCTGCCGCCTCGCATCGGCCATGTCGTACAGGCGGCCGTCCACCACGCCCCGTGTCCGGTAGCGATCGTTCCCCATGACTGATCCCACCGACTGATCCCATGGCACAGCACGCTGCAGTTCCGCGCCGGGGTGCGTGGTGGAGTGTCTCTGTTGACTGCCTCGTGAACTGTGCCAGGTGCCGGATACTCATCCGCGTACCAGTACGTGCTCTCCGGAACGGGGAACCACAGCGGTCCATCCCAACGCGTGGTCGATCCGGTCCCTGAGGGTCGCCGCCGCGTCGGGCTCGCCGTGCACGAGGTAGGTGACCTGTGGCGGTGCCGCTTTGCGCAGCCAGTCCAGAAGCTGCCGCTGGTCGGCGTGTGCGGAGAAGTGCGGCACATCGGCGACTTCGGCGCGCACCGGCACGTACTCGCCGAACATCTTCAGGGCGCGTGCGCCGTCGACCAGGTCCCGCGAGCGGGTCCCCTGCGCCGCGAACCCGACGATCACCACGGCATTCCGCGGGTCGGGCAGTCGTTTGCGAAGGTGGTGCAGGACGCGGCCGCCGGTGGCCATGCCGGACGCGGAAACGATGACGGCGGGCCCGCGGGTGTGATTGATGTCGATGGACTCCTGCACTGATCGGGCGGCCAGAAATGGCTCGGGGGCCAGGGCGGCGCTGCCGGCCGTGAGCACTTCGGGCCGCAGCTCCGGAGCTTGCGTCCGAATCGCCTCCGTATAGACATCCAGCGCGGCCAGTGCCATCGGACTGTCCACGAAGACCGGGACCGAGGCGGGCAGTCTGCCCCTCGAACGCAGCGCGGCGAGTTCGTGCAGCACCACCTCTGTACGGTCGATCGCGAACGACGGGATGACCACCGATCCACCCCGCTGGATGGTGCGTGCCAGAACGTCAGCGAAAATCTCACGCCCCTGTTCTCCCTGGTGGCGACGGTTGCCATAGGTGGACTCCAGCAGGAGGACGTCTGCACCCGAGAACGGCTGGGGCGGGCGTAGCAGCGGGTGTCCCGGACGTCCGAGGTCGCCGCTGACGGCCAGCGTGTGTCCGTCCTCCAGCGTGAGTCGCGCCCAGGAGGAGCCGAGGATGTGGCCGGCGCGGTGCAGGCTGAGCTGTGTGCCCGGGGCAATCTCTGTCCCCTCCCCGATCTCCTCGTGGAAGGGCACGGAGACAAAGAGGCTCATCGTGCGCTCGGCGTCGTCGCTGGTGTAGAGAGGGCGGGCTGGGCGGTGCTTCGACCAGCCGTGCTCGTTGGCGTGTGCGGCTTGCTCTTCCTGCAGGCGCGCGCTGTCACGCAGCACTATCCCGGCGAGCCGCGCCGTATTGGCCGTCGCGAAGATGCGCCCGCGGAACCCGTGGCGGACCAGTCTTGGCAGGTAGCCGCAATGGTCGAGGTGGGCGTGGGTCAGCACTACCGCGTGGATGGTGTCCGCGTCGCACGGCAACCGGCGCCAGTTGCGGCGCCGCAGTTCGGAGATTCCTTGGAACAGTCCGCAGTCCACCAGGACCCGGGCGTGGTCGCTCTCGACAAGGAATTTGCTGCCCGTTACCGTGCCGACCCCGCCGAGAAACGTCAGCAGAGCCGGTCGCAACCGAAGGGCTGGAGCGACGGGTGGCGCTGCGGGATCCATGGCGAAACCTCCTGTCGCTGTGGGCACGGTGCATCGCCTCAACGGTCACACTCTCAGCACCTGGGCAGATGGGGCCGATGCACCCCGCGTGGGGGCCGACCGGCCCATGTGCCGGGCATGCGCTCAGCCTGAGGCTGGGCATGAAGGCAACTCACCTGCCTCGTGCACGGAGATGCGCATCATGAAGGCACTCGTCCAGCACGGGCCCGGCCAGGCCTCGTGGCACCAGGTCCCGGAATCCTGGCATCAAGGACGCGGCCGACGCCGTCGTCCGCGTCGACGTCGACGTCGTCACGATCTGTGGGGCCGACCTGCACATCCGCAAAGGGGATGTGCCCTACGTGGCGCCGGGGACGGCGCAGGGGAGGCCGCTGACACCGCTAGACGAAGGGATGTGTACGCGATGACGGACAAGGAGCCCGACCCCGGCACGGAGCCGGTCCAGACCCGCAGTGACCTTGGGCGACGCGCCGCGCTGCGCCGGCAGCAGCTGGGGCTGACTCGCGAAGAGGTCGCGGCTCGTGCCGCTGCCTCGCCGGGGTACCTCCAGTACGTGGAGGAGAACGCTGCCGAGCCGGGCATCGGATTCATGCTGCGCCTTGCCAGCGCGCTGGATACGACGGTGGCCGAGCTGGTGGGAGGGACGATGGAGCTGCCGGCGGGCTTCGGTAAGGCAGCGGCGCATCCCGAGGTACTGGTACTCAGCCCCGCCGAGTGCCGGGAACGGCTCTCCACCCACGGCGTCGGCAGGGTAGCGGTCACTATCGATGACGCGCCGGCGGTCTTCCCCGTGAACTACACCGTCGCCGACGAGTCGATCGCCTACCGCACCGCGCCAGAAGCCGGCCCCGCCGCAGCGGCCGGCCAGGAGGTCGCGCTGGAGGTCGATCACATCGACGACGCCTTCAGCCAGGGCTGGAGCGTCCTGGTCGTCGGACGCGCCCATGTGGTCACCAACTCCTACGAGTCCCGCCGGCTGGAGGAACACGCACACACCGGTCCTTGGGTGGGCGACGGACGGCACCAGTGGATCGCCATCCACCCCACACGGATCACCGGCCGACGCATTCGCGTCATGGGCTCGCATGCACCATCGGCAACCACCTGATGATGACGAGGGGTTGAAGGACGAGAGGTTGAACGGGGGCTTCGGTCGGACGGGGGAGTTCACAGTCCCGGCGCTCGGCTGGGCGCACCCGCATCGTCCGACGAGTGCGGCGGCCCGGGTGGCTCGCCAAGTGCGCACCAGGAGAGGGGCTCCAGCAGTTCGCCGATGCGGCGTGATACGTCCATGAGCAGGTCGTCCATGGTCACCAGCCCCGCGAGCCGGTCCCCTGCTACGACGGGGAGCCGGCGAACGCCCGCTCGGCGCATGGTGTGATATGCCTCATCCACGTCGTCGTCCGCTCGCACGGTGATGGCCGGCGCCGTCATCACGTCGCTGACGGGAGTGGTCGCACTCGCCTGCGCCGCGAGCCCGCGCACGGTCAAGTCCCGGTCCGTGACGACCCCTTGGATCGCCTTGCCGGACGCCACCACGACGCATCCGACGGTGCACTCGCGCATCCGCTGTGCAGTCTCTGTCAGCGTGGCGTCGGGCGAGACCGTCACCGCTGGTGTCCGCATCACGTCACGGGTTCGCATGGGCGGTCCTTACCTTATGAGACGAGGGCTGGACCTGCGTTCACGCCGGCTGCGGCACGACCGCTACGGGGCACTCCGCATGGTGCAGAGCGGTGTGTGCCACACGCCCGAGTTGGAGACCCAGGTGACCGTCGCGGCGCTGCGCTCCAAGTACCAGAAGATCCGCGGCGGCGGAGCGTCGCGTCAGCACCTTGTGGGCCGGTCCTTCAGCCGTGGCGCGCCGTATCCGCACCGTCGGAGACTCACCGGCCGTCTCCTCCAGCGCCTCGTCCAGCGCCGCCGATGCGCGGCCCTCGTGGTAGCGCTCCGGATCTCCGGCGAGCAGCGGGTGGTCGGCGGTCTCGTGCGCGGGGCAGCGCCAAGCGCGGACAGCATCGAGGGTGCAGCCACGGGCCGCTGCTTCCCGGAAGGCGAATCGGACGGCTTCCGAGCCTTTGGCCGAGTCGCCGACGCCGAGGAGGACGCGCTCATGTGTCCCTGCGAGCCCCGCCTTGTCTCCGCGTACGACGATCACGGGGCACCGGGCCCGGCCTGCGACGGCCAGCCCGACCGATCCCAGCAACAGGCCGGTGAAGGCGCCGCGGCCGCGCGATCCGACGATCACCGCGGACGCATGGTCGGATTCACGCAGCAGCACACTTGCCGGGTCGTCCCCCAGCACCTGTGTGGAGACATTGACGTCCGCGTTGCGCTGGTTGGCGCGTTCGACCGCGGCCCCGACGATGTTGTCGGCGAGTACTTCCCCGGCAGGGCGCTTCAGGCTCAGCCCGAGCGCCGCGTCCTCGTAGCGCTCCCATCGGGAGGCGTACACCAAACGCAGCGGCAGTTCGTGGAGGGCAGCCTCGTCCACCGCCCAGTCGAACGCCAGGAAGCTGGCGTCCGATCCGTCCACACCGACGACCAGGGGGCGCACCATCGTCCCCACCGCCTTCCCACATCAGCGAAGAAGTGCCCTTTCCGTCACCGTTGCATCGTCCGCCGTCAGGGAGCAGGGCCGGATGGAGTCGAACGGGTGGGTCGCTCGGCTCTCCTTGAAGCGGCCGTCGGGGCACTCCCTGCCCAGGGCATGCGCGGGGTGATATACCTGGCTGCCTTCATGAGGGAGCCGGCATGGTGCTTGCTCCGGGCCCGCGCATATCGGCGAGACGAAGCCGCGTGGCCTGGAGGCGGCGTGCGACCACGTCGAGGACACGACGGGTCACTGCCAGCCCGAGGGCCGGGTCCGCCTCGCACAGGGCACGTACCGCCGTCGCATCGAACTCGTACGCCCGCACGGGGGTGAATGCCTCCGCTCCCATGCGCCAGGTGTACGGCGGCACCACCCATGACCAGCCCACCAGGTCGCCATGGCCCAGCATGTCGACAACCGCCGACCGCCCGCTCGCTACCTGGATGTCGAGATTCACCGAACCGGTGCGGATTATCCAGAACCGGTCGGCGAGTCCGTGTTCCTCAAAGATCCGCGTCCCTGCCGGAAACGACACCTCGTGGGCGAGCTGCATCAGGCGTTCGCGCCCGTCGACTGGAAGCGCATTGAGCAGTGGCGTGGTGGTCATGACGGCTTCTCCCGGATCCGCCGACGACGTGCGGCCGCCGGCTTTGCACATGCCGGTCACCACCAGAGTGCGCACGCAGCCGGTGTTCGGTGCAGGGGCTGTTCGGCGCGGTGTGGTGGGCCGAAGGGCCCCAGGGCAGAGGAGTTCACCGAGGCTGGAGGCCACCACGCCGGTCGACGGGAGCCGCTCGGAAAAATCTGCTCTGGACACGCATCGCCAGATATCCCCAGCACACCGATGCCAGCCCGAGGGCCAGATCGGACCACACCAGCGGCTCGGTTCCCAGCAGGGACCGCAATGCAGGCAGCAGAACGCCGGCCACCTGAAGAGCCAGGGCAGCCGCCACGGCAGCCAGGAGGAAGGGGTTGGCGAGGCTGCGCGGGCGACTGCGCGACCCGAGGGCGACACCGAGCTGCGTCGCACCGAGCACGAGGAAGACCAGGGACTGCCAGGGACGTCCGGTCTGGTGCGCCCACACGCCGACCGTGAGGGTGCCTGCCGTGACCACGGACCCCATCACGAGGATGCGAGGCCATAGCCCCGCCCCAAGAACGCTCTGCTCAGGGGGACGCGCCGGACGCCGCATGACGCCCGGCTCCACCGGCTCCGCGCCCAGCGCCACTCCAGGCAGCCCATGGGTGAGCAGGTTGATCCACAGGATCTGTGCGGGGAGCAGCGGCAGCGCCAGGCCCATGAACGGCCCGATCAGCATGACGAGGATCTCCGCGGTCCCGCCGGCCAGGGCATAGAGCAGGTAGCGGCGGACGTTGGCGTAGATGCGGCGCCCCTCCTCCACCGCCGATACGACGGTGGCGAGGTTGTCGTCGGCGAGGACGAGGTCGGCTGCCTGGCGGGCCACTTCGGTTCCGCGCCGCCCCATGGCCACGCCGATGTCGGCCTGACGCAGGGCGGGGCCGTCGTTGACGCCGTCGCCCGTCATCGCCACCACATGCCCGGCGGCATGCCACGCCCGGATGATGTCCAGCTTCTGCTCCGGGCTGGTACGTGCGTACACCCGAGAGCCCGTCAACGGCCCGCTGATCCCCTCCCGAAGACGTTCCCCGGTGGTGACCTGGTCTGCATCGGCCACGATGCCCAGACGGCGCGCGATGGCGGTCGCGGTCAGGCGGTGGTCTCCCGTGATGAGGAGCGGGGTGATGCCTGCCTCGTGGCAGGTGGCGAGGGTCGCGCGGGACGCCTCACGGGGAGGATCGAGAATGCCGACGAGGCCGACGAGGGACAGCTGCGACTCCCAGCACTCCCGCGGTGCGTCCTGCTCCGGTACGTCGGCGGAGGCGATGGCGAGTACGCGGTAGCCCGCGGCCGACCACGCGTCGGCAAGTGCCACGGCCCGCTCGCGCAGTGCCGCCTCGGTGCTGAGTACCTCGGGTCGCAGCACTGCCTCGGGAGCACCCTTGCAGACGACCCGCAAGCCACCGGCCGGGAGGCGGTGGATGGTCGTCATGCGCTTTCGGCGTCGGTCGAAGGGGACCTCCTCGACCCGCGGCAGCCTGCGATCGATTGCTGTCTTGTCCAAGCCCAGACCTGCCGCCGCGGCGAGCAGCGCCGCTTCCGTCGGATCACCCAACGCACGCCATGCCGCGTCGCCTCCGTCCGGGGGCTGCAGCGCCGCGTCGTTGCACAGCACCGCGCCTTCCAGGAGCACCACGAGGTCGGAGGCGTCCTCGGGCAAAACGACGCTGCCCGCCCGTTCCAGGCGGTCGGCCGGCGCGTACCCGCTTCCCGTGACGGTGGCCTGACCTGCGGGGGTCCACAGACGCTCGGCCAGCATGCGGCCTTCGGTGAGGGTTCCGGTCTTGTCACTGGCGAGGACCGTGACGGAGCCGAGCGTCTCCACGGCGGGCAACCGCCGCACGATGGCGTGCCGTGCCGCCATGCGGCGCGCCCCGAGCGCGAGCGAGAGCGTCACCGCGGCGGGCAGGGACTCGGGTATGGCCGCCACGGCCAGGCTGATGGCGGCCACGACCATCAGCTCCACCGGCTGGCCGCGCACCAGGCCGAGAGCGAGCACCACGGCGCACAGGGCCACCGTCACGGCTGCCAGTAGTCGGCCGAACGCCGCCAGTCGCTGCTGTAGTGGTGTCGGTCCTGGCGCGCGGGTCACCATCGTGGCGATCCGGCCCAGGGTGCTGTCGGGGCCCGTAGCAGTGACCACCGCACGTCCGCGGCCGCGGACGACAACCGTGCCGGCCGCCAGTAGCGGGGGCTTGGATCCCTCCCCGACCTCCTTGGCCACGGGCGCGGATTCGCCTGTGAGCGATGATTCATCGGTCAGCAGCCGCACTGCCTCGACCACTCTCGCGTCGGCCGGGACGATGTCACCCTCGGCGAGGAGGATCAGGTCGTCGGGTACGACGTCCGATGCCGCCACCGAGCGGTCCGCGCCGCCACGCAGGACTCTGGCCGCGGGGGCGCTCATCGCGGAGAGTGCCGCCACCGCGTGCTCCGCTTTGACCTCCTGGATGTACCCGGCCGTGGTGTTGACCGTGATGACCAGGAGGATGACGGTCGTGTCGGCCAGGTCCCCGGTGGCCAGGGTCATTGTGGCTGCTGCCAGGAGCACCAGGATCAGCGGATCGCGGATCTGCTGCCAGACCCGGCGCCACCACGGTGTCGGTTGGCGTGCTGCGATCAGATTCGGTCCGTGCACTGCGAGGCGTCGCGCCGCTTCGTGCTCGGAGAGCCCCGAGGTGGCATCCGGTTCTGCTCTCTGCTGCTCGGTGGGCACGGGCGGCCTCCGGGGGTACGAGGCGAGGGCGGCGGCCAGGTGCGCGGCCCAGGGGTCCGTTGGCGGCCGGGCTCGCCAAAAAGTCAACGCCGGCTCTCAGTGGTCGTGTCCCCGGCTGCCGACGACCAGGAGGGTGGCGTCCCGGGCCGCGTCCAGCAGCACCGCAGCGGCCGTTCCGTACGCCACGGTTGCCTTGACCCGCGAAGCATCGCCGGTTTTCACAACCTCTCTGATGGCGTCGTCGAGTACCTGGCCCGCCCACACCTTCATGTCCCCCGCGAGTTCCTGCGGCGCATCGAGCCAGCCGATCGAACCGTAGAGCGGCGGGTACTCCCATGCGATCACCGCGTTGACGGTGGAATCGGTCAGCTCAGCGTGACGCACCGCCCACCGCAAGGCTTCTTTGGACGATTCCGATCCATCGACTCCGACGACGATGCGGCCGACTTCCTTCGGCTGGCTGCTCATGGCTACCTCCGCGATGCGACATCCGGCCGGCACTCCCCCGCACCGCCGTGCACACTCGTGCTCTCCCACCAGCTTCCGACGCGGTGAGGCACCGCGCATGGGGACGCCGGTCCACAGCCCCCTCCCCATCCGCTCCAAGGACGAAAGGTCCGCCGTTGGGCCGTTGAGCCCCTGTTCTCCCGTCCACACCGGCCACACGATGGCTTCTGACGGCCCTTGCTTCCTCCAAGGCGGTGAGACGGATGGCCGATCCTCTTGTCGTAGGCACCGACGGTTCCGCTGATGCACTGCGCGCGGTGGACTGGGCCGCCGATGAGGCAGCACTTCGCAGATGCCCGCTGCGTCTGTTGTACGCATCGTTGTGGGCACGGCATGAAGCGTCTGCGTTGTCTGTCGGCGGCTCGCCACGGACCCAGCGCGCCGGCGCCGCCAGGCGTATTGCCGCCACTGCTGAAGAGCGAGCGCGGGCCCGGCGCCCGGAGGTGGCTGTGACGGCCGACGTCTGCGAAGAGGACCCGGCCTACGCACTGCTCGATGCGAGCGAGCGTGCCGCCGCGATCATTGTTGGCAGCCGGGGGCACGGCCTCTCCGGCATCGTCCTCGGGTCGGTGAGCCTGACGGTCGCAGCTCGTGCCCGCTGCCCGGTCATCGTGGTACGTGGCGATGCCCCGGGCGCGACGCACGAACGGTGGGTCGTGCTCGGGCTCGGAGCGCCAGGCACCACGAAGGCAGCCGTCGATTTCGCCTTCACGGAAGCGGCTCTGCGTGGCTGTGGGGTCGAAGTGGTGCACGCCTGGACGCGTCCGCGCCGGGAAAGCGCCACCGTGCGCGCCGGAGAGTTCGACGAGACCCGGCTTTTCCATGAGCAGCAGGCGAAGCGATGGCTGGATGAGGCTCTCGCACGGCCCACGGCCATGCATCCCGATGTGCCCGTGCGCCGCATCGTCGTCGAGAACCGCGCGCGGCCGGCGCTCTTGCAAGCCGCTGCCCACGCAGATTTGCTGGTGGCGGGAGCGCGACGGCGAAGCGACGCGCTCGGGCTGCAGCTCGGACTCGTCAACCATGCGATGCTGCACTACGCGCAGTGCAGCATCGCGATCGTGCCCGAAGAAAGTACCGACTGACCACCCTCACAAGTAACGCCATCGCCAGGCAGGTGCACACAGAGGCGAGGAGGACTGCCCACTTCTCGCGGGCCCCGATTGCGCGGTGCGCGGTTTCACTCCGCTGCTCCGCGTCTCCCTGTCCTCCTCGTCACTTTCAGTAAAACTCACAGGCCCGCCCTGCACGAGATCCGGTCGAGCCTTGTCCATGGGCCGACCGGCCCTGCTTTCGGTCGAGGACCATCCGGCCACTGGCTCGGGCGCTTCGCCCCATACGTGTCCGTCCCTCGCCGTGGCAGGGTCGGAGCATGGCACTGGCGCGCAGAGGAGTGAGGACCGTGAAGGCACACATTGGCGATCAGCTCGTGGTCGAGAGTCCGACCACGGGTGCCATGCGGCGGGACGGAGAGATCATCGGACTGCACCACGAGGACGGCTCTCCGCCCTATGACGTGCGCTGGTCGGACACCAATCATGTATCGGTCGTCTTTCCTGGGCCCGACGCGCACATCCGGCATCTTGAGCACCCTCCGGGAGCTTCCATGTCCGGTCCCGACCGGACGACGAAGGCCGGCAGGAGGGAAGCCGGCACCGCTTGAATCCTGCCGTTCACTGGAAGGCCGACTGGACGTCCCGTTCCGTCGCGTGATGGGACACCAGGAGAACTTCGTCGCCGGGGCGCAGCCGCATCTCCGGTGCGGGGGCAGTTGGTTGTCCGTCGCGCACCACCGTGGCGACGACGGTCCCGTTCGGCAACACGATGTCCGAGAGCGCGGCACCCGCCGTTCGCGAGCGCGAGGTGATCACTGTCTCTATCACCTCGACGCCGGCCTTGCTCAGGCGCAGCAACGCGACGGTGTCGGTGGCTCCGGTTGCTTCCTCGATCAGGGAGATCAGAGGAGTGGCGGCAGGAACGGCAATGTCCACGCCCCAGTGGGAGGTGAACATCCAGGCGTTTTCCCCGTCGTTGATCCTGGCCGCGACCCGTGGCACAGCGAACTGCCGCTTGGCCAGGAGGCTGATCACGAGGTTGTCGTCGTCCCGTCCCGTCACGGCGATGATCAGGTCGGCTCCGCGGACACCCGCGGCCTCCAGGAAGTCGGGGGCACAGGCATCTCCCACCCTCATGGGCACAGGAATACTGCCGCTGAGTGCGGCGATCCGGTCGGGGTCGATGTCGATGAGGGTGACGTCGTTGTGGGCGGCGGCCAGGACCTGCGCGATCTGCGCTCCCAGGCGGCCCGCGCCGGCGATGAGCGCTCTCATGTTCCCCACTCCTTGTTCAGGAAGCCACGCAGCCGGCCGAGAGCAGTCGCGTCCACGGCAAAGGTGACCAGGTCGTCGGGTTCGGCCGGTGTGCTGTGCATCGGGACGAACGAGCGTCCCGCTCGGGTCACTTCGACGACACGGATCTCGCCGTCGATGTCGAACTCTGACAGCCGCCGTCCGTTGAGATAGGCCGGAAGCGGGGAGCGTACAAGGAGCGTTTCCCCGTTGCCGAAGGCGAAGTCCGGGGACAACTCGCGGTGCAGCAGCATCTGGTGGATCCGCGAGACGGTCCATCGGACGCTGGCGACGGTGGGAATACCAAGCTCCCGGTAGATGTCGGCGCGCCGGGGGTCATAGATGCGGGCCATGACCGAAGGCACGCGGTAGTTCTCCTTGGCAGTCCGTGCGCTGACGATGTTGGTGTTGTCGCTGGAAGTGACGGCGACGAAGGCGTCGGCTTCCTCGATGCCCTCCGCTTCGAGGACCGGGCGGCTGAAAGCGTTTCCGACGCGGAAGTGACCAGGGAATCCCGGGGGCAGCAGACTCCGCGCCCGGGGGTCGTGATCGATGAGCCGTACGTCGTGCTTCTCCGCCGAGAGTCGCACGGCGAGTGCGACGCCGGTCCGTCCGCACCCGGCGATGAGCACTTTCATGAGGGTCCTCCTTGTGCCGTGGCGGTGCGTCGGCGCAGCCACGCCTTGCGCCCTTCATCGGCGGCGAGCAGCAGCGCGCCGAGCGCGGCCAGTACCGCCCAGTCGGCGGCACTCAGCGGCGCCGTATGGAACACCGCCTGCAAGGGCGGCAGGTAGCTGATTACCGCCATCAGGCCGATACCGAAGGCACCTGCGGCCAGCAGCCAGGGATTGCTCAGCAGTCCGGCCCGCACGATGCTCTCCCGTTCGGTGCGCACCGCAAGCGCGTTGAAGAACTGGCTCACCACAATTCCCGCCTGTACGAGGGTGATGGCGTGGCGGTAGGCCGGGGCGTCGGCTGTGAAATGGGCGTACGGAATGCCGGTGGCGTTGATGTGCCAGAAGAACACCGCGCACACTCCCGCGGCCTGGATGCCGCCGAGGAACAGAATCCGGCGCAGCACCGCGGGAGAGAACAGCGGTTCGTTCCGCGGCCTGGGCGGGCGGTCCATCACGTCGCGTTCGGGTGGTTCGGCACCGAGCGCCAGGGCGGGCAGCACATCCGATCCCAGGTCGATCGCGAGGATCTGCACCGCCGTGATGGGGACGAGGGGGAAGCCCGCGAAGGTGGCCGCGAGGATGGGGACCAGTTCGGCGATGTTGTGGCTGAAGAGGTAGACGAGGAATTTGCGAATGTTCCGGTACACCGCGCGGCCGAGGCGGACGGCGGTGGCGATGGACGCGAAGGAGTCGTCGAGCAGCACCATCACCGCGGCTTCCCGCGCCACATCGGTACCGGAGGCGCCCATTGCCACTCCGATGTCCGCGTGTTTGAGCGCGGGCGCGTCGTTCGCGCCGTCCCCGGTGACGGCGACCACGTCGCCGCGCCGTTGCAGGGCGATCACCACCCGCATCTTGTGTTCGGGACTCACTCTGCAGAGCAGCTGTTCGCCGGGGAGAGCGAGCAGAGCATCCAGGCCGGGCTCGTCCCGCGCGTCCAGCTCCGCTCCGCTCACCACGACGGGGTCCTGATGTCGCACGATGCCGACGCGGCGAGCAACCGCCTCAGCGGTCAGCGGGTGATCGCCAGTGAGCATGATGATGCGGATGCCGGCCCGGCGGCAGGCGGTGACAGCAGCGCTGACCTCGGCCCTCGGCGGGTCCAACATGCCGGCCAGGCCCAGGAAGGTCAGCCCGGACTCGGCTTCCTGGCGACCTGGTTGCGGTACGGACACGGTGCGGTGTGCCACAGCCAGGACACGCAGTCCTTGGGACGCGAGTTCGTCATTGGCCGAATCGACCGTTTCCCGGGCGGTTTCGTCGAGCGGCCGACTGCGTCCCTGCCAGGCGATGTCGGTGCACCGTGCGAGAACCGCTTGAGGTGCCCCTTTGACGTGGACGTCGTAGCCGCAGGCCGGTGTGCCGTTCACCGTACTCATCAGCTTCCGGGTGGCGTCGAAGGGATACTCCGCGGTGCGGGGCGCATCTGTCTCGTGCGCCACCGGATCCACCCCAGCCTTGGCGGCCGCGACCAGCAGAGCCCCCTCGGTGGTGTCCCCCAGCACCCTCCAGTGCCCGCGCCCCCGCGGCCGGAGAAGCCGCGCGTTGCTGCACAGGACGGCACCGAGCAGCAACTGCTGCACCCCTGCAGAATCCTGGACGTCTCCGACGGGGGCGTACCCCACGCCCGAAACGAGGTGCGTCCTGCCACCGGCCCAGATCCGCGCGACGGTCATCTCCGCTTGGGTGAGGGTGCCGGTCTTGTCCGTGCAGACGACGGTGGTGGAACCGAGTGCCTCGACCGCCAGGAGCTTCTTCACCAGGGCATGGCTGCGTGCCATCCGGCGTACGCCGATCGCCAGGGACACCGACAGAGTGGCCGGCAATCCTTCGGGCACGAGCGCGACCATCACTCCGAGGGCGAAGACGAAGGATCCCACCACCCCCTCCCCCGTGGGCAGACGCACGGCGAACAGCAGCCCCCCGATCGCTACGGCCGTGCCGGCCACCCGACGGGCCATTGCGGCAACTTGGCGTTGCAACGGGGTCTTCTGACGCGGGGCGGCCGCGGCCAGTTTGAAGATGCGTCCGAACTCGGTGGCTGCCCCGGTCGCGAACGTCATGGCCCGGGCGCTCCCCGAGATGACATCGGTGCCCATGAAGACGCAATTGCGGGCCTGGAGCAGCGGGCCCGCGTCAACCGGCTCGGCGCTACGGGTCACGGGGGCGCTCTCGCCCGTCAGCGCCGCGTTGTTCACGGTGACGTCATGAGCCTCGACCAGGCGGCAGTCCGCGGGCACGGCGTCCCCGGCCTCCAGCAGCACCACATCACCGGGGACAAGGTCCACCACCGGGATGTCGTTCGCCTCACCGCCCCGCAGTACGCGGCATCTGTGCGGCACCATCGCCTGCAGGGACTCCGAGGTGCGTTCGGCGGAGTACTCCTGGGCGAAACCGATGGAGGCGTTCAGCACCACGACACAGAGAATCGCCAGGGCGAGTTGCAAGGTGCCGACGTCCCGAGGGCGCCCCACCGCATAGATGACGAAGGTGCTGGCGGAGGCGAGGAGCAGCACCAAGGCGAACAGATCGGTGAACTGTGCGGCAATCAGGCGCCAGGCCCCGCTCCCGGGTGCGCGCGGCAGTTCGTTCGGCCCCCAACGTGCGCGTCGCCGCGCCGCCTCCTGGCTGGTGAGACCCCCCAGTGGTGTGTCCAGCGCCGTGTGGAGGCCAGCGGACGACAACTGCTGGACGTCGGCCGGCCCGGTGGTCGACCCGCCGGAGGCAGAGTCGTCGTCACTGGGGGCGCGCGCCCGCATACGGACCGACATGACCGCCTAGAACCTCGCATCGTCGTCATTTCTGCTGCATGAAGCCTCAGCACCGCGTCACGCTGCCTCCTCGCCCGGGATGTTCCCGCCCCTCCAGGCTCACCTGACGCGGGGCGGCAAGGCGATGGGCCGAAGGACCCCGAAGCGGGCCGAGACCTGGACCTCGCCCGCTGCGAGTACACCCGAGTGAGTGGCGCGTCAGCGCACCACGTGTCCCTTCGGTAGGGCCCGCTCGGCCCATGGGTTTGCTCCTGGGCTGCCGCGATGCTGGGAACGAGAAAGTTCGCACCCGTGGCCCTGTCTGCGCGGAGGTACGTCATGGGCGGCACTGTTGTCGTAGGACTGGACGGAACCGGGAACAGCGTGCCTGCCGTGCGCTGGGGCGCCGCAGAGGCAGCGGCCCGAGGTATCCCGCTTCACCTTCTGCATTCCTGGGTGTCCCAGCCACTGAACGTCCCGATTGCTCAGGAGGCCGCCAATAAAAAGCGTTACGGGTCCGAGGCGCTCGGCAAAGCCGAAGCGATGGCGCTCGGGCTGCAGCCGGGAATTTCGGTGACGACCGAGCAGGTCTCGGAGCAAGCGGTGGACGCGTTGGTGGACCGCAGCGGGCAGGCCGCGCTGATGATTCTCGGATCGCGTGGGCACGGCGCAATCGCCGGTTTCCTTCTCGGCTCGGTCAGTCTGAACGTCCTGGGTCACGCGAAGTGCCCAGTGGTCACCGTGCGCGAGGAGGAGACCGCCGCCTACAGACGGCCCGAGGTCGTGGTCGGCGTGCAGGATCCGGGCACACAGGGTGAGGTGGTACTGGGTTTCGCCTTCGCGGCCGCCGATGCCCACCACTCACGCGTGCGCGCCGTACGGGCCTGGGAGCCTCCTGCGACCGTGGGATTCGTGCCCACCGCACCCGCGTCGAGCGGACAAGAGCCCGCAGTCGGCGAAGAGAGGATTCTTGCCGACGCCCTGGCGCCCTGGCGGGCGAAGTTCCCCGATGTCGACGTCGTTGAACAGGTGGAGCAAGGCAGAGTCGCCCCAGTGCTGCTAGGAGCCTGCTCGCAGGCAGGTCTGCTGGTCGTCGGGCGTCGTATGCATCGCTCGCCGATGCTGCTCGGGCCGGTCATCTTCGCCGTGCTGCACCATGCCGGCTGCCCGGTCGCGGTCGTGCCGCGGAGCTGAGTTCACCCGTCCTCGCGGTCAAGGGCGCCGGTCCGTACGGGGAACGGCGATGACCGGACACTGTGCGTGGTGCAGCGCTCCCTGGCTGACCGAGCCGAGGAGCATGCCGGGGAAACCGCCCAGCCCCCGGGTTCCGGTGACCAGTGCGAGGGCGTGCCGTGACTCGCGGACGAGGACTTCCACCGGGTGACCGGTCATCACCTCATGGTGCAGGTCGACGTCCGGGTGGGCTTCTTTTCGTCCCGCGACCGCTTCGTAGAGCATTTCGCGGCACTCGCGCAGAGCCACCTCCTCGTCGAGGACGCCGAGCAGCGGCCGATGCCACACGGATACCGCGCGCAGCCGGGCGCGCCTCAGGGCCGCTTCCTCGAACGCGAAGTCCATCGCGGCTTGCGCGGCCGCGCTGCCGTCAACACCCACGACGAGGAAGGGGATTTCCTCGAGCGCATGCTCCCATTCCCGGACGACCACCACGGGACATTGGGCGTGAGCCATCACGGGAAGGGCCACGGCGGTGGAGCTGAAGAGCTCCTGCCGGGCCGAGAGGAAGCGGGTGCCGAGCACGACCATCGCCGCGTCCTTGCTCTGCTCGCGCAGGGCCCAGGAGGGTTCGCCCTCGGCCAGCAGGCCGCTGATGGGCAGATCCGGATGGCGCGACTCAGCCAAGGCGACAGCCTCGGCGAGCGTGTTCCCAGCCGTCCCGTGCTCGGTGCTCCGCCACTCCTGCCAGGACGGAAGATGCCCTTCGGTGCCGGTCGGCGTGGGCACTCCGTGTGCGTGCACCACGACCAGCGGCAGGTCCCGACGATCCGCCTCGTCCGCGGCCCAGGCCAGCGGCAGTCGATGGTGGGCGTGGGATTCCACGCCCACAACGATCGGGCGGCCGCCTCCGGAAGGTGTCGTCATATGCGCTACCGCAGCCTTCTCGACAATGCAGCGGAACTTGCCGGACCAGCGTCCGGCAAGTCGACCGCCTGCGCCGCTCATTGCTTCGGCGTAGGGCCGAGCGGGGCTCCGACCGTCGCCGCTCTCCCTGTGACAACAGCCTATGCGAGGGAGACATATCCCGCTTTCCATGGAAACTGGAAGCAAGGTCAGCACACAGGGAGGAGCGCTCATGGCCCGTCTCCGTGAGCTCCTGATGCGCTTCCGTCCGGTCAGCACACCGGGACCGGCGGCCACCGGTGTACCTGCCGACCGCACCGCTGAATTGACCGCAGAGCTGACCCCCACCCTCGCCTTGTTGGACCAGACCTCCGAACAAGCCGATGCCGTTCGTGATGCGGCGCGGCACGAGGCCGAGCAGATCCGGAAGGACGCCGCACGAGAAGCGGAACAGCTCGTGGCGGAGGCGGTCGGCGGTGCCGGCCGCATGCGCACGCAGGCCGCCGCTCACCGAAGCGAACTCGGCCGCCGCGAAGCGGCGGCGATCCGCGCGGCCGGGCGACGTGACGCCGCCGTACTGAGACATCGGGCCGAGTCACGCCTGCCGGCCGTGGCGGAGCGGGTGGCCGCCGAGGTGCGTCGTCAGCTGGGGCTCCCCGACCGACAGCCCCGCCCGCCCGGCGGTACGGAGGGAGGGGCCTCATGGGCGCCGCGTGGGTAGCGGGGGTGACCAGGGCCCGGGGCATGCTGGTCCGGCGTCTGGGCATACCCGGCGCCCAACCGATCGCAACCGCCGGAACGCTGGAAGACGCCCTGCGGGGTCTGGGCACCACCCCGTACAGCCGACAGCTGAATCCCGGCACCCCTCTGCCAGCGGCGCAACGAGCGGTCACGGCCACTTTGCTCTGGCATCTGCGGGTGCTCGCCGGCTGGCTTCCGCGGCGCGGGGTGGAATGCCTCCGCTTGCTGGCCTCCGGCTTTGAGATCGCCAACATCGAATCGCATCTGCGCCGACTCGCCGGGAACGGCGAGGAGCCGCCGCCTTATGCGCTGGGAGCACTCGCCACCGTTTGGGGCAGGGCCGCCCGCACGACGGAGCCCGAGGGGCTGCGTGCCGCTCTATCCGCCTCTCCATGGCGCGATCCCGGCGGTACCGCAGCCGCGATGGCCGTCACCCTGCGGCTCACCGCCGCCGCCCGTATCGCCGCGCGGATCCCACCGGCGGCCCGCTGGTCGGCGGGCCGAGCCGCCCTCCTCGTCGCCAGAGAACGGTTCGTGCACGACCGGCCGCTGCCCGCAACCGCCGACGGCCCGGCGGCCAGTGTCCTGGGGACCACCGCCCGTGCCCCCACCTACCGCGATTTCCGCCGTCGTCTACCGGCGTCGGCCGGCTGGGCATTGCACGGCATCGATGACCCGGCCGACCTGTGGCAGGCGGAAGGCCGGTGGTGGAGGGACATCGAGCAGGACGGACTGCGTATGGCGCGCCGTGCTCGGTACGACATGGTTCCCGTCGTGGGAGCTGTGGCGGTGCTCTCCACGGACGCCTGGCGCACGCGCGCCGTGCTGGAACTCGCCGCCGACCACGACGTTCCGCCGGAGGGCTTCGATGCCCTGGTCTGAGGAGCTTTCGCCAGTCCCCATGCAGCGCGTGGCGCTGGTGACCCCGCACGCCGCTCTACGGGAATCCCTGGTGCGCATCGCCGACGCCGGCTGCATCGACCTCGACAGGGTGGGCGGCCCCGGGCAGGCCCAAGGCGCACCCGCGGCAGCCCGTGCACGGGGGCTGCGCGAGGCTCCGGCTCAACCGGCGCTCTCCGTCGCCCGTCCCGATCTGCAGGCCCTGGACCGTGTCGGAGACGCCGACCTGCTGGCCGGCGAGGCGCAGCTGGCGGAACGCCTGAACGACGCGGTGCGCCGCGGGACCGTCGCGGCCCTTGCGGGATGGTGCCCGGCCACCGAGGTGACAGCGGTGAATGCACGCCTGACCGGCCTCGGCAGCGTACTGGTGCCGCTACGGGCTCCACGAGGCATCGATCCGCCGACCGCGCTGCGCACCACCGGACCGGTCCGCAGGTCCTTCACCTCTCTGGTGACGACGTACGGGACCCCACCGTACGCCGACCTCGACCCCACCTGGGCCGCCGCGGCTCTGTATGCCGTGATGTTCGGCATGATGTTCGGCGACGTCGGGCACGGTGCGCTGCTGCTGCTCGGCTCGCTGGGCCTGTACTTTCGCCGTCCCCGCCGCTTCGCCCGATGGCACGACGCCTGGCCCTTCGCCGCTGCGGCCGCGGTGACGAGCATGGTGGCCGGCCTGGCCTACGGAGAGTTCTTCGGGCCGACCGGTGTGGTGCCCGTCCTATGGCTGGAGCCGCTGCGCCAACCCGAGCGGCTGTTGCTGACGGCGGTGGGGGTCGGTGCCGTTCTCCTCCTCCTCGCATATGTGGCGGGGACCGTCAACCGGTGGCGGGAGGGCGGCTTTCCCGGTGCGCTGTACGCCCTCTCCGGCATCGCCGGAGGGACCGCCTTCCTGGGGCTCGCCGGGCTGGCAACGGGTGCCGTCCTGCACCTGACCTGGCTCCTGCTGGCCGGGGCCGTGCTTGCCCTCGGAGGAGTCGCCCTGGCTGCGGTCGGCAGCTACACCAGCACCGCGCGCGGCATCGCCGGCGTTCTCCAGACCGCTGTGCAGCTCTTCGACGGCGTCATTCGCATCGCCTCGAACGGCGTCTCCTTCGCCCGCCTCGCGGCCTTCGGGCTCACTCATGCGGCACTCAGCCAGGTGGTCTGGAGCGGCACGTTGGGGCTGAGCCATCACGGCCCCGTCGGGGTGGCGGGGGCCGTGGCCCTCTTCCTGTTGGGCAATGCGCTCGTCTTCCTGCTGGAGGCGTTGGTGGCCGGCGTGCAGGCGCTGCGTCTGGAGTACTTCGAACTCTTCTCCCGGGTCTTCGACGGCCAAGGCCGCCCCTTCCACCCGTGGCACGTTCCGGTCCGTCGCTCGGAGGTCGCGTTGTGATCACTTGGCTCCTCACCCTGCCCGTTATCGCCGTGGTCTTCTGCGCCGCTCACGCGATCTCGCGTCGACGTGGCAAGAGCGCACTGCGATACACCATCGGTGCGAACCTGGTGCTCTTGGCGGGAGCCTTGGCCCTGCTGATCGTGGCCTTGAGCGGAGGTGCCGCACAGGCCACGCCGACAGCCGCGGCCGGCCCTTCCGGCACGAACTCCGCGGCGTTGATCGGAGCCGCCATCGCTGTGGCCGGTGCCTCGATCGGGGCGGCCATCGCCGTCGCCTACACCGGTGCCGCGGCACTGGCCGCGCTGAGCGAACGCCCGGAACTCTTCGGCCGCGCCATGGTGATCGTCGGTCTCGCGGAGGGCATTGCCATCTACGGCCTGGTCGTCGCCGTGCTGCTCATCGGAAAGGCCTGATCATGGGTACCGTCGTCGCCATCGGGGAAGGGGTGAAGACCTCCGGGTTTGCCCTTGTAGGCGTGACCGTGCGGGCTGCCGAAGCACCCGACAGCGTCCGCGCCGTCTGGCAGGAACTCCCCGGTGACGTCGCCCTGGTGATCCTCACACCGGCCGCCGCCGCGGCCTTGGGCCCCGACGCGCTGAACGCTTCACAGCCGCTGGCGGTGGTGATGCCGCCATGACCGCGACCCCGACCGTCCCGACCGACCCCCTCGATCCCATTCGGGCCGCGTTGCTGCAAGCCGCCCGGGCCGAGGCCGACCAACTCATCGCCGACGCACGCCGCGACAGCGCGGCGGTGATCGCCGCAGCACGCGCGCAGTCCGAGGTGCTCCTCCGCGAGGCGCGTCTCGAGGGCGAGGCCGAAGGCGCACACGACGCGGAAGCCGCCCTGGCCCAGGCTCGCCGGGAAGCCCGCAGCGACCTCCTCCGGGCCCAGGCGCAGGCGTGCGATGACTTGCACAGGCGGGTTGTCGAACACGTTCGGGGCTTCCGACGGGAGGAGACGTATCCCGTCGTTCGCGACCGGCTCGCCCAACGCGCCCGCCGCATCCTGGGCTCCGGCGCCACCGTCACCGATCATCCGCACGGGGGCGTGGTCGGTACGGCTCCCGGCCGCACCACCGACCTCAGCCTCGACGCCATGGCCGCCCGGGCGCTGGACCGCGCCGGGACGGAGATCGAGTCCCTGTGGAAGACCTGACCGCGGCGGGGCGCGGCGCCACCCGGCCTCGATCCAGCCGCATCCTGCGGGTGGCCGGGCCGCTCGTCGAGCTGGAGTACACGGGCGATGTCGCCATGAACGACATGGTTCTGCTCGGCGCATCGCAGCTGCCCGCAGAGGTGGTCGCGATCACCACGTCCCGCGTCACGGTCCAGGCCTACGAATACACCGGTGGTCTGGCACCGGGACACCACGCCCGCGCGTTGGGTGTTCCGGTGTCCGCGCAACTGTCCCCCGCCCTGTTGGGCGGCGTGTACGACGGGTTGCTGCGCCCTCTGGCGGCCGCCGGGGACTGGCTCACACCAGGAACGCGTGGGGATTCCGAGCCGACCCGGACATGGCTGTTCAGCCCGTTCGTCCCCCACGGCCGGCACGTGACGGAAGGGAGCGTCGTGGGTGAGGTAGCCGTCGTCGGCAGCCTGCGGCCCCGCATCCTCGTACCGCCCGGGTGCTCGGGCGAAGTCGAGTTCGTAGCTGCCGAAGGGGAACATCCCGAGGACGCGGTCCTCGCCGTCGTCGGCAGCGTCGAGATCCGGGCCAGGACCAGCTGGCCGGTACGCCGTCCGCGTCCGGTCCGCGAGCGGGTCCCCGCGCGAGCCCCTCTGGCCACCGGGCAACGGGTGGTCGACCTGCTCTTTCCCGTGGCGCGCGGCAGCACCGTCGCGGTGCCCGGGGGCTTCGGCACGGGCAAGACCGTACTGCTGCAGCAGATCGCCAAGTGGTGCGACGCCGATGTCATCGTTTACATCGGCTGCGGGGAGCGCGGCAACGAGATGGCGGATGTCATCACGGATTTCTCGGCGCTGAACGACCCGCGGACCGGAGGGCGCCTCGCCGACCGCACAGTGATCATCGCCAACACCTCCAACATGCCGATGATGGCTCGCGAGGCCAGTGTCTACACCGGCGTCACCGTCGCCGAGTACTTCCGGGACATGGGGTACGACGTCGTGGTCATCGCCGACTCCACGTCCCGCTGGGCCGAGGCCCTCAGGGAGTTCGCCTCCCGGACCGGTGCACTTCCCGCGGAAGAGGGCTATCCGGCCGGCCTGGCTTCCGCCCTCGCGGCGTTCTACGAGCGGGCCGCGGCGGTGACGACGCTGGGGGCGGGGCCCGGCTCGGTGACGGTCATCAGTGCGGTCTCCCCGCCCGGCGGCGATATGGCCGAGCCGGTCACCTCGCACACCGAACGGTTCGTGCGCGGCCTGTGGACGCTGGACCGGGACCTGGCCTATGCCCGCCACTACCCGGCGGTTTCGTGGTCGCACTCCTTCTCCCGTGACGCCGATGTCCTGGCCTGCGGCCCTGCCGCGGGAGCCGAGCGGGAAGCGGCTGGCCGGCGCGCCGCCGTGGCCGGTCTGCTGGCGGAAGCGGACCGGCTGGCAGACCTGGTCGATCTGGTCGGCATCGCCGCGCTGCCCGCGCACGAGCGCATCAACGTCCTCGCCGGCCGCCTGGTCCGGGAGGCCGTCCTGCAACAGAGCGCTCTATCCCCCACCGACGCCCACAGCACTCCGGCCAAGACGGCCGCGCTCGTCGACGCCGTGCTCGCCGTCGTCGAACGGTGCCGCGCCCTCGTCGTCTCCGGGGTCCCGCCCGAAAGCGTCGAACAAGCGGACTTCACCGCCCTCCTCAGAGCCCGCGAAGAGGCCGGGCCGGATGACACCACCGTGGTGGAGGCCAGTCGTGACGCGGTCCTCGGCGTGCTGGAAGATCTGCCGTGACCACCGATCCCGAGCCCGTCGAGTACACCACGGTGCGGGAGTTGCGCGGGCCCCTCGTCGTCGTCGCGGGGGTCACCGGGGTCGGCTGGGACGAGTTCGTGACGATCACCCTCGGCTCGGGGGAACGCCGGCATGCCGTGGTACTGGAGGTGAAAGACGACCTCGCCGTGGTCGAGGTGCTGGAGAACACCAGCGGCATGGACCCGGCCGCGCTGCGGATCGCCTTCAGCGGGTCCCCGTTGAGGATCCCCGTCGGGGAGGGCTGGCTGGGCCGGACGTGCGACGGCAAGGGCACCCCGCTCGACGGCGGACCGCCCGTCTTCGGAGCGACTTCGGCGCCGGTGGAGGGGGTGGCGATCAACCCGGTGCGCCGACAGCCACCCGCCGAGCCGGTGCTCACAGGCGTTGCCGCCATCGACGCGCTCACCACGCTGGTACGCGGGCAAAAGTTGCCGATCTTCTCCGTGGCGGGCCTCCCCCACCTGGAACTGGCCGTGCAGATCGCGGCTCAGGCCACGACCGCGGGCGAGCGGTTCAGCGTCGTTTTCGCCGGCATGGGACTCACCCACGCGGACGCCTTCTTCGTCAGCGATGCGCTGGAGGAACGCTCGGCAGCCGGTGAACTCTCCTTGCTGCTCAACACCGCCGACGATCCGGTGATCGAGCGCATCCTCACACCGCGCCTGGCACTCACCGTCGCCGAGCACCTCGCGTTCACCGGCGGAAGGCACGTCTTGGTGATCATGACGGATATGACGGCCTACGCCGAGGCCCTGCGCGAGGTGTCCGCGGCCCGCGGTGAGATCCCGGCCCGCCGCGCCTACCCCGGATACCTCTACAGCGACTTGGCCTCCCTGTACGAGCGGTGCGGGCGCATCATCGACCGGCCCGGCTCGGTCACGGTGCTGCCCGTCCTCACCATGCCCGCGGGCGACATCACCCACCCGGTACCCGACCTGACCGGTTACATCACCGAGGGCCAGGTCGTGCTCTCTCCACAGGTCCACGCCCAGGACGTCTACCCGCCCGTGGACGCCCTGTCCTCGCTCTCGCGCCTGATGCGCAAGGGCGCGGGCCCGGGCAGGACCCGCCCTGACCACCTGGACGTGGCGGCGCAACTCCTTGCCGCTCTCGCCCGCGCCCGGCAGGCCGGTGAACTCGCCGATCTCGCCGGAGAGTCCGCCCTGAGCCCGGCCGACCGCCACTACCTCGTCATGTATCCGGCTTTCCTGCACAGCTTTCTGCACCAACGGCGCGACCAGAGGCTGACTCTGGACGAATCCCTGGAGCGCGCCTGGCAGGTCCTGCTGACGCTGCCGCGCAGCGAACTGGGCATGCTTCCGGCCGCGTTGCTCGATGCGCGTCACCCTAGCGAAGCCACCGCCCCGGAGAGCGAGGCCGCGCCGTGACACCGGCCTCTCCTCCGCCCGTCGGCCGTGCAGCTCGACTGCGTCTCCGCCACAGCCTCCAGGTCGCCGCGCGCGGCGCCGACCTGCTCGACCGGCAGCTGCACCTCCTGCAGAACGAACTGGACCGCAGACGGCAGGCCGAGACAACCGCCCGTGCCGCCTGGGAGGCGGGCATGCGCGAGGCGCGGACATGGCTGCGGCGCGGACTGCTACTCGGTGGTGAGAGCGCCCTGCGGACCGCCTCGCGGGTATCGGCAGCCGACGTCGCGGTGGAGTGGGGCGATTCTCTCGGCGTACGGCACCCGGGCCGCGCGACCGTCTCCGCGGGCATCAAACCCGCATCCGAGGCGGCCCCCGGCAATACGGCTCTGGTGCACGCGCGGACGGCGTACGCCGCCGCAGTCGCAGCCGCTGCCGAGTACGGCTCCGCGACGGCCGCCTCCCGCATGGTCGAAGCGCAGGTGCGCAGCACACGGTTGCGGGTCAGGGCACTGCGTCGGCTGCGGATTCCCCGTCTGCAGCAGGACCTCGCCGCCGTCGAACTCGCTCTGGAGCAGTCGGAGCACGAGGACGCGGTCCGCCGGCGCTGGGCGGCGAAGGGCTCCGGGTCAGGCCAGTAGGAAGTGGAGCCTCCGAGGCTACGGGCGGCCTACCGGCCCCCGTTCCGGGCCCTTCGGCCCCATGCGTTCCGGGCCGCCCTTCAGGGATCGTGGAAACAGGCCCCGCGCCGGAAGGAACCGCCATGGCCTGGGAGACGATCCGTAAAGATGTCGCCGCGGCGCGCGTCGCCCCAAATCTCACCGACTACGACCGAGCACGGGCCGCATTCACCTGGTCACAGGCGAAGGAAGCGCTGGCAGGGCTTCCCGGCGGCGGGCTGAACATGGCGCACGAGGCTGTCGACCGGCACGCGGCCTCTCAGGGAGAGAAGGTGGCCCTCCGGTGCATCGCACGCGATGACTCGATCTCCTCCATCACCTATGCCGAGCTGAAGCGCCGTACCGCGCGCTTCGCACAGGTGCTGCGGTCACTCGGTGTGGGCCGCGGTGACCGGGTGTTCACCTTGCTCGGCCGCTGTCCCGAGCTGTACACCACCGTGCTGGGCACCCTCAAGAACACCAGCGTGCTGTGCCCGCTCTTCTCCGCGTTCGGCCCGGACCCGGCCGCTCAGCGTCTCCGGCTCGGTGACGGCCGCGTTCTGGTGACCACGGCGGACCTGTACCGGCGCAAGATCGCCGACCGCCGGGCTTCCCTGCCCAGCCTGGAACACGTCCTGATCGTGGGACCGGGCGGTGATCGTCGACGAGGCATGGCGCACCGGCAGTCTGGCGGCCGAGGTTTCCGCTCGGCTCACCGAACACTCCTTTTACGAATTGGACGCTCCGGTGGAGCGCGTATGCAGTGCGGAAGTGCCGATTCCGTACGCCCGGCAGCTCGAGGAAGCGGCACTCCCGCAGACCGCCGACATCGTCGCGGCGGCGCACCGGGTGGTGGACTGACATGGCCGAGTTCGTGATGCCCTCACTAGGGCGTGTCTCCCCGATCGAGAGTCATTCCTACTCCTGCTCACACGCGATTGCGGTAGTCGACGTCAGCGCGCGGCGTGGTCGATCGAATCGAGGAGTGCCCAGCCCCTGGGCGGCAGCTCAGTCGGCGATGTCCGCTATCTCCCGGCTGCGGCCTGCCCACTGGATCACGTACGGCATGGCGAGACCGGCTGCGACGAACACACCGCCCATCACGAGCCAGCCGGGTGTCCCCCAGGTCACGCAGAGCAGGCCCAGCAGGCTCGGTGCGACGATGTAGCACAGGCCCATGCCCATTCCGAACACCCCGGAGTACTGGCCCTGGGCGTGTGCGGGAGCCAGCCGGAACCGGAGCTCCAGTGAACCGGCCGCATGCCACAGTGAGCCCACCGTATGAATGGCGACGCCGGCCATCATGATCGTCACGGCGACCCAGCCGGGTACTCCGGAGGCTGTTGCGATGACCGCCATGCCGATCAGGAACGCCAGCCCGGCGCGGCGGGTGGCCTGGCCGGCGATCGTGCCGCCCTTGACCGCGCGACTGGTCCGCATCTGCAGGAACACCACCATCACGGTGTTGACGGCGATCGCCAGACCGACGAACCATCGTGGTGCGTCCGTGTGCAGGACCACCCACAGCGGCAGGGCGTAGGACAGCACCTCGCTCTGGATCCACATGATGCCGTCGAGCACGACGAACGCCACGTACGGCTTGTCCTTGAGCGCGATCCACCGGCCTTCCTCGTGCGGGGACGGCAGGGGTTCGAGCTTGGGCAGCTTGACCAGGACGGCGGCACTGCCGATGAACGTCAGCGCGTTGGCGAAGATGAGGGCGCGGTAGGCGAAGTCGCTGTCGATCTGCATCACCGCACCGGCCGCCAGCGCGCCGAACGTGCTGGCGAGCATGGCCACCGATCTCAGGTAGGAGCGGAACTTCGGCACCTCGTCACCGCCGAAGCGGCGGATCATCGGGCCACGTGCCGCACCGCCGGACGAGCCGGCGAGGTCCGTCACGGCCACAGCCAGGACGAACAACCATAACGAGTGGGCGAACAGCAACGACGTCATGGAAAGGGCCTGGATCAACAGAGTGATCAGAAAGATGCCCTTCGAGCCGCGGCGGTCGGCGAGATGCCCTACCGGGATGCCGGCGATCAGACCGACCACCCCCGCGACACTGAGTCCGAGGCCGACCTGCCCGATGGACAGGTGGATCACCCTCAGGGCGTACAGCGGCACGGTTGCCAGGAAGGCCGCGGTGCCGAGCTGGTTGACGAAGCCGGCGAGGGCCAGCTTCCCCTGGGGGCCGGACTCCAGCAGCAGCCCTCGCCGTACCAGCCAGGATCGGTTTGCGTCGCCGATTTCCCCAGGTGTGCTGTCGGTTGACGTGGTGGGGGCTTGACTCACCCTGTACTCCAGTGTCTGTCGATCGTGCCGTGTCGAGATCAGGGATGTGCATGTGAAGCCGGTGTGCCGCATGGCTCCGCTGCGAGGATCACGAAGAAGCGAGCCGATCGTTGAGAGGGTGAGCGATCACGGACGCTCCTTCCCAACACCCCCCGCACCGGCCAGGTTTGAGACGAGGCAGGCGTGGAGTATGCCCAGGTGAGAGCCATGATGAGAAGGCACCTGGGGTTGGGGGAATGTCACAGCGAAAACGGGAATCTGCACACGGCCCGCCCGGTTATTGAAAGTGGTGCTTCCCTCTCACGAACTTCTGTCACGAGCGGAGCCAGATGAGGAGAGCGGCGGCGGTGACGGTGCCGAGGTAGACGTATCCTCGCTTGTCGTATCGGGTGGCGACGGCTCTGAACTGCTTGAGCTTGCCGATGGCCCGCTCCACCTGATTGCGATCTTTGTACCGGTCCTTGTCGAAGCCCGGAGGCCGTCCGCCGCGTGAACCCCTGCGCAGGCGGGCGGCCTTGTGGTCCTTCTTCTCCGGGATCGCGTGCCGGATGCCGCGCTTACGAAGGTAGGTGCGGATCTTGCGGTTGCTGTACGCCTTGTCAGCGCCCACGCTGTCCGGGGTGCGACGGGGACGCCCGAGCCCCGTGCGGGGAACGCGGATCTTGTCCATGACCGCCTCGAACTGGGTGCAGTCCGCCCGCTGCCCCGGTGTGATGAGCAGGGACAGCGGGCGGCAGCGGCCCTCCGCGGCGACATGGATCTTGGTGGTCAGCCCGCCGCGGGAGCGGCCGAGGGCCTCACCTGGCGCACCGCCTCCTACAGCAGGAGCCGCAGGGTGATGTGCGCGTGCAGATGAACCGATCTTTGTGGTCCCCCTTTTGAAGAGCTGGTTGGGGTGGGTGGCGGCTTCTTGGGAGCGCCGGCGGCGTGCTGGTGGGCCCGCACGTAGGTCGAGTCGATGTTGACGTTCCAGTCGAGGTCGCCGTCGGCGTCGGCAGCGGCAGCGGCCTGGACATGCTGGAGGAGCATCTCCCAGGTGCCGTCGGCTGACCACAGCAAATGCCGCTTGTGGACCGTCTTCCACGGGCCGAAGCGTTCGGGCAGTTCACGCCACTGCACCCCGGTGCCGAGCCGGTGAATGATCCCGTTGATCACTTGACGGTGATCCCGCCAGCGACCGCATCGGTTGTTGCTCACCGGCAGCAGCGGCTCCAGCACAGCCCACTCGGCGTCAGTCAGATCCCCCCTGCTGAGCATGACCAGAACAACGAACCACCTGATCAAAGAGACACGGCCTAGGCGCCGACATGGACGAGGGGGTACTCCAGGAGTGGCTGGTGACGCCCGGTGACCAGGTCTCCAAGGGAGACCCGGTCGCAGTCGTCGAGACGGCGAAGTCCGCCATCGAGGTGGAGTGCTTCGAGGCCGGAACGGTGGGACGGTTGCTCGTGGAGCCGGGTACGACGGTGCCCGTGGGCGCACCTCTCGCCCTCATCGAAACGACGGCCGCCAGGTCCCGGCCGAAGAAGCGCGCGAAAGCGGACGCGGCCGCAGAGCGCACGAAGGCTCGTACGCCCGCCCGCGGCGAATCCCGACCGACCGCAACCGAGCGAATGCCGAAGAGTAAACCCGCGGTTGCCCCGGCCTCCGCCGACGGCGGACACGCCGAAGCGGGCCCGCTGATCCGTCACCTCGCCGAGCAACGAGGCATCAACTTGCAGACCCTTGAAGGCTCGGGCCCCGGCGGCCGTATCACGCGGACGGACATCGACCGGGCCGTCGGCTCCGCCGCCCGGCCGCCGCGGGTCCGGGCGACTCCGCTCGCCCGGCGGCTCGCCGGAGAACTCGCCGTGGACCTGGGTACGTTGACGGGTACCGGACAGCGCGGTGCCGTGCGCGCCGCGGACGTGCGCGAGGCCGCCGAGGGCCACGCTCCCTCGCCCTCCCCCACCCCCGGCGCAGCAGCACCCTCGCGCACCGCGCTCAGCACGACCAGCGCTCGCCAGGCGATCGCCGACCTCATGGCACGGGCAAACCGCGAGATACCCCACTACTACCTGGCCACGACGGTCGATATGGCCACGGCGACGGACTGGCTGCACGACCACAACCGGCGCTACCCAGTCGCCGAACGACTTTTGCCCGCAGCCTTGTTGCTGAAGGCGGCAGCCCTCGCGGCCCGGGAAGTTCCCGAGGTCAACGGCTTCTGGTCCGAGGACCATTTCGTCCCGGGCGACGGCGTGCACCTGGGGGTGGCCGTGTCTTTGCGCGGTGGCGGGCTCATCGCGCCCGCGCTCCACGCCGCCGACCGCCTTGAGCTCGGACAGCTGATGGCCAAGCTGAAAGATCTGGTGAGCCGCGCCCGTGGCGGCAGGCTGCGCGGCTCCGAAATTTCCACGGCGACCCTCACCGTCACCAGTCTCGGCGACCAGGGCGTGGAGACCGTATTCGGTGTCATCCACCCGCCCCAGGTGGCGCTCGTCGGCTTCGGCCGCGTCGTCGAGCGGCCGTGCGCCGTAGGAGGAATGATCGGAGTACGCCCCCAGGTCACCGTCACCCTGTCGGCTGACCACCGGGCAAGCGACGGCATCGCCGGCGCCCGCTATCTGACGGCCGTCGACCGCCTCTTGCAGCATCCGGAGGACCTATGAATCGCGACGAAGCGCAGAACGTGGTGCGAGATGCCATCGAGGAAGTTATCCCGGGGGCCGACCTCAGCACGCTACGGCCCGACAGCACCTTCAGGGACACTCTCGAAATGGACTCACTGGACTTCCTCAGCTTTGTCGAGATCCTCAGCGGGCGCACGGGAATCCGCATCGACGACGAGGACACCCCGCGCCTGACCACCCTGGACGGCTGTACGCGGTTCCTGGCCGAACGCACCCAGGGCGTGCCTCTCTGAACGGCAGTTCACCAGACGGCAGTCACCCCGATGCGGCCGCCCCCGGTACGACGACGAGGGAACCGGGCGCCATGTGCGAGAGGGTGCGGCTGGTCGAACCGAGCACCATGCCGCGGAACCCGCCCACGCCGCGTGTCCCCACGACCAGGCAGCGCGCGTCCGCGGCCGCCTCGGCCAATTTCACCGCCGGGTTTCCGACCATAACCTGCTCTCGCACCATGACCTGCGGGTACTTCTCCCGCCAACCGGCGAGCGCCTCGGAGATGTCGATGGCAGACTCTTCCAGGTCCTCGGGCCAATCGCCGTGGCGTGGGCGGCGTACCTGCACCGCCAACAGGTCCGCGTCCCACGCGGCGGCCTCCGAGAAGGCGAACGACACCGCAGGCGCCGATGCCGCGGAACCGTCCACACCCACCATGACCGGCCCGAGCGGGTCGCCGTGTGCCGGCTCCATGACGAGCACGACCGGACACAGAGGGTGCCCGACGAGGGCCGGCCCGATACCACCGAAGGTGACGATCTCGCCCGGCCCGGACACCCGATGAACGCCTACCACCAGCAGGGAAGCTTCCTCGGCCACCTCGCGCAGAACGGACGCCGGGTGCCCGTCGAACAGTTTCGTGGTGATCTCCAGTCCAGGTACGCGCTCCGCTGCCGACTCCCGCTGCTCGTTCAGGAGTGACTGCCCGCCGGCGCGGAAATGCGTTGCCCAGACCTGCTCCGGCACATCGTGACGGGCTTTCGGGGTGGTCCCGGGTGGCCACTCCTGCGCATGTACCAAGCACAGCGGGCTCCCTCGCCTGGCCGCGGCATCCGCCGCCCAGTCCACCGCCCTTCCGGCCGTCGCCGCACGGGAGACCCCCACCACCACCGGTTTGTGTGCGTCGTAGCTGGTCATGCTCCCTCTCCTTCCGAAGGCAGGCCCTGGACAGGTCGGGGCGGCTCCGCTGCCTGGGTGACGGTGTCGTCCTGCAGGAAGGTGAGCCGGTCGTTCACCTCGACCACGCCGTCGACGCTTTCGCACAGCCGAACAGCGATGGGGACGAGGCTCTTGCGCTCCAAGGTCCCGCTGAGCGTCACCGTGCCATGAGCTACATCGACCGTGACGGCGGACGGTGCGACACCCAGCGTGCGGGTGAGCACGTCCTCCAGGATCTCTTCCTGGATCGCCCGGTCGCGCCGTAGGAAGAGCTGCACGAGGTCACGGCGGCTGATCACACCGATGAGACGGCCCGAGTCGTCGACCACGGGCAGTCGTTTGACCTTCTTCTCTTCCATCGTTCTGGCCGCCCGGACCACGCTCCACTCGGGGCGCGCCACCACAGCGGGGCTGGTCATGATCGCTTCGGCGGTACTCGGTCCGAGCTTGTCGGTATGCCGGCGCAGCAGATCGGCTTCGGAGACGACGCCCACCGGCCGCTCGTCCTCGTCGATGACCGGCACGGCGGTGATGTCGTACTCCTCGAGCAGGTGCGCAATCTCCCTGAACGGGGTGCCCGGCTGGACGACGACGGCGTTGGGCGTCATCAGATCGGCAACGCTGCGATGCCTCATCTCGGGCCGGTCCTTCCGGGATACGTCTGGTCTGGGGTTCTTGGGCTCACCGGCCGGTGTCCTGCTGCCGAGCCTGCCGCTCCCCGGAGCTCCTCGGTAGGGCCGGGTGGGACCCCACTGGGCCTGGTGGGCCCGCGCGTCGTCACTCGCGGGCGATCGTCAGATCGAGGAAGTGGGTGGAGCAGGAGATGCACGGATCGTGGTTACGGATCACCCGTTCGCACAGGGCGGTCAGCTCGGCGTCGGTGGGGTGGGGGCCGACGCCGAGGCGTTCTTGCACCGTGCGGCGCAGGTCCTGCTCGATCGCGGCCTGGTTCTGGGCGGTGGGCGGGACCAGGGCGGCTTCGGTGACGGTGCCGTCGGCGTCGAGGGTGTAGCGGTGGTAGAGGAGGCCGCGGGGTGCCTCCGTCGCGCCGTGTCCGATGCCCGCCCGCGCGGGCACGTCGACGTACGAGCGGGGCGGGGGCTCATAGGCGTCGATGAGGCGCAGCGCTTCGTCGACCGCGTACAGCACCTCGATGGCACGGACGATGATGCTGCGGAACGGGTTGCGGCACACCGTGCCCTCGCGGGGGTCACCCAGTCCGGCCTCCCGTGCTACGCGGAGCACGTCGGGTGGCAGCCAGCGGCCGCTCACGGCGTAGCGGGCGAGCGTGCCGGTGAGGTGGCGCCGGCCGTCGAGCGTGGAGTGCAGAGCGGTGGAGTGCCGCACCTGAGTCTCGACGACGTGGTCGGGGAAAGCTGGGAGGGGGAAGGTGCGGGTGGGCAGGGCGCGGTCGGTATCCGCGGGCAGTCCTGCGGTGCTCGGGGCCGCCATCGCGGTAGGGGTGCCGGAGTCGATGGCGTAGGTGCCGGGTTCGGTGAGCGCGAAGAGCTCGGTGTCGATCCCGGCATCGGGGAAGTCGAAGCCGGCCACCCATCGCGCCGTCGCCTCAGCGTCGTGCCTGGCGCGTTTGAGCCGTTCTGTCAGGGGCCGCAGTTCCGATCTGGTCGGTACCCGGTGGAAGCCGCCGATGCGGACGTTGATGGGGTGGATGGCGCGGCCGCCGAGCAGTTCCATGATGGCGTTGCCGGCCTGCTTGAGCCGGAGGCCTTGCTCGACGTGGGTGAGGTGGGTCCGGGCGAGGTCGATGACGCTGTCGACACCGAGGAAATCCGGGGCGTGCAGCATGTAGATGTGCAGGCTCTGGCTCTCGATCCATTCGCCGCAGTAGAGGAGTCGGCGCAGCGCGGCCAGTTGCCCGTCCACGACGATGCCACAGGCGTCCTCGATCGCGCGGCAGGCGCTCATCTGGTAGGCGACCGGGCAGATTCCGCACACCCGCGAGGTGATGTCTGGCGGCTCGGTGTAGGAGCGTCCGCGCAGGAACGCCTCGAAGAAACGCGGGGGTTCATAGATCTTCAGCCCCGCCTCGGCCACCTCACCGTCGTGGAGGCGCAGCTGCAGCGCGCCTTCGCCTTCGACCCGGGCGAGCGAGGACACCCGCAGCACCTTCGCTTCGCGGTGGGTCACCCGGGCAGTTCCTTCCGTGAGGCTGCATCGAATTCCGGCGCGGCGGTGTTGAAGGTACGGAGCACTCGCACCACGTCGAGGGTGTCCATGCCGTCGCGGCGCAACAGCGGAATGAAGGAGGGGAAGTTGATCGAGTTCGAGGGGCCGAAGCAGCCATAGCAGCCCCGCCCGTAGGCGGGGCACAGCGCGCCGCACCCGGCGTGGGTGACGGGTCCCAGGCAGGGGGTGCCGTGCGCAACGGTCACACAGGTGGTGCCGCGCCGCTTGCATTCGAAGCACACGCTGTGGGCGGGTACATCGGGCGTCCGGTCGGCGAGGTAGGCGGTGATGACCTCGATGAGTTGGCCGCGGTCGATGGGGCAGCCGCGCAGTTCGAAGTCGACGGGGACATGGGCGCTGATGGGGGTGGAGGTGGCGAGGGTGTCGATGTAGTCCGGCCGGGCGTAGACCGCGGCCTGGAACTCCGCTACGTCGGCGTAGTTGCGCAGTGCCTGGACGCCGCCCGCGGTGGCGCAGGCACCGATGGTGACCAGGTGGCGGGAGGCGGCGCGGATGTGTTGGATCCGCTCGGCGTCCTGTGCGGTGGTGACGGACCCTTCGACCAAGGACAGGTCGTACGGCCCCGGGCCGGGATTGCTGGACGCCTCGAGGAAGTGGGTGATCTCCACCCGCTCGGCGATACCGAGGAGCTCGTCCTCGCAGTCGAGCAGGGTGAGCTGGCAGCCGTCGCAGGACGCGAACTTCCACACGGCCAGCTGCGGTCGCCAGTCGGCGGTGGCTGCCATGTCACAACTCCCGTACGGCTAGGAGCGGTTCGGCCTGCGTCCAGGTGACAACCGGCCCGTCGCGGCACAGCAGCAGCGGGCCGAGCTGGCAGTGGCCGCAGTGGCCGGTCCCGCAGTGCATGGTGCGTTCCAGGGAGACCCGGATCCGGTCCGGGGCGAGCCCGCGGTGGGCGAGGTCGCGGGCGGTGGCCCGGATCATCACCTCGGGGCCGCAGAGAAACGCCGCGGCATTGTCCGGGTCGAAGGCGGCCCGGTCGAGGAGGGCGGTCACCACGCCTACATCCCCACGCCACTTGTCGTCGGGGCGGTCGACGGTGACCTGGACGCGGGCACCGGCCGCCCGCCAGCCGTCGATGTCCTGGGCGCAGAGCAGGTCGCCGGGGGCGCGTGCGCCGATGAGGACGTTCAGCCGCCCATGGCGCTGGGGCACGGCGAGCGCATCGTCGACCAGCGGCCGCAGGGGCGCCAGACCGAGGCCGCCGGCCACGACCAGCAGGTCCCGCCCGGCAGCGGCGGACAGATCCCAGCCGGTGCCGAAGGGGCCGCGTACGCCCACCGTTGCGCCGAGCCGCAAACCGTGCAAGGCGCCGGAGACCGCCCCGACCGCGCGGACGGTGTGGGTAAGCCGGCTCCCGTCGATGCGGCTCAGCGACAGCGGGATGTCGCCGACTCCGAAGGCGTACACCATCGCGAACTGCCCTGGGACGAAAGGCGGCAGTGCCGATGCCATGGGTTCGAGAACGATCTCGGCGGTGTCAGAGGTCGCGTCCGTACGTCTCCTCACTCGGTACGGGAACGGGGCCAGGGCAGGGCGGGCGGCTGTCATGGCGCTTCACCACCGGCCGCGGCGGCCGTGCGGCCAGGCGGGCCGTACAGGTCCAGTAGGCGGGTACGAGCGGCCCGCAGCCGTCGCCCGATCGCCACAGCAGCCACGCACCGGGTCACGGCCAGACCGAAGGCGGGATCCTCGTCGATCGCGGCGCGGACCTGGTGCGCGTCGAACTCGTACGCCTCCACGTCGCGCCTGGTCTGCGCGCCCAGGTGCCATCGGTAGGGTTCGAACAGCCAGGACCAGCCCAGCAGTTCGCCCTCGCCGAGTGTCTCGACAACCGTGGTGCCGCGGCCCGGCTCGTGCACGTCGAGGGCGACCAGCCCGGAGCGGATGATCCAGAAACGCTCGGCCGCACCGCCCTCCTCGAAGATACGGACGCCGGCAAGGAGCGAGACTTCACTGGCGAAACCGAGCAGCCGGTCACGGTGTTCGGACGACAGAGCGCTGAGAAATCCCTGCCCTTCCGCCGTCATGAGGGTGCCTCGCCCTGCGCCGCTCCTGCCGCGCGCTCCTCGTTCAAGGCGTGGGCCTCTTCGGTGATGTCGATGCCGACCGGGCACCATACGATGCATCGTCCGCAGCCGACGCAGCCCGAACTGCCGAACTGGTCGTACCAGGTGCCGAGTTTGTGGGTGGCCCACTGCCGGTAGCGGCTGTGGCCGGAGGCGCGCACCGGCCCGCCGGGCAGATGGGAGAACTCCAGGTCGAAGCAGGACTCCCAGCGACGCCACCGCTCAGCGTGATCCCCGGTCAGATCGGTGACGTCCTCGGCGGTGGTACAGAAGCAGGTGGGGCACGCCATGGTGCAGTTGCCGCAGGTCAGGCAGCGCGAGGCGACATCGTTCCAGCGCTCGGCGTGCAGGGTGTCGCGCATCAGCGTCTGCAGGTCCACGAACGGCATGGTGCGGCCCATCCGGTCGGCCGCCTCGGCGACCCGTTCCCGGGCCGCGGACTCGGTCTCCGTGTCGGTGGGCCTGCGTGGGAGCTCGGCCAGTACGGAGGCGCCCTCGTCGCTGCCGGCCCGTGCCCAGAAACGGTGGCCGCCGCCGTCGACGACCTCGGTGAGCGCCAGGTCGTAGCCGGGTTCGGCGGCGGGTCCGGCGCCCATGGACGTACAGAAGCAGGTGGCTCCCGGCTCCGTGCACTCCACCGCCACCAGGAAGGCTCGCTCGCGACGGGCCCGGTACCGGCTGTCGGTGTGCGGCCCGCCGGACAACACCTTGTCCTGCACGGCGATGGCCCGCAGATCGCACGGGCGCACCCCGAGGAACGCATACGACGGCGGCGGGGTGTCGTCCTCGGTCACCGTCATCGCGCCGTCGGGGCCGCGGTCTGCGGCCCACTGGCGCTCCCGCTGCGGGTGCAAAAACGTCTTCCACGACTGCGGCCCCGCGCTGTGCGCGAACGCCGCGCCGTCCTCACGCGGCCGCAGGCGGTAGTGTCCGGCCTCCAGCTCGACGCCCCAGCCGTAGGGAAGTTCGTCGCCGTCGGCAATTTCGGCCAGCACGATCGCACCGTCGCGTACGGTCGGCCCGATGACCGTACGGCCCCGCGCGACAAGGACCCGGATCAGCGCCGCCAGCCCGTCCGTGCCGATCACCGCGGTGCTGCCGTCGTCCGCCATCGCCCACCCTTCCGGCCCCGTTCGTGCGATCGCGGCCAGTATGTGCCGTCCATATCCCGGGACGTG
Organism: Streptomyces sp. NPDC028368; assembly: GCF_055565615.1. NCBI lineage: Bacteria > Bacillati > Actinomycetota > Actinomycetes > Kitasatosporales > Streptomycetaceae > Streptomyces > Streptomyces sp. NPDC028368. The sequence goes on along the minus strand of NZ_JBVHTY010000004.1, from coordinate 516,553 downwards.
GGCCGACAGCCCCTGCTGTGGCCCGTACGGCCCTGTTCCATGCCCCGGACGGGGCTGGCAGGCGCGGCTGCGCCGCAGGGGGCGCGGCAGCATGGCGACGTGGGGGGGAAGGCATCGCGTCATGGACGCTTCCTCTGCCGTCACACAGATCGTGGTCATCGGTGTCGGCAATGACTTCCGGCGCGACGACGGTGTGGGCTGGGCGGTCGTGACCGACCTCGCGCACCGGGCAGCCCGCCGGCCACTCCCCGGCGGCACCAGGCTGATCCGCACCGACGGCGAGCCCACACGCCTCATCAGCGCCTGGGCAGACGCCCATCTGGCCATCGTCGTGGACGCCGCACACGCCCATCCCGCCCGGCCCGGCCGCGTGCACCGCCTCCGGCTCGATGCCGATCTGCCGCAGACGCCCCGTAGCGAGAGCAACTCTCACGGCTTCGCGCTGGGCGACACGGTCCGGCTCGCCCGCGCACTGGATCGGCTGCCCGGAGAGCTGCTCGTCTACGCCGTCGAAGCCGCCGACACCAGCCTCGGCACCAGCCTTTCGCCGCAGGTCGCAGCCGCTGTCGAGCCGCTCGTCCAACGCGTCGAGGACGACATCGTGCGGTACGTCGCTGCCGCTCGGTGACCCGGGAAACGGAGCGGCGCCCTTCCGCCAAGGGGCCGCTCGGCTCCCCCGCAAGGAAGGTCAGCCCCTCCCCACTGACAGTGGCGTCGGCCCACAGTGACAGTGCGGGGCGACCGCGCGCGCCGCCCCGCGCACGAGCACGGAGTCGCCGCTCATCACCACGCCCTCGTGCGGGTTCACCGACGCGGGAGGCGGAACATGACCAGGACCCAGGAGTGGAAGGTGCGTCTCTACCTCTTCGAGGAGGACCGCACGACAAAGGCACGCATGGTGCTCGACACCGGCACCACCTCGCTCACCGGGTACGGCGCCGCCCAGTGCAGGCCGGAGGAGACGAACGTCCCGGAGATCGGGGACGAACTGGCGGCTGGACGCGCGATGATCGATCTGGGCACGCAGTTGATCGGTGTGGCGAACGACGACCTGGAGGGCATGGGTGCCCTTACACCCGGGACCCCGGAGCGGCCGGCCTGACAGGCAGCGGTTCTGGGCCTGCGCAACGCTCAGTCGTGGGGGACCACGGCCACCGGGCAGGTGACGTGATGGATGGCGGCGTGCGCGACCGGGCCGACGCGGGGTGCGAGGAAGGGGTGATGCCGCCTTCGGCCGACTGCCAGAAGTTCGGCCCCCGGCGCCGCCTGGACAATGGCTCGGGTCGCGCTCTCCGGCAGCATGGTCAGCTCCACCGACACGTCGGGGAAGCGCTCACGCCACGGACGGATAGCCTCCCGCAGCTCACCCTCCGCCTCCTTGGCGACCTCCTCCGCGACGTCGGGGTCGACTCCCCAAGGCGCGTACGCCTGCAAGGGAAGCGGACGACCGTGCACGGCCTGGAGCGGAAGCCCACGGCTCGCCGCAGCATCGAAGGCAAAGGCGAGCAGAGGCTCGCAGGGACCGTTCAGGCTCACACCGACGACGATCCGCGGCACGGGACCATCCGGGGCGTCCACGGACTCAGGACGCGGCGGTTTCGCATGCCCAGCCCCTCGGACCAGAACGACCGGCCCCTCGGCCCGGCCGACGACGTCGAGACTGACATCACCGAGCACATAACTCTCCCACGCCGTCAGAGCCCGGGACCCGAGCACGAGCATCCGCGACTCGCCCGCCGCGCGCAGCAGGGCGGACTCGGCCTCGGATCCCACCAGGTCCTCGATGATCTGCAGATGGGGATGGCGCTCCCGTACCTCGTCCAGCGCCTGGCGAACGATTTGCCGGGCGCCGGCGTTCTGGTCGCGCTCGGGGGGCGTGTCCGGCGCCTCTGCGGCCAGCAGGATCCAGGCATGAAGAAGACGCAACACCGCGTGACGCCGGTCCGCTTCGTCAGCTGCCCACTGCGCGGCGGCCAGACTCTCCGGTGAGCCGTCGAGCCCCACAGTGATCGATTCCGGCTCCATGGCTGTCCTTCTTTCGGGGCGGAGACAGGGAAACAGATCTGACCGGCCGACGAGAGAGCTGCCCGGGGAACATATGCCGGCAAAGGAGGCTTACCTCTCCTGAAACGGATTCACTCCTCCCGCGTGCCCCACTTGGCGGTGATCGTGGTGGAGTCGCCATCTCCCCTTCCCGCGGTATCCGACGGTCGGCATGCCGTCGGTGTACCCCGTGGCCACCTTGTCGAGAACCGCGGCGGAATTCGGCATTCTCTTCGATTTCCGTTCGTTGGGCGCTCGGCGCGAAAGCTTCACCGTCGATCTATTCGTCGATACTGCCGCTCGTCAGCGTTCCCTGCCCGGGGCAGAGCGGCGCCCGCCCCACGTATCGAGCCTGCTGGACGCTCCACCCTGCGATCAATGAGCCGATGGGCTCTGCCAGGGGGCCGAATGGCCCACGCCTCTCTGGCTCTCGGCGGCGGACAGTCCCTGTATTCCACCCGCAGATCTCTGCGCAGCAACACCCGGAACAGAGCACCCCGAGCACATACTGCACGGATGTCGACAGGGCGTAATAAAGGTGAATTTGTTGTCCTTCTAAGCAATCCGGGAATTTCACCGGGGAGACCGTGTGTGGATTTACTGGGAGTCGGCATGTGGCGCAGCGGAAAAGGTCCCGGCCATCGACGTCCGCGCCGACCGCTGTCTCCGCGTCGGATTCCCGGACGGGCATCACGGCAGGCAACGCGTGTAAATCCACGTCTCTCCCCCCAGCTCGGCCGGCGAATCCCGCCGCGCCTCGAGATGCTCGTCCGCCCACGGTCACTACCGTTGAAGGTGGGGCCGTGTGAGCGGCCGCCGCGGAGGAAGCCGTGGGTGACGAGAGAGCTGGCCGAGTCGACGATGCGCGCTTGAGCCTGGACGCACTGCCGGACGATCTGCACGAACGACTCCAGGCGGTGGAACGTAGTACGGGCGGGTCGCCTCATCTGCTGCTCGAAGCGGTCATGTCCGTGGGCAGGGGGCTGGAGCTGTCGCAGGTGCTGCACCACATCGTCGAGGCCGCGGCCGTGCTCGTGGACGCCGAATACGGGGCACTCGGCGTGATCGGCGACGACACCCAGCTCTCCCAATTCCTGACTGTCGGGATCTCCAAGGAGGAGGCCAATGCCATTGGTCATCTTCCGGCCGGCCACGGAATTCTGGGTGAGCTGGTCCGCCATCCCACGCCGCTACGCCTGGCCGAACTGAGCGAGCACCCCTCGTCGTACGGACTGCCGCCGCATCACCCGCCGATGCACTCGTTTCTCGGGGTGCCGATCCGCGTCCGCGACGAGGTCTTCGGCAATCTCTATCTCACCGAGAAGCGCGGTGGCGGGGAATTCGGCGCTGAGGACGAGATCGTGCTGTCGGCACTGGCGGTGGCAGCCGGCGTGGCCATCGAGAATGCCCATCTGTACGAGGAAGCCCGCTATCGTCAGCGGTGGCTGGAGGCCAACGGCGAGATCGTCGCCGGTCTGCTGCCCGGAGTGGGCGAGACCGACGTCCTTGAGATGATCGTCGACCACGCCGTGCGTATTCTCTCCGCCGATCTCGGAGTACTGGCGCGGCCCCTCGACGACGACAACTTGAGCGTCGCGCTCGCCGTGGGCGTGGATGCCGACGCACACCGCGGCCTGGTCCTCCCCCGTCACGGCTCCTTCGCCGGCGAGACACTCACCGCCCGAAGTCCCTTGATCAGCCTCGACGTCGCGCACGACCCCAGAATTACCATCGGCCCACCCCGCTGGACGGGGCTGGGACCCGCGGTCGCCGTTCCGATGATCACCGGCGAGCAGGTGCGCGGTGTGCTGTTGCTGGCCCGGCTTCAGGGCCGCGACCCGTTCACCGAGCAGGAGACCGCGCCGCTGCTGACGTTCGCGGGCCAGGGGGCCCTCGCGATGGAGATGGCCGACCAACGCCATGGCGCCGAGCAGCTGGCACTGCTCAAGGACCATGAACGCATCGCGCGTGACCTGCATGACCTGGCCATCCAACGGCTCTTCGCCACCGGCATGACGCTGCAGAGCGCCCTGCGTTTCGTCGATCACCCGGAGGCCAGTGAACGGCTGCTGCGCGCGGTGGACGATCTCGACGAGACCATCAAGATCATCCGGTCCACCATCTTCGGGCTGCGCGCCCACGGCTCCGGCCGGGCCGCCCACGGCCTGCGGGCTCGCGTGGTCACCACGGTGGAACAGGCGGCCCGCGCACTGGGGTTCACGCCGTCCCTCCGCATGGAGGGACTCCTCGACACGGATGTGCCAGCGGAGACCGGCGAGCATGCGCTGGCCGTGATCAGCGAAGCGCTCTCCAACACCGCACGGCACGCCCACGCCAGCGCGGCCGACGTATCCCTGGTCCTCCGCGACCGAAGGCTGACACTGACGGTCAAGGACAACGGTGTGGGCATCCCGAGAGACGGTCGGCGCAGCGGATTGAACAACCTGGCCAAACGGGCGGAGAGCCTGGGCGGACAGATGACCGTCGAGACACCGGGGGAAGGCGACACCCGCCTGGTGTGGTGCGTACCGCTGCCCTCGGAGTAGCGCGCCCCTGCGCCATACGCCTCAGCCGTGATGCCGGCCGGCCGTCGCGTCCGTGACCGGCGCCGCCTGAGTGGCGAGGACGGCCGCCTGGATGCGCCGCTCCACGCCGAGTTTGGCCAGCAGGCGGGAGATGTGGTTCTTGACGGTCTTCTCGGAAAGATAGAGCCGCTTGCCGATCTGCCGGTTCGTCAGCCCCTCGCCGATCAGACCGAGGATCTCCCTCTCCCGTGGCGAGAGGCTCGACAGGGCGTCCGCCTCGGGCTCCTCGTCGGAATCCTCCCCCCGCAGAGTCCTCATCAGCCGCGATGTCGTCGCCGGGTCGAGCATCGAACGACCGGAGGCGATCGTACGCACCGCAGCGACAAGATCTGCGCCCTTGATCTCCTTCAGCACATAACCCGCCGCACCAGCCATGATCGCATCGAGCAGCGCCTCGTCATCGTCGAACGAGGTGAGCATCAGACAGCCCAGCCCCGGCATGCGCGAACGCAGCTCCCGGCACACGGAGACCCCGTCGCCGTCAGGCAAACGCACGTCGAGCACCGCGACATCCGGCCGCAGCGCCGGCCCCCGGGCGAGCGCATGTTCGGCCGTTCCGGCGTCGCCCACCACCTCGATGTCCGGCTCGGCATCGAGGAGATCCTGCACACCGCGGCGGACGACCTCATGATCATCGAGCAAGAACACACGGATCGGCCGCTCCGGTGAGAATGCGCCTGCATCGCTCATGGTGCCCTCCGGGCCGGGGCCGGCGTCGACCCCCGTCTACCCCATCGTGAATCGCGCCGCTCAGCCGCGCCAGTGCCGAACGGTCCCCGCCGGCCTCGCCGACGGGTGCCGCCCCGTCTCCCGCTGGGGCCGTTCGGCCCCTCACCTGTCAGGGACGCGCGTGCCAATGTCGGAGGACAGGCGGAAGGGGGTCGTGATGCCTCTCGAGCAGATCCGTTGGCGGTGGCAGCACAACCCGCTCAAGCGCGGCACGGACGCGGCAGAGGCCGGGATGCTCCTGGTCACTGCGGCCCTGATCGCCGTGGCGGCGCCTGCCGCCGGTGTGGCGGCCGCAGGCGCAGTGGGCTCCGCCTCCCAACGCCAGAGCCACGAGTCGACGACCGTGTCCGCCGTGCTCACGGAAGATTCCCCCGCTCGCATCGGTGCCGGCTCCGCGGACCGCCCCGGTGGCCGGGTCCACGCCACAGTGCGGTGGACAGCCGCGGACGGCACCGTCCGCACCGGAGAGACGGCCGTGACACCGGGCCTGCGGGCGGGCGAACGCACCACCGCCCGGCTCGACCGGCACGGATCCCTGTTGCGGGACCCCGTCACTCCCACAGACGCCGTCGCCCAGAGCATCGCGCTCGGTGTTGTCGCCGCGTCCGCCACCGGTCTGCTGCTTCTCGGCGCGGACAGAGCCGGAGTCATCCTCCTGAACCGCCGACGCTACGCCCAGTGGGAGAAGGACTGGGAGCAGACAGACACCAAATGGCGACACCGCCGGCTCTGAATCGCGGCGCCAGCTACACCGACTGTCGGTACGGAGCCTCACGCCGATAGGTGAGGCGGTTGGCCACCGCTGTCACGCCATCGACCTGCCGCGTCATCCATACCGCGATGGCTACCTCGCCACTGCTCTCAAGAGCTCCGCTCAGGGTCACCACACCGTCGTGGACAGCGACGTCCACGTTCTGCGGGCTCAGCCACAGCGCCCGCACCACGATCTCATCGGTCACCTCGTCGCCGATGTCCGCGTCCGGACGGGCAAAGATCTGCAGCACATCGCGCCGCGTGACCATGCCGACGAGACGTGCCTCCTCGTCCACCACAGGGAGCCGCTCGACGCCGCTTGTGCTCATGAGGCGGGCCGCACGAACTACGGAGTCGTCGGCACGGACCGTACGAGCCGGAGCGGACATCACAGCGCCGGCGGTGGGCATGCCGTCCGCCGCCGTCGTGCGCCCCATGCGCCTCAGGTCCGTAGCGGAGACGACCCCGATGACCCTCTCGTCGGCATCCACGACAGGCAGGCCATTGATGTCGTACTCCGCCAGCCACCGCGCAACCTCGTCAGTCGGTGTCCCGCTCCGCGCGCTGACGACATCACCGGTCATCACACTTCCGACCCGTCGACGCTTCACCTCGGCCTCGCTCTCCGCTCGTGTCCCTGCCTCAGGGAAGCCGGCGCAGGTAGGGATCTGTCGCGCGGCGTGGCAGGAGGCGAACCCGGGCGTCCACGACGGTGATTCCGTCCGGCCTGGCGATGACCGGATTGCACTCGGCCTCGGCAAGCTCGGGAAGGTCATCGGCCATCCGGGAGAGACGCGCCAGCAGATCTTCCAGGGCACCGACATCGGCCGGGGCCCCGCCCCGGTAGCCGAACAGCAGCGGCGCACAGCGCGGTGCGGCGATCAGTTCGTGGACGTCGGTGTCGGTGAGCGGCGCAAGACGCGCCGCGTGGTCGGCGAGCAGCTCGCTGGTGGTGCCTCCCAGTCCGAACAGGACCAGGGCGCCGAAGACTTCGTCCTGGACGACGCCGGCCAGCAGTTCAGTGCCGCGTGCTGCCATCGGCTGGACCAGGACGCCGGTCATGGCTGCACCGAGACGAGCCGTCAGGTCGCGGTGAGCGGCCCGTACCTGCCGCTCGCCGTGCAGATCGAGGAGAACGGCGCCCCGGTCGCTCTTGTGCACGAGTTCGGGCCCCTGCGCCTTGAGCGCCACGCCACCATCGGGGCCCGCGAGTCGCGCGGCGGCATCCACCGCTTCCTGCTCGGTGGCGGCGTATGCCTGCCGCAGCCGGGGAATGCCGTAGCAGGCGAAGAGCTGCTCGGTCTCTCGCGTATCCAACCAACCGCCGGCCGCATCCCGGGCAAGAAATGTGTCCACGAGCGCGCGTGCCTCCGGAGTGTCGACGTCGGCCGGCTCCACGATGCCGCCCTCTGGTCTGGCCAGCCAATGGGCGCGTTCAGCGGCATGAAGAAGAGCCTGGGCTGCCGAATGCGGCTCGCCGTAGGCGGGCACCCTCGTCCCGTCATCGGTCCGGAGCAGCCGGATGCGCTCCGCCTGGTCGAGCAGCACCGCGACGACAGGCCGGCCGGTGCAGGCCTTCGGCACCGGGGCCGTCAGTGCGGTGACCAGTTCAGCGCCGACCGCCGAGGTGAGTGCGGTCGGTACCAGGGCAACCAGGACGGCATCAACCGCTCCGGATCGCATGACCCGGTCCACACAGTCGCTCAATGTCTGCACGCTCACCGCCGGCGTGGTGTCGACGGGGTTTCCGGCGCCGGCGCCTCCGGGAAGCATGGCCAGCAGCTCGTCCACGAGGTCCGGTGGGAGCTCGGGGACGGTCAGTCCCGCGTCCACGCAGGCGTCCGCGGCGAGCACTCCGGCCCCGCCGGCGTTGGAGACCACGGCGACCCTGCCGCCTGCGGGCAGTGGCTGGGAGTGCAGTAGCGCTGCGGTGTCCAGCAGCTCGCCGAGGGTGCGGGTGGCGGTGATACCGGCCTGGCTGAACAGTGCCCGGCGGGTCATGGTCGGGGTCGCCGCGGCCGCGGTGTGCGAGGCGGCGGCGCGACGGCCTGCGCCCGAACGCCCGGCGTCGACCGTCAGCAGCGGCATCCGGCGGGCAACGCGCCGGGCCGTACGCGAGAAGGCGCGAGGATTGCCGAACGACTCCAGGTGCAGCAGCGCGAGATCGGTTCGGCCGTCACACTCCCACCATTGCAGGAGGTCGTTGCTGCTCACATCGCGCTTGTCGCCGAGCGAGACGAAGCTGGAAACGCCGATGCCCAGGCGGGAGAGTCCATCGAGGAGCGCGATGCCGACCCCGCCGGACTGCACGGCGACCCCCGCGGTGCCCGGCAGCGCCCTGCTGACGGCGAACGTCGCATTCATCCGGACCGGCTCTTCCGTATTGGCTATGCCCAGGCAGTTGGGACCCACCAGCCGCATTCCCCAATGGCGGCAGGCGGCTGTCAGCTCCGCGGTCTGCCTCGCGTCGAGACCGGATGCCACGACCACCAACGCCTTCACGCCCACTCTGCCGCACTGGAGCGCGATCTCGGGAACCGCGGCTGCCGGTACGGCGACGACGGCGAGATCGGGCGGGTGAGGGAGGTCCGCGACGGCCGCGTGAGCCGGGATGCGCAACACGGCCTCCGCATGCGGGTTGACCGCGTCGAGAAGGCCGGAGAAGTGGGCCTCACGCAGGTTGTGCAGGATGGCCCGCCCGACCGACCCCGGCCGGGTTCCGGCTCCGATGACAGCGATCGAGCGGGGCCGCAGCAGTGGCTGCATGCTCGCAATGTCAGCCGTACGGCCCCGGATGTCCACCGCCGAGAGATAGCGCTCATCCGGATTGAGGCGGATGATGCCGCGCACCGTGGTGCCGTTGTACTGCCGGGTGACGGTCAAGCCGAGGTCTGCAAAGACCCTGTGTACGGGATGGTTGTCGGCGAGTACATCGGCGGTGAAGACCGCGATGCCGTTCTCGCGGGCGATGTGGACGAGATGTTCCAGCAGCAGGGTGCCCACACCCCGATGGTGGAAGTCGTCGGCGACCGCCAGGGCGATCTCGCCGGAGGCGGGGTCGTCGACGGTCTCGTACTCGGCGACGCCGACCAGCCGGTCGCCCTGCACGGCCACCAGCGTGCGGTGTCCGGGGCCGGGGGGCGCGCAGAGCCTCTCCGCGGCCTGCTCGCCGGAGCGTCGGCTCATCGCGAAGAACCTGTTGCGCAGGTTGTCGGCGGACATCTCGTCGTAGAGCCGGAGTACCTGTGCTCGGTCCTCCGGGCACGCGGGGCGCAGCCGAACCGTGCTTCCATCGGCCAGCAGTGCGCAGACCTCGCGCGTACGGGAGGCGGTGTGTGCCATCGCGATGCCCTTCTTCAGGGATCCGGCTCTCATGGTCTGCGGTTGGGGCCCTCCCGCACGAGGGCCGCACGGTGTCGTTCGCAGGGCCGACCGGCCCTGCTGTGCTTAGGGGGCACGGAGCAAGTAGCAGTCGCCGTAGTCGAGTCCGATCGCCTCGCAGTCCAATTGCGCTGCGGCGGCTTCGCATTCATGCCTGGTGGGTTGGCCTGACCGGCGCACACGACCCCGCATCAGTGCTCAGAACTGCGGACGGACCACCCGCGGTCCCATGGGGGCGGAAGCCGAGCCCTTCATCTCCAACGCCACGTCCACGACACCCTCGACCGCGCGCACCAGGCGTGACACGACGGGGATGAGCGAGGTGTTGCCGACCGTGCCGCGGAGGGTGACCACCCCGTCGGTGACCGTGACCTCCAAATCCGTCGAGGAGTCGGCGAGCAGCCGCCCAATGATCTCCGTACGCACTTCCTCCGCCAGGTCCTCGTCGGAGCGCAGGAAGACCTTCAGCAGGTCGGAGCGACTGACGATGCCCTGCAGCAACCCCGTGCTGTCGACCACGGGAAGCCGTTTCACGGACTTGTATGCCATGGTCCGCGCCGCCTGGGCAATGGTGTCACCGGCGTGCACCGTCAAGGCGGGCGCGCTCATCAGCTCCCCCGCCGTCAGAGCACCGGCCTTGCGGACATCGTCCAGCCGGTCCAGCTGCTCCATACGGCTGGGATCCGACTCCCGGAACTCTTCCTTCGGCAACAGATCGGCTTCGGACACCACGCCGATCACCCGCCCCTCCCCCGCAAGCACGGGCAGAGCGCTGACCTTCCACTGCTCCATGGTCTCGACGATCTCCTTGAAGCGTGCTTCCTCACCGATCGCGACCACGGTCTGAGTCATCACATCGCTGACGGTGTGCGGAGAGTGCTCCATGACGCCTCCTCGGTAGGGTCCCTGTCGCACGGCCGTAGTGACACCTCCAGCCTGCTTCCACCCGCACACGCACGGCAGGGGCCGTCCGGCCCCAACCTCTCGGGTCGGCCGGCCCGGGGACACGACACATGGGTCCCCGCACTTCTGTACCCGCTATGACACACACCGTTTGTTGGGCCGGTCGGCCCCCGAAAAGGCTTTGCGGCCCCTCCTCCGAGCCGTCCAAGCCGAGCAGCCTGTGAAGCGGACGATGCTTTCGCGCTCGCTGGAGGTACGCCATGACGCGCCCCGTGACTGTCGGTGTGGACGGATCGCCTGCGGGTCTCGCCGCCGCGGACTGGGGCGGCCGCGAGGCGCAGCTCAGAGACGCGCCACTACGGCTAGTCCATGCGTGGGAGTGGCAGCCCTACGCACACGCACCCCCCGCGGGACCGGAGGACGCCCGCCGCTGGTCCGAGGAGGTTCCGCGTCAGGTCACCCGCCAGCTGCGCCACCACTATCCGGACCTCGACATCACGGCAGACCTCCTCACCGGTCCGCCCCCGGAAGTGCTGTGTGAAGCGGCCAAAGAAGCCGAGCTCCTGGTGCTCGGCACCGTCGGCGTCGGCGGACTTGCCGGATTCGTGCTCGGCTCCGTCGCCATGGCCACCGTCGCACACGCCGAGCGGCCCGTCGTACTGATCCGTGCCCCGCGGACGGACCAGGACAAGCATCCCGGCCAGGAGCCTACGGCCGTCCCTCCACGACCAGTCGTCGTCGGTCTGGACCTCAGCCACCCGTGCGACGAAGTGATCCACTTCGCCTTCGACGCAGCGGCACTACGAGCGGCTCCCCTGCTGGTGGTGCACGGCTGGAACCCCCCGGCGTACTACGACGTGCACGGCGTCGGCGCGGATCCGAGCTGGGCAGCCGATATCGAAGCCGAGGAGACGGAAGCCCTGCGTAAAGCGCTCCTGCCGTGGCGCGACAAGTACCCAGCCGTGGACGTGACGGAGCAAGCCGTCGTCGGACAGCCCGCCCACCACCTGCTGGACGCCGCGGCCGACGCCAGCCTCGTCGTCATCGGTCGCCGCACCCCCTCTTCAAGGGTCATGCCGCCCCGCATCGGGCACATCGCCCACGCCGTCCTGCACCACTGCCCGGCCCCGGTCGCCGTGGTCCCCCATAACTGACGGCACGAAATCCACCACAGGCCGCCCGAGAAGGGTCATGCTCATGATTCGCTATGTGTACGACTTCACCGACGGCGGCCAAGCCATGGCCAACCTCCTGGGCGGCAAGGGGGCTCACCTCGCCGAGATGACGCGCATGGGCCTGCCGGTGCCTCCTGGGTTCACCATCACCACCCAGGCGTGCCGCTCCTTCCTCTCCACCGGCCGCGAGCCGGAACAGCTCACCGACGAGCTGGCCGAGCACCTCGCTGCCCTGGAGGAGTCCATGGGCCGCCGCCTCGGAGACCCGAACGACCCGCTGCTGCTCTCCGTACGGTCCGGCGCCCAGCGCTCCATGCCGGGCATGATGGAGACGATCCTTGACGTCGGGCTCAACGACACGACCGTGCGCGGCCTGGCCGAGGTATCGGGCAACGCCGACTTCGCCTGGGACTCCTACCGTCGGCTGCTTCAGATGTACGGCGCCACCGTGCTGGGAGTGGACCTGAACCTCTTCGCCACTGAACTGGCCGCCCACCCAGATCCGCACGAGCTCCCCCTCGTTGTCGAGGAATTCAAGAAAATCATCAGGTCGACGACGGGCAAGGAATTCCCACAGGACCCGGCTGCACAATTGCGCCGTGCCGTGCGTGCCGTGTTCCACTCCTGGAACGGCGAACGCGCAAAGGTCTACCGGCGCCGTGAGCACATTGCCGAAGACCTGGGCACAGCGGTGACCGTTCAGGCCATGGTCTACGGCAACCTCGGCTCCGACTCCGGAACCGGTGTCGCCTTCACCCACGATCCCGCCACCGGCCACGAGGGCATCTACGGCGACTACCTGCCCAACGCCCAGGGCGAGGACGTGGTCTCCGGTACCCGCAACGCCATTCCGCTCAAGGAGCTGGAGCGCATCGACTCGCCGTCATTCCATCAATTGCAGGACTGCCTACTGACCCTGACGAAGCATTACCGGGATCTGTGCGATACCGAATTCACCATCGAACGCGGAAAACTGTGGATGCTCCAAACCCGGATCGGCAAACGCACCGCAGAGGCTGCCTTCCGCATCGCCGCCCACTTCATCGACGAGGACGTGATCACCCCGGACGAGGTACTCGGCCGAGTGACCGGCGAGCAGCTCGGGCAGTTGATGTTCCCCAGGTTCGACACGGCTCACGCCGAGCCGCCACTCGCGGTCGGCATACCCGCGTCTCCCGGCGCGGCGGTCGGTGCCGCGGTATTCGACTCGCATGAGGCAGTGAGCCGGGCGGGCCTCGGCGAAGACGTCATCCTCGTCCGGCGTGAGACCAGTCCGGACGACCTACCCGGAATGATCGCGGCACGCGCGGTGCTCACCGGCCGCGGTGGCAAGACGAGCCACGCGGCCGTGGTGGCACGCGGCATGGGACGGGTCTGCGTCTGTGGCACCGAAACGCTGACCATCGACCCGGCGGGCCGCGCCTTCACCACCGCCGACGGCACCCGGGTGAGCGAAGGCACGGTGATCTCCGTCGACGGCACCACAGGCACCGTGCACCTGGGGGCGCTACCGACGATGGAGTCCGACGTGATGCGCTACTTCGAGCACGGCGAGGAAGCCACCGCCCTCAGCGCCGCGGTCGCGCACGCACTGGAGCGTGCCGATCACGCGCGCCGCATGGACGTCCGGGCGAACGCCGATACACCGGAAGACGCGGCCCGCGCCCGGCGCTTCGGGGCGAGTGGCATCGGCCTGTGCCGCACCGAGCACATGTTCCTCGGCGAGCGCCGGCACCTCATAGAGGCAATGATCCTGGCGTCAACCGAAGCAGACCGCCAACAGGCCCTGGACGACCTACTCCCCCTGCAACGCGAAGACTTCATCGGCATCCTCGCCGCCATGGACGGACTGCCGGTGACCATCCGCCTGCTCGATCCGCCACTGCACGAATTCCTCCCGGACCGCACCGAGTTGGCCGAGCGCATCGCAACCCAGCGCGCGACCGGTACCACGCCCGACCCGCACGACGTACGCCTGCTCGCCGCCGTCACCCGCCTCGACGAACACAACCCCATGCTGGGACTGCGCGGCGTCCGCCTCGGACTGGTGACACCCGGCCTGTACGCCATGCAGGCGCGAGCTGTCGGCGAGGCCGTCGCCCAACGCCGACGCGACGGCGGCGAGCCGCACGCCGAGATCATGATCCCGCTCGTCGCCACGGCAAGGGAACTCTCCCGGGCCCGCGACGAAGTGGCCGCCGTGCTCACCGAAGTCTCCACGGCCACCGGCATCGACGTGCACTGCCCGATCGGCACCATGATCGAGCTTCCCCGAGCCGCCCTGACAGCGGGTCCGATCGCCCGGCACGCCGACTTCTTCTCCCTCGGCACCAACGACCTCACCCAGACCACCTGGGGCCTCTCCCGGGACGATGCCGAGGCGTCCTTCCTGCCCGCCTACCTCGCGCAAGGAATCTGCGACATCTCCCCCTTCGAAGCCCTCGACCTCGACGGAGTCGGCCGCCTGGTCGCCATCGCACTCGAAGAGGGCCGCGCCGCCCACCCCGGCCTCTCCGTCGGCGTATGCGGCGAACACGGCGGCGACCCCGACTCCATCCGTTTCTTCGATACGGCCGGGCTGGACTACGTCTCGTGCTCCCCCTACCGGGTGCCCGTCGCCCGTTTGGAAGCGGGACGAGCCCGCTACTTCCAGCGTTGATGTGCCTGGCGGGCAGCAGCTCCGCGAATTTCCGGCTGATGCGGCGCGGCCGCGCACCGAGCGGGCCCATTCGGCTCTCCTGCCTTAGCTGAGGGCGGCAATTCTTCGTACGGTCGTCGCATGGCGGAGTCACCGGGCAGCGGGAGTCGTGCAAGGTTGTCGCGGTCGGTGTACGAGCGGGAGCTGTACCGGCTACAGACGGAGCTGGTGAAGCTGCAGGAGTGGGTGCGTACCGAGGGGGCCCGGCTCGTGGTGGTCTTCGAGGGGCGCGACGCGGCCGGCAAGGGAAGCGCGATCAAACGCGTCACCCAGTATCTCAATCCCCGGGTGGCGCGCATCGTGGCGCTGCCCCGCCCCACCGAGCGTGAGCGGACACAGTGGTACTTCCAGCGCTATACGGAGCACCTGCCCGCGGCGGGCGAGATCGTGCTGTTCGACCGCAGCTGGTACAACCGGGCCGGCGTCGAGCGGGTCATGGGCTTCTGCACCCCCTCCGAGTACCAGCTGTTTCTGCGGCAGTGCCCGGCTTTCGAGCGGATGCTGGTGGAGGACGGGATCCTGCTGCGCAAATACTGGTTCTCAGTGAGCGACGAGGCGCAGGAGCAGCGGTTCCGGCGCCGGCTCGAAGACCCGACCCGCCGCTGGAAGCTCTCCCCCATCGACCTCGAGTCGCTGACCAGATGGGAGGACTACTCGCGCGCCAAGGACGAGATGTTGGTGCACACGGACATCTCGGGGTCACCGTGGTACGTCGTGGAAAGCGACGACAAACGCCGGGCCCGGCTGAACATGATCGCCCACCTGCTCTCCACGGTGCCCTACCGCGACATCGCTCTACCGGCACTCGAACTGCCGCCCCGGCCGCCGTCCACCGGCTACCAGCGGCCGCCCCGGGACCTGCAGACATACGTGCCCGACCACGCGGCCGGGCTGGAGTGACACCGGCGCCCCTCACCCGTGCTGCGGTACGACAGCCACAGGACACTCGGCGTGGCAGAGCGCGGAGTGCGCCACCCGCCCGAGCTGTAGCCCGAACCGGGCGTGCCGACGGCGTGCTCCGACGACGAGCAGATCCGCGGCGGCACTGCGGTGCCGCAGCACCTTGTGTGCCGGCCCCTCGACGGTGACGTGGCGCACCTGCACCTGCGGATGGTCACCAGCTACCTCGCCCAGCGCATCGTCGAGCAGCGCCGATGCCTCCTTCTCGTGGTAGCGCGCCGCGTCCAGCGCGACTAGGACAGAATCGCTCGTCTCGTGCGCCGGGCAGCGCCAGGCACGGACGGCTTCCAGCGGGCAGCGGCGAATCTCCGCCTCACGGAAGGCGAAGCGGACCGCCTCCGACGACACGTCCGGGGCATCGACACCCACGAGGACGCGCCCGTACGAACCCGCGATGCCGGCCGCCTCACCACGTACCACGATCACCGGGCACCGGGCCCGCCCCGCTACCGCCAGACCGACCGACCCCAGCAGCAGGCCGGCCACCTCACCGCGGCCTGTTGAGCCCAGGACCAGCATCGACGCGTAATGGCCCTCGTGAAGAAGGCCCGTGACGGGGTCGTCGGCCAGGACCTCCGCCGATACCTCGACGTCCCCGTGACGACGGCGGGCGCGGTCGGCAGCGGATCCGACGATGCTCTCCGCGAGCACCTGCTCATCAGGGCGTTCCATGCCTTGCGCCAACACCGTGCCCTCATAACGCTCCCACTGGGAGGCGTAGACGACCCGCAGGGGAAGGCCGCGGCGCGCTGCTTCGTCCGCCGCCCACTCCAGCGCCCGGAAAGCAGAATCCGATCCGTCGATCCCCACGACCAAGGGGTGCTCCATCGCCGTCACCCGCCTCTTGCTCGTCAGCAACCGCTTCATGGTGGAGGCCGCTCAGGGGGCCCGGGCCTCTCGGTCAAAGTGGCCGGTCCTCCGTCGGCAGCGTCGTCCGTGCGGGGTCGGGGCCGGTCACGTCGAACTCCACGTCCACCACCCCTTCGACGGCCCGCACCAGACGTGCCGCCACCGGGATGAGGGAGGTGTCCCGGACCCGTCCACTGAGCGTGGCGACCCCATCCACGACCGTGACGTGCAAATCCTTGGCAGGCGCCGCAAACAATTCACCCAGAACGTTCCGGCGGACATCCTCCGCGAGGTCTTCGTCCGAGCGCAGAAAGACCTTCAGCAGATCGGCACGGCTGACGATCCCCTGGAGTAGGCCATGCCCCTCCACCACCGGCAGCCGTTTGACGGACTCGCGTGCCATGATCCGCGCGGCCTGGGAGAGCGTGGCGTCGGCTCGCACAGTCAGAGCGGGACTGGTCATCAGCTCCCCTGCCGTCACCGCTTCCGCTCTCCGCACGTCGTCGACCCGCCGCAGCTGCTCCAGACGACCGGGATCCGCCTCGCGGAACCCTTCCTTCGGCAGCAGATCGGCCTCGGACACCACTCCAACCACGCGGCCATCCCCCGCCAGGACCGGCAGCGCGCTGACCTTCCGCTGCTCCATGGTCTCGACGATCTCCTTGAACCGCGCCTCCCGGTCGACCGCAGCTACCGTCTTGGTCATCACGTCACGGACGATGTGCGGGGTGTTCAGCATGATGCCTCCTGGATACCCGGACCGGCGCCACACGGCCGTTGTGACACCTCCAGCCTGGAATGCCCCGGGCCTGCCGGACAGGGGCCGTCCGGTCCCTTCCGCGGCCGGCCGGACGAGGAGCCCGACGAAACTGACATGGCAGGAGCACCCGGGCGAGCCAGCCAGGGTCGACGACGTGCGCAGAATGCAGGGTGCGGACTCCTGGGCCGAGGGTCCTGGTTGACGGCGCTCAGCGGCAGGGCGTAGCCGAGCATGACCGGGGAGTTGGGCGGGCCCCTTCGACCTCCGCGCCCTGCGGATGCGCCTTGGCTGCCGATCATCGCGATCAAGACGACGTCGTGGGGTTGTCCGCCGCGTTGGCCTCATGATCACCTGTTGGCTGGTGTTCTCGTAGTACGCCGATGACGACGGAGCCATCGACGGTTTCGCGGGTGGTGAGCAGCCCTGCGAGGGTCTCCAGCGCCGTCCGGTGTTCGCGCAGCAGGGCCATTGCGCGTTTCTCGGCTTGCCGTACCAGGCGGGCGGTCTCCTCGTCGATGATGCGCTGGGTCTGCTCGGAGTAGGGCCGCTGCAGGGATTCTTCGGGGGTATCGCCGCCGATGCGCTGAGGGGTCCCCGCGGCATAGCCGACCGGGCCGAGCGCAGGGGACAGGCCGAAATCGCGGACCATGCGGCCGGCGATCTGTGTGGCGCCAGCCAGGTCGTCGGCGGCGCCGGTCGAGCCTTCACCGAAAGCGACGAGTTCGGCGGCCCGCCCTCCGAGGCGGACCGTCAGCAGGTCGGTCAGGTATGCCTCGCTGTAGAGGTGCCGCTCGGCTTCGGGGAGCTGCTCGGTGGCGCCCAGGGTCGGTCCGGAGGGCAGGATGGTCACCTTCGCGACCGGGTCGGCATGCTCGCACAGGGCCGCGACGAGGGCGTGGCCGGACTCGTGGACGGCGACGGCATGGCGTTCCTCGGGGAGCAGGGCGTTGGAGGTTTCGCGCCGTCCGAGCAGGACCCGGTCGCGGGCAGTGTCCAGGTCCTGGGCGGAAATGACGGCGCCGCCCGCGCGGACCGCGTTGATGGCGGCCTCGTTGACGAGGTTGGCGAGGTCGGCGCCGGAGAAGCCCGGGGTAGCTCGGGCGATGACGTTCCAGTCGACGTCGGGTGCGAGTGTCTTGCCGCGTGCGTGTACGGCAAGGATCGCTGCCCGCTCGGCCTGGTTGGGCAGCGGGACGGTCACATGCCGGTCGAAGCGGCCGGGCCGCAGCAGCGCGGTGTCGAGGGCTTCGGGGCGGTTGGTGGCGGCGAGCACCACGATGCCGCTGCTCTGGTCGAAGCCGTCCATCTCGGCCAGGAGCTGGTTGAGGGTCTGCTCGCGTTCGTCATTACCGCCCAGGCGCACACCGCCACGTCGGCTGCCGACGGCGTCGATCTCGTCGATGAAGATGATCGAGGGGGCGCGTTTGCGTGCGTCGGCGAAGAGGTCGCGTACCCGGGAGGCGCCGACCCCGACGAACATCTCCACGAACGCCGATCCGGTCACCGACAGGAAGGGCACTTCCGCCTCGCCGGCCACGGCGCGTGCGATCAGGGTCTTGCCAGTGCCCGGCGGCCCGACCATGAGCACACCGCGTGGGCCCTTGGCGCCGGCCACCGCGTACCGCTCGGGGTGGCGCAAAAAGTCCACGACTTCACTGATCTCCTGCTTGACACCCTCGTACCCGGCGACATCAGCAAAACGGGTGGTCGGCCGCTCGGCCTCGATGATCTTCGCGCGGGACCGTCCGATGCCGCTCAGCCCTCCGGACAGCGTGCGCGCCGCCCGCCGCCCGGCCCACATGAACACCGCACCGAGCAGCACCAGCGGCAGGAGGAATGCCAGCAGCGTCCCCAACCCGCTGCCGCCGCTGGCGGAGGCGGTGATGTCGACCTTCTCGGACCGCAATCGTTGCTCAAGGCTGCTGTTGGCCAGCGCTGTGGGGATCCGGGTGGTGAATTTCCGCCCGTCCTTGAGGGTTCCGTCAACGGCTCCCTTGTCGTTGATGTCCACCGTTTTGACCTGACCCGTGTCCACCTTGCCGAGGAAGTGGCTGTAGGAAAGCGCGGTCCCCGGCGAGGACTGGGAGCGCATCAGAAGAGCCAGGAACATAACCATCAGCACGATGGGCAGCAGCCACGGCCGCCAGGCACGGGCCGGCGACGGGGCCGGCGGTTTGGGCGGCTCACGTGGTGGCCCCGGTTTGGCCGACCGTGTCGGATGCCGGCCTGACAGGCGGACTGCTGTGATCACTGACGGCTCCCTTGACACGGGGCAGGCCATTCGACGAGACATTCCCCCGATACGGACGGTGGAGGTCGCAGCCGCCGTCTCCCTTCCACGGTCGACGTTTTCCCCCCGTCCTGCAGAACGGAACGCGGCAGCCCACGACCTCACATGCGTCGTCCCGGTTTGGGGGCCAGTTGCCCGGCTGGAGGGACCTTCGGCCCTCCACTCACCGTCGATCGGGGATCAGTCTGGGAAGTGCTGCGGTTCACGTCGTGGTGAATCGGCCGGCTGTCTGCGTGCGCTGGGCACGCGGGCGTGCCCACTCCCATGGCCAGGGCGCGGGCGGGCACCGAAACCGCCCAGGAAGGCAACGAAGAAGATGCAGATCAAACACCTCATGACCACTCCCCCGGCCAGCGTTCCCCTTGACGCGTCACTGCAGGAGGCGGCCCGGCACATGGCCGACGCCTGCGTCGGGGCCCTGCCCGTGGTCGAAGACGATCAGGTGGTGGGCATGATCACCGACCGGGATCTGGTCGTACGGGCGATGGCCCGCGGGCTCTCGCCGACGGTGCGGGTCGAGGCTCTGATGTCGACGGACCCGATCACCGTCGAGGCGGACACCCCGGTCCCGGCCGCGATGCATGCCATGCGCTCGATCGAAGCCCGCCATCTGCCCGTGGTGGACAAAGGGCGGCTCGTCGGAGTGGTCTCCTTCGACGACCTGTTCTGGTTCGTCACCGGGCAGTTGGGTGAGTTGGCCGCCGTGGTCAACGCCACCCGAAAGGTCCCTGACCCGTTCCACCGGCGCCAGAACCGGACCGCGGCGAGGTGACGACATACGTGCCCGGTCCCGCAGCCAGCGTGACGGTGGCCGTCCTCCGCGCCGGGCTGCTGTGCACCGCGAGGGGGCATGTCCTGGGTGAGGCAGCTACAGGCAGCGACGTACCGGCCGCCCCGGTTGCGCGAGGGACGCTCAGCTCTTGAGCGGCCCGAGACTCAGCCCTGGATCTCGATATGGCGTGGCTTGGCCGCCTTGGCCTTGGGAATGGTCACCGTAAGGACCCCGTCGGAAAGGGTTGCCTGGACGTCCTCGGCCTTCACGTCGGTGGGCAGCAAGGCCCGGTACTCGAAACGCCCGGTGGGGCGTCCCCGGCGCCTCATCACGCCCGCCCGCTCACGTTCCTTCAGCTCTCCCGAGATGCACAGCTCGCGCTCGGTGATCTCGACGTCGATGTCCTCACGCTTCATGCCGGGCAGTTCGCATTCGACCGTGTACGCATCGTCGGTCTCGTGCATGTCTGCGAGCGGAGCCCAGTTCATCGTTTCGGTCAACGACGGTGTGAGGGAAGCCGACTGCAGAAACCGGTTCATCCTCTCGAACAGGTCCTCAAAATCGGCCGTCATCGGCTCGTGCCAGGGAAATCCCCGCTCCATCAAGCTGCCATGGCGGTGTCGTATGGGCAGAGTCATCGCGGTTCACCTCCGCGAATGGGCGGCAGTTGATTCTGCTTCTTCCATGCTGGCCGTCCTCGGCACGACCGGCACCTTGGCCCCCACTTGGCCGAGGTGAGAGCCTCGGCATGGTGCCGTCGCAGTTCGGGCGACGAGACCCAGCTGCTTCAGGTCCATGCGACGGGCGCGGTACGACGGCGGGCATGCACCGGATCGGGACCCGGGTATTTCGAACGGCCGCTCAAGCCCGTCAGCAGCGCGACGGCGTAGACGGGCTCGGTCTCATCAGGCAGGATCTCCGGCTCGCTGCCCCGGGAACGGCGCAGAAGATGAGTCCACGGGAGTCGTCAACCCACTTCGAGGCCACTCGGCCCACAGTCCTGCTGCTCACCCGCGGAAGGCAGGGCCATTCGACCTATTTCAACCCGCAGTCCACAAACCAGACACTGGTTCCAGGCCCTACAGGGCGGCACGTGAGGGCTCAGGCGGCACGCCCATCCCATACGAACTTGAGGACGTCAGCGCAATGACTACCGCACGCGACATCATGCACAGTGGCGCTACCTGTGTGCAGGAGACCGAGACCCTAGTGGACGCGGCCCGCCGGATGCACGACCTCGATGTCGGCGCACTGCCCATCTGCGGTCCCGACGACCGGCTCCATGGGATCATCACCGACCGCGACATCGTCCTGAAATGCCTTGCCAGGGGCAAGGACCCCAAGGTCATGACCGCCGGCGAGCTCTCCCAGGGCAAGCCTGTCACCATCAGCGCCGACGCGGGAACGGAGCAGGTCCTGCATGCCATGGAGGAACACCGGATCCGGCGACTGCCGGTTATCGACGACCACCGACTGGTCGGCATGATCAGCGAAGCCGACCTCGCCCGGCACCTCCCGGAAGAGAAGGTGGGGCACTTCGTCGAAACCATCTGTGCGACCGCTTGACGGCCTCCACTGCGTCGAACCGTCCAACGGAGCACGGCGCGTTCAGGCTGAGCAGCAGGACAGGAGATCAGGGCCTGTCCGATGGGTGCGCCGTTCCCCCGTCCTGATGCAGCTTGAGGAATTCGGCTTCTGCGGCCTGGCCAGGGCGCCGGCTTCGTGGCCGTGGACGCGCTGCCGCTCAACACCCACGGCGGGCAGCTCGGCGAGGCATATCTGCACGGGATGAACGGGATCGCGGAGGCGGTACGGCGGCGGCGCGGCACATCCGTCAACCAGGTGCCGGGGGCTTCCCATGTGCTGGACACGGCGGGTACGGGGGCGCCTACGTCGGGGCTGATTCCCGGCGCGGCTGCCCGCATCGGGATCCAAAGACTCGCCACCGATCGGGTGGCAATCCCGGCTCCTGGGACCGGGCTCGGGCAACCATTCGGCTGACATTCGGGAGATCAGCGTGGCCAGCTCGATCACCTGTGCCGCCAAGGGTGGCGTCGAAGGCGCGATCAAGGGCTTCCTCGGGCAGACCGACGGGAAGCCCGCGTTCACCGGGACCGTCTTCCTCAAGAACGTCGGCACCGGCAAGTACCTGAACGCGGTGCCGGAGGCGTCGCACGGATACAGCTCGGAGGGATCGCCGGATTGGTATCCCACCACCAACGATGAGAACCGCCTCAGGTGCGCCCAGTGGGCCGTCGGCGCGGACGGGGCGAGCTTTTCCCTCAGGAACCAGGCATCCGACAAGAGCATCCTGATGGCCTACCCCGGCACGGAATCCCAGCTCAAGTTCTCCGGTTCGACCCCCTCCGACAAGTCCCACCTGTTCGTCGCCAAGCGCGACCGGGGCTCCGACACCTACCTGCTCGTGCACTCCTCGGGCAGATATCTCATGGACCAGCAGGGCGACAACCCGTTGATCAGTCTGGCGCTGACCTGGATGGACAAGAGCCACCAGGCGAGCCAGTACGTCTGGCAGGCGATCAAGGTCCGACCGCGAAACCCCAGGGCCTTTCGGCAGGTCATGGACGGATCCAGAGGCGGATCGCGGCGAGGGAGATTGTGTCGTCACCGAGTTCGAGCAGCGCCTCGTCAACCGGGGCGGCCACCACCCCAGCGACGGCCACGACGACATGGCCATCCTCGCCCTCCGCGTCCCACGCACCTGACACAGCACCCTGAAGCCGCACGCCGAACCTGGCCCACCAAGCCACGCCTGTCAGGGATGCGCAGGTGGATGCCGTCGGCTCATACGTACACGTAGTCGTAGCCGGACAGGTCGCCGCTCGCCGAACGCTTGATGGGCGGCCTGCCACTGCTGCGTGATCCGGGTGACGGTGGCTGCGGAGAGACCGGCCGTGCTGCCCAGGAACTGCTGCATCGGATCTGGAAGACGTTGAGTGGTGCCCTTCAACGCGTGGTCCGTCGGCGCGGACCCTGTCGGTCATGTTGAGGGACGTCAGTGCCGTGCAGACGCTCAGTCCCCATCACTCGACTCACGCACCGGAGGGCTGGCTGCCCACGCGAGGGCGTCGTCGAGTTCGTCGTATTCGAACCGCCGCACTTCGGCCTGGACGAAGTGATTCGCAAGCTGGGGTACCAGGGTGGTGATCTTGCTGTCAGCTGCCAGCGCGATCTTCCTGACCTTCCGGTGATGGTCGCGAATGAACCGCACATGACGGATCAAGCCGCCGATGTTCTCCCATCCGGGGAACTCACGCGCATGGATCACGACGCCGGCCAATTCGGCGTGTGTCCTGAGCCAGCTGTCCACGGTCGATGCGAGGGCGTCGAAGTCCGGTGCGCGCAGGGGTTGTTCGACTTCGACCACGAGCACTTCGGACTCGGTCAGGCGGTGGGAAATGCCGGGGCCCTCGGGCAGCGACGTCAGCCAGCGCAGGGCCTCGTCACGCTCCTGGCTTCCGAAGACGCGCACCGGACAGGCCATCAGAAAGCTCGTCAACCGGGTCGGCTCACGGATCCAGCCCACGTCACTGACGATCGCACACCCCTCGAACAGTCTCATGGCACCCATACCGACCTTGAGGTCCTCCCAGGCAGCTCCGGGGGTGAAGGACGTGAACTCGGGGGCCGATCTCGCACAGGATCCGAATGCGGCGGCCTTCCCTGCGAGCGTCCTCGATGAGTGGCTCGACCACCGTCTGGTAGTCGTTCTTCGACACAGTCCCGATCGCCTTCACCACGCCGACGCCGGCAGGTGCGTCCTTGGCTCTCTCCAGCATGTTCTTCCTCTCTCCGTGCCCGGTCGACGTGCGGTCCGAGCGGAGGCCAACACGCGCCCCTGTGCGACACTGATGCAATTTTCACAGAAATACCTTTTGTGGCATTACTGAATCTATGAGGCAATAGGTAAGTTTTTGGTCATTGCGATGTTCCGTCTGAGTGGTGACCCGGTCGGACGGGGCCGATAAGGCCCTACCCGTGAGGCGACGGAGGGTGATCGGAAGCCTCAGACTGATCGGTGTGGAACGTCACGCCTATCCAGCAGGCCCAGCCGATCGGCTGCAGCGCCCAGTAGCTGATGGCCCGGTACAGCAGAGTTGCGCCGATCGCCGGCCCTGGCGGCAGGCCATACAGTACGAGCAGCGCGGACAGGCTTGCCTCGATCACCCCCAGGCTGCCGGGCGTCAGGCGCAGGCTGCCGGGGATCTGCGTGAGCCCGTACGCCAGCAGCAGTCCGCGCCAGGGCACGCCGACGCCGAGTGCCCACAGGCACGCAGCCAGGCACGCGGCATCGAACGTCCAGTTCAACAGCGCGAGCACGGCTGGTCGCAGCCAGGTGCGGAAGCCGGGCTGCAGAATTCGGATCTGCTCCACCACCTGCACCAGTGCCTGCTGGCCCCTGCGCACATGCGCGGACCGCTGCCCCGCCCGGGCCCAGCACCGTCGCAGCACCGCACGGAAGCCTGCGAGACGGGACATGACGAAGACCGCCAGGCCGGACAGCAACGCCAGACCCAGGAGGCCGGCAGCCGGGCGCAGAACGACGGCGGCCCCGGTTGCACCGACGGTGAACATGCCGACCACGATCAGGATGCCCAGGCCGAGCGCCGCAAGCGCCCCGGCAGAGGCCAGTACGGCGGCCGCAAGAGCCGGTTCGACCCTCCGGCGGTTCAGCTGGCGAAACGTCCAGGCGCTGGCGAGGGCCGCCCCACCGGGCAGTGCGCCCGCCACAGCATTGGCCGCTACGACGATCGCAGCCATCTGCCGCAGGCTCCACCGCACCCCGCCCTCCCGCAGCAGCCAGCGCGGCACGGCCGCGAAGCACACCACCGACAGTGCCTCGACTCCCACAGCAACCATCAGCTGAGGGACATGCACCCGGGAGATGAGGTCGAACGCCTGCGCCAGCTCGCGCCGCCGCCAGACACCCACCCATACCGCGGCCGCCAGCAGCAGGCCGGCTCCGCACCAGGTCAGCCAGCCCGGCCGGACGAGACGGTCCGCACGGCTCTCCGCTGTGGTGTACGACCGCTCAGACATCGTCCGTCACCACCACCGGCGGCAGGTACAGCACCAAAGGCAGCTGCCGACTGGGGTGGCCTCGCATGCGCACACGTCGGACGGCAGATTCGCCAACTTCCACGCACGGCCAGAGCCGTTCCATTCCGAGCCCACAAAGGCAGGTGTAGCACCGACAGGGCCAGGTTGCGGGCCAGCGCTACTCGTCCGAGTGGCGCTGGTGTCTCATCAGGGTTGAGCTGAAGGCAGGCCGCAGGCGGCCGTGATGAGGTTTGCGTCAACCGGACCCAACCGGGAGGTGGGATCAGCGATGGGACCTCGATATGCGCTGGTCAGACCGGAAACCGGAATGACCATTCGGGAAGCGGCCTCCCGGCACAACCCGGCCGGACGCCCGCGGTCGCCCAACTCCGCTAGGCCCGCCAAGCGGGTGCCCCAGGCTGTTTCGGCGTCGGGTGGATCCATTCGGCCCGTTGTCGAGAGGCTGGCCGGGCCGCGTGAGGAACCTTTCCGGCGGACACCGACAGCTGCTTCGGCGGAGGTTCATGGGACGTGTACTTTCGTCCGCTGGAGCCGCAGTCGTGTTGCTTCGCCCTGAAGTTCTTTGCGCCGTCGCGCGACCTCGTGCTTCATGAGGGGCGGTACCCGAGACCATGTGCCGCCAGGAGGCCGAGGCGAACAGGCGGGGCCAAAGTGACGGCTTCGGGATAAATGGCGGCGAAAAGCTTGGAGGTGCTCGAGCGCTATAGGTCTGGCGGGCGTGATCGAAAGGGATGAGGGTGTTCCGTCGGTGGGCAGGGGGCGGGTCGCGTACGTGGGCCCGGACGAGTCGGAGTTGCGGTGCCCGCCGGCGGATACGTGGGCGGTGCCCCAGAGGGGACAGCGATACGGACGTCAGGGGCACGACGCGGTGGTCAACGCTCCCGATCATGAGCTGGTTCGGAACGTGATCCCCACGTCGGGGCAGAGAGACTCGCCCATCCCACGGTCGAAGGGCTCGGTGCCGGGGGTGAGCACCGACGCCGCGGCCACGGCCACCCCCAGCGCGCAGGCACTGACCGGATCGTCCCCTGCGGCCAGCCGTACGGTGAGCGCGGCCACCATGTTGTCTCCGGCCCCGGCGTCACTGAGCAGTTCCCCGGGCAGCGGCGGTGCACGCAGTTCGGTGTGACCGTGACGGGTCGAGCAGAGCGCGCCCAGGTCACCGATCGTGGTGATGGCGATCTCGGCGGCCCCAGTGGTGAGCAGTTGCTCGTTGACGGCCAGGGCGTCGTCGAAGCTGCGGACGGTCCGGCCGAGGAGATCGGCGGCCTCTGTGCGGTTGCACCTGAGCAGGAAGACGCCTTCCGCCAGGGCATGCCGCAGCGCCGGGCCAGACGTGTCCAGCACCAGCAGGGATCCGGCCGCTTTGACCCGGCGGGCGACAGCCGTGTAGAAGTCGTCCGGCAGGCCGCCGGGCAGGCTTCCGCTGGCTACCACGTACCTGCTGGTGCCGATCGCCTGCCCTAGCACGTCCAGGCAGCGTCGTCCCTCATGGTCGTCGAGGTGCGGGCCCGGCGGGACGATGTGATGGCTGCGGCGCGACTCGGTCTCGAACACGACGAGTGCTTCGCGGGTCTCACCGTCGATGCCGACGGCGATGTGGTCGATGCCCTCTTCATCCAGCAACCTGTTCAGGCGGCAGCCGACCTCGCGGCCGGCGGTGTGGACGGCGGTTGCCCGTCCTCCGAGTCGCGCCACACCGCGGGCGACGTTGATTCCTCCGCCCCCGCCGGCCACAGACCTGACCCGGGCGCGGTTCTTGCCGATGTCGGCAAGGTGGTCGACATCCCAGCAGATGTCGACGGTGGGGTTCATCGTCAGGGTGAGAACTGGCCCGGCCGTGGCGGGATCCGGTGCTGCTGTGCTCATCGCGGAGATATCGCCTCGCCCGGTATGGCCAGTGCCTGGCGCGCCATCTGCTGAACACGGCCCCGCTCGTTGTCGTACCCGGCTGTGACCACCGGCAGGCCGTAGTCGGCAACGGTGGTCAGCGTGAGTTCGACGGCGGATGCTCGTGGACACGCCACGATGCCGCTGGATACCAGGGGCGTGTCTACGGCACCCAGGCCGTCCTGGTAGCGGGCACGTGCGGCCTTTTGCCGGAGGAGTTCGTTGACCTCGGCGTCGGTCGTCTTCCGTGCGGTCGCACAGACGATGCCAGCCACGTCGAAGGCATGCTCGGTCAGGACCGAGCGGCCGATGCAGCCGAGCCTGTGGATGGCAACCCGGACGGCCATGGTTCGCTCCCACGTTCTTGGCCGAACTGCCGACGAAGCGGCCCGACACCTGGGGTCTCGGTCGCAGCCGCTCGCGGTCGGCTCATATACCACGAAACGGACGGCCGATCATGCGTGTCACTGGTCCCGACCCAGCTCCGACGCTAACCCTTCCGACAGCCCGTCGCACCTCGTCGCGTCACCGGCAGGTCGCCAGCGGAGATCACGGCGCGGTGCGATGCTGCCGACCCCATATCCAGCAGCCTTTCCGGACAATGCTCCGAGTCCGACCCGGAGCTATTGACATGCCCATTGATCTTCCACAGCTGCGACACCGCATGACTGTCATCCGGTCACGTCATTCGACGTCGGCGTTTATGCCGAGGCTCTCGGCCATTCACCCTGGCACCCAAGCCGCCCTACCTCCTCAATGGGGGCAGGGGGCTGAGTCATCAGCGGTCGATGTGAAATCGGCTTTGGGAGATGACGGACTGACGGAACTTGGTGGTGAAGTCGGCGTTGCGGGCGATACGGCCCACGCCGCCGGCCTTGTTGTTGCGCAGCGCCGACTTGAAGTTCTGATCCAGGGCTCCGGCCATGCGCTCCATCAGGTCATCGTTCAGGTGGTCGAGGTCGATGTTGAGCAGGTCCCGTGCTGAGGGCTCCGCAACCGGGTGAGCGTGTAAGCCGAAAGGCAGGCCAGAGGGTAGAGCCAGTTCTCGACCGTCTCGCCGAGCAGCGGTCTGTCCTCGGCATACCGGGTCAGGAAGCGTCGAAGGCGGGTGTGCACATCCAGGCAGAGGCGGTAGAGGTCGAGGTCGTGCCGAGGGGAGAAGATCTGGCTGTAGTGCTTGTCGTCCAGCAGCAGGGCCTCGGAGTGCCGAAGCGCCGTGTGCGGCTCCAGCAATACGAAGGCGGTGAACTCACGGGCCAGACGGGCCATGCTGACGACCTGGTCAAGGGGAAAACCCAAGTTGCGGTAGTAACTGGCCCGGCGCTCGTAGTAATAGCTGCCGGAGTGGGCGAGGCTTTCCTCGATGTCCTTCTGGATCGACTCCGTCGCCCGCAGGGCGCCTGCGGGCAGCTGGGTCTGGCTGTTGGTGGCTCGGATGATCCTGTCGCGGGTGGTACCGGACTCCGGGGCAACCACGATCTTGACCAACAGCGATCTGTCGCGGTGCTGGCCACCTGCCTGGAAGTAGCTGTAAACCTCATGACTGGCCTGTAGCCCGTTCACGATTTGCGGGTCCTTGATGACGATCTTCTTGCCTGCGATCTGGGCAGCGTCGGCAACAACCGTGACGCCGTTGTTGAACCACCAGAAGTCCTCACGCGTACCCGACTTCAGGGTCTCGCCGATGGCGGTGTTCACCGCGGTGGAACCCGCGTAGTCCCGTACGTTCGACTCGAACAGCTCCAGCCGTAAGGCCTGGTTGTCGGAGGTGATGAAGCGGTAGTACTCGTCCAGCCGGGCGAGACAGACGTATCCCTCCCCGAGCGAGGTACTCATTGGGGTCTCGGAGAAGACGAGCTGCGCCACTGCCTTGGCACCCCGGGCTGTCCGCTCGCGCAGATCCGCGGCGTTGAGGTACTGGATAGTCGCCTCGGCATCAGAGGTGATCTTTTCCAGTTCTCTTCTCAGTCGGTCCCCTTTGGACTTCACGTTGGGGTGCGGACGCTCCGCGGCCTTGCTCGCGTAGATCACCCTGGTGCGCACCTGGGGGAACGAAGTCCCAGGTCTTCCAGGATGCGCAGGAATCGCCGCGTACGCTCCAGAAGCTTGGCATTGGTGTGCGCCACCAAGTCGTCTTCGTCGCGGCCCATGTCGAGCAGTGTCGGTAGATGGAAGTGCAGCTTTTCGAAGACCGTCTCCTGATAGCCCGGAGAAGTCTTGGCCTGGAGGACGACCAGCTCGATGGTGCCGGCCCGCGACGACAGGTACTGGTGCGCGTCGGCAGTGACGTAGCGGCCGTCGACGAACGACCAGATACCGTCGATGCCGCAGTCATGCGCCCCGTCCACGATGCCGTCCATGATCTCGTCGGTGTCGAGATCCCAGTCCTGCAATGCCTTGTCAGCGGCGAAGTAGGTGAAGAAATCGTCCCTTCCCTGGTCCGGCGCCAGCCGCCGACGCTGATCGTCCAAGATACGGTCGAGCAGTCGCTGATCATTGCTTTGGACAGACGTCATGCAACACCCCCCACAGGTATGCGTACCCGGCCAGAATGTTCGCAGGCTCACGCGTCGCTGAAAACCTCGCGACAGCACCTCTGTCATATGGGGCACCACATTGCGCATGCTTGTCACCTCGCAGCCAGGAGCAGGGCCCGTTGAGCACCCCCGCCCCGATTCGGCACGCGGCGGATCGAGTCGGCGCGCCGTGTGCGTTCTCAGCCTGGCCGGCGGGAGGCAGCTCGTGCTCAGGATCGACAAGCGCCGTAAGCTCCCGACCAACCAGTTGACCCCGTCGGCGACCGTAACTTGGAGGTCCTTGGTCGGCGGCGCGAACGAGCACGCTCACGATGTCCCGGCGGACGTCCTCCGCGAGGTCTTCATCCCAACGCAGAAAGACCTTCAGCAGGTCGGCCCGGCTCCACGGTCAGAGCGGGGCTGGTCATCAGCTCCCCCGCCAGCACCGTCCAGATCCGCGGCCACGGCCTTCGTCATCACATCTCTGACGATGTGCGGAGTGTTCAGCATGATGCCTCATCGGTACACGGACCGGCGTCACATGACCGTCAACGGCACTTCCAGCCTCAAGTGCACCGTACCGGCCGGGCAGGAGCCACCAGGCCCCTTTCGCTGCCGATCGACAGAGGGACTCACCCCATTCCCTCGGGGGCGATCTCGTCGAGGAGTCCGCGAATCCGCTGCTCGATGTCGTCGCGGATGGGCCGTACGGACTCGACGCCCTGCCCGGCGGGGTCGGGCAACTGCCAGTCGAGGTAGCGCTTTCCGGGGAAGACTGGGCAGGTGTCGCCGCAGCCCATCGTGATGACGATGTCGGATGTCTGCACGGCCTCGACGGTGAGCACCTTGGGCACCTCGGCCGAGACGTCGATGCCCACCTCGGCCATTGCCGCGACGACGGCCGGGTTCACGGCGTCGGCGGGGGCGGACCCGGCGGACCGCACCTGCACGCGGTCGCCCGCAAGGTGCGTAAGAAGCGCGGCGGCCATCTGCGAGCGGCCGGCGTTGTGGACGCAGACGAACAGCACGGACGGCAGGGCGGTGTCAGGCATGCGCGGGGTCTTCCTCGGTCAGGGGCGCGGGGGTGGTGAAGTAGCGGCGGGCGTACAGCGCGACGTAGACGAGGCCGATCAGCACGGGTACCTCGATGAGCGGGCCGACCACGCCGGCGAGGGCCTGTCCGGAGGTGGCGCCGAACGTGGCGATGGCTACCGCGATGGCCAGCTCGAAGTTGTTGCCGGCGGCCGTGAACGCGAGGGTCGTCGCACGGGAGTAGTTGAGTCCGACGGATCGTCCGAGTGCCATGGAGCCGGCCCACATCAGGGCGAAGTACACGAGCAGCGGGAGCGCGATCCGGGCGACGTCGAGCGGTTGCGAGGTGATCGCGTCGCCTTGCAGCGCGAAGAGAATGATGATCGTGAACAGCAGCCCGTACAGGGCAAACGGCCCGATCCGTGGGATCAGCTTCCCCTCGTACCACGTGCGCCCCTTGGCCTTCTCGCCGATCCGGCGCGTGAGGTACCCGGCCGCGAGCGGGATGCCGAGGAAGATCAGCACGCTGCGGGCGATCTCCCGCACGGACACATCGAGGCCGGGCCGCTCAAGGCCGAGCCACCCGGGCAGCACGGACAGGTAGAACCAGCCAAGCGCCGAGAACGCGATCACCTGGAACACCGAGTTCAGCGCCACCAGGACAGCGGCGGCCTCGCGATCGCCACAGGCCAGGTCGTTCCAGATGATGACCATGGCGATACAGCGGGCCAGCCCCACGATGATCAAGCCGGTGCGGTACTCGGGCAGGTCCGGCAGGAACACCCACGCCAGCGCGAACATGAGCGCCGGGCCGACGATCCAGTTCAGCAGCAGCGAGGGCAGCAGCAGCCGACGGTCACGGGTGACGGTGTCGAGCCGGTCGTAACGCACCTTCGCGAGAACCGGGTACATCATCACCAGCAAGCCGAGCGCGATCGGCAGCGATACGCCGGTCACGGTGACCTTGGCGAGAGCGTCCCCAAGGCCGGGTACGACGTGGCCGAGACCGAGACCGAGAGCCATCGCAGCGAGGATCCAGACGGCGAGGTACCGGTCGAGGAACGACAGACGGCCGGCGAAGGCCTGCTCGGGCGCGGCGCTCACAAGGCAGCCCCGGCGGCCTCGGCCGGGGCGGGCAGAGGTTCGCCGGCGGGGCGCGTCAGGATGCCCGCGAGGCGGTCTGTCATCTCGGGCAGCAGCCAGTAGTAGACCCACGTGCCACGCCGCTCACAGTCGATGAGGCCGGCCTGCCGGAGCAGCTTGAGGTGATGCGAGATCGTCGGCTGCGACAGGTCGAACGCAGGGGTCAGGTCGCAGACGCAGACCTCGCCTCCGGCGCGCGAGGCGATCATCGACAACAGGCGCAGCCGCACCGGGTCGCCCAGCGCCTTGAACACCTTCGCCAGCTCTTCGGCCTGCCCCTCGTCGAGGGGAGCTGTCAGCAGCCCCGGGCAGCACGCGCCTGCCTCATCGGCCTGACCGAGCACCACAAGCTCTTGTTTCGACATACTTCTATGTTGACGTTTTTCGATCCAAGGCGCAAGGTTGCATCGAAAAACATCAATGCAAGCCGATGGGAGACCGCCATGTCCCGTGCACAGCTCGCCCTGCACGTCAGCGACCTCGAAGCGTCGGTCACCTTCTACTCGAAGCTCTTCGGCACCGAACCGGCCAAGCGACGCGAGGGCTACGCCAACTTCGCCATTGCCGAGCCGCCGCTCAAGCTTGTGTTGATCGAGGGCGGGCCCGGACAGGAGAACCGCCTCGACCACCTCGGGGTGGAAGTCGGGTCCACGGACCAAGTGACGGCAGCGACGACCCGACTCAGGGATGCGGGCCTCGCTACCTTCGAGGAGAACGACACCTCGTGCTGCTACGCCCTCCAGGACAAGGTGTGGGTGCACGGTCCCGGCAAGGAGCCGTGGGAGGTCTACGTCGTCAAGGCCGACGCCGACACCCTCGGCAAGAGCATCGATTCGACCACAGGCAGCAGCAATGGCTGCTGCCCGAGCAGGACCACCGAAGCGGATCCCGCCTCGGCTTGCGCCTGCGGGAGCTGACCTGCTTTCCGTAGTGAACGAGGACAGCCGCACTCGAGACGGGCTTCTGATCGATGAGATCGTCACCGTCGACACCGGGCGGGGGCGGGTCAATGACCGTCGAAACCGGGCGAGGCCAGGGGAAAGGTCACGGTGAATTCGGTGTGTCCAGGGCGGCTGTTCATCGTGACCTGACCGCCGTGCGCGGTGACCACGGCCTCGACGATCGCCAGTCCCAGGCCGGTGCCGCCTGCCGCTCGCGAGCGGCTGTGGTCGACCCGCACGAAGCGGCCGAAGACTTCGTGTCGGACCTCTTCCGGCACGCCGGGGCCGTCGTCGGCGACCGTCAGCCGGGTTCCCTGGCCGTCGGTCGCCAGCCGCACCGTCACGGTGGTTCCCGGCGGGGTGTGCGTCCGGGCGTTGGCGAGCAGATTGCCGAGGACCTGGTGCAGGCGGTGTTCGTCTCCCGTCACGGTCACCGCCGTCTCGGGGAGGTCGAGCAGCCACCGATGGCGTGGCCCGGCCGCCCGCGCATCGTCGGCCGCGTCGAGCACGAGTCGCGTCAGATCCACTGGTTTGTGCTCCAGGGCGCGGCCGGCGTCGAGGCGGGCCAGCAGCAGCAGATCGTCCACCAGGCGGCTCATCCGCTCCGACTCCGCCTGGATCCGTTCCAGGGAGCGGCGCACCTCGCTGGGCACCGGGCCCTGATGTCGAAGGGCGAGTTCCGCATGGCCGCGTACGTTGGCCACCGGCGTCCGCAACTCATGGCTGGCGTCGGCGGCAAAGTGCCGCAGTCGTTCTTCGCTCGCGTGGCGACGCTCCAGGGCATTGCCGACGTGGCCGAGCATCCGGTTGAGGGCGGTGCCGACCTGCCCGACCTCGGTGCGCGGGTCGGCCACCGGCACCGGCGCCGGCATCGCCACCTCGCCACTGGCCAGCGGCAGTTCGGCCACGCTCGCGGCCGTGGTCGTGACGCGGCGCAGCGGACGCAACGAAAGCCGTACCCACAGGGCCCCCAGAACCCCGGTCACCAGGAGGGCCCCGCCGAACACCGCCGCCTCGACCGCCACCAACCGGTGCACCGTCTCCTCGACCGGGTGGAGCGGCAGACCCGTGATCAGCACGTCACGGTCGTCGCCCACCACCGCGTTGACCCGGTACCGCCCCAGCGCGGACAGCCGGATGCCGTGTCCGGAGCCGTCGGTCGGGAGGGCGGCCAGCGCCCGGCGGTCGTCAGCAGACAGCGGCACCGCGGCATCCGTCCGGTCGCGTACGACGGCCGCCTGGGTCGGTGTGCGGCGCAGCAGCCGGGCGCCGAAGGTGCCCTCGGACTGGCCGCGGGTGTCCGGCCGGTTGTCGGCGTCCGGCCTGGACTCGTGTTCCAGACTTACCGCGAAGCGGCCGGCGGAGGCGGAGAGCTGCTGGTCCAAGCGGCTTACCAGGAACCCTTCGAGCGCGACGACTGTGGTGACGCCGACTGCCAGGCAGGCCAGCGCGAGGAGTGCGACCAGGCCGGCGGTGAGCTGGCCGCGCAGGGTGCGCGGGACGAACCGCTTCACGAGGGCTCCGCTTTGAGGACGTATCCGACGCCGCGGACCGTGTGGATCATCGGGGGCCGGCCTGCGTCGATCTTCTTGCGCAGATAGCTGATGTAGAGCTCGACGACGTGCGACCGGCCGCCGAAGTCGTAGGACCAGACCCGGTCGAGGATCTGTGCCTTGGACAGCACCCGCCGGGGGTTGCGCATCAAGAAACGGAGCAGCTCGAACTCCGTGCGGGACAGCTCGACCAGTTCGCCGCCACGAAGCACCTCCCGCGCTTCCTCGTCCATGACGAGGTCCCCGACGACCAGCCGGTCGCCGTCCGGTTCGTGCGCCATACCGGCCCGGCGCAGCAGCCCACGCAGCCGTGCCAGCACTTCCTCCAGGCTGAACGGCTTGGTCACGTAGTCATCGCCGCCGGCTGTGATCCCGGCGATCCGGTCCTCGACGGCGTCACGTGCAGTGAGGAAGAGGACGCAGACCGTCGCCAGTTCTTGGCGCAGCAGGTGCAGCACCTGCAGACCGTCGATGTCGGGCAGCATCCAGTCCAGGACGACGGCGTGCGGGCGGAAGGTCCGCGCCACAGCGAGCGCGGAGGCTCCGTCGGCCGCGCTGCGGACCTCCCAGCCCTCGCCCGCCAGGGCGCCGGAGAGCACCTCGGTGAGGTCCGGCTCGTCGTCGATCACGAGGACGCGCACCGGCAAGCCGTCAGCGCTGTGCAATGGGGCGGGCGTGCGGTGAGTGTGCATGGTGACTCCAGCATCCCTCCCTCACAGGTCTGCGCAGGTATGAGCCAGCTCTGAGTTTCCTGTGAATCGCTCGGCAGAGTTTCCGCTCAGAAGGTCTTCAGAGGTTGCGCTGCGACGCTGGCGCCGACCACGGAAGGGAAGCCCCATGAGCACCATCTCGTACACCCGCCGCGGTGCCCCCGGCAGCGCCCCGCCGCGCCGACGGCCGTTCCCCGGTCCCCTGCTGGCGCAGGGCGTCATCTGGGCAGGGGCCATGGGCGTCCTGGCCTTGTGGTGGACCGGTACGGCATCCGTGGTGGGTCTGGCGGGCTGGCTCACCGGCGCCGGCCGGATCACCGGACTGCTGGCCGGCTACGCCTGCGCGGTGCTGGTCGCGCTGATGGCCCGCATTCCGCTGCTCGATCACAGCCTGGGCACCGACCGCCTTGCGCGCTGGCACGCCATGGGAGGGCGCTACACCATCTCGCTGGTGCTCGCGCACACCCTGCTGATCATCTGGGGCTACACCCTCACCTCGCAGGGCAGCGTCCTGCACGAGACGACCGCACTCGTCCTCGACTACCCGGACATGCTCAAGGCCACCGCGGGCTTCCTACTGCTGATCGGCACCGGCATCGTCTCGGCCCGCGCCGCCCGGCGCCGCATGAGCTACGAAACCTGGCACTACCTCCACTTCGCCACCTATCTGGCCGTCTTCCTCGCCTTCGGCCACCAGCTCTCGAACGGCGCCGACTTCGTGGGCCGCAGGCCGGCCCAACTCGGCTGGTATGCCCTGTACGCCACGGTGGCGGCGCTGACCGTCTGGTACCGCTTCGTGGTTCCGGTACGACGGGCCCTGCGCCACCGGCTCCGCGTCGCCGAGGTCCGCCCCGAGGCACCAGGCGTGGTGTCAGTGCACCTCACCGGGGAGCGGCTGAACGAACTGGGCGCCCGGCCGGGCCAGTTCTTCCGCTGGCGCTTCCTCGCACCGGGCCTGTGGTGGACCGCCAACCCCTACTCCCTCTCCGCGCCGCCGCTCCCTCACCACCTGCGTATCACGGTGAAGGAGGCCGGCGGACACAGCGCGGCCCTGGCCCGGCTGCGGCCCGGTACCCGAGTGTGGGCCGAAGGCCCCTACGGCGCCTTCACCGAGGCGCGCCGCCGGTCGGCCAGGGTGCTGCTGCTCGCGGGCGGCGTGGGCATCACCCCACTACGTGCGCTCTTCGAAACCCTCCCCGGCGAGGTCACGCTCATCTACCGGGCACGGCGCCCGGAGGACCTCGCCCTGCGCGCCGAACTCGATGCGATCGCCGCCGCCCGTCGCGCGACAGTCCACTACTTCGTCGACGAACCGACCACGCATTCCGCGCCGTTGACCGCGCGCGCACTCAAGAGCCTGATATCGGACCTGGCCGCCCACGACGTGTATCTGTGCGGTCCGCCCGGCATGACCAGCGCCGCCCGACGCGCACTGCACGGTGCCGGTGTACCCCGGCACCGCATCCACCACGAGTCGTTCGAGTTCTGAGGAGCCCCCCGTGCGCCGAGCCGTTCTGACCGCAGCATCGACCAGCGCGCTGGTCATCCTCCTGCTCGCCCTCAAGCCGCACCAGCCCGCCGGCCTGACCGGCGACTCGGCCCAGGCGGGCGCCGAACGTGCCCCGGTGCCCACCGGGCATCCGCAGCGAGGAAGCCATCCGGCCGACGGCACCTATACCGGCGCCCCGATCAGCACCCGCTACGGCACCGTGCAGATCGCGGCTACCGTCAAGGCGGGCCGGCTGACCGCCGTCAAGGTGCTGCACGCGCCGTCCGAGAACGGTCGCGACCGTGAGATCGCCGCCTACGCAGTCCCGCGCCTGACGCAGGAGGCGCTGAGCGCACACGGCGCCCGCATCGACGCGGTGTCCGGCGCCAGCTACACCAGCGCCGGCTACATCCGGTCGCTGCAGAGCGCCCTGGACCGGGCCGGTGTCTGAGCCCCGGCGCGGACTGCGCCATGTCGAGCAGGCGATGGGCACGGTGTTCTCCTTCGACATCCGCGACGCCCGCACCCCGGCCATCGAGTCCGCTCTGGTCGACGCCGTCGCCTGGCTGCACCACGTCGACGAGGTCTTCTCGACCTACCGTCCCGGCAGCCCCGTCAGGGTCCGGGAAGAGATCGCGCGGTTGCGGGAGGAGGCCGAAAGGGTGCAGGCCGCGGTCGACGAGGCGGAACGCGCGCTTCAGCGGCTGGTAGATGCCCGGGTGACCGTGGCCGAGGTACTGGCCGAACCGCCCTCCGCAGTCGCGGAGCCGGCACGGAGCGCGGCGGCGAGAGCTCCGGTACCGCAACGGGCCGAGGGCATGGCGGCGTCGGTTCTCGCGCCGGACTACCAGCGGATTGTGTCGGTGCTGGAGTCGGAAGCAGGCCGGGAGGGCATGCGCTGCCAGCAGTTGGCCGTGGCCGTGGGGCTGGAGGCGGTCCCGGCGAAGGTCGAGGGGCTGCGGTCGAAGGCGAAACGTCTGGTGGAGCGGGGGTGGGCCCTGCAGGTGCGGCCGGGGGTGTTCACCGCGCTCGCGGGGCCGGCCGGCTGAGACCACCGGGGTGGCGTCCGGCCAGGCGGCCGCTCATGAGCATGGTCATCGACCACAGCACCATGGCCTCATGCATGGCGGGCAGTGTCTCGTAGTCGCGCACCATCCGGCGCGAGCGCATCAGCCGGCTCAGCGTTCTTTCCACCACCCACCCGCGCGGCAGCACCACGAACCCGGTGGTGTCGTCGGTGCGTTTGGCGATCTGAAGGGTGAGGTGGAGTTTCTCGGCCGCCCAGTCGATCAGGCTACCGGCATAGCCGCCGTCCGCCCACACCAGGCGGATGGAGAAGTACAGCTTGCGTAGCCGCTGAAGCAGCGGGACGGCAGCGTCGCGGTCCTGCACGCTCGCTGCGGTCACCGCGACGGCCAGGACCAGGCCGAGGCAGTCCACCACCAGGTGCCGCTTACGGCCGCCCACCTTCTTCCCGCCGTCCCACCCGGATGTCGAGCGCGGGATGTTCGCCGCTGCCCGCACCGACTACGAGTCCACGATCGCGGCCGTCTGATCCGGCAAGCGGCCCTCCTTCTCCCGGACCTTGCCACGCAGCCGGTCGTGGAGCTCGGCGAGCAGACCCGTCACCCGCCAGCGGCGGACGAAAGCATGCACGCGCCGATACGGCGGGAAGTCCGCAGGCAGGTTGGCTCACTTGACTCCGTTGTCCACGACATAGCGGACAGCGTCGAGCATGACGCGGTGGCAGTACCCTCCGGCCGGCCCCCCTCCCCTCCAGCCAGGCCGGAACCGGCAACAACGCCCGGACGACCTGCCACTCCGCTTCCGTCATGTCGGAGCCGTAGCATGGGATACGGTCCGGGGGGGTCCGCGGCGTTGCCGACCCTGTGCGCGACACAATCGCACAGCGACACGCGGGAGTTGGACGCGGCGGGCACGCTCACGCGAGACTTCGGCAACAGGGTCTCCTTGGCGCTCGATTGGCTTCGCAACCTCGAGCTGCCAAGGGGCCCTGCCGTCATGCCCCGGCCTCCGCACGATCACCCGATCCGGAACCCTGTTGGATCAGACAACTCCGCTGACCGGTAAGGGGATGGCCTCTCAGAGGACGGCACCGGCTTTGACCACGTGCCGGAGGTGGCGCTCGGGACGGGTGATGACAGCCAGGTCTGCCAGCGGGTCGCCGTCCACGACGAGCAGGTCGGCGTGCGCGCCCGGCGTGAGGGTGCCGATCTCGCCCTCCATCCGCAGCAGGCGGGCCGCCGTGCTGGTGGCGGAGCGGATCACGTCTGCGGCGGGCTGGACCTCGGCGCGCAGCGTGAACTCTTCCAGTTGGGCCGAGTGCAGCGGCCCGAGCAGGTCGCTGCCGTAGACCAGGTTGACGCCCGCCCGGTGGGCCTTCTCCAGGGCGGCCAGCCCGTGGTCGCGGACCTCGGTGAGCTTGCGGTAGGACGACTCCGGCAGGCCGGACTGCCGGCCGAGCTCCGCCGTCCGCTCGTACGCGACCAGGGTAGGCACCAGGAAGGCGTCCTGTTCCACCAGCAGGGCGATGGTCGCGTCGTCGATCAGGTTGCCGTGTTCGACGCAGCGCACGCCGGCCCGTAGGGCCCGATCGATGGCGCGCGGGTGGTAGGCGTGCACGGTGACGTATCGGTTGTGGTTCTCCGCCTCCTCCACGGCGGCGGAGATCTCCTCCTCGCTGTACTGGACGGCGGCGATCTCGTCGTGCGGCGAAGCTACCCCGCCGGAGAGCAACACCTTCAGATGGGCGGCGCCCTTGCGGAACTCGTCCCGGGCCGCCGCGCGGACGGCGTCGACGCCGTCCGCGATCCGGGCGAAGTGGGGACGGCTCTCGCAGCAGGGCACCGAGTCGTCACCGAGCGGGCGCAGGTCGCCGTGGCCGCCGGTCTGGGAGAGCGCCTTTCCGCCGTGGACGAGCCGCGGGCCGAGCGCCAGCCCTTCGGCCAGGGCTCGGGCCATGCCGTGGTCGGCGCCGCCGACGTCTCGGACGGTGGTGAAGCCGCGGCGCAGCATCCGTTCGGCCTCCGCGAGGGCCCGGACCGTCAGGTATCCGGGGGTCCAGGAGGCTATGGCGGGCAGGTCGAGGGAGGTGACCAGGAGGTGGACGTGAGCGTCGATCAGGCCGGGCAGCACGGTGGCGCCGGCCGCATTGAGCACCTGCACGTCCTGCCCGGTGCTGGGCGGGCGACAGGTGCCGGTGGCGGCGATCCGGCCGTCGGCGACCTCGATCCAGGCCGGGTCGGTACGGGTGCCGGTCTCGGGATGGAGCAGGTGGGCGTCGGTGATCAGCAGTCGGCTCATGGCGGTGGTCCTCTCGCGACCTCGTTTCAATACGACCTGTATTGAATACACCATGTATCGTGATGTTGTGAATTCCTCCCCGGTCGAATCCGCCACGCCCCGGCCTCCGCGGCGCCGCGTCCACACCAGAGCCCGCATCCTGTCGGCGGCGGGCGAGCTGTTCCTGTCCGCGGGGTACGCGCGGACGAGCATCGAGGACATCTGCACCGCCGCCGGCTACACCCGTGGGGCTTTCTACTCGAACTTCGCCACCAAGGAGGACCTGCTGCTGGCGCTCTTCGACGAGCAGGCGGCCGGGCGGATGGCCGAGCTGGAGCGGCTGGCCGCCGCGGCCGAACAGCTGGGGCCCGAGGAACGGGCGCGGCGGCTGGTCGAGGCGCTGCTGCGGGTCGAGGCCGCCGAAACCGGGTGGATTCTGCTCTTCCTGGAGTTCCGTCTGCTGGCCGCGCGTACGCCCGAGCTCGCCGAGCGGGTCGCCGCACACGACCGCACGGTGACAGCGGCGGTGGCGGCCCTGCTGGAGCGGGTCCTGCCGGAGCTGGTACCGCCCGGGGCCTCCGCCGAGCAGGCCACCGAGGTGATCCTGGCCGCACGCGAGGGCCTGCTCGCCCGTACGGCCGCGGGCGGCCCGGCCACCGAGCAGCTGCTGAGTGCGACGACGGCAGTGCTGGCCGGGCTGCTGGGCTGACACAGAGGAAGGGGGGCACCCGTCACGTACGGGTGCCCCCCTTCGCCCCATCCAGAACCCTGTTCGACCAGACAACCCCGCTGACCGGTAAGCGGAAGGCTTCTCAGGGAAAGCCAGGAGCCGGATGAGGAAGACGGCGTCGACCCGGCCCACACCTCCATCGTCGCCAGGCCCTTTCCGGACTGGAAGGTCCCCTCCACCCGCCACCTTGAACCGGCGACGCGCACCAGCGTGGCCAGGGGTACCGGGGCGGGCGAGAAGCAGCGGTAGTAGGCGAGTTTTCCGGTGGTGCGGTTGCGGCGGATCAGCAGTCGGTGACTGCCGGGCCGGAGGTCGGCCAGGTCGATGACGGCCCAGCCGTAGAAGCGGTGCCCCTTCGCACCGGCCCCGGCCGACAGCTTCTGCCAGCCCCGCTTGGGCACCTTCGCGGCCAGGGCATCCGCGCGGAACTTCCCCGCGCCGGTGGTGAGTTCATGTGAGCAGGCGAGGGCGAGCACGTAGCCGACCTGGCGTTCTTCCAGCGCGGTGCGCAGCTTCGGGTTGCCGCCGTAGACCTCGTCTGCCGCGACCCAGTCGGCGCGGTGCCCGGCATCGAGGAACCGGCCGATCATGCGGGCGGCCAGCTCCGGCTTGGTCGCGACGACGGTGTCCTCGTCCAGGCCCGCGGCTCGGCAGCGGTCTGGGTCGCGCGTCCAGGAGCGCGGGACGTACAGCTCCCGGTCCACCGCCGCGTGCCCGCGCCGTCCCGCATAGACGAGGCACCGGGGCCGGATCGACTCGCTCGGCCTGGACGAAAACGGCACGCCTGCGCTGATCGAGTACAAGAAGGGCTCCGACAGCGGGGTCATGTCGCAGGCCGTGTCCTACCTGTCGTGGCTGGATTCGGCGCATCACGAGTTCGAGGCACTGGTCAAGGAGAAGCTGGGTGCCGAGGCCGTCGAGTCGATCGACTGGCGTAACCCGCGGATGGTCTGTATCGCGGCCGGCTTCTCCCACCACGACCGGGTCGCGGTGCAGCGGCTGCGCGAGCGGATCGACCTGGTGCGCTACCGCATCTTTGACGGCGGGCTGCTGAGCCTGCTGTTGATCGAGTCCGCACCTGGGTCTCCCAGTCCCGCTCTGGCTCGGCGGCAGCGTCGGGAGCGGGAGCTGGCGGCCGGTGCCCGCGGCGTGGACGGGAAACCGTCGGTCCAGGTGACCCCGGGCGCGGCTCCGGCTTGCCTGCAGGATCTGTACGGCGAGCTGGACGACGCCCTCACCGCGTGGGGCGAGGTGGAGGTGGCGCCGCTGCTGCACTACATCGCCTATCGGCGGATGGTGAACCTCGCCTCGGTGATCTTCCGTCCGAAGCACGAGGTGATCCTGCTCTATCTCAGAGTCGATCCGGACACGGTCGAGCTGGAGGAGGGCGGCCTCCGGCTTTCAGCAGCCCGGCCTCTACCAGGCAGGTCAGCATCACGCGCAGCAGCCGGTCGGCGGCATCGCCCTCGGCCGGCCGGTCCCGGAACTCGCTGAGCACCGAGTAGTCGAAGCCCGGATCCTCCGGCTCCAGCCCGAGCGCGTATGTGAAGTCGATCCTCGTCCGCACCGCGTCCGCCGCCGCGCGGTCCGACAGGTTTTCCGCGAACTGCAGCACCGACACCAGCGCCAACTGCCCCGGCGAGAAGCCCGACCAGCCATCGGGCGGATAGAGATCCGCAAGATCCTCGTCCTCGAAGAGCACGTCCAACCGGTCCCGCACGAGCATCGCCGGCGTCCCCTTCGGACACGCCGCCCAGGCTGTACGCACCGTCCTGGCCGGGATCCGCTGGAAACTCCTCGGCCGCAGCGCCCCCCCCCCGGAACCCGAGGCCACCCCGCACTCCTCCAGCGAAGCACCAGCCAGCCCCGCCGTCAGCACCCCTCGAAAAATCACCAACAGAGTCATACCAGTGACATAGGGGCCAGTTCGACCGTCTCACCTGCGGAAACACTGCCCTCCGGCGGCCCCGGCAACCGCAAAGTCACTGGCATTGGATCTAGACCACCTGGACGGCACAAGACGCTTCCGACAACCTGGACGTCGTCGCCCCCGGGATCAACCCCGCCTACCCCAACCTCGACTACCGCGTCTGGCGCGCCGAACAGGACGACGCCGGCCAGCTCCACCCGGCCGAGCAGCTCTCCCTGACCATCGCCC
This sequence comes from Streptomyces sp. NPDC028368, assembly GCF_055565615.1. NCBI lineage: Bacteria > Bacillati > Actinomycetota > Actinomycetes > Kitasatosporales > Streptomycetaceae > Streptomyces > Streptomyces sp. NPDC028368. The sequence goes on along the minus strand of NZ_JBVHTY010000004.1, from coordinate 474,108 downwards.
CGCGGCTGGTGGCACGTATCGGCCGTTCGGCACCGGCGCGGAGGTGGCGGCCACCGCCTGGCGGCCCAAATCGGTACATTTACCCGCCAGGGCACCGAGATCCCAGGCACGCCTATGGTCGCGCCCTGTGCTCATGAACGTCGCGGGCGAGGAGAATATGTTCGATTTGAGTGCGCCGATCGTGGCCACGTTCCTCGTGTATGCGGTCGCCATGATCGGAGTAGGTGTCTGGGCGTACACCCGCACTCACACCTTCGCCGACTTCGCCCTGGGGAGCCGCAGGCTCAGCGCGTTGGTCGCCGCCCTGTCCGCAGAGGCCAGTGACATGTCCGGCTGGCTGTTTCTCGCGTTTCCCGGAGCGGTGTACGCGGCCGGCATCGGCGCCAGCTGGATCGCCGTCGGCCTAGCGGTTGGCACCTACCTCAACTGGCGGTTCGTCGCGCCGAGGCTGCGCACCTACACCGAGCGCGCCGAGAACGCCTTGAGCCTGTCGGCCTACCTGGAGGAACGGTTCGAGGACCGCACCCGGATGCTCAGGATGGTCTCGGCGGCGGTCACCCTCGTGTTCTTCACCGTCTATGTCGCCAGTGGTCTGGTCGCCGGCGGGTTGCTGTTCGAGCATGCCTTCGACATCCGTTTCGGGCTCGGGGTGACCCTGACGGTCCTGGTGATAGTCATCTACTCGGGCCTGGGCGGCTTCCTCGCCGTGAGCCTCACGCACGTGATACAGGCGACGCTGATGTTCCTCGCCCTGCTCGTGGTCTCCCTGACCGGCATCGGGGCCCTCGGAGGCTTCCGGGAACTGGTCGATGCCCTCGACAAGAAGGCGCCGGCCCTGCTGGACATGGGGGCAGCGGTCAACTACGCCGACGGGCACTGGTCGGCAGGCGGGTCACTCGGCGCCGTCGCGATCATTTCGCTGCTCGCCTGGGGCCTCGGCTACTTCGGTCAGCCGCACATCCTGGCCCGCTTCATGGGCATCCGCAGCGTCCGGGCCATCCCCGCGGCCCGCCGTATCGGAACGGGGTGGGTCATTGTCGTACTCGTCGGCGCCACACTCGTCGGCCTCGCGGGAATCGCGCGGCTCGGCACGCCGCTCCACGACCCCGAGACGGTGTACATCGCCCTGAGCCGCATCCTGCTCAATCCCTGGATCGCCGGGGTGATGCTGATCGCCGTACTGGCCGCGATCATGTCGACCGCGGACAGCCAGCTTCTCGTGTCGTCCGTCGCGCTCACGGAGGACTTTTACCGCGCGTTCCTCAACCGGCGTGCCTCGGACAGGGCGCTGGTGTGGGTCGGCCGCGGCGCCGTCGTCGCGGTGATCCTTGTGGCCTTCGTGATCGCGCTCAACGGCGGCGGGCTGCTGGGCATTGTCGCCTACGCCTGGGCGGGGTTCGGGGCCGCCTTCGGGCCGGTCATCCTCCTCTCCCTGTACTGGCCGCGTATGACCTGGGCGGGGGCCATGGCCGGGATCGTGTCGGGTGCGACCACGGTGCTTCTCTGGAAGGAGATCAATCCACTGCTCGGGCCGATCAAGTCGGGCGTCTACGCAATGGTCCCGGGTGTACTGGTCGCCACGGTCGCCGCACTGGTCTTCGGCAGGTTCGTCGGCCGGCCGCCGAAACGGGCCTTCTGGCGGATGCCGGGAGGCGGGGTGAGCCAGCTGATGCTCACGCCGTTCCTCACCCACGCACCGGTCGGCATGGCCGTCCTGGACACGGATCTGCGCTACGTCTGGGTGAACGAGCCACTGGGCCGCCTGATCCCTCTCGAACAACGACTGGGGCGGCAGGTGGGGGAGGTGCTGCCGAGGCCGGAGGCGGAAGCGTTCGAGGAGCGGATGCGCAGGGTTCTTGAGACCGGGGACCCGGTGCTGGACTACGAGTTCCGCGGCCCGAGCTACACCGATCCCCACCGCATGCGTGCGGCCTCCGCCTCCTTCTTCGCCATGAAGGACCGCCAGGGCCGGTACGTGGGCATCTGGTACATGGTCATCGACGTCACCGAGCGCTGGCGGGCTCAGGAACGCCTGGCTCTGCTGAACGACGCCGGTGCCCGTATCGGCAGCACACTGGAAGTGACGCGAACCGCGCAGGAACTGGCCGACGAGGCCGTACCGGCCGTCGCCGAGTTCGTCGCCGTCGACCTGCTGGACTCGGTCATGAGGGGCGAGGAGCCGGCCCCCGGACCGGTCAGCATGACGCCCGTCATCCGCCGAGCAGGGCAACAGTCGGTGCGCAAGGGCTGCCCGGAGGCCACTCTGGTCGTGGGCGAAACGGTCCGGCGTGCTCCCTCGTCGCCCGTGACCCGCTGCCTGCTGGAAAGCAGGACTCTCGTGGAACGGACCCTCGACCGCTCCACCAGCGCCTGGGTGACCGAAGACCAGTCACTGGGCGCCTCCATCCGCAAGTTCGGCTTCCGCTCGCTGATGGTGATTCCGGTGCGGGCGCGCGGCGTCACCCTTGGCGTGGCGACGTTCGCCCGCTCCCGGCGTCAAGGTCCCTTCGAGGACGACGACGTGCGTCTCGCCGAGGAACTCGTCTCCCGCGCGGCGGTGTGCGTCGACAACGCGCGCCGCTTCACCCGCGAGCGCACAGCGGCCCGCTCCATGCAGCGCTACCTGCTGCCGCAGGAGCTCACGGGAGGGTCCGCTCTGGAGGTGGCGTCGTGGTATCTCCCGGCGGATGCCCCCAGCGGTGTGGGCGGTGACTGGTTCGACGTGATTCCGCTCTCCGGAACCCGGGTTGCACTGGTCGTCGGGGACGTTGTCGGACACGGCATGAACGCGGCGGCGACCATGGGACGTCTGCGCACCGCGGTACGCACGCTCGCCAATCTGGACCTCCCCCCGGACGAACTGCTAGCTCATCTGGACGACCTGGTCATCGGCCTCATGGGACCGGCGGAGGCCGAGGACGAGACCGCGGGTGCCGCATTCATGGGTGCCACCTGTCTGTACGCCGTGTACGACCCGGTCAGCAGACGGTTCACGCTGGCCCGGGCCGGTCACCTCCCACCCGTGATCGTCGGCCCCGACGGCACCGCCGTCGTCCTCGACCTGCCCGCCGGACCTCCACTCGGCCTCGGGTACCTCCCCTTCGAGTCCGTCGAACTGGAGCTGGCCGAAGGCAGCCTCGTCGCCCTCTACACCGACGGCCTCATCGAGACCTTCGACCGGGATCTCGACGTCGGGATCTCCCGACTTGGCGACGCCCTCGTGGTGCCCAGGCCGACGCTGGAGGAGATCGGCCTGGGTGCGGTCGACGCCCTGCTGACGGGTCCGCCGTCCGACGACGCGGCCCTGCTCCTCGCCCGGACCCGCGTCCTGGCTCCGGACCGGGTCGTGTCATGGAACCTACCCAGCGACCCGGCGGCCGTGGCGAACGCCCGCGCCCTCACCGGCCGGCAGTTGGCGGAGTGGGGCATGGACGACCTGACGTTCACCACGGAGCTCATCGTCAGCGAGCTGGTCACCAACGCCATCCGCCATGCGACCGGACCGGTAAGTCTGCGCCTGATCCGGGACCGCGGCCTGATCTGCGAGGTCTCCGACGCCAGCAGCACTTCGCCACGCCTGCGCCATGCCCGGACCACCGACGAGGGAGGACGGGGCCTACTGATCGTGGCCCAACTCGCCGGGCGATGGGGCACCCGTTACACGACGACCGGCAAGATCATCTGGACGGAGCAGGATATTCCCGCCGACATGGTCGCCCGGTGGTGAGCCGGTCCCCCATCGGCCGGAACACGGTCCGCATTTGGCGGCGGTGTTTCCTCGAACGTGGCCTGGACGGACTGTCCGACGAGCCGCGGCCGGGTGTCCCACGGAAGATCACCGACGCGGACGTCGAGCGGGTCATCGTCAACGCTGGAGGAAAGGCCGAAGAACGCGACGCACTGGTCGACCAGGCCGATGGCAGCGGCCAGGGGGATGTCGCAGTCGGCGATCTCGCGGATCTGGCGGGCGTTCGCGCTGGCGCCTCACCGGTCGCAGACGTTCAAGCTGTCCACGGACCCCCTGTTCATCGACAAAGTCCGCGACGTCGTGGGCCTCTACACCGATCCGCCGGAGAAGGCGTGGACGAGAAGTCGCAGATCCAGCCCCTCGGCCGGTTCCAGCCCGCATGGCCCGCGAGTTCATCGCAACCCGGATGGGCGCCCTGGCCTCCGGCATCCACGACTGTCTCCACGGCCCCGCTGGCTCCCGCCGCGCCGTCCTGCGGCTGCTCGACCCGCGCCATGCGGTCGGGCGGCGAGGTCCGGAAGCTGTTTGGGGTCATGGCCCGCCACCATAGCGGCGCGTCCACCGACGGCCCTATCGGGGGGCCGGGTACGAGCGAAGGCCCCCGGAGTGACTTGCGTCGACATCCCCTTGTGATCACCACCACACTCCCCTGCTGTCACAATCGCCGCTCGGGCGGTGTCCTCAGGGTGAAATCGTGGAAGCGAAAGGAGCCTCATCGTGAAGGCCGTCATCGTGTGCGCCTCCGTGTCTCATGGGAACACGAAGAGGATCGCCGAAGTTTTGGGCAGGGCCCTGGAAGCCACTGTCGTCAACCCCGAACAGGTCGATATGGCGGAGCTCTCCACCTGCGACCTCGTGGGGTTCGGCTCGGGGATCTTCTCTGGGAAGTTCCATCCACGGCTGCGTCAGTTCGTCCGGTCGCTTCCGAAGGGGGAACGACGCAAGGCGTTTGTGTTCGCCACCAGCGGACTGCCCGAACCGCGTTTCCGGCCCTTCACCCGCCCCCTTGTGCGGCTTCTTGAGCAGAAGGGCTTCGAGGTGGGCGACACCTTCTCGTGTCGCGGGTTCGACACCTGGCTTCCGTTCAAGCTCGTCGGCGGAATCAACAAGGAACGGCCCAACGCCACCGATCTGGAGGCGGCGCGCGCGTTTGCCGAAGGGCTACGAGCTCGGATCGGTGCGGAGTCCTGAGCGGTCCGGCAGGACCTCCGCGTACTCCGATTCACAGATCACGAGTCGCCGGCCGGTCGCACCGGCTCTACCTCGGCCGCCGCCCGCCGGTCATAGGTCCGGCGGGCAGCGAGTAAAGTCACCCTCAACCTCCACGACCACCTGGCGGCATACGCCCCCAAGCGCCCCGGCGCCTATCTGCGCATCTCTTCCGACCGCTTCGGCCTCGAAGCCGGTGTCGACCGCCAGCTCGAAGACGCAGAAGACACCCGCGCCCGACTGCGCTGGGGATCGTTCGCCAAGATCTACCGGGAAAACGACACCTCGGCCTTCAAAAAGCGCAAGGTCGTCAAGCCCGACGGCTCCATCGGCTGGATCGTCCTGCGCCCCGAATTCCGCCAGCTCCTCGCCGACCTGGCCAACGGCGTCATCGACGGCGTCATCTTCTACGACCTCGACCGGCTCGTCCGACAGCCCCGGGATCTCGAAGACCTCATCGACATCGTCGAATACGTCAAGCGCCCGGTCACAGGCGCCACCGGCGGCCGCACGAACCTCATCAACGACAGCGATCGCCACATGGCCCGCATGATGTGCGTCCGCCGAAGAAGCCGGTGACGATGTTGGCGATGCCCTGACCGATCGACTCGCGCGTCTTGTTGGAGCGGGTGTCGGTCATCTCGTCCACCAGCTTGGCGGTCATCAACGACTCCATCAGTCCGACCAGGGCCATCGCCAGCGCGTAGGGCGCGATGACGGCCAGAGTGTGGAGGCTGAACGGCACGTCCGGCAAGCCGGGCACGGGCAGCGAGGAGGGCAGCTTGCCCTTGTCTCCGACGGTGGGGACGGCGATGCCGGCCGCGACGGTGATGACCGTGAGGATGACGATGGAGACCAGCGGCGCGGGCACGGCCTTGGTGAGCCGGGGGAAGAACACCATGAGGGCGAGCCCTGCGGCGACCAGCGGATATACCGCCCACGGCACATCGAGCAGGTTGGGTATCTGGGCCGTGAACAGCAGGATGCCCAGGGCGTTGACGAAGCCGACCATCACCGAGCGCGGCACGAACCGCATCAGCCTGGCCACACCCAGCGCGCCGAGGACGATCTGGAAGACACCGGCCAGGGTGACGGTCGCGATCAGATAGCCCAGGCCGTGGTCGCGGGCGACGAGGGCGACGACCAGCGCCACGGCGCCGGTGGAGGCGGAGATCATCGCGGGTCGGCCGCCGACGAAGGCGATCACCATGACCATGGTGCAGGCCGCGAACAACCCCGCCTTGGGATCGACCCCGGTGATTACGGAGAAGGAGATCGCCTCGGGGATCAGTGCCAGGCCGACCACCAGTCCGGCGAGGACCTCGGTGCGGAGGACCTTCGGGGACAGCCACGGGGGACGGGAGCCGCGCAGCCGCGCGACGGGGGACAGTACGGAAGAAGACAAGAGAGGAAAACCCTGTCGTGCTCGGGCACACCTGGCGGCATCAGGGGCGCGCGGAAGGCGTGAAGGGCGAGGCAGCCGTCCACGGGGCCCGCTGTCGGCGGACCGGAAGTCGGTGCCGCTGCTGCCGGTGAAGCAGCGCGGTGCTGGGTCAGGGGCGAAGCATCACGGCGTACCGGCCTCCGCCATGACGATGCCCCTTCCTGAACGCAATCGGAGCAGCTCTTTACCCTGCTCCCAGGGCCCGGTACACAGCGCTGAAGTGTCTATTGGGAGTCAGTACGTGTGCACTGCACGGAAGTTGAGCCAGAGCCGCACGTCGCGTACGGAGCCACGCGTTCGAGTTCTCACGCCGACACCTGGGAAGGCCGAGCGGCCTCGCCGGGAACATCCGGTCCGGCCGGCACTGTTGCATCGACCGAGGGACCGGCGGCGCGCGGCGGGAACGAGGTCATCCGCCCGACAGGATCCGGGCCCCGCGATCGCGGTGGGCCCGCCGCGCACGCAGACCAAGACGTATCTCCGCAGGAGGATTTGTTCATGACTGACCGGCCCTTGACGCTCATGGCAGTGCACGCCCACCCCGATGACGAGGCCACAGGAACCGGAGGGGTCCTCGCGCGGTACGCGGCGGAGGGCATTCGCACGGTTCTCGTGACGTGTACCGACGGCGGTTGCGGTGACGGACCGGGGGGTGTCAAGCCGGGCGACCCCGGGCACGATCCGGCAGCCGTGGCCTTGATGCGCCGTCAAGAACTGGAGGCGAGCTGTGAAGCCCTGAAGATCAGCGATCTGGAAATGCTGGACTATGCCGACTCCGGGATGATGGGCTGGCCGAGCAACGACGCCCCTGGATCCTTCTGGCAGACCCCCGTGGAGGAAGGCGCCGCCCGACTCGCGGAACTCATGCGGCACTACCGACCCGATGTGGTCGTCACCTATGACGAGAACGGCTTCTACGGCCACCCCGACCACATCCAGGCCCACCGCATCACGATGGCGGCGCTGGAGATGACCGCGCTGACACCGAAGGTGTACTGGACGACGATGCCCCGCTCGATGATGCAGCGGTTCGGGGAGATCGTGCGCGAGTTCCGAGAGGACATGCCGGAGCCGGATCCTGCCGAGGCCGCCGCGCTGGCCGAAATCGGCCTCCCCGACGATGAGATCACCACGTGGGTGGACACCACCGCATTCAGCGGTCAGAAGTTCGACGCGCTGGCCGCGCACGCCAGTCAGGGCGAGAACATATTCTTTCTCAAGATGGGCAAGGAGAGGTTCGCCGAGTTGATGGGCATGGAGACCTTCGTACGTGTCAAGGACGCCACCGGCGCGGCCGTACCCGAGAACGATCTCTTCGCCGGACTGCGCTGATCCGACCGTCCGACCGAGGCCCGGGAAAGGGCATCGGCCGCACAGCACCATCGAGCGCGTCACACACCCGGAGGCTTGCCCACGCGGGTTCCGCTACGGCAGCCCGCGGCCACCTGGCAACCGTACAGGTGGGAGACCTGCGGGCTGCCGACTCCGAAGGGACGCGACAACCAAGGTCAGGCGCCCCGAGGGCTCTCCGTCCTCGGGGTGCCCTGTCGGGAGGTCGCAGCGGCTGTGCCCGCGCTGGAGCTTCCCGGCTCGATCTCTTCATCGAGAAATACGGAAGCGCGGCAGCCCGCGGTCGACGGCTGGATCCCGGGCGGAGGAACACGCGAACGGCCGCCGTTGGAGCCGGCGGCCGTTCTGTGTGGGGAGGGGTGGAAGGAGCGGGCGGGCGCGTGGGCTACGGGTAGTCCACCACGTAGGCCTGCTGGTGGTCCGTGTTCGCCGGGCCGCCCTGGTCATTGATGACATGGTTGATCGTGCCCGTGCCGCCGAGCGAGACCGCCACCATGTGGTGGAACTTCACGCCGTCCGCACGGGGTACCTGGAAGGCGCGGTCGGCGGCGACGAACTTGTTGACGTTGAAGTAGCAGTAGCTGCCCAGCCCGTACGCCTGGTGGTCGGTGACATTGTCGGCCACCTTGTACGCGGCGTAGCCCTTGGTGCCGCCGTCCATCCAGGCCGCCTGGTCCGGCGGGTCGTAGGGCATCTCGTTCTGGAAGAAGTACGTCCGGCCGTGGTTGCCGTTCCAGATCACCTGGTCCTTCTGGTAGTGCTCGACGAACAGGCCATACATCGTGACGTCGTCGCCGTTGACGGTCAGTCCGTTGTCCGCGGTGTTCTGTGTCCAGCCGACCCCGTCGCCGTGGTCGGCCCGCCAGATCCAGGTGTGGTCGCCGATGACGTCCGAGCTGTTGACGACGAGGCTCTTGGTCGCTTTGCCGACGCCCGCGCCGCCGACCCGGAAGTAGACGTCGTGCAGCGAGGACGGATTGCCGGAGTGGTCCGCCGAAGCGCCCTTCGGGCCCATCTCCATCAGCGTGTCCGAGGTCTCCCGGCCGGCGTCGATCAGCAGACCCGCGATGTTCGCTCCGTCGACGTCGGCCACCGAGAGGGCGGTGACCCCGCCGTCCGGGACGAGCGTGGCCAGGCCGAGGCCGAGCACCACGGTATCGGGCTTCGTCACCTTGATCGTGTCGTCCAGGTGGTAGACACCGGGCGTGAACAGCAGGTGCTTGCCCTGGTTCAGCGCGCCGTTGATCTGGGACGCCGTCATGCCGGGCTGGGCGATGAAGAAGTCACTCAGCGGCAGGGACGTGCCTTTCGGGGCACCGCCGGACCAGGAGGTGCCCCGGGTGTCCGCGGCGACGTCGGGGACGAAAACCTTGTACGCGGCCGCGTCGTCGACGTAGAGGAACGGCTTCTCCCGGGACTTGGGGGTCTTGTCCACCGTGGTGTACGGCGGCTGGGGGAAGGTGCCGGCCGGCGGGTTGGTCGCTCCGACGAACACCATGTTCCAGTTGGAGCCGTTCCAGCTGCTCCACTCGGTGTTGCGGGAGAGGTACTGCTGCTGCGACCCGGAGGAAACCGAACCGTCCACCTTGGTGTCGGCGAGCAGGCCGCCGCTGGACCAGCCGTGATTCCGCGGATCCAACTGCAGATTGCCCTTCACATGCATCCGGCGGAACGGCGCGGCCTGCGAGACGGCCCACCGGTCGGTGCCGTTCGCCGGGGTCACAGCCATGTTCTCGGCGTCGCGCCAGAAGTTCTGCGTCGCATTGTCGCCGAACCAGTCGGCCTCGGCGTGCACATCGCCGTTGATGTCGGTGTCGTCGGGCAACCGGCCGAGCCCGGCGACCTGCGTGTAGAAGCCGATGTTGGCGTCCACGTCGTACTTCCCTGGCTTGAACAGCAGCGCATGCCGTTCCTCGCCGAACTGGTTCTTCTCCTGCTCCTTGAAGACCGCGTCGAGCCGGGACTGGATCTGGTCCTTGGGCATCGACGGGTCGAAGATGTCGACGTTGGGGCCGAGGTCCGGAGCGTTGGCCGCGGTGATGTGCTTCTGCGGTGTGCTGTGTTCGGGCCCTGCGCTCGCGCTCTGGGGGGAAAGGAGGGCCACGGTGCCGGCCGCGAGCACGACGGCGACGGCGGCGGCAGCGGCGGGCAGAACGCGGCGCCTGCGATGGCGCGGCCGGCCCGACCCGTCGCGGGTCATGTTCAACTTCACGACGCCCCCGCTCATCCCGTGTATCCAGCGAAGATCTTGGTGAACTGCCAGGGTTGCTGGTCCACGCCGGAGCAGGTGTCGTCGTTGGGATAGGCGCCGGGGCACGGGCGGTCGCGGTTGGCCGACCAGTAGGTGAGGCGGGCGAGGTGATGTTCCTGGGCGTAGCTGCGGATGGCCTCGAAGTTCTGCGGTGTGACCCGCTCGTTGGCGTCGGTGATGCCGTTCATCGACGAGATGCCGCTGTGCCGGTAGGCCGCGTCGTCGCTGTAGTCGTATGCGTTCTTGACCGTGTTCTTCAGACCCTCGGCGGCCTTCTTCGTCAGCTCACCCATGTCCTGACCGCCCGCGTCGCCGAAGTCGAACGGCATGATCGTCCAGCCGTCCACCTCCAGACCGGCGCCCGCGGCCCGCTTGATCATGCTGTCGTCCGGGCCGTCCTGGGCGCTGGGGAAGGTGACGTACGTCGTCAGGCCGGAGTTGTGGGCCTTCACCTGCTTCAGCGCGTTGATCGTCTTCTGCTGCACCTGAGGGTCGTCGTAGGAATCGCCCTCGATATCGATGTCGATCGCCTTCAGGCCGTAGGCGTCGATCACCTTCTGGTACGCGCCGGCCAGGGCCGAGGCGTCCGGGCAGGTCTGTTCCAGCTTGCTGCCGCTGGCCCCGCCGAAGGAGGGGACGACGTCGCCGCCCTTGGCGCGGATCGCGTCCACGGTCCGCGCATCGACGCCGCCGGTGAGGGGACGGCTGCCGTCCCACTGCGGATCGCACGTACCGTTGCTGAGGACGAAGGCCAGGGTGAACCACTTGACGCCGGTGGCGTCCATCACCGTGGCGGGATCGGGCGGGTTGCCCCACCCGTTGTACAGGTACGGGGCCACGGCCTGCGGCACGTCGGCCGCCTTGGGCCCGTCGGACGGTACGGCGCCGGCCGCCGCGGTCGTGGTGCCGCCGATGAGCACAGCGGCGACCACGCCGATCGCGCTCCGGTGGGCGCCGCGTATGTGCCGCGACCGCGACCTGCTTCCGTGCCGTGCTGGTGAACTCATAAGGGCTCCTGAGCGGTGGGGGGAGGGAGCGGGCGTCGGCCCGGAGACGACCGCACTGCCGTCAGAAGTGCGTGTACACCGGAGCGCTGAAGAGGCGTTGAAGACCTGGACGCTCAAGGCATGGCTGGCTGCCCTCCGGGAACCAGTGCACAGTCGGATCGGCCGACCGGGAACGACGCCGGGACCAGAGCAGTTCAGGCTGGTCCAGACCTGTTGCACGGCCTGAGTTAACTCGGCGTAAGGATGGGCGTCAAGACTGCCGACACCACTTCAAAAAGTGAACACACTGGCCAACTGCTCCCCTGCACCGGAGAAGCCAACTACCAAGTCATCGCACGGCAATTGAGTGACCTCAGCTAACTACCCGCGGAGTCCGTGGCTGCGGCTCTGGGAGGGCGTCGACCATCCGCAGCAGAGTGCTGCGGATGACCGCGATCCCGAAGACATCTGCGATGCGCGTGCCGGCCCGACCGGCGAGCGCGAGGCCGACCTCGGCCAGTGCCGACCGCAGCCGTTCGGTCCACCGGCTGTATCGACGAGTAAGCCCCGGGACCTGCTCGGCGAACGTCCGGCGTTCGCACGAGGGATCCGCGCAGGCGAACCGTCGGACGTGCAGACACGGCACGACGCGCCGTCCCGCACTGGGCAGATCAGCAGGAAACCGCAGATAGGAGCCGTGCACCCGGCTCGACCAGGCTCCACAGCCGGAGCCCTCAACTGGGTGGGTCCACCTGATCTGAATCGGACCGTCCCGTCCCGGAGAAGCCGCACGCGGCCTCTCGTGAATACACGAGAGGACCAACCGCCGGACGCGACGTCGGTGCGCTTCGCGGCCTCACGAGGACCGACCGGCGCGAAAGGATGTCCACCCCGGTGGTGGCACCGGCCTACTCCAGTTGCTTCCATGGCTTGCCACCGAACCCGCCCGGGAGTGTGGTGGTAGTCAAGTCGAGCCCGCGGCAGCCATTCCGGCTCCGTAGATCCGCCTTGGAGATCCCGTGCAGCCCGAGCCTACGGAGGGTCGTCCGCACCACCCTGTTGTCGTGGCACACCGTGCGCAGCGGATGGCCGACTTTCAGTTGCGGTTCGCGGATGCGATCACCAGGTATGCCGGCTCGATGCGGTTCGTCTATGTGCATGCCGCGGTGTTCGCGGTCTGGATGCTCTTCATCGAGTCCGATCCCTGGCCCACGCTCACCCTGGTCGTGTCTCTCGAGGCGATCTTCCTGTCCACCTTCATCATGATCGGACAGAATCGCCAGGCCACATTCCAGCAGGCCAAGGCCGACCACGATTTCAACGAGCAGGAGCTGGAGCTCAAGACCAACACACAGCTCACGCGGGAAATTCATGCACTCACCACCGAACTGCACCGGCGCTTGATCGAGGAGTCCAGCCAGTAACGCACCCGCGGGTGGATGGCCCTCGCGATGCCGGCCGGGGCCGATGGCCGTGCAGGGAAACAGCCAGTCGGCGGCTCCGAAATGCACGGGATGGGCTGGCGCCGCACCCTGAGACGGAGCCACACGAGTCACGACGGGCCGCCGAGCGAGGAGGCGTCGTTCGCGGCGCTCACGCGCCGGGTCGTCCGCATGCGACGAGAACACCGCATCGGCCCGCTGCGACTGGCCGCCCGTGCCGGCGTCGCCGCCTCCACCGCCCACCGGATCCTCACCCGCCACGGCCTGCCGCCCCTGGCCACACTGGACCGCTCCACCGGCGAACTGGTCCACATCGACGTCAAGAAACTCGGCCGCATCCCCGACGGCGGCGGCCACAAAGCCCTCGGCCGCGCGGCCGGACGCAAGAACCGCACCGGCGTCGGAATCGCCTACCTGCATACCGCAACAACAGGCAGCGCTCCCCGACTGGCTGGACTGGTACAACCACCGCCGACCCCACACCGGAATCAGCGGCCACACCCCAGCCAGCCGCGTCACCAACCTCTCCGGTCGGCACATCAGTGCCGCATCAGGCAATGTGTCTGTGGCGACCCGCAAGCGGACCAAGTACGTCGTCCGTCAGAAACTCATCGACGTCGCCTGCATCCAGCGGAACAAACCGGCCGGACCCCGGAGGCGGCGATATCGCCCGCACCTCCGCCGCGCGCAGATCGCCGCGAAGAAGACGCAGCACTTCGAGGAGGCGCTGCAGAAACTGACGGAGCGGGAGGAATGTCAGGCACGGGCCCTGGAGCGGCTAGTTTGTGTGCAGGACTGGTACGCAGGCCCGTGATGGCAGAGGTGCACGGGGGACGGGAGGTCAGGAAGAGTGTCGCTGCGCGAAGGTGATCCAGCCGAGATCGGCGGTTATCCACTTGAGGCCCGGCTCGGCTCGGGTGGCATGGGCACGGTCTTTCTGGCCCGTACGAGTTCAGGGCGACCTGTCGCGATCAAACTGATCCACCCGCAGTTCGCGGCGGACGACGAGTTCCGCAGCCGCTTCCGGCAGGAGGTGGCGGCGGCGAGGCGGGTGAGCGGCGCGTTCACCGCCGCCGTGGTCGACGCTGCCCCTGAGGCCGAGCAGCCGTGGATGGCGACGACCTATATCCAGGGGCACACGCTCGCCCAACGCATCGCCACGAAGGGCCCGCTGAGCGGAGCGGAGCTGAGGAGGCTCGCCATCGGGCTGGCGGAGGCGCTGCGGGACATCCACCGGGTGGGGGTCATCCACCGTGACCTGAAGCCCTCGAACGTCGTGCTCTCACCCGAGGGCCCACGCGTCATCGACTTCGGCATTTCGCGCGCCGTGGACCAGCAGACGCTGACGGTGACAGGGCGGGTCATCGGTACGCCGCCCTTCATGTCGCCGGAGCAGTTGCAGGCGCCGCGTGATGTGGGGCCGCGGTCCGATGTCTTCTCGCTGGGGACGCTGCTGGCGTACGCAGCGACGGGCCACGGGCCCTTCGACGCGGAGAGCCCATACATAGTTGCGTATCAGGTGGTGCACGGGGAGCCGTCGGTGGAGGACGTGCCGGTGGCCTTGCGCACGGTCGTCGAGTCGTGCCTGGCCAAGGAGCCCAACGGGCGCCCCTCGGCGGACGAACTCCTCGTGCTGCTACGGGATCTGCCGGCCGACCTCGGCCAGACCGACGCGTGGGGAGTTGACGCGGGCCGCACCCGCGACATGATCACCCAGCATCACTTCGCGACGCCGGCCACCCCGGCGCCGACTGCCCCGACCACCACCCCGGCCGGTCCCGATACGGGGAGCGCCGACACCCCCATCGGCCGCCGACGGCGTCGCCGATGGCGTCCCGTGCTCGCGGCCGCGGTCGCGGTCACGGTGGCAGCGATCGGTGGAGGCGTCGCCGCACTGATGGCGGGCGGCTTTGGGGGGAACAGCGGCGGCGACAAGGGCAACAGCCTTGCGGCGCCGGGTGCCGCACTTCCGGACGGCTTCAAGTCGTGGCACAAGACCGTGCCGGGCGGTCGTGCGGACATACCCGACGAGCTGCGTTGCGTCGCGCGCGGCGACGCGCTGTTCTGCGGGGGCGGCAGTGTTGTCGCGACCCGTATCAGGGCCAGGGACGGCTCGCGGGTGTGGACGGCGAAGAGCCCCGGCGTCCCCGCCAACGGCATGCACCTGGTGGGCGCCACCGACGACACGGTGCTTGGTTATCGCTTCGCCGCCCAGGACGCCCCGCAGGACCCTCCCAGCGAGGTGGTGGCCATCGACGCGAACACCGGACGGGAGCTGTGGTCCGTGCCGTCCGGCGCCCAGTCGACTGCCGTCACGGGTCGGACTCAGGACGCCATTGTGGTCGGCTCCGACGTCGTGACGGTCGACGCTTCCAACTCCCGCTTCGAGGCCCGCAACGCGCACAGCGGTCAGGTCACATGGACATCGTCATTCCCTGCGGGTACGCAGTGCGCTCCCGTCCCGGTGGGCCCACAGCTCCTCGCGATGTGCGCGACGGATGCGGAGGTGGATGCCTTGGCGGTGCGCCACCCCACCCTGTACCCGGTCGACCGCGCCTCGGGGACACTGGGCAGGCCCATCGCGGTCAACGGCCCCGCCGTGCCGATGGGCGTCGCCAACGGCAGGCTCGTACTCCTGCAAATCCACATGGGGGGAACGGAGCTGGACCGTTACAACGGGGTGGCACGGGTCGACCCGGCCTCGCGGAAGGTCACGTACTCCCGACTGGCCAAGACATACGTGGGGACGCCCGGCATGGCGGACAGCACCATCTACGTGAGCGGGCAGACCGGTCTCGTCACAGCACTCGACCCCGCGACCGGCCGGAAGAAGTGGTCGCGGCAGACTGGCGTGGAGGGCGCGTCGGGTCCTGTTGCGGGAGCCGACGCACTGTATTTCAGCTCGGCCACCGGCCGGGTGGTCGCGCTGTCGCCGTACGATGGCAGACCCCTGTGGACAACAGATCCGCAGGCCGATGGGTTGACGGGCGAGCGGGGCGCAAGCCCGCGGGTGACTCTTGCGGGGCGTGCGGTGATCGTGGCCGCGGCCACGAACACTCTCTTCGCTTTCGACGCGCAGAAGCCGCCGAAGTCGGGCTGACCCGGGTGGCCGGACGGCGGCTGCAACATTGTCATGGAGTACCGCGGGAAGCTCCGCCGCCGGCACCACAGACCAAGATCCGGGCCAGGTGCGGACCAACTCGGCTTCGCATCGGGCATTTCCACCCGTTGCTGCAGGTTTTGGGGAATTACTCCGATCGGTCGGGTACGAGGTCCTTGCCGAGGAGCTTCCCTGCGGTCTGCACGATCTGCCCGGTCAGGCCAGCCCGCCTACTGCGACCAGCACGTTCCGCTGAACTCCACAGCCCAGCGGGCAGGCGGTATGACGGATGACCAGGGGCCGCCCCGTCCACGACCACTCCTTCGGCCAGTCGTCCTTCGCCAGCCTCGGCCCGGCCCACCCCGCGCGGCCTGGTCAAGGTCGACGACGACCGTCCCCTGACCACCCTCGCGCCGCTCGGCTGCGGCATCATCACCGGTGCCGGTGCCATCCATCCGCCTGCTGCCCTGGGCCGCGCACGCAGCCGAACCGCACAGGCTCAGCGTCGAACGTCCCCGGGCGCAAAGCAGGCTGGTCACCCGGGGACGCTCCACGTGCCGGGTGGGCACCGGATCGGGTGTTCTGGCAGCAGCGGCTCGCCCCGTCGCAACGGTACGGAGGCAAGGAACCGCAGGCTCGAGCCCAAAGGGCCGTCATATGTAACATCTGCCAGTCCACTCTGTGTGATTCACCTGTAGCTGCGGCTTCTTGCTGACTGTTAAATTCCGCGTCTGCGAGCCGGTTCGAGCGCGGCTCGTACGGGTTCCGTCTCCCACGTCGAAGGTCCCCCAGCCGTCCTCGGGCCCGTGACGGCCGCTACCCGACGCGGTCGGTTCTTCTCCTGCACGGCTTTCGTCCGCGCTGCCGTCCCCCGTGCGCAGCGCTGCAATCAGAGAGGGAGAGTCCGATGAAGACCACATTCCTGCCACGCCTGGTGGGCGGCAAGGCGCTGGTGATTGGCGCCGTGCTGGCCCTGGCTGTGCCCGGGGTCGCGTACGCCAACACCGTGAGCGTGACCGTGCGGACCCCCGGCGCCACAGCCGGCCCGACCTCCACGTTCTCCGAGATCTCGACCCACGCGGACTGCAGCAGCGGGCTCGTCTCCGGTGGTGGCATCGACCAGGCCATCGGCACTGGTACGTCGTCCAACGGCAACCACGTGAACGGCACCGAGCCCAGCTCGGACGGCTCCACCGAGTACACCGGCTCGACCGGCGTGGTGGGCACCGACAACACCCACTGGCTCGGCATCGGCGGCAGCGGCGGCGCGGTGAACGGCTCGTTCTCCTCCACCCCGTACGCGGTGTGCTTCAGCAGCAACCTGATCAACCACACCCAGACCGTCATGAACAAGGCCGCCGGGCCGACCACCTCGTCGACGCCCCTCGCAGTCACGGCGACCTGCCCGGCCAACACCGTTCTGCTCGGCGGCGGCGCCCGGACCACCCCGGCCGATGTCGGCAGCGTCAAGCCGATCGCGAGCTTCCCCACCTTCAACAACTCCGCGCACGACTTCGGCCTGAAGGCCGCGGCCGACGGTGAGACCAACCCCGACTCCTGGACGGCGGTGGGCTTTAACGGCGGCGGTGGCGGCACCACCAACACCACGTACGCGTACGCGATCTGCAGCGGCAACGGCATCAACGTCAGCGGCGTCACCGTGAAGGTCCACTACAGCGAGGTGAGCGGCCCGACCTCGGCCACCACGGGCCAGAGCGTGACCGTGGGCTGCGGAACCGACGGCAAACTGGTCAGCGGCGGCGCGGCCATCAGCGGCGGCAGCGTCACGGCCACCGACTTCACCGGCCCGGGCTCGGGCGGCGACCACCTCAACGGCAGCTTCCCCAGCGACAGCAGTGGCAATCCGGTCAGCGACGGGACCACCACGGCCGCGTACTGGACCGCCTCCACCCACACCGGCGGAGCCAGCTCCCCCAACACCTACTCGGACGTCTGGGCTCTCTGCGCCAACGACGGCGTCTGAGCCACCGGTTGAACCCGAGACGCAGGCGGGCCCGGCCCGCCTGCGGAGCACCCGTTCCCCCACCTTGGCTGCCCACAGGGCCGGAGAAACAGTGTCAACACCCATGAGCGACAGCAGCCCGACCTCCCGTCGGACCATGTTCAGATCCAAGATGATGTCGGTGGCCGGTGTCACCGGACTCGTCGCCGCAGCGATCGTGCCCCTCACTGCGGCCGATGCCGGCGCGGCGAACGCGACCGAGCCCTGCGGCATCGGTGGCGTCTTCACCACGGCGCCGCAGCCCACGTGCACCTACAACTCGGTGGGCACGGACACCTTCACCGTCCCGGACGGCGTGACCGCGGTCGACGTCGACCTGTTCGGCGGCGAGGGCGGCAGCGCGGCGGGCTACATCGACCCGCACCCGGCGATCTCCGGCGCGCCCGGCGGCCTCGGCGGCGAGACCCGCGCCACCCTGCCGGTGGTCCCGGGCCAGACCCTCCAGCTCACCACCGGCGCGGCCGGCATCCCCGGTTCGTCCCGGCACGGTGAGTTCGCCCGTCCCGGCGGCACCGGCCACGGGCGCGGCGGTGGCGGTGCGCACGGCGGAGGCGGTTCGGGCGGCGGCGGCTCGGACGTACGGGTCGGCGACTTCGGCGGCTCCGACCGCGTCCTGGTGGCCGGCGGCGGCGGTGGCGCGGGCAACGGCGGCCCCAAGTTGCAGGGCGGCGCCGGCGGCGGTCTGGTCGGCCAGGACGGCGGTCAGAGCAACGGTCCGCTGGGCTCCGGCCTGGCCGGTGGCGGCGCTGCCCAGACCGCGGCCGGTCACGGCAACCCCAACACCCTGAACGGCGGCCCCGGCACCCCGGGCATCGACCTCGACCCGATCACCAGCGAGCCCAACCCCGGCAGCGGCGGCACCGGCGGCAACGGTGGTGCGGGCGGCCCCGGCGGTGGCGGTGGCGGTGGCGGCTGGCACGGCGGTGGCGGCGGCTCCGGCGGCGGCAACCCGGGCTACTTCCCGGGTGCGGGCGGTGGCGGCGGTAGCAGCTACGCGGAGCCGTCGGCGACCAACGTCTCGCTCCTCCAGGGCGTTCACCGCGGCAACGGCAAGGCGATCGTCACGTTCCGGTACGGGACCTCGGTCGCGCTCAGCGCGGACACCGCCACCCCGCTGTTCGGCCGCGCCGTCAGCGTGACCGCCACCGTGGCCTCGGCCAACCCGGGCGCGGGCACCCCGAGCGGGTCGGTCACCTTCTCGGACGGGAGGACCACGCTGGCGACCGTGCCACTGAAAGACGGCCAGGCGACGTTCACCACCGGCAAGTTCCAGCCGGGCGACCACCCCATCACCGCCACCTACAGCGGCGACCCGGTGTTCACGGCGAGCGCCACGGACGCGCCCACCGACGCCACCGTCGGCTTCAGCCAGCCGTGCATCACGGACCACGACGGCCCGCTGACCGTGGCCGCCGACCAGTCGCTGTGCATCGCCCCCGGCGGTACGCAGAACGGCCCGGTGGAGGTGCAGCCCGGCGGAGCGCTGGCGATATCGGGTGCGGAGATCAACGGCCCGGTGACCTCGGACGGCGCCCTCGCCGTCACCATCTGCCACTCGACCCTCGACGCATCGGTAACCCTCACGGACACCAGCGGCTTCGTGCTGCTGGGAGACGGCGAGGGGACGGACTGCGCGGGCAACGCCTTCAAGGCCCCGCTGACCCTGGACCGCAACACCGGCGGCCTCGAGGTGTCGTCCAACACCATGTCGGCGCCGGTGAGGATCGACGACAACAGTGGCAGCGGCCTGCTGCCTGAGGACCGCGACCCGGAGTTCGAGGACAACCAGGTCGCGGCGCCGCTGCGCTGCGCGGGCAACGCACCCACCCTGCAGCAGTCGGGCAACACCGTGACCGGGCCGCACACGGGCCAGTGCAAGTGAGCTGAGCCCAGGTGTATTGATCACGAGCGTTGTTAACAGTCAGTCGGTTTGGTCAATGGCGGAGACCTCCGGTGTGGTGGAGGTGTCTAGGCTTCACCACACCGGAGGTCTTCGTGTCCCACCGTAATGCCCGGCTGACTGTTTTCGGCAGGAGGCTGCTGGTCGACCGGGTTCGGTCCGGTCGTCCCGTGGCCCATGTGGCAGCCGAGATGGGCATCTCACGCGCCACGGCTCACCAGTGCAGTGGGTCCGACGGTTCGTGGCTGAAGGAGATGCGGGACTGCACGACCGTGCCAGCTGTCCGCACAGGACCCCGCACCGCACCTCGGCAACAGACGAAGCGCGTGTGTGCCACCTAGCACAAGCCGCAAGCTCGGACCGGCCCGCATCGGGCCGATCCTGGGGATGCCCGCCTCCACCGTGCACCGCGTCCTGACCCGCCACGGTCTGGGCCGCCTGGCCTTCCTCGACCGGCCCACCAGGCAGGTACGGCTTGGGTCTCGGGGCCTCCGGGGAGTCGGTTGCGTGCCGCTCGGTGTCGTCGTAGAGGGGCTGTATGACTCCTCATGGCGCTGGATCACCGAACACCCCGCCCGCCGCTGATCGGAGTGCTGGAAGATGGCGCAGCGGCATCGAACAGCCCTCTTCTGCACAGCTCCGAGCTGTCTTACCGTCATAGACATGGCCAACGGGGTGTTCCACACCAAGTACGGCATAGAGATCAATCTGACGCACGAGGATCTGGGCCACGAGGATCGGCCCGGTCTCCTCGACGAGATCACCCGGTCCGTGGGTGAGCGGCCCCGCGACCTGCTCCAGTGCCTACAGGACTACAAAGGCTGCTCTTGCGGGTGCGCGCAGGCCGACAAGAGTCCCTGGATGTTCGTCCGCCGACAACGCCGCGACGGGCGGCTGACGTTGGTGGCCGCGCATCTTCCGATGACCCATGTCGCCACGCCCCAGGAGAGCGACAAGCACAAGGCAATGAAGGAACGAATCGCGCGCACGGCGTCCCGTCACGGCCTCGACGTACAGGTCGAGGTCCGGTCCACCGACCGCCGGATCGTCACGGATGTCCTGATCTCTGGGCCCGCGGCCCGTGTGGGATGGGAGGCCCAGTACTCCCCCATCAGTGCGAGCACCGTCCACCGGCGCTCCACCCATGCACGCGCAAACAAGCTATCCGCAGGAGTGGACCCGGCATGCCAAGGAGTGGGGCACGAAACAGAGCCTCATACGGGACGTGGCGGTCGCCGGCCACAGCGAGACGGTCAGGGCGAAACTCACTGCCCTGATCGAGATCGTCGTTCAGAGGGCCTACCGCTGCAAGGACCGCGAGTACTTGCGCGTTGCTCGAGCCGTCGACAGTGAGGAGCTGCGCGGCAGGCTGGAAACTGCCGCTCGGTCTGACAACCCATGGGCGCGGAGGCATGCCGGCTATGTTCTTTGGCTCCTCAATCGCCCCGAGGTGCCGAATACGATCCACGTGTGGCAGAACTGGATTGCGGCCGAAGCCGGAGAGTGAGGTCTCCATCCGCCCCCTCCACGAGGCGGTCGCCGACTCGGTAGAGGCGCTTCCGCCCACTGGCGTCCCGAGGCTCTTCGGCCTCGGGGAACAACGGAACGGCGATTACTGTCACGGTGAGCACGGTTCCCGCAGGTCACGACCGGGCGGCGACGCTCTCAGAACTGCCTCCTGACCCCGAGCACGTCCCCTCCCTCCCCGGCGCTACGATCCGGTTGATCACCGAACCGGGGAGGCGACATGGCCGAGGGCCGGGAAGCGACGGACGCCGTCGCGGAGAGACCGATAGAGCTGGCCTACCAGCCCACCGTCGACGACCTCGCGGCAGCGATCCGCACCCGGGCGAAGGGCACCAGAGCGGGCCGGTTCCGGCGCCGGCTGCTGATCTACACGCTGGTGGTCGCGGCCGTCGGGGTCCTGCTGTCGACGCTCGGCGACGGCCACCGTGACAAACCTTGGCACCTGTACCTGGCGGTGGTGGCCTTCGTCGCCTTCATGACTGCCGTGCCGCGGCTGCAGGCCCGCCAGCTCCACCGGCTCAGCGAGCGGCAAGGCGACTTCCGCGCCGTCGTCGACGACCCGGGGATCCGCCTCACCACCGCCCACAGCTCGGCCACTCTCGACTGGCACCTGTACCCGCGCTATGCCGAGACCCCGGAGCTGTTCGTGCTGCTCAGCGCCGACAAGTCCGCTGTCGGCGTCGTCGTCCTGCCCAAGCGCGGCCTGAGCAACCCGGAGGATGCGGGCCGGCTGCGGGCGATCCTCGATCGGCACCTCGTACGCGCGGATGCCGCTGCGGCGCCGGACGCCGACAGGGCGCCGAGCCGGGGCCGGGCCGTCGGGCGCGGAGCGGGCGTCGTTGGGCTGCTGCTCCTCGGGCTGGTGCTGTTCTTCTTCGCCTACGCCGCCGTCCAGAAGGCCGCGGACCC
This sequence comes from Streptomyces sp. NPDC028368, assembly GCF_055565615.1. Lineage (NCBI taxonomy): Bacteria > Bacillati > Actinomycetota > Actinomycetes > Kitasatosporales > Streptomycetaceae > Streptomyces > Streptomyces sp. NPDC028368. The sequence continues at coordinate 452,219 of NZ_JBVHTY010000004.1, read as the reverse complement.
AGATTCCTTCCCCGGGCTCCAGCACAACAACGCGCCGGTCTCGGCCATCGCCCTGATCCTGGGGGCGTGGGCCGTCGCCGGCGCATGGTGGGTCGTACGGCGGATGAAGGTGATGCGGATCGTGACCGCCGTGCTCGCCGCAGCCGTGCTGCTGGTCGGCGGCGCCGCCCTCTACCGCATTGGGCCGATGCTGCACTGCTGGGGCTCGGACCGGATCGCCCGGGGCCCCGACGGCGACTACTCCTGCTACGACTTCTGAGCGGGCCCGGAGCTCACTCCTCGGCGGCGACTGCGGCGCAGCCGCCGCAGGTGCCGAAGATCTCGATGGTGTGGGCGACGTCGACGAAGCAGTCCGGAGGCGTCGGTCACCATACCGACGGCCACTCACGGAGCGCTGCCTGCAGGTTGAGGGGGTTGAGGGACATCGGAACGAAGACTGGTGCTAAAAGATTGTTGTATGTGGGTTCAGCGAGTGATCGAACTGACCGGGTGGGAGCCGCTCGGGATCTCCGTCGACTGGGCGGCGATCGAGGGAGAGCTGGGGGTTCCGCTGCCGGCGGACTACAAGGAGCTCTACGAGGCGTTCGGCGGCGGCGTCTTCAGTGATTCCGTCTACTTTCTGGGGCGCGACGAGGGCCTCGCCTTCGACTTCCTGACACAGTGGCGGGTCGACCTGTCGGTCGACCAGGACAGCAAGTTCGGAAAGGTCTCCGCCGTCGAGCCCTATGCGATCTACGCGCCGGGCGGCAAAGGGCTGGTTGAGTGGGGCTCCACCGAATGGGCCGACGAGTACTTCTGGCTGATCGATGCCGAGCGGCCGGGCGAGTTCCCCGTCCTCGCACGGTCCAATGACGTCGGCGCATGGCACCGGTACGACATGTCCACCTCTGAGTTCCTCTACCGCGTCCTTGCCGATGTCGATTTTCAACCTTTCGGGATCGCGCAGTACGACCTCGGCACGACGTTCAAGCCCGGCTCCGGAGACCCCTTCGACGGCCAGCCACTCTGACAAGAGGCTGGCCGCCGTCCCACGTTCGTGGACACGACAGTGCCGTCGTTTCTCAGGTTCTGGCTCAACTTTTGTTGCGCCGTGAGGCGCTGTTGGTTCGAGTGGAGGTAGAAGACCTGCACCAACCCGCTGTCGCAGCAGCAGGGTTGAAGCTGAGGGCAGCCTGATCCGGGTGATGCCGGGGAGGGCGAGAGCGGCCCTGACAAAGCAAGTCCGGACGCGGGCAATCCGTATCGCTTTCACGGAAAACGATTCTTGAAACAATGATCTTGGTATGCCGGATCGCAGCTCTACATCCGCCCAACGCATCAGTGCAGGTAATCGAAGAAACCTACCGCCGTGCCCAATTCGGCGTCACAACGGAAACGGACGCTGCCGCAACAGCCCGGGCGAGCTGAACCCGCCCGGCTTGGCCTGGTGCAGGACTGGTTCGCAGCGGCGGCGCCGCCCGGCCTGGCTCGGGCCACCAACGCCCTATGGGGCGTCGATGCGGATGGCCCCCGTCGTCGCCGGCCGTTCCGCCCCCAGGCCATCCAGCTCGTCCGACTCGTCCTCGAAGCGGCGTACTGCCTCAGCGACTTCGTGGTCACTGGACTCGACGCAGAACTCGTTGCCCTCAGGGAAGACCTTCACCGACCCCCGGCTCTGCGCGGCCATTGTCGACCGCCTCACCTTCGGCGGCAACATCATCGAGACCGGCACCGACTCCTACCGACTCGCCACCACCCGCGCCCGCGCCGAACAGCAGGCCACGGCCGGCTGACCTCCCCCGCAGCTCAGAGCGCGATCGGTCGATACTTCAAGAGCCTCGTCGACAATCTGCTCCGCAGACGCATCTTTACGGGCGTCCGAGGGATGGAAGACAACGCGGCGCGCAATCATCCTCGTCGGCCCCCGACTGCCGCCTGCGACAGGCATCGGCGGTCGACGGCAGCCGCCGCATGTCCAGCCGGTCGACGATGCCCCGCCGGGTGAACTCCTGTAGTAGCGGGAGTGCAGAGTCCTGGCGGACAATGCGGTACATCGTTGAGGTATCCCACTCGACGCAGCCAGCGATATCCCGCAGGATGTCGTCATAGGCGTCCCAGTGTGGCCCTTTGGCGAAGCGGGCCAGCATGAACTCAGGGTCGAGGTACCCCTTCCTCCGCAGATAGCGCAGCTGCCTGGGGAACAGCAGTACGCGTGGAGTGGGTGCCAGGCTGTAGGTCGCGGTCATGGTGTCCTCATCGGCAATAGCTCCACCTTCCCGAAGCGGTCGCACTCGGTCAGCAACGGGCCGATCGCGGTTCTCGCCCGCGTGGCCCACATTGGGATCGACGTGCCGTCACCGTGGTGTCGTTGCTGCTGGTGTTCTTCGGCTGAGCGGAGGGAGCGACAGCAGGCTGACAGATCCCGCCCGCACTCACGGACCTCCAGCGTCCCTCCGGCTGGACACTGCATGCTGCGCGATCGTCGACAAGGTCAGCTCCCGCTCCTTCTCGATGACAAGCCAGCCCTTACCAAGGAGGGACTGGAGGAGAGGGCGGACCTCGTCGCCCAACTCGTCCGCCAGGTCGTCATCCGTGGGGGAGTGACCTGTCCGAAGGAGGGCGGCCATGTGGAAGACAAGTGCTTCCTCCTCCGCGGTGATGTTGAAGTCCATGAGGCGAAGGTATGCGTGCCCCTCGTTCGCAGCATGCCGGCATCTGACCCGGGCGTGCGAGGGACCCGTGCGCGCTGCGGGGTGCGGGGTGCGGGGTGCGGGGTGCGGGGTGCGTTGAGGCTCGCGCGCCGGCGGAGGTCCAGCCAGCCCACTCCCGCGGCATCCGCCATCGCATCGCCCGCAAAGGCATTGAGTCGTCCCAGCGGCTGGGCCGGCACCGGTGGGTCGTGGAGCGCACGGTGTCCTGGCTGCCAGGCTGTCGGCGTCCCCACCGCCGCTACGAGCGTAAACCCGAGCACTTCCTAGCCTCCACCGCCATTGCGGCGACCCTCATATGCCACCGCAGACTCGCTGAGCGAAGCGGGGTCCAACGCCTCCCGGATCAACGTCAGATACGTGTGAGCACATGCATTGTCAGTGCGGTGCGCTTCACTGTCCGCCATGGAGCTCACGCAAGCGACCGTCAACGACCTGCTGGCCCAACTCGGCCCGGGCAACGGCTACATCTACCTGCCCAGCGACCTGGACCCGCAGGACCTGACCGAACTGCTCAACAGCAGGTACGGCACCCCGCGCACCCTCGTCCTCGACGGCTTCACCGATCCGACGGTCGACGAGTCCAGGGGCGCGGCTCTCCTCGCCCCCTTCGAGGACCGGGCCGTGAAGATAAGGGCGTGGGCGTATGGAGATCAGTGGGTCGGCACGGGTACGGCACGGGACGCCGAGGGGGCCGAGCGGCCGGTTTTGGTGGTCGCTCACAGGGAAGTGCCAGAACCCTTGGCGGCCGCTCCGGATGAGGACGAGGACGTCGACTGGATGGAACGGCTCAGACGGATCACCGGCTGGACACAGCCCGCCCAGCGGCCGGACGTGGACTGGGCGGAGGTGGAGTCGCGTCTGGGCACCACACTGCCGAGCGACTACAAGCGCATGGTCGAGACGTTCGGCAAGGGTGCCTTCGACGGATATCTGGACCTGAATCAGGAGCCGTGGACGAGTCTCAGGGAGGACGGTCTGCTCATCTGGGCGGGCACTGAGCACGAGGACCGGTACTGCTGGAGGGCCGACGGCGACGACCCCGACCGTTGGCCCGTCGCGGTCCGGTCCTTTGACGGCGAGGACGTCCCCTTCGACTGCCAGGCCGCGGAGTTCGTCTGCCGCATCCTCATCGACCCGCACCACCCCTTCACGATGGCCCGCTATTTCGACACCCACTGGTTCATGAACTACCGGGAGAGCGACTGACCGAACCCCGCCGCCAACGGCATCCGCAGCCCGGTCGGCGGCGCTTCGGGAACGTGGCAGAAACACTCGTCTGCCACGACGGACTCGCCAATTGATATGAGGTCATAAGCCACTTCGCGGGGCCTGATGCCAGAGCGGACCAGGTTGAACACTTCTCGGGCGGCGTAGCGTTTGAGACAGCGGATGATCTCGCGCCGGGTCTTGCCCTCCGCGATGCGCCGCTCGTAGTAGTTGCGGGTGCGTGCATCGAACCGGAGCCGTAACTGCACGATCCGATACAGGGCGGCATTGGCTCTTCGATCGCCACCGCGGTTGGCCGGTGGTGACGCTGACGACCGGAGGAGTGCTCGACGGGGCTGACCCCGCAAAGCGCCGCGAACGACGCCTCACTGCACAGACGTTCTGGGTTGTCCCCCATCGCGATCAGCAAGGTGGCGGCACTATCCGGGCCGATACCCACCCTGATGAGCAACTGCGGGAAGTGCCGCTCCATCAGCCCAGACAGGCGCCGCTCCAGGTCAAGAATCTGCCTGGTCAGCTGATCGATCCGCTGAGCCAACAGACACAGGGCGATGCGGGTGGCCTGCCCGACGGCATCCTTCTCGCCGTCGTCATCCTCACGCTCTTCGAGCTGCGCGCAAGTCCTGACCAAGGCTGGAGTCTTCAGGCCGGCCAGCTGCTCACGCAGGTCCGGATCGGCGGTAACCAGGACCGCCTTGAGCTGATTGATTGCCTGTGTGCGGCCCTTGACAGCAGAGTCCTTGGCCACTTTGAAAAGACGGGCGCACTGCACCGGCCCGTCCCCAGCACCCGATCAGACCGATGCGCTCGGCGCCCTGTTCGCGGCAGCGCCGGATCTCGGCTCGCAGCGCCGGCAGGGGCTCGGGATGGCGCGCATGGAGCGGGTACCGGAACACGCTCGCCGAGATGCCGAGCCCACCGAGCCAGCTGGCGATCGGCTCCGCTTCGTGTGCCGAGTGCGCCGCGTACGCGCCCGGGAGCGCGATCATGTCGATTGCCGCAGCCCGGGCCGCGCCGACGTCTGCGCGGCGGGACCGCGTCGGTTCGGGCTGACTCCCCACCACTGGCCTCCGTATGCCGGACGGCGTCGTCGGCCTGCTCCCGCGGGATCGCACCCAGGTCATCAGCCAGCCGGACGCCCCGGCGTCACGCGAAGATGTGAGCGCGCAGCTCTGGTGCACGGCGGCCCGTTGGGAGTGCCCGGTGCCGACGCTCAGCCCTGCGGCGCGGTGTCGGCGTCAGGAGCCCCAGCGGGAGGCCCGCGCCGCGAGTTCGAGGGCGGTAACGGCGCCGGGTTCGCTGCGCTCGCGGAGGAATTCGCCTGGGACGGTGTAGCGGGCGCCGGCCTGCGGGGAGCGGGCGGCCTGCCGCACGACGTCGTCGACCAGCACGGTGACCATGTCCAGCCGCGGGTAGCAGCCGTGGAGCGCCTCACCCTGGGCGTCGGTGACGAACTCGGTTCCGAAGCCGATGTCGACTCCGATGCCCCGGCGGGTGAGGTAGGCCAGCACTCCACGGCGTTCGGCGATGCCGTCCGAGGTGTGCAGGGCGATCGCCTCCCACACCGGGTCGGTCTTGTCGGCGCCATAGCCGTGCTCGGCCAGGAACCGGGCGGCCATGTCGGCGCCTTCGACCTCGAAACGCGCCTGGCCCGGTGCCGACGGCGAGGCCCCGAGGTCGTGCAGGACGCAGGCGTGGAAGAGGAGTTCGGCATCGAAGTCGATGCCGGGCTTCAGCCCTTCGTGTTCGGCCAGCAGCGCGGCGAACACGAAGCTGCGGATGCTGTGGTTGGCGACGGGCTCGCTCTCGCGCGAGCGAACGAGCTCGACGGCGGCACGGGCGACGGGAGTGTCCGGGAGTGCCGGCAGGAGGTGGGCTTCAGTGTCCATGAGGCGACCGTAGGCGCGTATCGGACCCAAGTGTCAGTGGCACGTGTGCCATGAAGCGATAGAATCGTGCCATGACGGGTCGGGTATCGGGCGGGGCACACCACGTGGTCGTGGTGGCCCTCGAAAACGTCCTCGCGCTGGACATCGGGATCCCCTGGCAGGTCTTCGGGAGCTGGCGGGACGGCCCGTACACGCTCACGGTCTGCGCCGAACGGCCCGGCCCCGTCCCGATGCACGGCGGCCCTGCGCTGTCCGTCGCGCACGGTCTGGACTGCCTGGCATCCGCCGACACCGTGATCGTCCCGGGCTACCTGGAGCCGGACGCACCCGGTGCCGAGGTGACCGCCGCGCTGGCGGGGGCGGCAGCCCGCGGCACCCGCATGGCGTCCCTCTGCACCGGCGCGTTCGCCCTCGCCGCCGCCGGTCTGCTCGACGGCCGCCGGGCCACCACACACTGGCTGTACGCGCAGGCGCTGGCCAGGCGCTACCCCCAAGTGACGGTCGTGCCCGAGGATCTGTACATCGACGAGGGCCAGGTGCTCACTTCAGGCGGAGTGTCCTCCGGCCTGGACCTGTGCCTCCACCTCATCCGCCGCGACCACGGTCCCCGCCTGGCGAACCAGCAGGCCCGCCTGCTGGTGGCCGCCCCGCACCGCACCGGCGGCCAGGCCCCGTTCATCGACCTGCCGGTGCGACCCGAGCCATCCGACAGCCCTGCGCTGTACGACTGGGCCCTGCGCAACCTGCACCAGCCGCTTACCGTCGACCAGTTGGCGCGCCGGGCCGGCATGTCCCGCCGGACCCTGATCCGCCGCTTCCACACCGACACCGGCCTGCCGCCCATGCGGTGGCTGCTCGACGCCCGGCTCGCCCGCGCACGCGAACTCCTCGAATCCAGCGACCTCACCGTCGAAGCCGTCGCACGCCACTGCGGCCTGGGCACCCCGGCCAACTTCCGGACGCTGTTCAAGGCACACGTCGGGGTAGCGCCGCGCACTTACCGCGAGACATTCAACTCCGCTGCCGTGAACAGCCGTTGACCCTTTGATCTTCGTAGGCCGCCGCCGGTCGCGAACGCGCTTCTCTGCACCACGCACACGGACGGCCCGCGGTTCCGCTCACCGTGAGAACCATGACGTCTCGGTGCTCGACAGCTCGCCCGTCCGCCACCGGAACCGGTCGTGGAACACGAAGTCGACCAGTACATGCGCGGAGAGAGGTGCGCGGTGGCGTGCGGGACGCGGGAAGGGGAAGCGGCACATGCCCTTGTCATGCACGCTACCTCTTTGCGGACCGCGCTCCCCTGTTGGCGGGGCGTGCCGGACCAGGCGAGGGGGAAGGTTGAAGTGCGCACGGGTGAGGGCTGTTCCCGGTGCAGGGGGCAGCCATGACTCGGCGGAACGGCGGATGCGGCCGGAAGCGGTGACACGAAATGACGGTACGAGCGGTGGGTGGGGCACCGTGACCGGCACCGTCCCTGCAAGCCAGCTGTTGGACCTTGCGGCACTGCGCGCCCAAGTCGAGGCGGTGCTGCGGGACTTCCTCGACGCCAAGACCCGTACCAGCGCGGATCACGGCCTGCCCGATGACATCCCCCAGATCTTGCGGGCCTTCCTGTGTGCGGGCGGGAAGCGTCTGCGCCCGCTGCTATGTGTGACCGGCTGGCATGCCGCAGGCGGCCATGGTGATGCCGCCCCCGTGATCCGGGTGGCGGCGGCGCTGGAAATGTTCCACGCCTTCGCCCTGATTCACGACGACATCATGGACCGCTCCGCCATCCGCCGTGGCCACGCCACCGTGCACTGTTCCCTCGCTGCCCGGCACGTCCTGCACCCCGACTCAGCGCACTTGGGAACCAGTGCGGCCATCCTGACCGGTGATCTCGCGCTGGTCCGGTCCGACGAAATTCTGCACACCGCCGGCCTCACCCCCGAACAGCTCGCCGCCGCCCTGCCCTTGATCGATGCCATGCGTACCGAGTTGATGTACGGCCAGTACCTCGACATCACCACCGCCGCCGCCCCCACGGAGAACGTCGACCAAGCCCTGGCGATCGTCCGCTACAAGACCGCCAAGTACACCGTCGAACGACCGCTGCACATCGGCGCCGCCCTCGCCTCCGCCACTCCCGACCTGCAGACCGCGCTCAGCGCCTACGCCCGCCCGATCGGCGAGGCTTTCCAGCTGCGCGACGACCTCCTCGGCGTCTTCGGCACCCCGGCGCAGACATGCAAGAGGAATGGGTGCGGCGACGTTCCACGCCGCAGGCATGGGTATTGCGGTGTCGGATCATCTTGGCGTGCGCCGAGGGTGCCTCGAACAAGGACGTGGCCGCTCGACTCGGTTCCACACCACAGGCCGCTGGCGGGCCCGGTTCGTGCAGTACCGGATCGCCGGTCTGGGTGACATGCCGCGCCACGGTGGCCCCAGGACCGTGACGGACGAGCAGGTCGCCGCGGTGGTCACCAGGACGCTGGAATCCACTCCGAAGAACGCAACGCACTGGTCGACGCGGTCGATGGCGAAGGAGATGGGCCTCTCGCAGTCGTCGGTGTCACGGATCTGGCGGGCGTTCGGCCTGCAGCCGCACCGCTCGGAGACCTTCAAGCTGTCGAAGGATCCGTACTTCGTCGACAAGGTCCATGATGTCGTCGGCCTTTACCTGGACCCGCCCGAGCGGGCGTTGGTGTTCTGCGTGGACGAGAAGTCGCAGATCCAGGCGCTGGACCGGTCCCAGCCCGTGCTGCCGATGATGCCCGGGGTTCCCGAGCGGGCGACCCACGACTACGTCCGCGCCGGCACCACCACACTGTTCGCGGCTCTCGAGGTCGCCACCGGCAAGGTGATCGGCTCCCTGCATCGCAGACATCGGGCCGAGGAGTTCAAGAAGTTCCTGATCAAGCTCGACAAGGAGGTGCCTGCCGACCTGGATGTCCACCTCGTCTGCGACAACTACGCCACCCACAAGACCCCCGCGATCAAGAAGTGGCTGCCGGCCCACCCCCGGTTCCACCTGCATTTCACACCGACCGGCTCGTCCTGACTGAACCTTGTCGAGCGATGGTTCGCCGAACTGACCAACAAGCAGATACGACGCGGCGTTCACAGGTCCGTCCAGGCCCTGGAGAAAGACATCCGCAACTGGATCGCCGGGTGGAACACCGATCCGAAGCCCTACGTCTGGACGAAGACCGCAGACGAGATCCTCGAACGCCTCGCCAGCCATCTGAACAGAATTCCTGACTCAGAACAATAGCGACGGTCCCAGATATCCGCTCCTCGCACGTGCTCCGGCAGCCGCTGCCGTTCGAGGAGCTCCGGGTGCACCCGCACCACGAGGACCTCCTCGTAGTGCCAACGGTTGAAGATCGCGATGTCGCCGCGGCCGGGCAGCCTGGCGGCGTATCGCCACAGGTAGTCGTGGCCGAGCTCTTCGGCGGAGGGCTGCTTGAAGCTGCTCACCTTGACACCCTGCGGGTTCACTCCGCTCATGACATGCCGGATCGTCCCGTCCTTGCCTCCGGCATCGAGCGCCTGCAGACAGAGCAGCACTCCGTACGTGTCCTGGGCGGCCAGACGCTCCTGGTACTCGGCGAGCAGCAACACACCCGTGCGCAGCAGCTCCACACCACGCTTCTTCTTCAGGCCGGCCTTGTAACGGGGATCGAAGTCCCTGCCCAGGATTACCCGCGATCCCGGCTTCACTTGCAGTGGCTCGATGAGCTCCGCGATGCGTTCGACCTGGCGTCCGTCATGACGGCCCGCCTCCTTCCGGTCACGCCGAGTGCCACACGGTCAGGTGCGTTCACCATGGTCAAGACGCCCATGTCCGACGTGCGCGACGGCCGAAGCCTCCGGGGCCTCCACCGGCCGCGCGGGGGCGAGCGCGCCATGCTCCCGGTCGCCTTCCTCGCCGTCCCTCGCGTCGTCGGCAGTGAGACGGCCGGCCCAGCCCCCTCCGGCTGCCGGCGCGAGGGAGGCACCTTCACGACCGGTGCTGCTGAGCACGATCCGGACCCTGCGCGCGACCAGAATCGGGAGGTAAGTCCTGATCTTCGCCTGCTGGAACGTGCCGAGGGCCGTCGCGACCGCTGCGTCCACGATCGCCGGGTCGACCGAGGGGTAGGCGGTCTTCAACGCTGCGGAGACGTCCTGGATGGCTGCTTCCTCGTCCCGCCGGGCGGACCTCTCAGCTACCTGGGGCGGCGCCGGATCTGCAACTGCCCGCGGACCAGGACCGCGACTCGCTCCCTGGGGTGGGGTGCTGTCGCCGGCTATGGGCGCCAGCTCATCCATCCTCATCGCTCAACCGCCCGCGCGCTCGCAAGTCCAAGGTCTCAACGGTCAGAGACTGCATGGCCGGTGGCCCCGGATCCGACAACACCGAGACTGTCATGGGTCGACTGCGAGGCCGCCGCTCTCATTCTCCGGCCCCCGGGTCGCGACCGCCTCACGGACGAGGCCCTTCACGCAGGTTCCTGCGATGCCGCAGGAACGGTGCTCGGAACCGGGCCGCGAGGGAAGAACACAGCGGCGACGGGGCCGATGCGCCTGATGATCTCCAGCTAGTGCGCGTGCGACAGCGTGAATGCCGTCAGGTAACCCAGAGCGTTGGTTGCCCAGTGCAGGCCGATCGGCGCCAGCAGGCTGTTGCTGCGGCGGCGCAACTCGCAGAAGAGGACTCCGGCTGCCGTGGTGAAAAGTACGGTGCCGAGGACGATCGGGACGGCATGCGGGTGAGCGATGTCCGTGGCGAGGGCGGGATGACGCGTAGCCGGATGGAGGGCGCCGACGACGTGCCAGAGGCCGAACAGAAACGAGGAGACGACGGTGGCGGCCACCGTGCCGCCATAGCGGCGGACCAGCCCGTACAGCACACCACGAAACCCGTATTCCTCCAGCAGTACCGTCCCCAACGGCACCCGGACGCACATCAGCAGGACCAGCTCGCCGGCACCGACGTGCGTAGTGTGCGGGTTGGCGAAGAACTCACGGGTCAACGGCAGGAGTGCCCCGACCAGGTAGACCGAGCCCACGACGCCGATCAGGGCCAGCGCCCAGACCGCGCCGCGCCGGAGCGTACCCGCGCCCAGACCGACATCGTCGCGGGTGCCACCCGCCCACCACACGATGCCGGAGAGGAGCAGAATCGCCAGGAGGGCGTTGACCAGCCCGAGAGAGGGCAGGTAGCCGCTGTTGGCCAGGTTGGTCAGGCCCAGCACGGCCAGGACGCAGGCCAGGACGACCGCGGGTGCCGCGGTGCGGCGGAGTCGCATCAGGAGGCGTCCGCCGCGGCTCCACCGCCTTCCGGTCATCCTGTCCTCCCCGGGCATGCTGCGGCCGCACTCCCCCTGCTGCCCCATCCTCCGACGTGGTCTTGAGCCGGACCACTCGGCCTGCCCGGGCCATGGTCCGCCTCCGGACGATGGGCACCGCTGGCGCCGGCGTACCCGCCGGGTGATCATGGAGCAGGAGGTTGCCATGCCACGGGCCACACCGGGGCCGCCGGGAGGCCCGTCAGATGAATCCCCGGGTGCTGAGAGCCGGAGTGACGGCGGCCCGGCCCACCGGAAGCTGCTGTACGTCACTCTCCCGGGCTGCTGGGGCGCGCTCCTTCTGGCATGTCTGTCCTTCACGCCGTCGCTGCTTCCGCGCGGCGGTCTCCTCCAGGGCGTGATCTCTGGCATCACCGCTGCCATCGGCTACGGGCTGGGAGTGCTGATCGCGTTCGTGTGGCGTGCTTTTGCCGACCGCGGCCCTCGCGCTCCGCGACGCTGGGCCTGGCGCGTATTCCTCATCGCTGCGGTTGTCCTGCTCGCCGTCTCCATCGGATTCGGGCAGTACTGGCAGTACGAAATTCGCAAGCTGATGGGCGTGACGGACTACAACATCCCGCTCGCCGTTGCCTCGCCTTTCATTGCGGCGCTGACCTTTGGCGTCCTTCTTCTCGTAGGACGCGCCGTTCGTGGCCTGTACCGCTGGGCAGCGAAACATCTCGGACGCTGGATCGGACCGCGTGCCGCGAAAGGTGTCGGGTGGATTCTCGTTGCGGGGGTTGCCTATGTGGTCGTCACAGGTCTGCTCCTCGACGGTTTCGTCGGCCTGGCGAACGAGGCATTTTCCGTTCGTGACACGAAGACCCCGGAGGGGGTCCACCAGCCCACGACCAGCGCGCGGTCAGGCGGGCCGGGCTCGGTCGTGCCGTGGGATTCGCTCGGCTGGCAGGGGCGAAGTTTCATCGGAACCGGACCGTCGACGGCGAATATCTCGAAGTTCGTCCACCATCCGGCCGAGGAGCCGGTCCGTGCGTATGCCGGGCTGGCGTCTGCCGACGACGCGGAGTCCCGGGCCGCGCTGGCGGTCAAGGACCTCCAGCGCGAGGGCGGCTTCCAGCGCAAGAACCTGCTCGTGGTGACGACGACCGGCAGCGGCTGGGTCGACCCTGCGTCCGTGGACACGTTCGAGTACCTGAGCGGTGGAGACTCGGCGACCGTGGCGATCCAGTACTCCTACCTGCCGTCCTGGATTTCCTACCTGGTCGACCAGTCGAAGGCCAAAGAAGCGGGCCGGGCACTCTTCGACGCAGTCTACGAGAAATGGTCGGCACTCCCTCCGGACAAACGCCCCAGACTGCTCGTCGCCGGAGAAAGCCTGGGGTCGTTCGGTGGCGAGGCCGCCTTCAGCGGAGAATTCGACCTGCGCAACCGCACCGCGGGCACACTGTTCGTCGGCCCGCCAAATTTCAATACACTCTTCCGGGAATTCAGCGACCACCGCGAAAAAGGCAGTCCTGAGGTCCAGCCGATCTATAAGGACGGACGGACCGTACGGTTCGCCAGCAACCCGGGGGCGGGGATTCCGCCGGAGGACCAGCCCTGGGAAGGCAGCCGCGTCCTCTACTTGATGCACCCCTCCGATCCGATCGTCTGGTGGAGTCCCCGTCTGGTCTTCCACGAGCCCGAATGGATCAGTCAGCATGCGGGCAATGACGTGCTGAAGAACATGTTCTGGATTCCCTTCGTGACTTTCTGGCAGATCACCGCAGACCTTCCTTTTTCCACCGACGTTCCGGCCGGCCATGGCCACACATACACGGCCGAGTACGTCGATGGATGGAATGCCGTGATGCGACCCGCCGGGATCACCGCCCACGACCTGGCCGGCCTCAAGGAAATCATTGCGGCCGACGGGTGAGCACGGCGACCATGGACGTTCCATACGCGCAGCCGACCAAGCTCCCATCCCGCCACCCCTACTTCCGGCGTTCGCTCATGGCGACCGGTTCGGAAAGAGCCTGGAAGCCTTCATCTCGTCAGTGCAGGATCCCTTCCTTGGCACGCTGGAACTCCGCGTCCGTGAGGTCGCCCCGGCTCCTGATCTCCGCGAGTTTGGCGAGTCGGTCTGCCGGGCCCGCCGGACCGCTACCGGCAGTCTGGCGAATGTAGCTGTCGAACGCCTGCTGCCGAGCCCGGACGTGCTGTACTTCGCGCTTTCCCATGCCGTTACCGCGCGCCACGAGGTACACAAAGACGCCGAGGAACGGGAGGAAGAGCACAAGAAGCAGCCATCCCGTCTTCCCCCATCCCCCCATCCCCCCATCCCCCCATCCCCCCATCGAGTCGTCGCGGAAGATATCGATGATGATCCGGACGAGCAGAAAGATCCATATGGCCCCGAGGAAGATCCACAATATGGTCCAGAAAGTACCCAGCACGGGGTAGTCGTAGGCCAAATTCCACCGGCCTGCCATGAATTCTCCTCTCGCCCCCTCTCGGCCGACCACTCACCCATGCGGAACGTGGTTATCGGCACGCAGCCCATTGGGCCCCCTCCCTCCGCAGGGCGGTCGGCCGGATTCGACGTTTTCGGATACAGAAGACGGGAGGCTGCCCGCTTCATCAGCCCTCGGCCATCAGCGTCGTCACGTCTCCATCTCAGTGACGAGTTCGGCGAAACCGAGCGCACGCAGAACGCTGCCTGCCGCGTCGACCACCCGTGCGCTGCCGACGATCGGCGCGATCGCCACACAGACGGCCTTTGCGTCTTCGGCAGTCAGGCCGGCCTCTTTCGCCACGCTGAGATTGGCCGGATACGAGGCAGGCGCGGCGTCCATCGCAATGAGCGCCGCCAACCGCACGAGGTGGTAGGTGCGCTCGTCAAGGCCGGAATTGGGCAGCGTTTCAATGGTCATCCGCGCCAGCTGTTCGAAGACCGGGTGCTCACCCTGAGCCATGGCACCCAGGGTGCGTTCGGGAGCTTGTGCTGTCATGATCAGCGACCTTCTCACTCAATGTGTTCCGAGAACCACAGAGGCCGCGAGGGAAGGCTGAGCAAGATGGACCTCTACGCAGGAAGTGCCCTACCTCTACGTGATTCCTTCGCGGGCTTGGCGTCAAATGCCGGCCCTTCGCACGGAAGGGCCCAGAGGGGTGCTGAAAGGCGTTCGAGAACCGTCATTCGACCACCTGCGCTGATGCAGCGCAGCCAGGGCACCACGCACCGCAACGCGTGCAGGCGTATCGAATCCTCGCAGCGGCCGGGCCGCCATCGTTGGCCGGTCGAGACGACCGTGCCTGGGTGGCCGGCTGACGACGCCTGCACCGTCGCCATGAGCGGAAGGCGGATCCGTCCCGGCCCTTCGGAGCGGCGTCTGATGGGGCAACGTTGCCTGCTGCGCCACACCGGCCACGCCCTCTCGCCTGCGACGAGGAGTCCGTCTGGTCCCTGCTCGGCGAACCAGTCGACAGCCCGCAGCTTCTGGGCCCGCAGTGGGCCCACTGGCGCCGGCGGCCACCGCCAGCCGCACTGGTGCCGTACCTGCGGGACGCCTCGCGGCCCAGGCCAACACAGTGGTGGATCGCCGGTTGCAGGCCGCGGACCTGCCCCAGTTGCGGTTCCGCCTTGGGCGTGACGACGGTGTACTGAGGATCCGCGCGTAGCAGCGAAGGAGTACGCGATGGGCGCATCGTCCGCCGCCCCTGCCCCCGCCCCCGAAAACCCCCAGGGCCCGTTGGGTACCACCCGAGCATCCGGGAGGCCGCAAGCGGCGAGGGCGCGAGCAGCGCTGATGAGCTGGTCAAGCTTGCGAACCTCAAGGCGAACGGCACGATCTCGGAGGCGGAGCTCCAACGGGCCAAGGAAAAGTTCCTCCACTGACCTCTGCGCTCTGGATGATCGCCGACCGCGACCTCCGGGCGGGGTGCTCATGGACGGTCTTCAGCATCCTCTACGTGATCTTCATCGGCATCATCCTCTCCTAGGAGGGGACTTCGCAGAAGGGCCGAGGACATGTCAGCAGAAGCGCACCACAGCTCCGAAACGACCAAGGCCGTAGCCGGCGGGTTGACGTTGTTCGCCGCGGTGATGCTCATCGTCGCCGGTGTCCTCTCCGTCTTCCGAGGCATCATGGCCATCGCCAGGGACGACATCTTCGTCAACACCCCGAACTACCTCTTCAAGTTCGACCTGACCGGCTGGGGATGGATCCATCTGATCCTCGGAATCGTCGCGATCGTGGTGGGCTCCAGCCTGTTCCAGGCCGCGACATGGGCACGGGTCTGCGGCATCCTCATCACGGCACTGCTGCTGATCTCCAGCTTCCTGTCGCTGCCGTACTACCCGTTCTGGTCGTTCATCCTGATCGCCATGTACAGCTTCATCATCTGGGCGCTGTGCGTCGTCAAAAAGGAGGCCGTCTGACCGGCGGGCAGTGAAGGGCGTTGGAACGAGAGACACCACCCGCGGACGCTCGTCGGCCACGGTCGGCGGATCACTGGTGAACATCGGCCCGTCCGCAGCTCATCGCGTGCGAGGGTCATCGCCTGTGTCGGCCTCCCGGGCTCGGCACAGATCCCGGCCTGGCACTCGGCATGCCGGCCGCGACCACATGGTGACCGGTACCGTGCTCGCCGTTGCTCGCCGTCCTGCCTATGGGCTCGACGCGTACCACCAGATGCCGCTGATCGTCGTCGCGGCCGTGGTCGCGTTCATCGTCGTCCACTTGCTGCGCCACCGCGAGGATGCCCCGTGAATACGCTCCGTTGGGCTACATACGAAGCATGGTGCGTGCGGGGATTCTCATGCAGCTCTCCGTGGTCGGCGAGTTCTGCTCTGTGGGCGCCGCACTCCGACTGCCCCTTGAGCCGAAGGCGGAGCACCCGAGCGGACCTGCCCCCGGCTTGGGGCCGAGGTGGACTTTGCCAGAAAATTCGTCGTCCAAACGCTCGACCAGGTCCGCACCGGCATTGGAGCGCGTCCCCTGCTCGACAAAGACCTTGTTGAAGAAGCTCAGCATCAGCGCGGCATTGCCGGCCGTCAGCAGCCGCCATGCCGCGCTCTGCTTCCGCAGCGCGACCAGACGGTCGTAGTCCAACTCCAGGCGCCCCGCCCCTAACTGCCCCAGCGCGTGCGATTCAACGCCGACGCTTATGTCAAGGGTGAGCGTCACCATTGGCCCCGGCCCCGCCGGCTTAACGCACCGCGATGATGCCGCTGCGCACCGAGTACGCACCCGCCTGGAGAGGTACCGGGAATACCGAACCGAACGGTGGCCACGCACCGCCAATCCGCACCTGTTCATCTCCCAGACAACCGCCTGCGGCACCGGCCGGGTCAGCCACGTGTGGATCAACGACACTCTCGGCATGCCCGCCCGTCGACTTCGCGAGGACCGTCTCCTTCACGAAGCCAAAGCCACCGGCGGCGACCCCCGCCGCATCTGCGACCTCTTCGGTCTCTCCGTCGGGGCTGCGCTCCGCTACACCGCCACCATCGACCAACCTGGCATCGTCGAGTACCGCCTGCGCAACTCCGGGCCAGGCCCATCGCCACGCGCCGACAACATCGGCTGACACCTTCTTCTACCCCGTGGCCGACCAGGACACCGCTGGCGAGCCCTGGCCGCCACCTCGACCGCCGCAAGCACATGAGCGACACCGTCCAAGCCGTCGCCGGCCTGCTGTCCCCTCAGCGGACCACGGACCTGGCATCGGCTCAGCAGATATGTGCATCGGGCCACAGCGATTTCCTCGACGTCTCACAGCCAACCATGCACGAGCTCGTTACTGACGCATCGTTCGATCTGTCCGCCGGGGCGGCGTGACGCGTCACCGCTGTGCTGGGCGGGCGGGATGGTGGTAGCGCGCGCTTCGTAGACGATCCGGCTCGGACGCCGTCGGCTGATCCGTGAGACTGGGAGGGACGCCATCAAGACGATTTGTGCGGAGCTTGATCTGCGCATCATGTTGTCTCCGGACAGTTGGTCGTTCTCATCCGTGACCGGCGGACGGTCGAGGCCCTGTCCTTTGCTTCCACGGACGCCTCCCGAGCCCGTCGG
Source organism: Streptomyces sp. NPDC028368 (assembly GCF_055565615.1). NCBI lineage: Bacteria > Bacillati > Actinomycetota > Actinomycetes > Kitasatosporales > Streptomycetaceae > Streptomyces > Streptomyces sp. NPDC028368. Next base: position 435,078 of record NZ_JBVHTY010000004.1, on the reverse strand, counting down.
CGCCGTGTGACGGTGTCACAGCACGGGCGGCGCCTCGCTCCGGAACGCACAACTCGGTGCCCAAGACACTTCGGCTGGTAGCCCGTGCCTACAAAGGCGAACTGGCATCGATTAATGCTGTCGTCACCACGTCCACCGCCTACTCTCAGGCGGCGAAGTCCTCGCCACGCCCTCCTCGGCTGTCTCTGCGAAGTGATCGCCACCAGTGACACCACGCGCCAGCCCACTCACAAGCAGCATCAAGCTCCTGTCGGTGTCACGTGGTGCCCGTAGCCCGCATGCAGAGTTGACCCGACGTTGGCGCTCGGCGTGATGGCTGGTTTCCGCAGGCCACCTGGCGCCTTGCACATGCTGTGTAGTTCCATACGCCGGTGCAGTCCGGGGGCATATGTGGGCCTGCATGCTCTCAAGCCAACCGCGGGCCGCCAGGGGGACTTTTGCATGCCTGCATCCGACGACAAACTCAAGCGACACCTTCCGGAGCCGGGTTAACGGTTCCCCTCCTCACCGGATCGTTTTCCGCACCCATCACCACGTGAAAATCGGTGCGTTCCCGCATTTCCAACTTGTCTGTATGGAACATCTGGGGAGTGTCTTCATGCCAGCAGAGGTGATTTTCTTCAACGTTGGCCAGGGCGACTGCACACTGATCGTCTTCCACAGTGGCGACCCCATGAAAGGCGAGTCCGCGGTGCTGGTCGACGCCGGTACCAAGAAGGAGACCGGCCACGCCTCGGGGGGCGGAAAGGACGACACGGCGAAGACCGAGAACATCAAACGGGTCAAGGAGAAAATCTCGGGGTACCTGGGCGGACTCAAGCACCCCAACACGCTTGACTACGTCATCATCACGCACCCGGATGTGGACCACTACAACCTGATTCCGTACATGCTGTTGAACGATGACGAGTCGGCCCTGAGGTACACCGTCAAGAACCTACTCCACATAGGGAGACCGGCCGATCACACGGTCAATCGCCGTACCAAGGCGTCCACCCGTGACCTCCTGATCCCGTCGAGCAAGTACAAGGACAAGATCGGGAAGATAGAGGTCGCCACCACGCCGACCAAGCCTCAGCGGCTGGATGTCGCCGGGAGCGGCTCCGGCGACGCCGGCTTGTATGTGATCGCGGCCAACACCGTCGCCACAGGGAGCGGTGCGACGCCTGCCAAGAGGCCGCGTACTGCGGATCCCGACCTTCCCGCCGAGGCGGAGGACAACCGGAAGTCCATCTGTTTGATGCTGGTCGGGGAAGCTGCTGGTGGCAAGGAGCAGCGGGTGTTTTTCATGGGGGACGCCGGGCACGAGGTCGAGGGCGTTCTGGCGTCCAGGGGCAGCGACACGGCGTGGACCCCGAGGATGCAGCGGACCGGCAACACCTGGCTGAAGGTGGGCCACCACGGCAGTGATACTTCCACTCACCTCAAGTGGCTGGAACTCATTATGCCCGACGGCCTGTTCATCAGTTCCGGGACGCTGCCTTTCGGCGCCACCGGGATCCCGAAGTTCTCCCATCTGAAGACGATCGTCCAGCGATGGATGGACCAGAAGCTCCCGCCGGTCGCGGTGGAAGAGAACCCGGCGGACAAGAATCTCCCCAATATCGCCTACTTCAGCCGCAGCACAGAGACCCTGCCGCGTCCGAAGAGGACACGAACGTCGGGCGAGGGCTCCCACTACCGGCTAGAGGCGGGCATCAAGGGGGTCGCCACGACGCTTGCACGGATACCCGGCAAGGGGCAGGACAAGGATTCCAAGGCCGTCAAGATTTCCATGGGCTACGACTGGCATCTGCGGATCGACCCCAAGGGCCCCAACACCTATTCGATCACCTATAAGTGAGGGGTCGACGGCATGGCACTGTCTGTAGCGACACTCAAGGAGAAACTAACAGAAAGCCAGGGAAGGGATTTTCACCTGGTGGCAGGAGAATTAGGGATATCCGCTGCCGAGGATCTCTTCGCCGAGCACCTCGGCACCGATTCTCTCACGATCACCGAATGCGCCCCGATGGCCGAAGAGCTGACCGTGGTCGGCCGGTTACAACTCCGCCACCTCGCGGAGCCCGTGCCCGTGTCGGCCCTCTTCCTGCCGGATGACACCGGCGAGGAAGTCGCCGGCGTCCATCTGGACGCCACCCTCCCCAGCTGGACCATTCCGCCCCAGCACCTCGACATCAGTGTGGACGTTCTGCGCACCGCCGGATTCGACGTCCTGCACCTGCTGCTGAACGCCACAGCGGACCATGAGGGCAACACCGCCCCACGCATCGGTATCGGTGCGGAGCGGCCGATGTCCGGGTCTTCCGGAGGGCCGAAAGCGTATGTGGCCGGGTTCCAACCTCGCTACATGGACACGGCCTGGCAGCTTGCGGGCGTCTTCGAGCCGGTGTCACTCCATGCTCTGGCCGACCTGGCCTCCCTGGCTCCGGGGTTGACGGGCTCGGCTTTCGACCTCCCCCAGGAGATCGGCAGCGTCGGCACCCTGCAGGTCAGCGGGATGTCCGTCAGCTTCGCGCCGGCCGGTGACGGAAGCGGGGGCGAGCTGCTCTCCTTCTGGATCAGGGTCCGGCTCGGTACCGACTGGACTGTCATCCCGGGGCTCTTCACCCTCTCCGGGCTGCGGGCGGAGTTCGATATCCTGCCCACGCCGGAGGGTTTCAAGGCCGGTGTGCTCTTCGGTGGCGTCGTCACCCTCGTCGAGGACATCGAAGTCGCTGCCGCGTTCCGGGTGCCCGACCTCCAGGTGTTCGCGCATCTCACCCAGCCGGTGCCGCTGGCCCCGCTGCTGGAGAAGTACTTCTCGGGGCTGGAGCTGCCGACCAACACCCTGTCCGTGGCCGAGCTCCGGCTCTGCGCCCAGGCCGGGGGTAGCGGCCAAAGCTACAGCCTCAGCCTCGCTTTGGATGGCGAATGGCAGCTGCCCTTGCGAGGCATCAAGCTCAGTGGGCTGGAGCTGACGATCGATGTCGCCGATGGCACGCCGACCGCCTCCCTGACCGCCGACTGGGCAATCGGAGGTGGCTCGGTCCGGCTCAACGCGGCTTACCAAGACAGTAGTTGGCACTTCGACGGTGCCGCCTTCGGGATCACCGGAGCCGATCTCTTCCGGGTCTTCGATGCCGAGCCCCCGTCCCTGTTCGCCGAACTGGCGCTGCGGGAGCTCGGCTTCGCCTTCGACAGCGGCGGACAGAGCATCGAACTCTCCGGCGAGCTGGGCTTCCCCCTCGGCGACGCGGACGCATCCCTCATCCTCACCGCCCTCCTCACCCGGCGCGACGCCGGATACGACAAGGACGTCACGGGACAGCTCAAGCTGATCGTCCCCGGTGCGTCCGAAGACCTCCCCGATGGCCCCGAAGACGCCGGCCAGCGCCTGCTGGACGCCGAACAGCGGCCCGGGTACCGCGTGCTCACCTTCGCGGCGGACTACCAGGAGAGCAGCGCCGGGACCGTGGTCAGCGGAGAGTGGGAGGGGCAGCCAGGGCTGCCCCTCACCGACTTGGCGACCGCGATCGGGCTCGGTCTTCCCGGCGACCTCCCGCCCGTGCTCCAGCCCGTACTGGAGTCGTTGTCCGTTCGGTACGAGTTGGCCACCCGCCGGGTGCTGCTGACGGCCGCCACTCCGCAGACCGGGTGGGTGTACGCCGGGCTGCCCGACGGATCCGGTGGACGTCGCCTGCACGCGGCGGCGATGCGCGTCCGCCTCGACGCCCACGCCTCAGATCTCCCCTTGATCGGCGAGGCGATCCCGGGTGCGCATGACCTGGCGCTGGATGCGATCGCCTTCACCGTCACCCCGGAAGGCTGGTCGGACGACCGGGCGGACGAGACCAATGCCGCACTGGACGCCATCGACCCGCAGGTCCCGCGCAGGCTACCGCGGTTTGCGGCCGAATCGGCCAGGTCCGGGGTAACCACGCTGATCGAGTGGGCCATCGACGGCGAACCACGACCGCCCCTGGTACTGCACCTGCCGTCCCCGGCCGGAAGCGGCCCGGCGGCCCTGCCCTGCGGGCCCCTCGACGCCCTGGGCGTTCCGGCGGAGAAGGTGGTCCTCGGGCGAGAGCGGGACGCCACCCAGGAGGAGTCCTCGCAGGACGTCGACCACGTCTTCGGCCCGGTCCGGATCCGGAAGGTCAGCCTCGGTTTCCGCCGCGGCGTGCTGTTCATCGCCTTCGATGCGACCTTCTCCCTCGGCCCCGTCCAGCTGGACACGATCGGCCTGGGTCTGGGCCTGGACAAGGACTACCAGCTCACTCCGGTGCTGCAGGGCGCGGGAGTGCGTATCGACCTGGCCCCGCTGAAGGTCACCGGCACCTTGGAGGTCCGCGACGACGACGAATTCGCCATCTACATCGCTGGCCTGATCACAGTGGAGACCGGGTTCTTCGCCATGCAGGCGGCCGGCAGCTACGCCCGCAGTGTGGATGGCTGGTCGTCGGTGTTCCTGTTCGGCGAGATCGCCGCCGTCGGCGGGGCGGCATTGTTCGTCGCGCCTCCGTTCACGGTGACCGCGGTGTCGGCCGGGTTCGGGGTCAACAGCACGCTGCGTATCCCGGCCATCGAGGAGCTGGGCGAGTTTCCCCTGATCTCCAACCTGGCCGGCGGCGCCACTGGTGCCACCCCGCAGCAGGCACTGGAGGCGTTGGCGGACTGGGTGCGTCCCGCGGAAGGGCGCTACTGGGCCGCAGCCGGGCTGGAGTTCACCCTGTTCAAGTTCATCGCCACGCGGGCGCTTGCGGTGGCGGAGTTCGGCGACGACTTGAACCTGGCGCTGCTCGGCCGCACCTCGGTGACCTTCCCGCGCGACACCAAGCCCGGCAAGAAGGTCCACGCCCGCATCGACATCGACCTCAAACTCGCCTACCAGCAGTCCCAGGGCCTGTTCTCCCTTGATGTGGCGGTCGGTGCCGGCTCGTTCGTCTTCGACCCGGCCTGTCGGCTCACCGGCGGCATCGCCGTCTACCTCTGGACGGCCGGCCGGCACGCGGGCGACTTCGTCATCACCGCCGGCGGCTACCACCCCGCCTTCGAGAAGAACCTGCCCGCGCACTACCCGCGCCCGGCCCGGCTCGGCTTCGTCTGGGCCCCGGACGACAAGATCATGGTGAAGGCCGAGGGCTACACCGCGCTCACGCCGAACGCGTTCATGGTCGGCGGGCGACTGGCCGCCACCTACGACAAGGGCCTGCTGTCCGCCTGGTTCACCGCCTACCTCGATGTATTGATCCAGTGGCGGCCGTTCCTGCTGGACGCCGAGCTCGGCATCAGCATCGGTGTGGCGTTCACCATCAAGGTCTTGTTCGTCAAGGTCCGGGTCTCCATCGAGGTCGGCATCAAACTCGCCTTGTGGACCCCGCCGTTCGGCGGCCGTGTCACCGTCAAGGTCTGGTTCATCTCCTTCAGCTTCGACATCGGCGCCGAGCGCCCTGAGCTGGACGCGGCGGAATGGCGGGAAGTACGCGACCAGCTTCCGGATCCGCTGACCATCACCCCGCTTGCAGGGCTGCTCGCCGACGTCGACGCCGACGAACTCGCCGCCCGGCGCGCCGACCAGGATCCCGTCCTGGTTGCCTCCGCCGGGTTCGCCGTCACCGTCGAGACGGTCGTCCCGGCCACCCGCATCTACCTCAACGACGATCCGTTCGAGCCGGAAGACGAAGAAGCGGGCAACAAGATCAGCATCCGGCCGATGTGCAAGGACGCCTCCATCACCTCCGAATTCCGGGTCACCATCACGGGCCCCAAGGCATTCAAGGAGGAAGACTGGACCATCGAGGTGATCGAGCGCGATGCCCCCGCAGCCCTGTGGGGATCTCCGCTCGACAAACCCTCCGATGCGCTCGACCAGCCCGCCCTGCTGCCTGCCCAGCTCGCCGGCCTTCGGTTCAAGGTCCTCGAACCCTCCACCGACGGCGAGATCGACCCGTTCCCCATCCAAGCCCTCTGCGTCACCCCCCTGGACAGCGGCCGCACCCCGCTGCGCGAGGACCAGAAGCAGGGCCCCATCCCTCTGCACGACCCCAGCAACAGCATCGACATCATCGCCGAGGGCATCGACTCCGAGGGCACCGACTCCGAGGGTCCCAAGACCCGTCGCGTCGCCGCCTACAGCGCCCTTCACCGGCTCGGCCTGGCACCCGGCGCCGACGGCGCCTCCCTGGGCGGTTACGCCCGCAAGGCCCGCAGCTACCTCGTCTACGAGCCCCTGACCACCACCGCGCAGTAGAGAGGGGCCTTGCGTTGGCCACCGGACCTGACCTTCACATCAAGTTCTACGACTACCTGGCTCCCCGCCTCACCGCCGGTACCTACCGCATCCACGCCGAGCACACCCTCCTTGAAGGCGAGAGCGATATCACCGGCGGCGACGGGCTTCCCGCCGTCGGTGCCGAGTTCGAGGTGCGTGCCGCTCAGTTCGTGCTCGACGAGAGCACCGTGCACACGGTGTACCCGCCGCCCGGATCCTCCGGCCGCTACGACACCGTCCTGCCGCACATCACCTTGACCCGGTCCATCCTGCCGTGGGAACGCGACGTCAGCTGGTCCAGGGACACCGCCCGCGCGCCGTGGATGGCCCTGCTGGTGTTCAAGGAAGGCGAACTTCCCGACGACCCCGAAGGTTTGGGGATCGCCACGCCCCGCAGCGTCGAAAAACTGTTGCGCACCGGCGACCAAGCCGTCCAGCCCCCGGCGATCGACCCGGACCAGCTCGACCCCAAGACCCTGACCTCCGGCTGCCGCACCATCGACGTCCCCAAGGAGCTGTTCACCGCGCTGATCCCCCGCGAGGAAGAGCTGGACTACCTGACCCACGTCCGCGACGTGTACGAGCCCCGGCCCGACGACCGTGCGGATGGTGAGGTCCTCACCGAAGGCTCGTTCGCCGTCGTCACCGGCAACCGCTTCCTTGATGAGGACGGCCCACGCACCGTGCACCTGGTCTCCCTCGAAGGCCACGACGGCCCACTCAACGGCGACTTCGAGACCGAGACCACGCACGTGCGCCTGGCATCTTTGTGGTCCTGGAACTTCACCCACGACTCCGGCATCGGCCTGGACCCGGCCGGCCTACTGCAGCAGCTGGTCGCCCCCGGCATAGAAGACCTGGACGACCCGGCGAACGCCGAACGCCTCGCCCTGCGCCTGGAACCGGCACTCCCGCCCGATCGCGACCCCGACGCGGACGAGCAATACGCCCATCAGCGGCTCGCCCTAGGCTACGTCCCCGTACCGCAGCGCCTGCTGTCGGGCGAGCTCAGCTACGCCTGGTACCGCGGCCCCTGCACCCCAGTGACCGTCCAGCCACTGCCCGACGGGTACGACGCGAACCCCAAAACCCAGACCACCGCCGACCACGCCCTCATCTACGACAAGGACTACGGCGTCTACGACGTCAGCTACGCCTCGGCCTGGACGCTCGGGCGCACCCTGGCCCTGGCCGACCCCGACTACAGCGCCGACCTCACCCGCGCCCGCCGCGAACTGTCCAACCACGCCGTCGCCTTGATGGCCCTGGCCGCCGCCCCCGCCCGGGCCCGGGCCTGCACACCCCGCACCGGCGAGGCCACCGCCGACCCCGACACGGAATTGCGCCCGAACCTCGGCTGGCTGCGCACCCTCGCCGCCGCCAGCCGCGACCTGCCCAGGGCTCTGGCAGCACCCCAGCCGGTCACCGCCCTGGCCGAGGAGCCGGCCCCCGCTCCCCTCAGCCGCACGGACCGGCGGCTCCTGCTCGGCACCCAGTCCCGCCAGGCCGCCCTGCGCAGCACCGCCGAGCACCGCACTGCCGGCATGCCCGCCTGGTTGGACCGCCTCGGCCAGCTGTACGACATCCCCTTCAGCTACCTCGTCCCCGACCCGCGCATGCTGCCCCCCGAATCACTGCGCCTGTTCCGCCTCGACCCCCACTGGATCAAGGCCCTGACCAACGGCGCCCGTAGCGTCGGCCTGCACACCACCCTCGACCAGCAACTCGACGCCACCCTCCACGCCGCCGTCGCCACCCGCCGCACCACCCAACCCGCCACCGCAGGACTGCTGCTGCGCTCGGCCCTCGTCCCCGCCTGGCCCGAGTTCGACCTCACCGCCCGCCAAGGCGACCGCGTCCTCACCGAGTTGCGCCGCGCCCACCCGGCGCCCGACGTCCTGCTCCTGCTGTTCGACGACGTCCCCGACACCATCGTCATCCGCGAACCCGGCGAAGGCATCCACTTCGGCACCGACCCGTTTGGCAAGATCGCGCTGCGCCGACTCGACCCCGACGACGGCGACCTCGGCGCCCCGCTGGAGCGCGCCTTCCCCGAATCGGGTTCGATCTTCGACAGCTTCCTACGGGAAGGGCCCCACGGCGTCCTGAACCTGCTCGGCGAAGGCGGCCTAGTCCACGCCCTGTCCGGCGAGTTCGCCCACACCGAGCGGCTGAGCCCCAGCGAGTTCGCCGTCGAGATGATCAACGCGCCACTCGAGCAGAAGCTGGTGCCCGCCCCCGGAGGATCCCGCGTTGAGTGACACCGACCTGATCGTCCCGATCCGCCTGCACACCCTCGTCGTCAACAAGCATGTCGCGGGTTTCGACCGCTGGTACCCGGACCTGGGGGCCATGCTGAACGACGCAGGCAACCCCGAACCGCCGAACCCCACCCAGCAGGTGCAGAACATGTTCGGCGTCCACGTCCAGTGGGAACTGCCCGAGGCTCTCACCCGCGGCCACTACGATGCCGCCACCGGCGAGACGACCTTCCCCCTTGTGCCCAACCGCTGGCTGGTCATCCGCTACTCCCACACCCGGCAGGGCGCACGGCAGGCAGCGGGCTGGGTGGTGCACAGCGACTACCTCCAGATCAGCGACTACAACGGGGCACACGGAAACGGCACCAGCCGATACCTCACCGACCGCAGCCCGGACGGTCAGCGCGTAGACCTGCACGTGGACCTGATCGGACGCCTCCACGCACTCAGTGACACCGCGCCCTGGGTCGAACCCGAGCGCCGCGAACCGTTCCTCACCGCGATCGGCCCCGGCCTCCCCGCCTTCGCCGCGTTCGCCTCCTACCACAAGAACGTGTTCTGCTTCCACGACACCTTGCAGGACCTCGTCGAGCCCGGCTTCAACGACCCCGCTGACAACGAGCTGAGCTACCTGGTCATCGGCTGGTACTCCGAGGCGGACGCGGACTTCCTGACCCGGGCCCGCGACATCCCCGGCCTCCTGCCGCCCGGCTCCGACACGATGGACGACCTGCTGCACGCGCTGGAGTGGAAGGCGCCCGGCGACATCTCCGCGCTGCGCCACTCGCGGTATTGCGGCAGCTCCCTAGGCATCAGCTGGCGCTCCGACGGCAACCCACCGGAGTCCACTCAGCCCGTCAACCCCGCCGCCCTGAAGCTCGCCATCGGCCACAGCACCGCCGACGCCGCCCCCGAACTGATCCGCCAGCAGACCCGCTCCAACCTCACCGGCGACCTGGTCAAAGCCCTCTTCAACGGCACGATCGAAACGTACGGCCTACCCGACGGCGCCGTCGAACTCGACGAGGCCACCCGCCGCGCCTGGTACGCCGGCAGCGACGGCGGCCACCTGTGGGAGATCGTCGCCCGCCCCTCCGAGGACCCTGAGCCGGTGCCGCCCACCCCCGCCTGGCTGGACACTCTCAACCGGAACCAAGCCGAGTACGACGACCTCAGCGAGCTCCTCACCCGCACCCAGCCCCGGCTGTGGAACCTGTGGTGGCTGCGCAACCTGCCCGAGAACGCCCACGGCGAACACCCGGTCGGCTTCGACTCCGAAGCCGACCGGCAGCTCGACCCCGCGAACGAGGGGACCCTGGCCGCCGAGGTCAAGGGCTACCTCGACCGCCTCGCCGAACTGACGCAAGGCGAAGACGGCCTGCCCCACGGCGACACCCCCGAAGATCTGCAGGCCGCCATCAACCGGTACACGGACGACCACGACCTCCCCGCCGGGCTCGAACTCAAACGCACCGCCCACGACCCCTACTACAGCCCCGCCGACCCGGTCGTGGTCACCACAGGCGCCGGCGGCGATCAGGCACTCGGCCGCGACCCCGAGGACCCGCTGCCCTGCCGCCTCCCCTCGGCCCTGCTCACCTCCATCCTGATCAACGACACCCCGACCACCCCCGACCCCGGCACAGCGCCCAAACCCAACCTCACCAACCTGCCGCCGGTGTGCGCCACGCTCGTAGGGGAGTTCGCGCTGCTCGACACCGCGGCGAACACCCCCTCTGGCAGTGCCAACGCCCTGGAGGCCGCCCTCAGCAACCCGCAGACCCACATCCAAGGCGCACTGCCCGAGTACACCGGGATGTGGCAGCAGCCCTGGACCCCGATGTACCTGCAGTGGGAGATCCGCTACTGCGCCACCCCGTTTCACAGCGACGGCACCGACCACTGGACGTTCGACGGCACGACCAACACCTACCAGTGGAACGGCACCGGAGCCCAGTCTCTCGACGGCAACGAGAGCCAGTGGCCTGCATTCCACGGCCGCTCCTACCTCACCCCCACCACCGCCTACGTGCTGCGCGAGCAGGTTCGCCGCTACCTGGACACCTTCACCGGCCAGGAGAGCGAGGGCCTGGCGCACCTGCTGGAGGACTACGACGAGCTGGACGTGCTGTCGCAGACCCTCGATGGCTTCAACGACTGGCTGCTCGAACTGGACGGCTCCGCCCGGCTCATCCCCACCGACGCCGACCCGACGCTACTCGGCGACCCCCAGCGAGTGCCCAACCCGGGCCGCCCGGACGCCGCCCCCGGCCCCCGCCGTTTCCAGCCGGTACGGGCCGGCCAGTTCTTCTTCAACACGCTGCAGATCATCGACCGTTTCGGCCGCACCAGTCAGTTCATGTCCAACCCCGACGACCCCGGCTCGCTGCGGCCCTACCCGGCCCGCAGCGTCCGGCCCGACCTGACCAAGCCGCTCTACCCCGACCCGGTCAACACCCACCGCTTCATCCAACTGCCACCACGGCTCCTGCAACCCGCCCGGGTCCGCCTGGAAACCATCCGCGCCGCGGACAGCGCCCGCTACACGGGCCTGCCACCCGCCGCCGAGCCCGCGGCAACCCCGGTGGTCGGCTGGTTGATGTTCAACCGCCTCGACCAGACCCTGCTGGTCTACGCCCCCGACGGCTCCCCGCTCGGCGAACTACGCGTGGTCGGCGCCGACACCAGCCTCGCCTGGACCGTACTGCCACACGCGCCCTACCCGGGGCCCGACGACCCGGGCTTCGCCCGAGCGTACCCGGAGCTGTCCAAGATGCTCACCGCGCTGCTCCCACCGGACGGCCACGGGCCGCGCGCCTTCGAAGCCCTTCTGACCGCCATCGACCAGAGCCTGCAATCCATCACCGGCCCCAGTGCCGAAGCCGATCGCAGCCCCGCCCGCCTCATCGGACGGCCAGTCGCGCTGGTCCGCGCCGAACTCGCCATCCAGCTCCAAGGCCCGCCACTGACCAGCCCCGCCTGGGACCAGGTCCTCAACCCGCCGCCCGCGGACTACCCGAGCTATGAGTGGCCAGTGAAACTCGGCGCCCCCGAACGGCTCGACGACGGTCTGATCGGCTACTACGCCAGCGCCGAAGGACCCGGCGGCGACACCAACTACGACACCCTCAACATCGTCGTGGCGGATCTCGCGACGAACCCCTACCTGCGCCCCATCACCAACGGCGCGGACCTGGCCCTGCCCGCGAAACCCAGCGACGAGACGGTCGTCCACCGCCTCACTCTGCTCGCCGACCCGCACACCGCCGTCCACGCCACCACCGACATCCTGCCGGTGACCGGACTCACCCTCGACGCCGACCTCGTCCAGCAGGCCCTGGCCCGGATCGAAGCCTCCTTCCGGCTCGACCCCCTGCTCGCCCCCACCCGGGCCGGCGATCAGACCGCCACCGCCTCCCCCTCCCTCGGCGAAGCGCACGGACACGGACTCACCCACCTCCTCGACGGCAACCTCGGCACCTACTACCTCAGCCAGGACCCCGCCACATCCGGCGACTGGATCGCCCTGGACCTCGGCGACACCCGCACCGTCAGCCGCGTAGACCTCTACCCCGCAGACACGATCGGCGCGCATCAGCTGCCCGCCTACGAGCTGGAATCCTCCACCGACGGCGAAGAGTGGACGCCGCTCCCCGACCCCCCGGTCGGCCAGGAATTCCACGCCAATCCGGCCGAGCCCGTGACCGCCCGGCACATCCGGGTCCGCTTCACCGACAACTCCGCATCCCAGGTGGCGATCCGCTCCTTCACCGCGACCACCGACGCCGGCGACAACGGACTCGTCATGCCCCGCCCCGCCGCCTGGTTCGGCGACTGGACCTGGGCCGAACCCCACGATGAGAGCGGCCCGGTCCCGAGCTGGGCGCGCCTGCCGATCCTGCCCGCCGACACCTCCGCCTCGCTCGACGACGCCATCCCCACCGCCCGAGCCGGCTACCTCCAACTGCGCCCCCGCCGACCCTGACCTAGAGGAGACGTCCCATGGCCGTCCACGCCCGCAACGGCGACACGCTGTTCTCCTACGAGCTGGAACCCGACCTGCTGACCGTGAGCACCGCCTCCAAGGACAGCCCCGGGGAACTGCATATCACCGTGAAGGTCAAAGACGCTTCGGCGTACTGCGAGAGCATCACGATCCGCCTCCCCATCGGTGAGAAGGCGGACGATCTGACGGCGGACAAGACGGTCACGTTCAGCAGTGAGGAGACCGGAGGCGGAGGCGGAGGCTGGACCGGACGGCAGCGGTTGGAGGACGGCGACAGTGTCCTGGCCATCACCTTCACACCGTTCATGGTCTCCCAGCTCGACAGCAGCTGGCGGCTCACCATGCACATCGCCGGATTCACGGTGAACAGGCTGGAGGGCTCCGCAGTCATCGGAGCCACCGAGCGGACATCGCCGACGAACGGTCAATTCGAGGACCGAAGCCCCGTCCCCCCGCTTCAGATGGACAAGTTCCCCGACGGCTTCTACATGCGGAACCTGATGCCCAACCGGATCATGGTCGACAACGGCGAACGAGTCGAATTGAAGTGGGACACATCGCGAGGCCCAAACACGACCTACCGAATGTACTGGGACCGCGAATCCGAGCCCGTCAGCGACCGAACCAACTGGCTCTCCCCGCCCCTCGACCGCCCCACCGGTTTCATGCTCCAAGCCACCGTCGCGCTCGGCAACAGCAAGCCACTCACGCACACCCTCACCACCGCGGTCATGGTGGCCAACCAAGACCTCACCGCACGCGACGTGAACGTCAGCCGCACCTTGGACGTCGGCAACGGCCCCGGCACCGCGATCACCAACCTCGGTTTCATCACCGATGCGGACGGCGTCCGGTACCTGCCGTCCAACATGACCGACGGCGACCGGAGCACCTACTACTGGAGCGAACTCCACCCCACTGACCGGCACTGGGTCCAGATCAACCTCGACAGCCAACGCGACATCAGGGATATCGGCATCTACCTGGGCGACCCCGACGGGAACTTCACCCTGCCCCTCTGCACTCTCGAACACTCGACGAATGGCACCAACTGGACCGTCCTTGATGAAATCCCGAGCGGGCAAACCGAGTACCACGGCACGACGCCCACGTCCGCCCGCCACCTGCTCCTGAGGATGCAAGAGTCGCAGGGCTACCGCATCGCCATCCGCTCCTTCGAGATCACCACCAAGCCCCGCGGCGCCATCATTACCCCTGAAATCGCCGCCATCCACACCCCGGTAACCATCGCCGGAGACCTCGTCGTCACCGGAACGATCGTCGCCAGAGGGGGCGTTACCGCCCCCAGCCTCAAGTCACCTGCCAACGTCCCGCTCACCATCGAGAACAATCCCACCCTCACTCCTGCCAACAAGGCGAAACTCGAACTCGGCTACGGCGCGATCAAGGCAGCCGGCGAAATCATCGCCAACGACGGCCTCACAGTGGCCTCGGGTAAGGCCCTTACTGCTCACGGCCCCATCCTGGCCAACAATGACCTCACCGTCGCAGCCAACTACACCTTCAAAGCCATGTGGATCAACCCCACCACAACCAATGGCACCATCACGGTACGCGGCAACATCGCCGCCGAAGGCGACATCACTCTCGGCAGCAAAAAGACCATCAAGACCGACTACATCAACGCGAGGGTACCCGCCGACGGAATCGTCGTAGGAAATAACCTGAGCATGCATCCAGGAATGACTCTGCGGCCACACATCATGAGCCTCTTCGGCAACCCGTGGAAGATCACACAGAGCTTCATCCCACAGACGGACGGACTGGTCTTCGGATACGGCACCAGTTCGTCGGTTACCGTGCAGGGAGGATTGCCGGCACCGACCACATTGTCAAGGGACACAAAGGATTCCATCATTGTCCCAGTAAAGAAAGGCGCTCGAGTCTCACTCAATAGATATGACTCGGGGTCCTGGTTCTATCTCCCATTCGGAGAGGTGCGGTGAACCGCGGGAAATGTCGGACACTACGCTTCGCGGCTCTCATCGGGAAAGGCCAAGCGTTCACCGTCGATTTTGCTGTGAGCGTTGGCCACGACGCCCCCGTGCACCTTCTTCTGGATGCCGTTCCGCACAGGCAGTGCCGCCCCATCTGCGGTCGAACGGGCCGAGCAGTCTGCTGAGCACGCCCACGATCCTCACCCGCTGCAACCGGACACGGACACTGCCCTTTCTCATCCCGGTCTACGTAGCGAATCACCGAAGACGGCATTCCGTCAGCGAGATGTGAATCAAACATAAGGAGTAGAGACATGGCGGGACACTTCATACTCCGAAACATCACCACCTCGGACCTGACGATCGCACAGTCGCGGGGCGCGACCTGGTCCGCCAAGGCCGAGCACGCGAATGTGGGTTGGAACGCCGCCTCGCGCGACGTGCTTGCCAGGGCGCTCCAGGGCCAGCCGATAGGCAGTCGCGCCGGCTTGCCGCCGCATCGCTACCTGGAGTGCAAGTTCAGCGCCGGCACAGCGCTGGAAACTTACCTGAGGGGGGCTGCCTGGGCCGACCAGCTCGTCCGGCCGGACAGCGCCGGACTCGGACTGCGACAGCTGAGCCCGAACGCAGCGGCGGCGTGGCAGCGAGGAGACCGGACCGGGGCACTGGTTGAGCAGTTCCGCCATGGCACCGCGACCATGGAGATCTACTACACCAACGGCTTGGAGATGTCCCTCCCTTAATCGAAGGCGCCGCCCCTCCAACCGGCACAAGCTCAAGAACCTCCACGACTGGAACCCCGAAGGACCACCGTGGACGACACCTCTCAGGCCGCTGACCCACCCAACCCCCTGCGCCCCTCCTGAACAGCACAAACAGTTCTGGCCCCCACGAAGCGGCGGGGCCAGAACACGTTCTGTAAAAAAAGAGGGCTGGTCAAACCGACATGCTGTCGGTTTGACCAGCCCCATTCGGTCGGCTGACCCCGCTGGCCACGCCGCGGTACCGTCGCCGCCCGCGGTTTCTCGAACCCCGGTCCTCATCCCCTGACTTTCGCGGCACCACCCCGCGAGTTCCCGCCCGCAGCCCCTTCAGAATTCGCGAACTCTCGGGAAATGGAGACCTCCTTCAGGCGGTACACGCCCGATGCCAGGTCCTTGAAGGCGAGCTGTCCGTCGGCGTTGGTCTTGCCGCTGGCGGCCTCCTTGCCCGTGGAGTCGAACAGGGTGAACGTGGCTCCGGCGAGCAGGTCGACGGCGTGGTAGCGCGCTCCGTTGAGGACCTCGGGTCAGAGTTATGTCGTCATACATGCAGTTCTCGACGATGTCGAGCATGGTCAGCGTAGCGCTGTGCAGCCGGGCTCGGAAGGCGGGTCGGTGAGCCAGAAGCCGTTCGGGCCCGGCGGTGCGGAGGGCTCGCTGCCCGCAGCGGAGTGCGGCTGTGGGGGCCGGCGACGTGAGGGCAGCCAGCGGGGCGGGGACATGGGACTCCGTGTGAGGTGAGTGATCAGCGGGAGCGGGCAGGCATGGTCCTGGCCGGCATGGTCGGCACCTCGTGCACCGTTCGGGCCTGCGGGCGGGAGCGCGCAGATGCGGACCGGGTACCGGGGAACCAGATGCGGGCGTACTGCTTGATCGCCGTACGCAGTCCGGTGCCGTCGGCGCCCTTCCACGGTGGTTCGCCGGTACGGGTGCTGTTCCAATCGCGGAAGACGGCGTGCCCGTCCCTGCCGGCCACGAGGTCCCGGGCTGCGTCGCGGCGGGCGAAGGTGCCATGCTCGGCGAAGGGGAGGATCGCGGTGTCGACGACGCCCTGTTCGGGGTGGATGACGCGCAGGCGCAGCCCGTCGTACTCGCCGTGGCGAATGGTGGGGGCGAAGTCGATCCGCAGCCTCAGTGCCGAGTCGGGCTGTGGGGTGGCGTAGTAGGAGTTTCCGATGACCGCGTGGCCGTCGAAGGGCAACGCGAGGACGCTGGCGAAGAACTGCTGTACGTGCAGGGACACTTGCCCGTCTCCACGGGGAGGTCAGCGCCGCGGGCCGCTGCGTCCGGCGGGGGCTGCGGGCGGGAGCGTGGTGGTGGTCCAGCGGGGAACGCTGCGCGTCCCGAGTGCTGGCGGGCGGCGGCGAGCAACAGCAGCGCGCTGAATGTCTAGTGGGGTGGGCGCTGAGGGTTTCGGCGGCTGCACGGGGGTGAGCTGGGCCAGTTTCGCGAGCCGGGGATTGAGGTTGCCCTTGTAGCGGGCGATGGGGGTGGGGTCGACGAAGGCGGCTGCCGTGGCGGCGATCAGATGCTGAGGGGTGCGCGCGGTGAAGTGCGCCTCGGCGCGGGTGCCCCACCCGTCAGGTCCGGCCCACAGCGTCACCAGCTCGGCGTCCGGGTCGGTGCTGACGACGTCGATGCTGGCGCCCGCCAGCCGGTCCGGCGAGAGGATCTCCACCTTGCCGTAGGCGAGCGGCTTGCGTTCCCAGCCGGCGTCGAGCAGGGGCTGTATCGCGTCAGTCCAGTACAGCGACCGGGAGGTCAGGAAGGTGTCGCTGCGCCGGCGGCGGGGACCCCCACTGGGTCACGGTGCCGCTGCACCAAGCCTGCGGCTGGCGCTCCACGCACACGTTCCTCAGCCCCCGCATCCTGCTGACCAGCCCGAACCAGCGGGCCGAGCTGCGTCTCGAACCAGATCCCGACCAGCCGTGGTGGACCGTGCGGCACGCCCCGACGCGACCCAGCCACCGTGGTGGGCGCGGTTCGACGCCCGCACCACCGTGGAGATCATCGCCGCCCTGACCGACACCCTCACCGCCCCGGACGCCACCGCCGCCCGCGCAGTCGATCCGTACGAGCCGCTGCGCAAGGCTGACTGGCACCAGATCGACGACGGGATGTTCGCCTCGGCCAACGGCCTCGTCCACGTGGACCACTTCACCCACACCGGCTCGGACATCTGGTTCATCACCACGGCGCTCAGCGATGACCCCGAGAACCTGATCTGGCAAGCCCGCCTCGACGGCAACACTCCACCCCACCTGATCACCGCTCTCATCCAGGCGCTCGCCGACCCCGCGCCCCTGCGCCGCGACCCCCTGCACCTGCCCGCCCACGTCCGCCGTCACATCGGCACCACACGCCTCACCGTGTCCGCCGAGGCCGTGGCATACGCCCTGGAACGGCGCGTCCAGGACGTCGCCGCCCGATGCAAGCACCCCACACCGCTCCCGGCACAGCCCCCGCAGATGCCGCCTCGTCGCCGACGCTGACAACCCGTACCGGGCCCCTCGAAGCACCCTTCCGCGTCCGCTCGCCGACGCTCACACCCGCGTGCGTCCCAACCTCCTCTCTCCGCAGATGAGTTCACCATGCCCCAATCCTCCGAACCGCTCGCCGTCCCGCACGTGGTGATCGCCCCGCGCCACCTCGCCGGCGGAGGCGAAAGCAGCCTGGTCACCGACCACCTGCGCACACACGACTGGCGCGATCTTTCCCAGCCCGGCCGTCTCCACGCGCACCTCGAAAGCCCTGACGGGACGCTGCGGTTGCGACTGGAACCCGACCCGGACCATCCCTGGTGGACCGTGCTGGGCACGCCCGCCGGACAGGCCCCCTGGCACGCGTCCTTCGACGCGCGCACCCCCGCAGAAACGATCCTCGCCTTCGCCCAGGCCCTCACACACCCAGATGACACCCCGGCCAGCGATCCGCTCCAGACCCTGGACGAGGCTGGTTGGACCCCCGGCATCGGCCAACGCTCGCTTCACAAGCGGTGCTCCCCCGACCAGCTCGCCGCCTGGGACATGCGCAGCCACGACGGCGCCACGGCCTGGGTCGCCACCTGCCGGATCCACGGCCAGACGCTGTGGCACGCCGCCTTCAGCGCCCGCGCACCGCTGCCGGTCGTCACCGCGTTCGCCACCGCCGTGGCCGACTCCCGGCCGCTGCCTCGCCGCCCCGAGGCGATCCCTCCGCTGGCCCGCACCTACACCGCCAGCCCACCCGGCCACCCCCACTCAACCGGCCCGCCCGCAGCCGCCCAAGCCGCCGCCGGGCCGCACCCGGTAGCCCGAACCACCCACCTGCCCCCTGGACCTGCCCTCTTGACAACCCCCTCCCCTCGCCCGAACACCGACGGCTACGACATAGCCTTCCGTGCCCTCCTCGGCGCCCTCGCCGTCGCCGTCCCCCTGTCCACCCTCGCCTGGCTCGGCGGCAACATCACCGCCTGGGCCACCGACTCCGGTCCCTGGACTGGGTACCAGCCCATCGGTGCCCTCCTCCACCCCGAACGCCCGTGGCCCGACACAGAGGAAACGTCTCTTCTGATCGGTGCGCGCATTGTGCCGATCACCGCGGTGATCGCCCTCGCTCTCACCGCCGCCGTCCTCTGGTCGCGGCACAACAACCGCAACGGCGGGCGCAGCAAGCGCCTCGCCGGGATGGCCAAGGCCAAGGACATCGAGCCGCTGATGTCCAAGGCGATCACCGACAAGGCTCGCTCGCTGCGGCCGAGCCTGAAGGACGCCAAGCACGTCGAGGCCCGTGAGACCGGAATCCTCCTCGGCAACCTCGCCGGCACCCGCCACGAGGTCCGCATGGGATACGAGGACGTCGCCGTCGCGATCATGGCGCCGAGCTCCGGCAAGACCACCAGCCTGGCGATCCCGTCCATCCTCAGCGCCCCCGGGCCCGTGCTGCTCACCTCCAACAAGGCGGCCAACGACGCCTACACCGCCACCATCGATGCCTGCTCCGCCATCGGCCGGACCTGGTCGATGGACCCGCAGCAGATCGCCCACGCCGACCGCGAAATGTGGTGGGATCCCCTCGCCGACGCGAAAGCCCTCGAAGGCGCCGGCCGGCTCGCCGGGCACTTCCTGGCCGCCAGCGTCGACGCGAGTCAGCAGGCGACTTCTGGTCCAAGGCCGGATCCAACATCCTCACCCAGCTGCTCCTCGCCGCCGCGCTGGACAACAGGCCGATCACCGATGTGATGGCCTGGCTGGCGTTCCCCGCCGACCGCACCCCGCTGGACATCCTGCGCGACCACGGCCACGCCGCGGTCGCAGCCCAGCTGAAGGGCACCGTTGAAGGCCCGCCGGAGACCCGCGACGGCATGTACGAGACCGCGCGCCAGTACGCCGCTCCCCTCCTGAACGCCGAGATCGCCCGGTGGGTGACCCCGCAGAAGGACGTGCCCGAGTTCAAGCCGGCCGATTTCGTCATCAGCACCGACACCCTCTATCTGCTGTCGAAGGATGGCGGCGGGGCCAGCGCGTTGATCGCGGCGTGCGCGGACTCCGTCATGCGCGCCGCCACCGCGCAGGCAGAGCGCGCCGGCGGACGCCTCGACCCGCCGATGCTCGCGATCCTCGACGAGACCGCCAACGTCTGCAAGATCAGCGACCTGCCTGACCTGTACTCCCACCTTGGCAGCCAGGCCTCATCCTGCAGTCCTACCGCCAGGGTCAGAAGGTCTGGGGGGACGCGGGCATGGACGCGATGTGGTCCGCCGCCACGGTCAAGGTGATCGGCGCCGGCATCGATGACCCCGATTTCGCCGACAAGCTCAGCCGGCTGATCGGCGATCACGACGTGGAGACGAAGTCGACCTCCACCTCCGAGTCCGGCACCTCCACCAGCATCAGCATGCGGCAGGAACGCATCATGCCCGCTGACCGCATCCGCGCCCTCGCCAAGGGGAGCGCCCTGTGCCTGGCCACCGGCATGCGCGCCGCCATGCTCACCCTGCGTCCCTGGTACAAGGAACCCGGCGCGGACGAGCTGTCCGCGGCCTCCAAGCGCGCCTCCGACGGCATCACCACCCGTGCCTTGGCCAAGGGCACACCGAAGCAGTCCGACTTCGGCGAAGCCGCATAAACCACAGGCCCCTCGTGGTGCCGGTGCGCTCGGCGGAGGCGCCCCCTCTAGGAAGCGCACCGGCACCGCCCGCACCTCCGTCCCGCAGCCGGTAAGCACCTCCCGTCCCGCCCGTCTTCCTGGATCCCACCACGACTCCCGAAACTCCCCTCCCCCGCGCCCACGTCCTGGTCACGCCGCTCCATCTGGCCCGGGCTCTGTGTCCTCCGCCTTCCGAGCGGTCAGGGACTTGACCACCTGGCGCCTTCGGCCCCTGCCAGCCATGGGTGACCTGTGCCTGACATCGCCGGACGGTGCTACCACCCTCACCTGCCATCTCTTCGCCTCAAGCCCAGAGCACCGCTGGACCGCCGCCCACGCCGGTCCCCGCCCCTGGCGGGCCACCTTCACCTGCGGCACCCCACGCGAGCTCACCAGGTCCGGGGCGCGGCTGTGTCAGTCGGGAAGCCTCGTCGGCAGCCATGGTTCGTGCCATCGCGGATATCCGGCGACGAGCTTGCTCGCTCCCGCCGGTCCCCAGGTCCCCTGCCGGTAGCGCTCGGGGTCGCCGGGCGCCTCCAGCAGTGGCTGAACGATTCGCCAGGTCTCCTCCACCGAGTCCTCCCGGGTGAACAGGCTCGCGTTGCCCTGCATTGCGTCACTGAGCAGGCGCTCGTACGGCTCGGGTGCCTCACCGAGCTCGGCCGCGAAGAGGAGGTCGAGGTCCACCAGCTGCGTGTCCTGCTTGCCCGGCTGCTTGGCCTGGATGCGGAAGTTCACGCCAGGGCTCGGATCGATCCGCAGGATCCACTGGTCGGGCTCGGGCGCGAACCGCTCCGCGAACGCAAGCCGCGGCGGGCGCTTGAACACGATCCGGATTTCGGTCACTCGCTCGGGGAGCGACTTGCCGGCGCGGATGAAGAACGGCACCCCGGACCAGCGCCAGTTCTCGACCTCCAGCCGCAACCCGACGAAGGTCTCGGTGCGCGAGCCCGGCCGCACGCCCGGGACCTGCAGGTACCCCTCGTACTGCCCGCGGACGTAGTGCGCCGGGTCGGCGTCGGGGATCGCCCGGAACACGTCAACCCGGCGGTCCCGGAGCGCGTCCGCATCACCGGCCGATGGCGGCTCGGACGCCACCAGGGCGAGCAGCTGCAGCAGGTGGTTCTGCACGACGTCGCGGAGCGCGCCGACCGGGTCGTAGAAGTGGCCGCGGTCCTCGACCCCGAAGTCCTCGGCCATGGTGATCTGCACGCAGGAGATGTGGTCGCGGTTCCACACCGGCTCGAACACGGAGTTGGCGAACCGCAGGAACTGGATGTCCATCGCCGGCTCTTTGCCGAGGAAGTGGTCGATCCTCAGCAGCTGATCCTCATCGAGGAGGTGACGCAGCTCGGCGTTGAGGGCGCGCGCCGACGCGAGGTCATGCCCGAAGGGTTTCTCCACGACGACCCGGGCGCCCTTGGTCAGTCCGGCGCCTGCCAGGCCCCCGACCACCTGGGCGAACAGCGACGGCGGGATCTCCAGGTAGAAGGCCGGGCGCCGCTTGCCGTTGACCGCCCGGGCGAGGCGATGGAACGTCTCCGGGTCGGCGTAATCGCCCTGCACATAGCTGAGTCGAGCGGCGAACCGGGCAAAGACGCTGTCGTCCAGCGGCTCGCCCGCTGCCTTGATCGCCGCGCGGGCGTGGCCACGCAGCGCGTCGTCGGACCAGTTGTCGCGCGCCACTCCGACGATCGGGCAGGTCAGCAGCTTGCGCCGCTCAAGCCGATAGAGCGAACGGAACGTCATCTTACGTGCGAGGTCGCCACTGATCCCGAAAACGACCAGCACGTCTGCGGAAACGTTCGACGAGTTCGAAGCCACCTCATCCTCCTTACGGAGCCGGCACAGCAATAGGGTCGGGCATCATGGTCCCGCCCGCGACTGGGAGCCGACGCCAGCAGGGCTCCGGCCGGCCGCCGCCGCGTCCGCGAGGACGAGCGACGCCGCCGCCTCGACCCGGCCGGCGGGAATCGACCGGTCTCCCGCAACGAGCATCGAGAGCGGTTCGCGCTTGTCCGCTCCGGTGATGAGCCAGAGCAACTGCTGGGCGCGAGCGAGCGCAGGATAGGTGAGTGTCATGCGCTGGTGGCCCATGTAAGGCGCCGTCAGGGACACCGGCCGGTCCGAGACTTCGAGCACCGGGTCCCGTGGCACCAGCGAGGCGGTGTGCCCGTCCGGGCCGAGGCCCAGGTGAACGAGGTCGAAACGCTCGGGCAGCGACCGCCCGTAGGCGGCGGCCGCCGCGTCAAGGTCGGCGTCGTTCACGGGCATCGCGATGACCTCGGCCGGGGCCGCACCGAGGCTCTCCCGCAGGTGGGTGAGGTTACGGTCCGGGTCGCCGTCGGGCGCGACCCGCTCGTCGACCTGGAACACCGCCACGTGCTCCCAGGGGACGTCCTCATGTGCGAGCCGCGCGAACATCGCCCATGGCGTGTGCCCCCCGCTGACGGCGAACGTGAACCGTCCGTGGGCTTGCACGCAGGCCCGGGCCAGCCGCGCCACGAACGCCGCCGCGGTGCCGGCGACCGCATCGGGGTCGGCGACGACGTCGAGTTCGTGATGCACAGCCCTCAGCCCTTCTTTTCGGCGTGCCCGCCGAACTCCGAGCGCATCGCCGAGAGGATCTTGTCGGTGAACTCCCCGGCCTGCCTGGACTCGAAGCGCTCGTAGAGCGAGGTGGTGATGACCGGTGCCGGGACGCCTTCGTCCACCGCGGCGAGGACGGTCCAGCGGCCTTCCCCGGAGTCGGAGACCCGCCCGGCGAAGGCGTCGAGCGAGGGCGAGCCGGCGAAGGCGTCGGCGGTCAGATCGACCAGCCACGAGCCGACGACCGAGCCGCGCCGCCAGACCTCGGCCACCTCTCCGACGTCGATGTCGTACTGGTAGGCCCACGGATCGCGCAGCGGTGTCGTCTCCGCGTCGGCCTCTTGTCGGCTTTTGCCGGCGTTCGCACGCTTGATGATGCTGAGGCCCTCGGCGATCGCGGCCATCATCCCGTACTCGACCCCGTTGTGGACCATCTTCACGAAGTGCCCGGCCCCGTTCGGCCCGCAGTGCAGGTACCCGCGCGGGGCGGTGCCGTCGGTCCGGGTCCGGCTCGGCGTCGGCTCGGCGCTGCCCTCGCCGGGAGCGATCGTCTTGAAGATCGGGTCGAGATGGGCCACGACCTCGTCCTCGCCGCCGATCATCAGGCAGTAGCCGCGCTCCAGCCCCCAGACCCCACCGCTGGTCCCGCAGTCGACATAGTGCAGCGACTTGTCGGCAAGACGCTTGGCGCGTGTGATGTCGTCGCGGTAGTAGGAATTGCCGCCGTCGATCAGGATGTCGCCGGGCTCCAGCAACGGCTCGAGCTGGTCGAGGATGGAGTCGACGGTCGCAGCCGGAACCATGAGCCACAGGGCCCGTGGCTTGTCCAGTTTCGCAACGAAATCCGGAAGTGAGTCTGCGCCTGTCGCGCCCTCGCCGGCCAGTTCGGTGACGGCGGCCGCGTTGACGTCGGACACGACGCAATGGTGGCCGTCTCGCATCAGCCGACGCACCAGGTTCGCCCCCATCCGGCCGAGCCCGATCATCCCGAGCTGCATGGGCTTGTCTGTCGCCATGAGGTGCCTCCTAGTCCTTGAGCGTGCGGTAGTGCCGGATCAGCGCGTTCGTGGACGAGTCGTGGCCGAGCTCGACGCCCCACTGGTCGAAGGAGTCGATCCCCCAGATCGTCCCCTGGGTGAACACTCTGTGCTCGTAGAGCGCGACCAGTGTGCCGAGCCGGTACGGCGTGAGCACCTCGGCCAGCAGCACGTTCGTCGGGCGGTTGCCCTCCATCACCCGGTGCGGCGCCACGTCCTGCGCCGTCCCCTCGGCGCGCACCTCGTCCTCGGTCTTGCCGAAGCCGAGCGCCTGGGCCTGGGCGAAGACGTTCGACGAGAGGATGTCGTGGTGGCTGCCGAGCGGGTTGAGCGACTTGCCGAAACCGATCAGGTCCATCTCGTCGGTGATCCGGTTCTTCGAGTAGTCCGGGTACAGCCCGGTGGCCTCGGCCGCCATCCGCTCGCCGCGTCCCGGATCGGCGGCGAACATCTCGCGCAGGTGGCGCCCGGCGATCTCGGAGTGATGGCCCGCCAGCGCCTTCCACGCAGGACGGTCGCGCAGGGCGGTCGATGGCATTGCTTGCTCCTCTGATGGGTTCGGTCCGGCCGCTCGGCGCCGAGGTCAGGCAACGGCCTTGCTCTGCCGGTCGATTCGCTCCATGAGGTCGTTCCAGGACGCGACGAAGGACTTGGCGCCTTCGCTCTGCAGCTTGGCGGCAAGCGCCTTGACGTCGATGCCCGCAGTCGCGAAGCGGGCCAGCATGGCCTCGGATTCGCCCCCGTCCGACGGCAGCGTCTCTCCGATCTCGCCGTGGTCGAAGAAGGCTTTCAGGGTGTCGTCGGGCATCGTGTTGACCGTGAATGGCGCGGCCAGACCGTGGACGTACAGCGTGTCGGAGGCGGCCGGGTCCTTCGTCCTCGTGCTGGCCCAGAGCAGCCGCTGCATGCGCGCGCCGGCGTTCTCCAGCCGCTGGAAGCGCTCCGAAGCCATCAGTTCGCGGTACGCCCGGTACACGTCGAGGCCGATGGCGAGGGTGTCGGTCGGCGAGACCTCCAACGAGACCCAGCCGTCGACGCCGTCGGTGCGTTCGTGGATGGGCAGGAACAGATCGGCGGCCCGCTGCAGGTCCTCGATGGCCAGCTCGAAGAACAGCTCCTCGCCCCTGCGCCCGCCCGCCGCCTTCGCGCGGATCGCATCGTCGTAGTCACCGGAGCCGATCGCCTTGTCGAAAATCGAGGGGTTGGAGGTGAGCCCTGTCACCGAGTACTGGTCGATGTAGTGCTGGATCTGTCCCGTATCGAGCATCGAACGGGTGATGTTGTCCAGCCAGATGCTCTGGCCCTGCTCGTGGAGCGCCTGGGTTACGTTCACGCCTGTTCCCTTCCGGTATCCACGCACTCGCGGGCAACCTGGGTGACCTTCTCGGGGGTGAAGCCGAATTTGGTCAGCAGCTGCTTGAGCGGCGCCGATGCCCCGAACGTGTGCATGCCGACGACCGCGCCGCCGTCCCCGACGTAACGGTCCCAGCCGAGGGTCGCCGCCTGCTCGATGGCTACCCGGGCCCTGACGTCGGGCGGGATGACCGAGTCGCGATATTCCTTGGGCTGACGGTCGAACAATTCCCAGCAGGGCATGCTGACCACGCGAGCCGCGAGGCCCTCGGCGGCGAGTTCGTCACGGGCCGCGAGCGCGAGTTGCACCTCCGACCCGGTGGCGAGCAGGACGACGTCGGGCCTGCCGTCCGCCGCGTCAACGAGGACATAAGCTCCCCTGGCCACCCCGGATGCGGCCCCCACCTCGGAGCGGTCCAGGGTCGGCAGCGCCTGACGGGAAAGGACCAGCACCGCCGGCTCGTGCCTGAGCGCGGCGACGACCCGCCAGGTCTCGACGACCTCGTTCGCGTCGGCCGGGCGGAACACCAGCAGACCCGGCATCGCGCGCAGCGACGCGAGCTGCTCGACCGGCTGGTGGGTCGGACCGTCCTCGCCGACCCCGATCGAGTCGTGGGTGAAGATGTGCACGACCGGGATCTCCATCAGCGCTGAAAGCCGGATCGCGGCGCGCGCGTAGTCCGAGAAGATCAGGAACCCCGACCAGTACGAGCGCAACTTGGTCAGTGCCATCCCGTTCGTGATCGCGGTGGCGGCGTGCTCGCGGATCCCGAAGTGGAGGTTGCGTCCCGAGCGGTCATCGGCCTGGAAGTCGCCGGCGCCTGCGAACGTGAGGTTGGTCTTGGTCGACGGCGAAAGGTCCGCCGACCCGCCGACCACCCACGGCACGGCTTGGGCAAGCGCGTTGAGCACCTCGCCGCTGGAGTCACGGCCGGCGATGCCCTTGGGGTCGGCCGCGAAGGTCGGCAGCGCCGACTCCCAGCCCTCCGGCAGGTCCCGCCGCTGGATACGCTCCAACTCGTCGGCGAGCTCGGGATGGGTGGTTCGGTAGGCCTCGAATCGAGCCTCCCAACTCGTCCGGGCTTCGCGACCGCGCGCGCCGACGCCTGCGGCGAAGTGCTCGTAGACGCCGTCGGGAACGAAGAAGTCCTTGTCTTCCGGCATCCCGAGGAATCGCTTGGTCGACTTGACGCCCTCCACGCCGAACGGCGCGCCGTGCGCCTTCGGGGTGTCCTCGACCGGCGACCCGTAGCCGATGTGGCTGTGCACCACGATGAGCGTCGGACGCTCCTTCTCGGACTTGAAGGTGTGCAGCGCACGGGCCACGGCGTCGAGGTCATTGGCGTCGGCCACGGTCGTGACGTTCCAGCCGTAGCCGATGAACCGGGCCGCCACATCCTCGGTGAACGCGATGTCGGTGTGGCCCTCGATCGTCACCCGGTTGGAGTCGTAGATCCAGCAAAGGTTCGACAGTCGCTGGTGGGCCGCGAGCGAGGCGGCCTCCGAGGAGATCCCCTCCATCATGCAGCCGTCGCCGGCCATCGCGTACACGTCGAAGTCGAACACGGTGAAGTCGTCGCGGTTGTACCGGGCGGCGAGCCACTGCCCGGCGATCGCCATCCCGACCGAGGTCGCAACGCCCTGGCCGAGCGGGCCGGTCGTGGTCTCCACGCCACTGGTCCACCGGTACTCCGGGTGCCCTGGGCAGCGCGAGCCGAGCTGGCGGAACGTCCTGAGGTCGTCGAGGCTCACGGCGGGCCGGCCGAGGATCTCATAGTCAGGGTCGACGGCCTGCACGCCGGTGAGGTGGAGCAGCGACCAGAGCAATGCGGAGGCGTGTCCTTCCGACAGCACGAAGCGGTCGCGGTTGGGCCAGATCGGGTCGGCCGGGTCGAAGCGCAGGAAGCGCTGCCAGAGCGTGTACGCGACCGGGGCGATTCCCATCGGCGTCCCAGGGTGGCCGGAGTTGGCCGCCTGGATGGCGTCCATGCACAGGGTGCGGATCGTGTTGACGGAAAGTGTTTCCAGGTCGATGTTGCTCAATGCGAGCCTCCCTGAAGGTACTTCCCCTGCCCGCATATCGAGTGCGGCGGGCTGGGGTTAACCTTCCCCGGCCGGGGCGAAGAGCGCCGCGCCGACAATGCCCGCATCGTTGAACAGCTGTGCCGGCACGATCTCGGTCCTGAGCTCGATGTACGGCAGGAACTTGTCGGCCTTCTTGCTGACGCCGCCGCCGATGATGATCAGGTCGGGCCACAGCAGCCGCTGGACGAGCTCGAGAAACTTCTCCAAACGGTGCGCCCATTTCTTCCAGGACAGGTCGTCGTGCTCACGCACCGACTCCGCGGCCCAGTCCTCGGCATCTTCATGGTGCAGCGGCAGGTGCCCCAACTCGCTGTTGGGCACCAGGAGCCCGTCGGAGAAGACGGCACTGCCGATACCGGTGCCAAGCGTCACCATCACGACGACGCCCTCGCGTCCCTTGCCGGCGCCGAAGCGCATCTCGGCGATCCCGGCCGCGTCGGCGTCGTTCACCACACTGACGTCGCGGCCGGTCGCCTCTGCGAAGAGCTGGGCCGCGTCCGTCTCCAGCCAGGCCGGGTCGATATTGGACGCCGTCTGGACTTTGCCGCCCCGGATGACGGCCGGGAGCGTCAGCCCGACCGGTCCCGGGACGCCGATCTGGGAGAGCACCTGCACGACCACCTCCGCGACTGCCTCCGGGGCCGCTGGTTGCGGGGTCGGGATCCGGACCCGCTCACCGATGAGGCTGCCGCGTTCGAGGTCGACCGGCGCTCCCTTGATGCCGGTCCCGCCGATGTCGACCCCCAGCACGTGGGCCGTCTTGTCCGGAATTGGCTGCGCCACTGCCCGCTCCCCTCAGGGGCTGGCCCAAAAGTGTTGTGTGAATTTTGGACATTCAGCCCCGCAAGAGCTTCGCTATACTTCCCTTATATTCTCATACATACCCTATATTCGCCAGATCTCTCTTATGGAGCTATATCGACGCTCCAGGGGTATATCCAAGCATTGGGCGCCCGCAAAGGCGTTGGAAATCAAGCCGACCGGGAACCCGTCCGATAAGTCCCCCGCATCCATGAGCCGTTGCCTCTCCACCCGGACCGGCCGCGACCAGAGCTTACGGAGGCGTGATGCCAACCCGACCGATCCGCTTGCTTCTTGCCGACGTCGACGGCACTTTGGTCACGAGCGACAAGGTCCTCACCGACCGCGCTGTCCAGGCGGTCCACAAGCTCTACGACGCCGGCGTCCTCTTCGCGGTGACCAGCGGGAGACCACCCCGGGGCATGTCCATGATCATCGAGCCCCTGGCGCTGACCACTGAACTCGCCGCCTTCAACGGTGGTCTCATCGTCGATCCGGATATGACTGTTGTCGAGCAGCAGGTCATTCCCGCGGAGGTGGTGGCCCCGGTCGTCGCGCTGATGGAGTCGTTCGGCCTCAGCGTCTGGGTCTACCGGGGCGCTGACTGGTACGTCCTCGACGCGAAGGGTCCGCACGTGGATCGCGAGAGCTGGACGGTGCAGTTCGCGCCCACACTCGTTCCCAGCTTCGACGGGCTCGAGCAGGGCGCCGCCAAGGTCGTCGGGGTCTGCGACGACCACGAGGTCGTAGAGGCGGCCGCGGTCGCAACTCGCGCGCAGTTCGGCGAGCATGTCTCGGCCGCCCGCTCGCAGCCCTACTACCTCGATGTGACCCATCCTCAGGCCAACAAGGGCAGTGTCGTCAAGTACTGGTCCGCCAAGCTCCAGATCTCCCCCGAACAGATCGCCACGATCGGCGACATGCCCAACGACGTGCTCATGTTCGCCCACTCGGGACTGTCCATCGCGATGGGCAACGCCAGCCACGAGGTCCAGCGCGCGGCGAGGCGGGTGACGACGAGCAACGAGGAGGAGGGTTTCGCGAACGCGGTCGAGCAGTTCATCCTTTGACCCGCGTCACCGCATGATGTACGTACCGAGATTGATGGTCCCTGCATGACCCCCGATCCCGGCAGTGCCTGCGAGTCTACGCGCCGGCAAGCAACCGCTGCGGACTTACCTGCCGAACGACTGGAAGCTCGTCCATGGCGCCGGTAACGGCGAATGAGTGTAGGCGCGCGAGCCAGCCGGGCTCCTCTTCACCACCCCACGCCTCAAAAGGTCTTCATCCGGCGTAGTGCGGACAGCGGGTACGGCACGGACCCCGCGTTCACTCGCCACACAATTGGCGTCTCGGTTGGCCTGGGCTGACGTCAGTCCGACCGATACCGCTTTCCTCAGAACTTCGCAGGTGCCAGGTTCGCAGAAGCACCATCAGGGCTGATCGTCGAGACCCAGGCGATAGGCCGCGGCACAACCACCGCGGTCAGGAGCTTGTAGAACTCGTTGCGGGACATGGCAGCGGGATCAAAGTCAGTGCGCATGGTGATCAGTATCCACACCGGCGGCCACGGATCCTACGGCGGATCCACAACACCCCCAAACCCCTGAGTTCGTGGGAAAGTGCCCGTTATCAGAGCCGCCGAGCACCACGAGCCGACATCGTGTCCACTGCCCCAGCCCCAGCCGTCTGGGAAGACTTCGACGTCCCCGCCCACGCCTGCGGCGGCCAAGTCACCCTCAACCTCTATGACCACCTTGCGGCATACGCCCCCAAGCGCCCCGGCGCCTACCTGCGCATCTCCTCTGACCGCTTCGGCCTCGAGACCGGCGTCGACCGCCAGCTCGAAGACGCCCAAGACACCCGCGCCCACCTGAGCTGGGGACCGTTCGCCAAGGCCTACCGAGAGACCGACACCTCAGCCTTCAAAAAGCGCAAGGTCATCAAGCCCGACAGCTCCATCGACACTCTCTTCGAGGAACCTCTCCACCCAATCACTCTCGCACTCGCCGTCCCCTCGACTCCTCAACACAGCTCCCACGTCCGCGCCCGTCACGCGACGCGATGCCTGATTACACGCCATATTGATTTCCAGCCTGAAGATTTGGATAACCGCATAACGTACGCTCACCAGGAGCAGTCCACCGCCCCTGGAATCCGTCCGTCGGTGCACAGAAGGTCAAGGTAGGAAATAATTCCGGCCGCACCAAATGGCGCACACGCATTCCCCACCATCAATCCGTGGAGCCAGGGTTGAGCAGGGTTGCGGGGCACGTCAGGGAGATCTGATGACACTCCAGGTCGACCAGCAGTCGACTACCGTAGGGCTTGCCGTCAAGCAGGTGCGGGGGCGCTCGGCCGCACGTCCTGAGCACTTCCCTGCCCTCCGCGTCACTGTTGCTACCGCACGGCGGGGCGGCGGTCCTGATCGGCTTCGGCACGGGGGAGGGGTATGAGCAACCTGAAGGCGTTCAGGGTGAGCGGTGGGCAGGCCACAGCGATTCCGGGATCGCCGGTGGCTTTGGAGTGTCATTGGCTGTGCGGGCGGTCTCGAAGGCGGGCTGGAGACCCTGGCCTTACCGGGCCGGCCATCCAGCGCGGGGCTCGCCCCTGCGGGCGACCCGGCCGGCCCTTGCACTATGACCTGTACCGGTAGCGGATCCGGCCGCGGGTGAGGTCGTAGGGGCTGAGTTCCACGAGCACCCGGTCGTACGGGAGGATCTTGATGTAGTTCTTCCGGATCTTCCCGCTGATGTGGGCGAGCACCGTGTGCCCGTTCTCCAGTTCCACCTTGAAGGTGGCGTTGCGCAGGCACTCGACGACGGTGCCTTCGACTTCTACGCCGCCTGCTGTTTTTGTCATGGCTTCTCGTTTCTTTCGTTACGTGACGGTCTGTTCGTTAGGAAGGGAATGCGGTGGACAGTTGGGCGCGGTGCCGTCTACCGACGGCCGTCCGCGGCCAACTCGTGGACGGCGGCGGGCGGGTGCCCGCTTGTCGGAGCGGCGTCACCGCGCCTGTTGGGCTCGGCCCGGTCGCTCGGTGCGATGTGGCGGCGCGTCAGCGGCAGACGAGCTCCAGGGTGCCGGTCGTGCGCCGGGCACCGATGCTCTCGAACAGGGCGGTAGCCGCCGCGTTGGACTCGTCCACCTCGGCCCATGCCGAAGCAGTCCCGGAGCGGTGCAGGGAACCCAGTGCGTGAGCCAGCAGCACACGGGCGATGCCGCGGCGGTGCCTGTCGGAGCGGACGGCGATCAGCCCGATCCGTGGCTGCCTGGTCAGCAGCGTCACCCGGATCAGCCCCACGTACTGGTCCAAGTGCCGCGCCACCGTGTACTTCGACGGGTCGAGCAGGGTGATTCCCGCCGGGCGGAGCAGCACCTCGGCCGGCATCGTCTGCCATCCGACGGCGGCCTCGACCTCGTCGCGGATGATGCGGTCCAGGGTGCGCAGCGGGCCGTCCTCCGCCTGGCCGGAGGGCACGATCGTCACGCCCGATGGGGGCCGCTCCGAGCCGAGCCCGGTGACCTGCGGGTCGGTGGGCACGAGGTAGCCCCGCTCACGGCGTGCGGCGGTGAAGCCGGCCCGCTCCCAGCTGGACCTGGAGTCGGGGTCGGCCTCGTCGACGACGGTGTACAGCGGGGTCGGCAGGTCTTTGAGCATCGTCTCGGCGATGCGGTCGAAGACCGCGCCGTGCCACGCGTCGATGCTGATGAAGAGCCGCCCGTCGGGCCGGCGCAAAGCGTCGCCGCGACCGACCGTCTGGTCGCCCTCCACGGCCTGCCACTGTGTGTCCGAAACCCGCGTGATCACGGCCGCGTTGCGGCCCGTGCTCGAAGTGGAACGCGCAGAATTCATTGGTGTTGCCTCTCAGGAGTGCCTTGTCCGAGGCGCTCCCGGCGACAGCTACATCAATCGCCCACCGTGACGAAAAGGGGGAGCACCCATAGGGATACAGCCTTCATGGGTCTCACCTCCTCGCGTCTTCCACGGCTGCCCAGACCGTACCAGCGGCGGTCTACCCACCCAACCGATTTAAAACCGGCCCAGCATCATCGATCGCGTAGCGGGTGGTGAGGGTGTCGATGATCGGCGCGGCCTCGGCCGAGGCGGGAGCGATGCCGGCGTCGAGCGCGCGGCCGACGTTGTCCCGGACGGTTTCGGTGAGGTCGTGATGCAGGCCCGTGGTTTCGCCTTCGGCGCGCTCGGCTGCCTGGTACTCCGCCATGCGGCGGACGGCGGCGCGGAAGTCGGGGTCCTGGGTGAGCTCGGCGAGTTCCACCCAGGCGGGCTGGCCACGGCATGGCGGTGCACCTTCATGACGTGCCCTTTGAACGGCGGGAGGTTGCCGGCGGTAGCCCCGCGGGCCGTGAGCACCATTCGCCACGTGAGAGTTTCCCGTTGTTCCGTCCCACGAACCGCACGCTGTCCCGCACAGGGGCGTATCCGCGCGTCCGTCCGCCGGTGCCTTGCCAAGGCTCTCCGCGGGCGCCTTCCTCCAGAGCGACCGCTTCCGGTGGCGGCCGCGCCCCCAACCACTGGGCGGCTGATTCACCGAGTAGATGCCTTGCTCAGACGCGCGAGGACGTTCGGTGACCTATTGGGCTCCTACGGTTCCGGAACACCGCACGTCCTCGCCGACAGGAGCCCGCATGAGCTTTATGCCCCCCGGAAACGTCGTCTGGTTCGAGTTCGCCACCGCCGATCCCCAAACGGTCAAGGACTTATACGGCCCGCTGCTGGGCTGGACCTTCGAGCCGGACCCCGACTCCTCCACCAACGGAAACATCTACCTCCGCATCCTCGCCCCCGGCATGCCCTGGCTGATGGGCGCCATCCAGAGCCGGGGGGGAGGGGCCGGCGTACGTGAGGCGTCCAACCTGTCCGTCCTGCCCTTGCCCGTGGCCGCTGACGTCGAGCGGCTGCGCGGGCTGGGCGCACAGGTGGAGGTGCCCGCTACCCGGGTCGGCGCCGCGCTCCCGCCAGCCCATCGGGTCGGGTCCAACGCGGGCAGCAGTGCGGCCGACGGCTCCGGCGCGGCGACCGGCGCGTCCAGGTGCTCTGCCAGCGCATAGCCGGTTCCGTCGTCCAGGCGGACCTCGATCGCCTACACAGCTCGAACGACGGCTCACGGCGTAGATCGAGCAGTAACTCCCTGCCTCAGAACGGCTATTCCTTGGGCAGACCGAGGAACGGTACGGCTTCACCCTTATGGTGACGCTGACTCAATACTGATAGCGAGGAGCAACCATCCATGGCGGTCTCGATCGGATTGCATGTCAGCTCGGAATTTCCCGCGATGCTCGAGCGAATTGACGCGCTCGGTGGGGCGCTCGAGGCGGACGCGGACACGGCCGAGGAACTCGGCAGACTCACCGAGGACACCGCGCGGGCGTTGCTGGGCGCTGGGGTCGTGGGGGCCGCGCTGCCGCAGAACCTCGGCGGCTACGAGTTCTCCCCGCGTCAATTGATAGAGACGGTCGAGCGGGTCAGCTACCACGATGCCGCGGCCGGTTGGACGATGATGGCGCTGCAGTTGATGACCGGCACCACTGCGGCCTATCTCGATGCCGTTGCGGCGGCCGACTTGTTCCCGGATGTCGCGGGTGGGGACCACGCGTTGTTGTCTGGGCACGGCACCCGGCCCGGCCGGGCCGTTTCGGTGGAGGGTGGCTATCTGGTGAGCGGTAGTTGGCAGTTCGCCTCCGGTATGGCGCACGCCACCCATATCCACGGTGCGATCCAGGTCGAGGGCAGCGGTGAGCTGCGGGTGCTGGCGATGCCGAAGTCGCAGGTGGAACTCGTCGACAACTGGGATGTGCTCGGGCTGCGTGCGACGCACAGTATTGACTACCACTGCACCGATGTACATGTCCCTGCGACGCACACGTATCTCGCCACAACGACGAACCCGGTCAACGGTGGCGCGATCTACCGCCTCGGCTTGGTCAACATGTCCGCAATCGGGCACACCGGCTGGGCGTTCGGTGTCGGGCGGCGTCTGCTCGATGAACTGAAGTTGGTCGCCGCGGCCAAATCCGGCACACGTAACGCCGCCGTCGACACCGCGCAGTTCCACGCGGAGTACGCGACCGCCGAAGCCAAGCTTCGTTCGGCGCGGGCGTGGGCGATGGAGGTATGGCAAGGCATCGAAGACACCCTGGATGCGGGCGAGTTGACAAGTGCCGAGCAGGACACGCTGCTCAGACTGGCGCTCAACCACGCGACGTGGACCGTGCAGGACGTGGGTCAGACGGTGCACCGATGGGCTGGGACGGCGGCGATCCGGCGCGGGCCGATCGACCGGTTTCTGCGTGATCTCGGCACAGGTACCCAGCACATCACCTCAAGCCCCACGGTCCTGCAGAACTGCGGGAAATGGCTCAGCGGCGCACAACCCCAAGCACACTGGGAATTTCTCGACTTGACGCCGTGACCGCCAGGTCGGCGAGTGCGCACCGGCAGGAAAGGGAGCCCGACGAGCCGGCGTTCGCCCGGCTCTCGGATTTCATGGTGCAAGCCTGGATGTTCTCCTGACTCGGTTCGTCAATGAGCCCCCAGTTCACCGCCTTCATGGAGGCGATCCGGGTGCTCCGCATTGGGCGCCCGGGAGGCCCCCGAATCCGGCCGGCCCACATCCTGAGCGGCAAGGGCTACCGCTCCAGAACGATACGTACCTGGCTGCGGCGCCGGAACATCCCCCACACCGTCCCCGAACGGAGCGACCAGATCCGCAAGCGGCGCAACGTGGTCGAACGCTGCTTCAACCGTTTGGAGAATGGCGCGGCATCGCCACCCGCTACGACAAGACCGCTGAGTCCTCCCAGTCGCGGAGGGATCTTCCAGTTCTTCATGCGGGCGAAGGTGTGCTCGACGCGGGCGCGTACGCATCGGTGTTCGGCGTTGTCTTCCTCCCCACGATCCGCCCACCGTCGATCACCGCGATCCGGTCGGCCCGGTCGGCGGCGACGTGGAGGTCGTCGGTCACCAGCAGGACGGCCGCGCCTTGTTCGCGGACGAGGGCGCCGATGCGGTCAACGATCTGTCGCTGGACGGTGGCGTCGAGGGCGCTCGATCGAACGGAATCCACCGCCCTGCCGTATAGGGAGCGGCGGCTCTGGCCTCGCAGGTCTGGTCTGCCGTGCCACCCCCGCGCCCGCACGGAGGCGAGGCGGGTGGCGTCTGCCCTCACCGCGGCCGGCCTCGGCCTGCTGACCGTCCTCGACGTCGGCTTCCTGGCCCTCGTTCTCACCCTGCTCGTCCTCATGACGCCGGCGGTCGTCCGGCTCAGCAATCTCATGGCCCGGCACAGCGCCACCGCGCCCCGTACCACCCTGGTGCTCGGGACCGTCTGGGTCGCATCGGCAACCACCTGCTGGTCGACGGCGAGGTCGAGACCGGCGCGGCGCAGTCCGGGTCCGCGTCGGCCGCCTCGCGGAACGGCGCGTCCAGGCTGTAGCGCGTGCCGCACATCCCGCATCGGGGAATGATCAGAGTCTCCGGCGCGGCTGACAGCCGAAGCGGACCAACGCGAAGGCGTCGGCCAGGTCCCGCTGGACACCGTCGATGGCTCGTTCACGAACTTCACCCATGGCTGGGCCCTCTCCAAGCCGGTCCGCAAAATCTCCACAACCTCACCAACACCGAACTCCCGGTCGCGTCGCTCTCATCATCGGCACCGTCGAGCTCCTCGGACTCCTTCCGAAGAGCTCGACGTACGCGGGTTCTTCTGCCAGGCCCGTTACGAAGTCACCGAAGCGCCGTAGATGGAGAGGGCTGCAATCCCGACCACGCAAGCAACTATCACCCAGTAGCCGAAGCCCCTCCCACGCGCACTTCGCCCCTTTCGCACGGCGGAGTTGGCCGCTTGATGAGGTGCCGCCGGTCTGGATGCGGCCGGCGTGGGACCCGAGGCCGCTTCGGCGAGCAGGCGGCGGCAGATCGCCGCCAGCTGGACGGTTTCAGTGGAGAGCGACACCACAGCCTCTGATCGCGCCGGCGCAGTGGTGCCACCGTCGAGGATGCGCCCTGCACGGACGAGGATCTCGTCTCTACCACCAGCGGGCGCGAGACTGATCCAGCGCTGCACATGCTCACCCCGGATGACCACTCCCCCGGACCGCTCGCGGTAGACGGTGTGTTCCCGCCAGAGCGTCTGCGCTAAAGCCTGTGCAGTTTCCCGCAGTTGGACGCTCACGATCTCCCCCTATGCCACTTACCGAATCGAACAAAGATCGCACTGTAGCGGCAGGCCGCGGCTCTGTGCCATTCCATGGGAGGCCGTGATCCACTCCCGGGCTTCCTCCCGAGAAGTGACGTGGTGCGTGTGCCAGTGCCGGATGGACGGGTCCTGGAAGGCGCGTTGCAGGACGGGGGCGTCATCTGCCTCCCAGGACCGCAGCAGTACATCAGCGCCTGGTGACAGCACGGGCGGTTGGGCAGACGCGGAGAGAGACCCAGCGGGGATGGCGGGCGTCATCGCGAAGGTCATGAGCGGCATCATCTCCCACGACCCGGCGCAGCACAGGGCTTCGCTCCAACTGGCCGGCCGACTAACGGAGATCACTTACGGGACAGTCTTCACGAGCCCGTGCATGGCTGGCGGTGGCGCGTCGATGGGCGTGTTGCTGCTGGCCGGCCTTGCGTCGGCGCTCGTGCATCTCCTCGTGCCACTGGGCGGATTCTTCTTGAACCTGCGATGCGGCGGCGTCACGACGCGTCCACCGGTCTGGCCCCGAACCCTTGGTAGCCGGCATCCACGAGAAGGTCTCAACAGGAGGTCCGTCAGCCAGGAGTTTGACCTGCCCTGGCTGATGACCACCATGGACTTCACCGCGCTGTGCCTGATCTTGCCGGAGATGCACTTGTCCCGGCCCGGGCGTCCGGCGGCCGGGCGGCGCACCCGGATCTCGTGGGTGGCGCCGTGGCGAAGGTGGACGGAAGTGGCGGCCGTATCCGACCGCGATGCACGGTCCCGCGCGCAGCCGGCCAAGCAGGCAGGCGCTCCCGTCGCAGCGAGGATGTCCCACCCCACTGCGCTCACGTCCTACGACAGCGAGGGCCCAACGCGTACCGCCGGAGGTCGACTGCCGGGTTCGACGGTCGGGGACGGAGTGCCCGGCGCGGACAGGCGGGGAATGGCACGCCTTCCCCGACCCGAAGGTTCGGCTGAGCGGCTTCGCGACGCGCTCGTTCGCCATCATCAGTCCGCGCTTGTGAACGCCATATGAACGCAACTAGGCGGCCTGACCTGGGAGTTACTTCCTGGTTCGACATCATTCGGAACCGACAGTCAGGTAGGTTTTCGGTGTCGCCGCCACACCGGGAACACGGGGTTCCCAGGGACTAGCGGCACGTAGGGACATCGTCTCTTGACGACAGCGACCGAGGTTTTTCACGTCCGTCCGTACACCCCGCACTGCCAGGTCATCACCGACGAAGGTGATCACGCCGTCATCGGCATCTCGCCTGGGAACTCCTACTTCACCCATCAGCGAGTCCTCGGCCTCGCCGCCTGGGGATTGGAGAACTTCCGTCAGGTTGACCTCATCTATACGGATCTGCATGTCGCCGACATGTATGAGGCGCTCGGATATCCAGCGATCGACGCCCAGCGCAAGGCCGTGAAGAACCTGCGCGGTGTACGGGCCAAGGTGACCGCCGCCGTTGCCGCGCTCGACCCGGACGGCACCAGGCTCCGCGGCCGCCCCATGTCCGCGCTGCTGGACATCCCCGCCTATCAGGTCATCCGCGAGAGCCTCGACGACCGGCTGTCCACCGACCCGGCGTTCCGCGAGGTCTGTGATCAGCTCGTGGTCCAGTTCCTCACCAGCAAGGTGCTCGATGGGCAGCAGCCCACGGACCGTCAGCGTCAGGTCTGCCTCGACTACATCTGTGCCGAGGCGCCGCTGTTCATCGACACCCCCGCAATCATGGGCGTCCCCTCATCGCTCAACTGCTACCACCAGGCATTGCCGATGGCCGATCTCCTGTACTCACGCGGGCACGGCCTGCGCGCCACGCGCAACCAGGGCCACGCCGTGATCTCTCCCGCCGGCACTCTCACCGGAGGACACGACCAGTGACGACCGCCCCGACCCTGATCGACTTCCCGTTCTCCCCGCGCGGCGACCGCCTCCCGCCGGAGATCGAGCAGCTGCGCGCCACCCCGGTCACGCGGGTACGCACCATCGCCGGGGATCCGGCGTGGCTCGTCTCCTCCTATGAGTTGTGCAAGCAGGTGCTCGAAGACCCCAGCTTCAGCCTCAAGGACACCTCTGCCCCTGGCGTTCCCCGGCAGTACGCGCTGACCATCCCGCCCGAGGTGGTCAACAACATGGGCAACATCACCGGCGCCGGTCTGCGGAAGGCCGTCCTCAAGGCCATCAACCCCAAGGCCGGTGGTCTGACGGAGTGGATGACCGACCACGCCGGCCACCTGGTCGACGGCATCCTCGGCTACGGCCCGCCGGTCGACCTGCGCGGACAGTTCGCCAACCCCTACGCCGAGCAGCTCCACTGCCACATCCTCGGCATCCCCCGCGACGACGCACCGCTGTTGGCGTCCAGTCTCGACATCGCGTTCATGAACTCGGCATGCCCCATCACCGGGGCGCGCCTGAACTGGGACCGTGACATCGCCTATATGACCGAGCGGCTCAACGACCCCGCCACTGACGGGCTCATGGCCGAACTAGCCGCCCTCCGTGGTGACCCCGACTATGCGCACCTCACCGACGAGATGCTCGCCACCGTCGGCGTCACCATGTTCGGCGCCGGAGTCATCTCCACCATGGGCGCCTTGACCATGGCCGTGTTCACGCTCCTTCAGAACCCCGAGGTGTGGGAGCGGCTGTGCGCGGAGCCCGGCAAGATACCGGCCGCCGTGGATGAGCTGCTACGGGTGAACCTGTCCATCGCCGACGGTCTGCCCCGCCTGGCCATGGAAGACATGCAGCTCGGCGACACAGAGATCAAGAAAGGCGAACTCGTCCTCGTCCTGGTCGAGGCCGCCAACACCGACGAGAGCGTGTTCCCCGACCCGCACAACCTCGACATCGACCGGCCCAACGCGGCCGCTCACCTCTCGTTCGGCTACGGCGGGCACTACTGCCCCGCCGTACCGCTCGGCAAGAAGCACATCGAGATAGCGATCGAGGCCCTCGCCACCCGTACGCCCAGCCTGCGCCTGGCCGTCCCCGTCGACCAACTCGTGTGGCGCACCCGCTTCATGAAGCGCATCCCTGAGCGCATGCCGGTCGCCTGGTAGGAGCAGCGATGTCGGCGTGAGCCGGCGCCAAAATGAACACGATGGTCCCGACCTGAAAGAGGTCGGGACCATCACTCTTGTAGGAACTGCCCTTCGCAGAAGATCGGTGTCAGACATGCCCACTCCCGGCAGACATCAGAGCGACGGGATAACGCAGGGGTCGCCTCAAGTCACAACAGGCCGGTCGAACCAGTCGCACCGTCCCTGCCCGCCCGATGCGCAGCCACCACCTCGCGCCTCGGACGGGGTGCGGCCCCGCGGAGGAGAGTGCGACTGCGGGCGGCCGAGCCGGCCATCCGTAACGGACCGCGATGCGGCCTGGGAGGCGGCCTACGACGCGGGCCGAGATAGGGACTGCCCTTTCCGTAACCCCTTCACCACCCCGTCTACCCATGCCGGAGAGCAAACCTGACGATCAGCCGGAGGGCGGCATGACGCTTCACCGACCGGGACTGCCGGGGGACTTGCCGTCGGCGGAGGTGCTGTGGGCGCGCTGGGCGCTGGTTGCCGTCATGGAGGCGACCACCGCGGGGGAGGAACGCCAGGGGTACCGCACGGGCTGCTGGATCGACGACGGCGGGCTCCACCTCGACGACTGCGGCTGTACGTGGTGGACGCCGGCGAAGATCGGCGAGGGCCGGTTCGTGCTCTTCGGCGAGGACGAGTCGAGCGAGGTCAAATGGCACGAAACGTCGATCGACATGCTGGCGGACGCCCCGGACTGACTCCCGTTCGAGGAGCTGCACGATCAGCTCGACGGCAATGAACTGGGCTGTGTCCATTGGTACGCGAACGGGTCCTGGGCGCGCGCCCCGTACCCCGACGACCTGGACGACGACGGCCTCGACTGTGGCATGAGCCGCTTCGTCGACAGGGGCGAGGCGCTGGAACTGCTGGACGGCAACGACTACGGCGCCAGGTAGGCCGCAGGGCGTTGCGGGCGGATATCAGGGCCACCCCCTACGGATCCCGTCCCTGGTGTCCTCGAACGACCCCGCACGCAATCCGTCAGCGCGACTCAGCTTGCGCCTCCGCTTGTACCACTGCGTCGAAGTCGTGCGGAAAGGTGATGCTGCAGTGGCTGACCGACCGCCGCGAGGTCGTGGACGAAGGTGAGCGTGTCCGCATCGGTCAGGGTGTAGCGGCGGCGGGTGGCGTTGACCTCCTTTGCGGTGGGGGCGAGGGCCACCTCGTGGGTGGTGAGGTCGGCCGTGCCATCGCCGGCCCGGCCGACCGAGATCTCCGCGATGCCGGTGGGCTGGGTGATCAATGCCTCCACGCGTCCGTCGGTCCCCAGCCGCCACCAGCCGCTCTCGCGGGCCGACGGCCGCAGCGGGGCGCCCTCCGCGTCGAGCAACCAGGCGCGCGCCTCGTAGTGGAGAAAAGGACGCCCGTCGTGAGTGAAGGTGACCTCCTGCGCATACGTGAACTCCTCGGAGAGCGTCGGATACTCGCCACGCCCCCGGCCGACCCACGTGCCCAGGAACCCGATCACCGGCGCGAGCAGCGCATGCGGCACAGGTGCGTCCTCCGGTCCAAAGGCGTCGGGAAACGGGTGCTGCTGGGCGGGGTCGGACATGATGTGTGCTCCTCGGTCGAGGCCGGTGCCGGTGCCGGGTGGCAGCCTAGGCCCTTTCGGTACGTCCCCCGGAACCGACGATCATCCGGCGGCGATCACCCCGGCGGAAGTGACGCCACACCACGCGGCGGCTGTGATGCCGCCGAAGCATCACCGTCATGACCCCGCCCGATCGCGTGCGTGCTGACAACGGGGTGCCGGTCAGCGTCTCTTCCCGGTCGCCAGAGGTCGCAAGACCCCCGACATCGCTGAGGCCGCTTGACAGATCAACCGCATCGGATGTCCGGCGAAACCGCCACGCCGACGACCGACGCCTACGCGCCCTCGTCGACAGAGCGAACGTTGCCTGAAGCTCAGGCAAGTCTCTTGAGCATTTTGACCGAGGTCCTTCCAGCCGGTGCCACGCACGCCGAAGTTCTCGGCGCAGTCGCCGTGGCTGGTGTGCAGACCACCGCGAGCACCCTGACCGGGCTGCGAGTGTGCGCGACGCCGGCCGAGGCGCAGCAGCATGTTGATGAGATAGCCGCCATGCGTCCGTCTCTGCCTTTCGGCATCGACGGTGTCGTCATCAAGGCGAACGACGCGGACGAGCAGGCCGCTGCCGGTTTCGGCAGTCGATTCCCGCACTAGGTTTCCGGCCGCTACGGTGGCCCGCATGACTGATCAAAGTCTCTGGACCATACCCCCAGCCGAGATGGTCCGCGGCTCCATGGTCCACGGCAACATGACCGTCTTCCAGCCGCCGTTCACCTCGGACACGGCCGGGTTCCCGGTACATGATCCGGGCCGGGCCGCCGCCTTCGCCGCGTCTTTGTCGAGGGTGGATGCGGTGCTGGAAGACCTCGGCCCGCGCTCGGCCGCCAACCCATCGGTCTTCAGCACGCTCGCGGACCTGGACATCGTCCATGCCGGCGCGTGGGGCAATGTGCTGACCGTCTGCGACCCGGCGTTCGTCTCCGACGGCGACGACAATCCCCTCCTTGACGAAGCAACGGCCCTGCGCGGATGCTTCCCCGACGCGCGGATCGTGGGACGCGTCGAGACCCACTGCGGAGCCACACGCACCGAAGACCTCGTATGGCTGCCCGACGGGACGATGTTCCACGCTGCCGGATGGACCGGTGACGAGCCGTTCGTCGTCT
Organism: Streptomyces sp. NPDC028368; assembly: GCF_055565615.1. Lineage (NCBI taxonomy): Bacteria > Bacillati > Actinomycetota > Actinomycetes > Kitasatosporales > Streptomycetaceae > Streptomyces > Streptomyces sp. NPDC028368. The sequence goes on along the minus strand of NZ_JBVHTY010000004.1, from coordinate 392,859 downwards.
CCGGAGACCCCGCAGCGGTTCTCGCCGCTCTCGGCATGACGCAGAAACACCTCGACGACAATGACGAGCTGGACGCCTTCATCAACCTGGACGACGACCCGAACCAGATCGAATGGGGAGTGTTCGCCGGCCTGGCCCTGGGGGCCGCCGACCCGTGGGGCGTTCCCGGCCTGAACCTGTCGGCGCTGCGCGTGCGGCACACCGAGTCGACCACGGCCGACATGGAAGACGCGTACTTCATCTGCCGGTGACGGGTCGAACTTCCCTCACCCCGCACCGAGTTGACATATCGGCACGCCGATATCCCGTGCACTTTCGTCGGGGCGGTCCCTAGGGTGAGCGGGCGGCGCGTACACGTCACGGGGCCCAATGCGCCGCCCACACCCCTCACGCCCCCACCAGCGAGGGAAGATCCAGCTTGAACAGAGCACTTCACATACCCGCCCGGTGGCGGCCGGCCGGCCGCGTCCTGGCCGCTACCGCCATCGCGTCCGCGGTCACCGTGACCGGCCTGCCCGGCATCGACACCGCCGAGGCCGCCCCGCGTGCCGTCTCCGCCCAGATCCGGGCCCCCCATGGACAAGAAGTACGTCAGTAGTCATCATCGCCCCCGACCGGTGCAACGCCGACTGGCCGTCGTGTACAGCGCCCTGTTTGTCGTCTGTGAGAAGGATCGTGGCGAGCAGGCGTTGGAGGTTGTCCTTCGCTTCCGGGAGTTGGCCTTTGCTGGAGAGCTTGGGCATGGAGAACTCGCGCGCGCAGGCCACGCCGTGTAGGCGCTGCTCGAAGGACGAGCAGGTGCGGGAGCCATGCGCCAGGTCATGGTGATGCCACGACTCGCCGGCGGCTGCCGCGCGCGATTCGCAGCGCAACCGCGTCCGTGGCACGTACAACGCCATCCGCTTCCAGCGGTCCGCGACATCCGGCTGTGGGCCCGGTGCGGCTCGCCCCGCGACGGGAACAGGTCCACGAACTCCTCGTCGGTGAGCAGCCGTCCCTGCTGGTCCCAGTCCTGGATCGCCAGGCTCCCCTTAGCCGCACAGACATCGTCAGCCGCCGCATACGGCAATGTCGGCCTCCACGACCACAAGCAGGTCTTGAAGGCCGACGTCACACAGGACCCTGAATTACCCCACGACGGCCCGGGGTGGTGCCGGGGCCCGGTGGATGAGCACCGTGCTACAGCTGCATCTCAGCCGATCGGGCCCAGGGGGATGTCGGAGACAGTGAGGCTGAGGGACTTCACGGAGCCGCCGGTCAGGACAGGGATGCCATTGGGGCCCGGGGCGAACGTGGCGGTCAGGCCGTCCACGGAGCCACTGACGGAGAGACCACCCGCGACGCTGTCGAGGTCGTCGTCGGCTATCTCACGGGTCTCAATGCGGGACGTGTTGCTCATGAAGTTGAGCGTCCTTCCTCTGTAGTGGTGGGTCGCAATGCGTGGTGCATGCAGCGGGAACCCTCGGACGGCATTGACGCTAACCATGGTCGATCAAATTCCGATGAAATCGCTGGTAGGCATGGTGCGTGTATCGACGTGGCGCAGGCTGCGGTGCTGAATCCTCGCGGGGCGTGGGGGGGTGGACCGGGCTGGGTGGGCAGGATCGGGCAGGTGCTGTGTCCGATCTGGTGCAGGCCGGGGGCGCGGGCTTGGGTGCGAGCACAGCGGCAGATTGCCGTCCGTCGCGGCATCGTCCTACGAGCAACCGTTCCCACGCTTGAGGGACCGACGTGACCAAGTCGGTCGCCCTGGAAAGGGACTGCCCGGGAGCGCTATCGCGGCCCGTCTGTCAGATCAATCCGGCAAGCGGGCGTCGAACATCGCGGCAGGGCATCCGCCATGCTGTGTTACGTATCGGCCGGTCAACGAAGTTCCACCACGACACCGATGCGGTGAACCTGCCGCCCGGCGTCCCGGACACGCTGCGGCATGTCTCCTAGGGTCCGGATCATGAGCATTCCTACCGAGCCCATCGGCAGCCTCCCCCGCCCCCAAGCCCTCCAGAAGGCGTACGCCCAGCACGCTTCAGGTCACCTCAGCGACGCCGACCTAGGCAAGGTTCAGGAACAGGCTGTCACCGACACGCTGTCGAGGCTGGCAAATCTGGGCTGTCCCGTCCTGGTCGACGGTGAACAGGCCAAGCCCAGTGCCTACACCTACCCGCTCACCGGACTGACCGCCGTCGTCCCGGACGGCGCCGTCATCCCCTTCGCCGACGGCCACACGCGTCAGCTGCCCCGCATGACCGCGGGCCCCTTGCGCTACCAGGTCCGCGCCGATTCCTACCTGCGTGCCGCGCAGAACCACACCGACGGGCCGCTGAAGCAGGCGGTCGTCGCCCCCTCCATGCTCAGCCTGCTCTACCCGGCCGCCGGCATCGAGGGCTACCCCCGCGAGAAGTTCCTCGATGACCTCGCCGACGAGGCCGCGGCCGAGATCCGCGGATGCCTGGAAGCAGGCGCGCACGGCGTCCAGCTGGACTTCACCGAAGCCCGGCTCTCCCTCAAGCTCGACCCCTCCGGTGGCCTGCTGGACCAGCTCATCGCCGTCAACAACACGGTCCTGGAACGCTTCAACGAAGACGAGCGGGCCCGGCTGGGCGTGCACAGCTGCCCGGGCGCCGATCAGGATTCCACCCACAGCCTCGATGTCGACTACGCCGATCTCCTGCCCAAGCTCTTCCAGTTGAAGGCCGGCAACTTCTACCTCCACATGGCCGGCGAGACAGACCCCGCGCGCAACCTGCAGATCATCGCCGACCACCTACGCCCCGGCAGCCGGGTGTTCATCGGCGTCATCGACCCGATCGACCCGGTCGTGGAGAGTCCTGAACAAGTCCGCGACAGGGTGCTGGAGGCGGCCCGGTACCTCCCGGCCGACCGGCTGGGCACGTGCGACGACTGCGGCTTCGCCCCGTTCGCCGACGACACCTCCACCTCACGCGACACCGCCTTCGCCAAGATCGAAGCACGGGTCCGTGGCACGGCCATGGCCTCCGAAGAACTCGGACTGTGACCATGCGTGCCGGGTCCGCCCAGGGCCCGGCACCACCTGACTGCGGTCAGGTAACCGGATCACACAGGACAGTTGCTCGGTCACGTCGGTGCCACACGACGCGCCTTAGGCAGTGCATGAGGTAAGGACAGGCATGAACTGCCGGTATCCGACGACGAACCGTACGACACATCACGAACGGCCTCGGCTCGACAGCCTGCACGGAGCGAGGCGGTGGCGGCACGCCAAGACGTGCCGCAGAAGTGTTGGGCGACGCATGGGAGTGCTGTATCGCCTCCCCTGCAGACGGGCAGGCAACCCGGTCGTCGCCCGCCGCGTGCGGTACGGATCCTCCCCTCAGCGCTTAGCCCCCCTTTCGAGTCATATTTCAGCAGATCTCCTCAACCGACTGCCGCCGTTCAGGTAGTTAGTGGATCTCTTCCTCCCCGACTGCTGAGGAGCCCCCGTGCTGTGTCTTCGTGCTCTGGGCAGGCGTGCCGTGGCAACACTCGTCGCCGCGACAGCTGCTCTTCCCCTCGCCCCGCCTTCCCCCACGGCAGCAGCCGCAGAGCGGCCGCCCTTCTACGCACCGCCAACGGGCCTGCCCTCGCGCAACGGTGATGTGATCCGCTCCGAGCCGGCCGCCTTCTATCTGGATCCCCTCAAGGCGGTCAAGGTCAATGCGAGCGTCAGCCGGATCATGTACCGCACAACCGACCGCCTGGACAAGCCCATCGCGATCACCGGCACCGTGCTCACCCCCAGGACGATCCAGCGCGGCCCACGGCCGATCATCGCCTTCGCCCCCGGCACCCAGGGGCTGGCGGACAAGTGCGCCCCCTCCCGCCAGATGGCCGAAGGCACCGAGTACGAGGCGCTTCCCATCAAGAAGCTTCTCGACCAGGGCTATGCCGTCGTGGTGACCGACTATCAGGGGCTGGGTACACCCGGAGTCCACACCTACATGAACCGCGAGGTGCAGGGCCGCGCGGTCCTGGACTCCATCCGAGCAGCCCAGCGTCTGACAGCCGCAAACCTCCCCGACTCCGGCGAGGTCGCCGTCTACGGCTACTCCCAAGGCGGCGGAGCGGCGGCGTCCGCGGCCGAGCTCGCCCGGACCTACGCGCCAGAACTGAAGATCAGAGGCGCCGTTGTCGGCGCTCCCCCCGCGGATCTGGACAAGGTGGCCAACAGCCTCGACGGCTCCGCCTACTCCGCGTTCTTCAACTACGCCTTCTCAGGGTTCGCCGCCGGGTACGGCATCGACACTGACCCGTACTTGAACTCCCGTGGCAAGCGGGCGGCGAGCGACCTCCGCGACGACCAGTGCACGACGCAGGCCATCGGCAAGTACCCGTTCCTGCAATCCCGTTCTCTGACTGTGGACGGACGCCCGCTGACGGAGCGCCTCAAGCACGCTCCGTGGGACACGATCGTGGCGGAACAGCAGCTCGGCAGGCGCAAGCCCGCGTCGCCCATCCTGCTCTCCCACAGCGTCCTCGATGACGTCATCCCCCACCAGATCAGCAAGCAGCTGGCCGCCGACTGGTGCCGCCGGGGCGCGACGGTGAAGTTCACCAGCAACTACATTCCCACCCACATCGCCGCCTCCGCAGGGACAAGCGTCGAAGGCGTCCCCTGGCTCGCGGACCGCTTCTCCGGCAAGGCCGCACCAAACACCTGCTGAGACGGGGCACCTGCTGCCCTCCGGAAGCGGCCGGCAGCCCGTCCAGGACCTGCCCCCAGTGGCGCCGAGCAGCGCCATCGCGACCCGTACCACCCTGATGTTTGGGACCGTATGGGTCGCCTGCACGGCGCTCGGCGTACAGGTGGCCCACGTGCCGGTCGTCGCGGAGAACGCGGCCGGGCTCGTACAGAACCGTGCACTTGACCGCGTACGGCCCGCAGTCCGGTTCCGCTCCGTCCCGGCCCACCCCATGAGCGGCACGCCACCCCTCCCCGCTCTGCGCAGGGAGAGCCGCGATAGCCGGCACCGGCTCAGCGGTCGCTTCGCGGAAGTTGCGCAGCCCCGACCACACATCTGCGTGCCGCCACGGCCCTCGGCGCGCGTACGATCCCGCCGACGAACAGCCCGTTTACCATCCTCCTCTCCGGTGGTAAGCGGGCTCTTCGCACAATGTGTCCCTTTCGAGATCGCAACTGGGCGTCGGTGGTAAGTGCGGTGGTAAGCGGCCAAGGTCGACTGGTGGTGAGGGCCACCGGTCCTCCCCGCAGCTCCAGCCACCGCGGGCCCTTCCACCACGGAGCGCTTAGAACTCCTACGGAATGACTTCAGGCGTCGCCAGCAGATCAGTACGCATCCGAGGGTGAGGAATGCTTCGTGGATGTCGTCGCGAATCTCCCAGCGGATCCGCAGGCGGCGGAACCAGCGCAGGTGGGCGAATACTCGCTCCACAACCCAGCGTTGGGTACCCAGGCCCGAGCCGTGCTGGGTACCGCGGCGGGCGATGTCGTGGTCGTAGCCGCGGTCGCCCTGCACCACTTCTGGGCGACGTCGGGGGCGGCCGCGTTTGCCGCGCCCTGTACCCCAATTCCCTCATGTCCGAGGGGCATGAGGTGTGGATCGGCACGGTCAACGGATTGTCCTCGCTGGGCTCCGACATTCGCTGCCCACTGGGGAAGCCCGACGGAGCCGTGGAGGCATTCGCGCCGCTGCCGGGCAAGCTGGAACAGCGCGACTTCGCGGACATCGACGTGGTGTGGGTGCTCAACTACCCCCACCCCTCGGTCGAGGAAGCGGCCCGGCAGCTCCTGTGTGGTGCCTCAACCAGCAGGTGCCGTTCGTGAATGACGTGACCGTGATCCTGATGCTGAACACCAAGACCGCGCTCCCGGCCATCGTCCCGGGCCGGCACCTCCCGCGCACGCTGGTGTCCAACTCCTTCACCGAACTGTGGGCCGAGTACCGGACCGCTCCCGACACCATCGGGCTCGTCAAGCCACCCGACGGCGACGCCGGCGCGGACGTCTACCTCCTGGAGCCCGGATCGAGCAACAACAGGGTCCTGCTGCAGTCCATGACCGGCAACACGGCCCTCACCGATCTCCTGACCAAAGGGGGCCTGATGCGCCTTCGCAACCGGTACTGCGTCCTCCAGGAGTACCTGCCGCACGCCGAGGAGAAACGTGTGCTGATCGTGGCCGGCCGCCCGGTCGCCCAGCCGCTCCACCGGCTCGCACCCGGCGAGCACCGAGGGAACACGGCTCATCGCTGTACGACGCGACATCCACCGCACACCCGATGTGGGGGGCATCCACCTGCCCCGAACACAGGCCACGATCCTGCGGGCGCTCGCCGACCTGGGCCTCACTACCCCCGTCGGCGAGGGACTCAGCTCCGTCGTGGCCGTACTGCAGGGCACCGGCCTCGCTCGTGGCCGCTGCCTTGGACGCCAACGGCTCACTCACACACTGCCCCAGGACTCCAGGAGGTCCGGTCGTGATCGTCAATCTCCCGCACCCGCACGCGTTCAACCACGTGATCATTCTGGCTGCCCAGTGCTTCCTGGCGCGGCAACTGGGCAACACATCGCAATAGGACCACCGTTGCCCGATTAGGCACAATCGGCCACTGACCCGACAAGAATGGCCCCACCTCGTGGATCTCATCGACAAGTACGGCGAGGGCTGGTGCATCACCCTTGCCCAACTCCCTATAACCGACACTCTCCATCTCATGGGCGTCCACACCCCCGCCCCCGAACCCGTGGGGAGGTAACTGGCCGCGAAAGTCACAAAGAGTTACGGCAGGTGGGATTCATGCCGTTGATCGCTTGCGTGGGAAATCCGTTGGCTGTCGGCTGCAGGCCATGACTGGGTTCGGCAGCGCTCAGAGCGTGTAGACCAGGGTGAGCACTTGAAACTGGCGCTCCATGGCTCGTCCCGAGATACCGGTGAAGCCGTCGGTCCCAGAGTGGGGAATGATGCTCCCGTCGCTGCTCTGGTCATCCCCGTTGGCCAGCCCACTGTGCTGGATGACGAAGGTGCCCTGACGGCCGTCGAGGGTGCCCTCGATCCTCTCAGACGCCACGTAGCCACCGCCCGCGGCTCCTTGCGCCGTGAGCACCTCGGCAACGCCCGTGCCGTCGATCACGCCGCTGTAGTGCTTCCGAATCGTGACCCGGGTCAGTTTGGGTCCCTCAGCAGGCTCCTCGTACACCTTCTCGTCGAAGTCAATGATCTCGAACTTGGCCTCGATGGTGCGCTCTTGATCAGTCATGGCCAGCAAGGCTAGCCCCGGCCGTACCACCGTCGTTTGCCGGGCTCACGTCTGCCACTGGTGCTCGCAGTGACGGCCATCCGCCCATCACGCTTGGACGCCGGCGAACCGGGGCGGAGCATGTCATGCCAGACAGCGGTGATCACTCACAGTCGTCGATGCAACTGGCCGTACTTGAGGATTCCTCAATGGCCGCCGTCACTGTGGTGCAGGATCCACAAGGTGCGACGTTGGCGCTGGCTCAGAGTGCCTAGGGTCCGCCCTGCGGATCATTCCTGGGATGCGGCGCGCTCGCGTAGGTGGGCGGCTGTCACCCGAGCTGTGCCGAGGCGCACTTGCAAGCCTCGGGAATGAATCTCAGGATCTCATAGCTGTCGATCAAGCCGGGGTGATCACAGTTGCCCGGCTCCGTGTGCAGTTTTGAAGGAGTGTCAGCAGTATGTCCGTTACACAGCCTGCCGCCGAGCGCGTACGCATCTCCGCGGAACCCGACTGGTACGAGTCGGCCGGCATATCGCTCGGCGTCCGGGTCGGGAACTTGGTCTTCACCTCAGGGCAGGCGCCGATTGATGCCCAGGGAGCCACGATCGGCGCAGGGGACTTCGAGACGCAAGCCCGTCAGGCGCTCGCGAACCTGTCGACGGTCCTCACAAACGCGGGCTCCAGCCTCGCCGACGTGGTCAAGGCGACCGTGTTCGTCACGGACATCGCGCAGCAGGACATCTTCGCCAAGTTGCGCGCGGAGCACTTCCCGGACAAGCCTCACCTCGCGGAGTCGTTCGTGGAGGTCTCCTCACTCGCCAACCCTGAGTGGATGATCGAGATTGAGGCCATCGGACTCGTCCGGTGATGCTGAGTACTTACAGGCTCTTCGGCAGGTTTAAGAGCCAAGCCACAGGCGAATTGCTGCGACGGTCACGGTGCCGTGAAAGATGTAGGCCCTCTTGCCGAACCTCGTGGCCACCGCCCGGAAGTTCTTCAACGCATTGATCGTTCGCTCCACTTCGCTTCCGCGCTTGTAGATCGTCTTGTCGAAGGCGGCGGGCCGGCCGCCCCCGCTGCCCCGGCGTTGGCGGTTGGCGGTTGGCGGTTGGCCCGCTGGTTCTTCGGTTCGGGGATGGTGTGCTTGATCTGGCGTCGTCGCAGGTAGCGCGGTTGCGGCGGGACGAGTACGCCTTATCGCCGCCGAGGTGGTCAGGCCGGGTGCGCGGATGCCCGCCGCCCAGGCGACTGACGCGGATGCGTTCCATGACCGGGATGAGCTGCGGGGCGTCGCCCCACTGGCCCGGAGTGATCAGCAGGGCCAGAAGGCGGCGCCCGCCCTCACCGGCGAGATGGATCTTGCAGGTCAGGCCGCCCCGGGAACGTCCGAGTCCCTCGTCACGGCGGTGCTGCCGGGGGCGTGCCCGTGCGCCCGTTCCCCGCACTCGCGGCGCTGTTCTGCGGGCCCCCTGGACCGCCTGAACGACCTGGGACCTTTGCCAGAGGACATCACTGTGCACCTGGACGCCGGCTACGACTCGGACACCACCCGCGCCCTGCTCGACGAACGCGGCCTGCACGGCCGCATCGCGTACAAGGGTGAGAAGGCGCCGATCCAGGCCGGCCGGCGGTGGCATGTGGAACGGACCCACGCCTGGCAGAACGCCTTCCACCGCCTCGCGCACTGCTACGAGCGCCGGGTTACCGTCATCGACGCCTTCTTCGACCTCGCCGACACCATCATCACCGTGCGCAGCCTGATCCGTCGGGCATGGACGACCCACCGATGGAACCAACGCCCGATCCGCCGCCCATGAGCACACGCCTACCAGCGCGCCCTCTAAGGCAGTGTCCTATGTGGTGAGGCGGCATCCGGCCACGGAGCCTCCGCAAAAACCTGTTGGCGGACCACGGCGACCACTGCTAATTTCCCGGAGGCCGTGCGAGAGAACGAGGAGGTGGTACCCGTGAACGCAGTATCGACATGGGTGCTCCCCTCCGGGGTCACGGCCGGGCGATAGGTCGTCCGGGAGCGCCGTTCAAGAGCACTCCCGAAAGGCACGACCATGCAATTCACTTCCGAACAGCGCCTCGACGACGGCGTCCTCGAACGCGAATTCACCCTCGGCGAGATCCCCGGCACCCTGTGGACGCCTGGATCCGCACCGGCCCCGCTGATCCTGATCGGCCACAACGGCGGCTTGCACAAGCGGGAACCGCGGCTGGTGGCCCGGGCCCGGTACTGCGCGGAGCAGGGCTATGCGGTGGCTGCCATCGACGCCCCTGGGCACGGTGACCGGCCCCGTTCCGCCGCCGACGAGCAGGCCCGCGCCGACCTCCGCCGGGCGATGCAGGCCGGCGAGCCGGTCGATGAGATCTTCGAGTCCTTCGTCGGCCCGCTGGTCGAAAAGGCGGTCCCGGAATGGCGGACCACCCTGGACGCCCTCCTTTCGCTGCCCGAGATCGGCGGCCCGGTCGGGTACTCGGGGATGACCGCCATCGGCATTCGGCTGGCGGTGGTCGAGCCGCGCATCGCGGCCGCCGGTTTCTTCGCCGGGGGTTTCGTGCCCCGCGCTCAGCACGAGGAGGCTCGGCAGGTCACCATTCCGCTGCTGTTCCTGCTGCAGTGGGACGACGAAGGGAACCCCCGGCAGCGGGCCCTGGACCTGTTCGACGCCTTCGGCAGCAAGGAGAAGACGCTGCACGCCAATCTGGGCGGGCACACCGGCACCCCGTGGTTCGAGGTGGAGGACGGGGACCGGTTCTTCGGCCGGCACCTGAAGTGAGGCCGGGCCGTCAGGCCGGCAGCAGACGGTAGGCGCTGTCGGCCAGGATGCCGCTCATCGAGGACAGGTCCCGGCCCTCCTCGGTGGCGGTGGCCGGCAGATGCACCACCGCCCCGATCGCGGCGGTACCGGCCACCGGCGGTACCGGCCGGTCGGGGCGGCGCTCGGCCACCAGCGCCCGGGCCGGGCCGGGGTTGGTGACCGGCATCCGGCAGTAGGTACGCATCGCGACGTTCAGCATCCCGCGGGGTCGTCGCCGGGCTCGGTGGCCTCGGTGGTCCGGCTGACCTCTGTGACCCGAGCAGCGCCGGCCCGGCCAGCCCCAGTGAGAGCCCGACCACCTCCGACGTGAAGGACCTCCGCCCCTCCGGCTCGTCACTGAACGCCTTGACGATCACACTGTCCCTCCCGCCGTCCAGCGAACAGCGCATCACCACGCTCCGCGGACTGCTCCCCACCACCCGGGGCTCCCCGACGGTCGCCCCGACTACCTCACTCGCGATGTGCACGGCTGCCCACATGGTCGAATCCATGCAGACACACTGCCCCCACGGGGCCCACCAAGGCGGGCTTTGTGAGCGAGCTTTGCCATCGAAACAGACGATCAGCAAGCCGCGTTGCTGACCGGTCCACGGGCCAGGCCGGCCGCAGAACTCGCCTCGGGCGGGAGCCTAAAGGTTGTCCCGTAACGGCGGGGCGCAAGTGAGATGATTCTCACGCCGTCAGTGTGCTCGCGATCACTGACAACGCCCGCGGCGGCCCAGTACAGCCCATCTGGAGCTGCCCCGGGCGGGCGGCGACCACCGCCGGGTGCTGGCGGTGCTGAGATTCCCGGAAGGAAACGGCTGACCCCGGGCGCTCGCCGAAGGCCCGGCCGACGCCGGGGCGGCGAAAAGGTTGGTGTGCGGGGCCGACGGAACCGGGTATCGTCTTTGTCATGTTCTTCCAGACACCGATTTACGAGTGAGAGCGTGATGGGCCCCTGCTGACGTCCTTCGACGTCGCCGCCCATCCCCCACCGATGAATCCGTAGATCACTTCACATCATTACCGGGAGAACCTGTGACCGTGAGCAAGAACATCAACAACCCCGTGGGCATGGGCGGCGGCCAGCGCAAGAAGCTGTCCCGCGCCGAACGGCAGAACAACGGCCCGCACCGCAACCTCGACCGCCAGGGTGCGGCCGACCGGAAGGCGGAGCTGGTGCGCAAGATGCGCGAGAAGGCAGGCGCAGCTGAGGACGCCGGGCAGGCGGGCGACGACACCGCACAGAGCTGACGCACCGCCGCCGCAGGGCGGCACCGCACGGGGCAGGGCCCGGACCGCGACGCGCGGTCCGGGCCCTGCTGCCGTACCGGGGCTCTGCTGCCGTACCGGGCGCGGCCGGCCCCGCTCAGCTCTCGGCCGACCACCCGGGGCAGCCGCAGATTCAGCAGCCCCGTCACCGCCACCACCCCGAGCTGCACCAGCAGCGTCACCACCAGCGCGTTCCCCGTGCCCAGCCCGGGCGACACCGCAGCTGAGTGCGGGCGTGGTCGGTTGCTGATCCGCCCGTTCGTGCTTGTGGGACTTGTTGTGCACCTGCTTCCAGCTGGGCAACTCCTCGCCTTTGCGGCGCCTGTGGGGCATCACAAGGCCGGTGCCCGGGTAGCCGCCGTCAGCGATCGTCATGGAGTTGCCGACGGCGGCCTTGGCTCCGGATTCTTCCCATGCTTTGCAGTCGTTGCGGTTGCCGGGAAGGGGGCGCCCGACCACGACGATCTGGCGGGTGTCGGCGTCGATGACGACCTGGTGATTGGTGGAGTACCGGTAGTTCTTCGACTGCTCGGCCACCGTGTGGTCGCGGGTGGGCACCAGACGCGGTCTGCTGTCGACTTCGACACCTCGAACAAGGGCGCCAGCTGACGCAGCGTCAGGATCGTCCGCCAGTAGGCCGCGACCAGCAGTACCCGGTCCTCCAGGGGCAGCCCCCAGGGCCGGCCGCGCAGCACACCTTCGGTGCCTTCGCGCCGCAGCGCCGTCACGAGCTTCGCGAAGTACTGCGGGCTCAACCCGGTGAAGGGGCCTGTCCAGGACGACTCCGACGCCGTGATCACACCAGCCACATCAAGATCATCCCATTGCTTCGGATTCCCCCTGCGCGAACGCGGTGCGGCAGCGTTCAACCTGTTCGGCCACCCGCTCCATGAACCAGTGCGTGATCGCGTAGGGGATGACGTGCTCGTCATGGCTGTGAATGTGGATCGTCGGTTCCAGGTCTGGATCCTCGTCGGGGATGTATGCCGCAAGGAAGGCCCTGCCGGCCCGGTAGGTGACGGGGTTCGGGGATTCGGCCTGCACGAGAACGGCGTCGCTCAGCTCCAGGCACCACGCGTCGTCGGGCAAGGCGTAGTGGTGCCGGACAGCGTAGTGACGTCCGTCGTGTTCTCGCAGCTCAGGCATGACCGCAGGCTGCCACAGCTGTCAGGCCGGAGTCGCGCCGATACCGATCCGGGCCCCCAGAGCTGTAACCGTGCACTTCAACTCCGGTTACGGGACAACCCTTGGGTGAGAAGTCGTATCAGGCCGAGATCGCCCCGTGGGGGGAGACGTTCATTTTTCTGGTATCCAAAGCACGCAATCCCATGGGGAGTTGCCAGCAGCGCGCCAGCACCTCCTTGGCGATACACCGCAGCATGACGACAGCAAGTCATCATGGTATTCCGATCGTCCGTGCTCAGAGCAACGGCTCGGTCCGCACCCTCTGCGCGGCAGTCAACGGCACAACCAGGACCGAGGATCCGATGATCCGACCGATGCTGCCCAGGCCGCAGGAACAGGATGTTCGATGATGAACTTCGCACGCAGGGCAGTGCTGTAGCGGCGTATGAGCAGGATGGCGGTGGGACACTGGCCACCCGTACGGCGTCCGGCCCTTCGGATGGCAGTACCTGGTGCCTCGCCGGCGTCACGGGTCTGCGACCGGCGTTCCCGGCGGCTAGCATCGCAGGCAGATATCAAGAACGGAGTATTCATCTGTGCGTCATCTGCGCGTAGGCGTCGCCATCTTGACCATGGGGAACCGCCCCGCCGAGTTGCAGGCGCTGCTTGATTCGGTCGCCAAGCAGGACACCCAGGCGACTCACATCGTGGTCGTCGGGAATGGTTCGCCGCTTCCCCCGCTGCCCGACGGCACAACAGGCGTTGAACTGAAGGAGAATCTGGGGGTCTCCGGTGGCCGGAATGTGGCTTTGGAAGAGTTGCGGAGGCTCGGCGATGTGGACGTGGTGGTCGACCTGGACGACGACGGGCTGTTGATCAGTCCGGACGTTTTCAGCCGCTTGGCGGAACTCTACGACCAGGACGGCGAGTTGGGGATCGTGAGTTTCCGCATCGCTGACGAGCGGGGACGTACCCAGCGACGGCATGTCCCCCGGCTGCGGGTCGGCGACCCGGCGTGCGGCGGCCTGGTGACGACTTTCCTCGGCGGCGGACACGCCCTGTCCATGCCGATGCTGGACAGAATCGGCGGGTGGCCCGACGAGTTCTTCTACGCCCATGAGGAAACCGACCTGGCATGGCGGGCCCTGGACGATGGCTGGCGGGTCCGCTACGCACCGGAGGTCGTGCTGCAGCACCCCTGGACATCGCCGACACGGCATGCCGTCTATCACCGCATGGTGGCCAGAAATCGCGTGTGGTTGGCGAAGCGGCATCTCCCAGCCCTCCTGATTCCGGTCTACCTGGGGGTGTGGGCACTGCTCACGGTCGCCCGGAACCGGTCGGTGGCGGGGCTACGGGCATGGGCCGGCGGTTTCATCGAGGGCGTCCGGACGCCATGCGGGAGGCGCAAGCCGATGCGGTGGCGTACGGTGTGGCGGATGACGAGGCTGGGGCGTCCGCCGATCATCTAGGGCCACCTCGGGGCTCCCGTTTCGCGGAACCCCGCAGCAAGACTCCGTGTGCCCGGCTCCCTCTGTGGGCCGGGCACACCGTCGTACTGGCAAAGCGCGTCGGCTGCCCGGGCCAGGACATGCGCGGCGACCAGCCGCTACACGTCCGGGGCGAGCTGGATGCCCTCGTAGGCCAGCCATTGGGCGAAGGTGTGCAGGCCGTAGGTCAGGTCAGTGGTCGCCTTCCAGCCCGGAGGGGCGGGCCGGACCGCCGTTTCTTCGGGACTGGGCCTGGGTGTGTCGGCCGGTGCCGATGTCGTAGCGGCGACCGGTACCGGCCGGACGGCCTTGCGGACCGCTTCGGCCATCTCGGCGACCGTGCAGGGGGCAGTGTCGACGAGCGAGAGCGCACGGTCCGCCGGGGGGGTACGAAGGATCAGTGACAGCGCCTCGACGAGGTCGCTGACGTGCAGGGGACGCAGCAGATCACCGGGGCCCTCGTCGAGGGTCAGTGGCTGGTTGCGCAGGGCATCCCACACCATGCGGCCGATCCGCGAGTCCCGCGAGCAGCCCGGGCCGTACAGGTCTCCTACGTGCAGGGTGTAGGCACCAGCGCCCGCGCCGACGCTCGTACCCAGGCCCGGTGCGCCGGCGCTCCGGGCGAGGATCTCGAAGACGATGCCGCTGCCGTCGCTCCGCTCCCCTCCCCCGCCGCCGCGGAGTGAGCTCAGGTCGATCAGCGCGTCGAATGCCGACGATTCCGGTGCCTGGGGCACCGGTTGCGCGCCGCGGGCCGGGCTCAGGGCCGTGACCCGGTGACCGCGGTCCGCGAGGCCCCGGAGGAGGTGTTCGCCCAAGGGTGTCGCGGAGCCGCGTACCCCGACCCGGAGGGACCGGATGGTCCTGCTCGCGCTCCCCGGCCGGGTGGCCGCTGCCATGCCCGCTTCGATGCCGTCCCGTGTGATCCGTGTCAACTCCTCGCGCAGGTGGGCAATTCGGTCCTCGCTCTGTGCGTAACTGATGCCTCCGGGGCCCACCGTCGCCATCGCCTCAGCGAGTACGGCCGGGTCGGGTGTCCCGCCGTCGAAAACCGATGGGTCGCATCGGTGCGCCTTGCGCCGATGCACGAATCCCATGGTGAACGCGGTGAGCCAGGTCCCCGTAGCGGCGTGTGGGGTGGCGGCTTCGGACATTCGCTTGTTGGCCGATTGGAGCCTTTCCACCCGTACGCCGGAGCCTTCGAGGTACTGCTCGCAGTCGAGATGCAGCCACCGCCGCGGCCCGGGCTCATCCAGGCGCACCGCGCATTGCGCCACGCCATGTTTGAAGAACGGAAGCACTGTCAGGCCGGTAAGCCGGGTCCCTTCCCCCCTGGGGACGTCATCGGGCAGAAAGCACACCGAACGGCGAGGCCCACGGAACGCGTTGCCGGAGATGCTTCCTTGGTCCTCGTGCTCGGCGAGGTTCGGGACCGAGACGTACGACGGGATTCCCTTGCCGCGCAAGTACCGGTACATCAGGATGTCATCAGGCCAGGCATCGAGCCGGCGCCTGCCGTAGGCCACGAATCCGGCGGCCACGCTCCTGGGCAGAATGATCGCCACGCACGGGAAGTACTCGTTGACCGCGCCCACCCAGCGCGCTCCTGCCATGGCACCGAAGCGCACCGCGGCTCCGTTGCGCGAATCCCACAGCGCGAAGAGCGCGAGGGCCGCGTCGGGCATCTCCTCGATCGCCGCCCGTGCACGCTCGAAGAACGCATCGGAAAGGATCATGTCGTCCTGGACGACGAGGTGGTGAGTGGCACCGTCCTCGATCGCCGACCACGCGGACAACGCGGTACGCAGCACGGACGGCCTTCCGGCGGGGTCCGGGTCCATGACGACCCGTAACGATCCGGGTGGCGCGGCATGGGCCAGCCTTTCCGCCGCCTCGAGCCGTTTCGGGTGGGTCATCACGGCGCCGCTCATACGATATCGCGTCACAATTCCTCCGGCCGATTCCGCGGCACCGTCAATGCGGCACCAGGTGGATCCGGACAGTACGGCCGCCCCGATGAGTCCCGCAAGACCGCCGAAATGGCGCTCTGGTCCCGGCATTCCGGGGAAGACATGCTGACCCGGATGATCGAGGCGCGGTCATCTACAGGGAGAGGAATTCCATGTCTGGGACAGCTAATGGCGCCGGGACGGAGACCCGGGAAACGGTCGCCAACCGGCTGGAAAAACTGCGTGACGCCCGGGTGGTGGTCACCGGTGGAGGTGGTCTGGTGGGCAGCAGGCTGGTGGCGTTATTACGTTCTGCCGAAGCCGAGGTAACGGTGCTGGATCGCCTGGATGCATACCCGGAATCGGCGCACACGTTGTTCGGTGTGGAGAAACTCGGCGTCGATGTGGTAGTCGGGGATATCTGCGACCGGGAAACCGTGCGCCAGGTGGTCTCGCACGCGGACTATGTCGTGCACGCCGCGGCCTATGCGGACGTCGCCGCGTGCACCCGGCGCCCCGACATTGCCTTTCGGGCGAACGTACAGGGCACCCAGGTAGTTCTTGAGGAAACCGCGGCTTCCGCAGTCCGCCGACTGGTGCTGGTGTCATCGGCGGCGGTGTACGGCGACGGCGATCCCGGAATCCAGGGGCCACAGGAATTCCGCGAGGACCAGCAGCTGCTTCCCGTCTCCGTCTACGCGAACTCCAAACTTTGGGCGGAGCATCAGACACGGCTTCTGCTCGGTGCCGCGCAGTGCACGGAGTACACGGTGCTGCGCTACTTCTCCGTATACGGCGATCCGCAGATCCCCAAGCCCGGCAGCCATTCGTGGATGGTGGCCTGGCTGTCGATGCAGGCCAGGCTCGGCCGCCCGATGCGGCTGAACGGCGGCGGGGTGCAGGTACGGGACCTGGTCCATGTCGAGGACATCGCCGCCGCCACCGCGCTGGCCCTGATCGAGGAGGGGATGGCCGGACAGACCATCAATGTGGGTACGGGAGTGCCCACTTCGGTGCGGGAAGTGGGCGAGCTCATCGCACCGCACTTCCCACAGTCCCGGTTCATCACCACCCCCCGGCCCGAGGGTGATCCGCTGGGCGGTTTCGCCGCGACGGAGCGGTGCCGTGAGTTGCTGCGATGGTCGCCGCGGATCGGTGTGCGGGAGGGTGTCGAGCGATATGTGCGCTGGCTGACCGCCACACCGGAGGCGGTGCCGGGCTGGCTGACCGGGTCGGCCGCATGACAGCCTGCACCTGGAAAACAGGACAGGGCACCACGAAAGGTGACACTCACGTGAGTTACGCAGGCTCCTACCTCTGGTCCGTGCGTCAGCACGTGGGCAGCCGGCTGCTGCTCGTCCCCGGCGCCCAGGTCCTTGTGCTGGACGAGTCCGGCCGCGGTCTGTTCCAGCGGCGCGCCGACACCGGGGTGTGGGAGCTGCCGGCCGGGGCCTGCGAGGAAGGCAGCGATTTCGCCGGTACGGCGGCACGCGAGCTCGCGGAGGAGACCGGTCTGCGCGTCGAGCGGGCGGACCTGGTCGCCTTCGGTTCACTCTCCGATCCGCGGGTCCACACGCTCACGTACCCCAACGGGGACGTCACCCATTGCTTCGCGCTGTGCTTCCTGGCCCGCCGCTGGTCGGGCGAACTTTCCTTGGGCCGGGACGAGGTGACCGAGGCGGAATTCCGCGATCTTGCGAACCCGCCCGGTCCACTGCATCCGCCCACCGCCGTGGTCCTGGAGATGTTCCAGGCGTTCCACTCGACCGGAAGGTTCCAGGCCAGGTGATGAGCGAGAGTGCGGGACGCGCGGTGGTGCCGTGCCGGGCTTGTCTGTCGGGTGAGGACCTGGACTGGCTGGGCGGCAGATCGGTCAGCCTCGCGCTGGAGCTGACGACGTCGGTCGCCTTATGCCCGCCGGCCTCTCGGCGTTCGGGTGCCGCGGAGCACGACAGTGGGCCGGGGAGCTGGCCGGACCAGGTGTGGGCGTTCCTGCGGCAGCGGCTCCCTGGGCTCGCCACACGGGCCCCCGCGGTGACGGTACGCAGTGCCGCGCCCGCCGCAAGCGGGCTGTCGTCCTCCACCGCGCTGATCGTGGCGCTGTTCCGGGCGTTCGCCGATACCTGCGCCCCGGGGCCACGTGTCTGCGCTCGCACGCTGGCGCAATGGGCCTACGAGTTCGAGTTCGCGATCTTCAACGGCGGCGGGATGGATCATCTCGCGGTCATCGCGGGCGGCGCCCTGCTGCTTGAGGGCAGAACGACCGGGCTTCCGGAGATCCGTGGCCGGGTGGAATTCCCGTCGGACTGGGCCGTCGTGGTCGTCGACTCAGCCACCAGGAAGGACACCAGCGACCATATCCGCTCCGTACGTGAGCAACTGGCTGTCGGCGACCGGCGGCTCGCGCAGTATCTGGTGCGGGCCGATGTGGCGTCTGCGGCGGTGTGGGAGGCCGTACGCGGCCACGATCTCGGTGGACTCGGTGCCGCAATGAGCAACGCCCATGCCGCGATGCGGGATCTCCAGGGGATGTCGACGCCGCTGTTGGAGGAACTGCGGGAGGTGGCACTGCGCTCCGCCGGCCTGCCGCTGAAACTGAGCGGGGCCGGCGGAGGCGGGGCGCTGGTCGGCGTCTGTCCGGTGTCGGATCAAGAGGCGCTCGTCGGGGATCTCCGCCGCGCGCTTGGCCGCGAGCACCCGCTGGCCCGGGTGATTCCCACCCGGGCGGCTACAGGGCTCGCTCCGGAGATCGCGGACGAGCGACGGGGTAAGGCGGACCTGGTGGCGGAGAACACCCCCTGGAGGAATGGCCCGTACTAGATGAACGGGTCGTAGTCGCTGCCGGGCTCCGGCGCCACCGTTCCCGCCCCGATCTCCCCCAGTGCGAGGTTGGAGCGGTGGCGCGCGCAGTGGAATCGGCAGTCCCGGCTCGGGTCCACGATGCCGCGGTCGGAGTTCTGCCAGATCTCCGCCAGGCTGTCGGTCACCGCGTCGCCGATCTTGGCACCGTCGTTGCCGCGGTGGTAGGAGCACACGTACACCCCTGACGGGGTAACGAGGGTGCGCAGTTCGGCCACGCGGCAGCGGTGGTAGTCCTTCTCCTGGACAGGACCGACCCGGGACCGCAGGGACGTCAGGGTCGAGGAGTTGACTATCTGGAAGGACTCGCTCTCCCACTTTGCGGCATCCCGGAGCTGGTCCTCGACGGAGGCGAGGATCTCCGCCGGCATCTGCACGACGTGGTGCCCGTCGTCGAACATGGCCTTGGTCTCGAAGTAGTCGCATCCGATGTCATGGGCAAGCTCCGCGGCCCGCAGCACCTCGTGGTGGTTGCTCACGACACCTCCGTCCTGCTCCTTCCGGGTCATCACGAGGAAGGAGTATCCCAGCGCGCCCTTTTTGTGCTCGGCCAGCAGCCGCATGTTGCCGATGACCTTGTCGAAGACGCTGCGGCCCTTGCGGTCCGGTCGGAAGAGCCGGTAGGTGTCGCTGGTTCCGGCGTCCATGGATACCCGTACCCAGGAAGCGAATTCGGCGAGTTCCGGAAGGTTCTGTTTGATCAGGGTGCCGTTGGTGACCACGCCGATGGCGATGCCGGCCTCGCCGAGGACGCGGAGCACCGCGCGGGTGCCACGGTGCGCCAGCGGCTCGCCGCCGCCGATGAGCACCACTCCGTGTACGGACATCTCCACAAGTTCCCCGGCCAGTTCGACCAGTCGCTCGGGCGTGAAGCGCCCTTGGTTGAGTAACTTCCCGCTGATGCACTCGGGGCACGCCAAGTCACAGAAGGTCGTGGGGTCGAGATCTACCACCAATGGGCCGCTGGACGGCGCCCCGGAAGCCGCTTCGAGGATCCGGGGCCAGCCCGACGGCTGGTACAGCTTGGACACCAGGTCCAGACGGTCGTACGTCACGATGATCTCCTGCGGGTTCGGGAGTGGGCAGTTTGTCCGCGCGGCCGTGGGCCGGCCTTGTCGGGGGCCCTCGGGCGACATCGACCTGGGACAACGGGGGCCGCTGGTGGGGGCCGCCGTGCGTGGTCCTCGTGGTCATCCCTTGACGGCCCCGGCGGCGAGTCCCGCGGCGACCCGGCGCTGGACGAGCGCGAAGAAGACCGCGACAGGGAGCGCGGTGAGAGTGGCGCCCGCCATCAGGCCGCCGTAGTCCGTACCGAAGCTGGTCTGGAATGACACCAGCCAGATACTGAGTGTCTGCTTGTCATTGCTGGACAGCAGCACATACGCGAGGACGTACTCGTTCCACGCCTGGACGAGGGCGTAGATGGACGTGGCCATCAGTCCCGGGGCCAGCAGGGGAAGGGTGACCCGGCGGAAGGCACCCAGTCGGGTGCATCCATCGGCCATCGCCGCTTCCTCCAGCTCCACCGGGATACCTGCGATGAAGCCGCGCATCAGCCAGACCGTGAACGGCAGCATGAACACCAGGTAGGTGAGGATCACGCCGAGCAGGCTGTCGGTCAGTCCGGCTTCGCTGAGCAGCAGGTAGAGGGGGATGACCAGCCCGGCGAGGGGGATCATCTGGATGCCCAGGATCACCAGGACGAAGGCCTTGCGCCCGGCGAAGCGCAATCGCGCGAGGGCGAAGGCGGCAAGGGTGCCGATCATCAGGGAGACCAGCACGGTGCCCACGCCCACGAAGACGCTCGCGCCTACGTTGTCCCAGAAGGTGGGTGTGGCGATGGCCCTGCGAAAGTGTTCCAGCGTCAGCTGCCGCGGCCAGAACGTCGGTGGGATGTGGTGGATCTCCTCGGCCGGCCGGAAGGCGGTCAGCAGCATCCAGTAGATCGGGAACGCCATCACAGCGCTGAAGAGCAGTCCGAGCGCGTTGGCGCCGAAACGGCGGCGCCGGGAGCGCGGGCCGCGCGGCCGGGAACGCTGACCCGGCCGGCCCGGCATCCGGGGACCGGGGGCGATGCTCACTCAGCGTCTCCCATTTTCAGGATCTGGCGCACATAGACGACGGCGCCCGCCAGCAACAGCAGCACCGTGATCACCGCAATGGCGGCCGCCGTGCTGTAGCGGTTGACGGCGAAGGACTCGATGAAGGAGTAGACGCCCAGCAGGTAATACTGCTTCTCAGGCTGGCCGCCACGCATCAGCCAGATCTGGTTGAACACGCCGAAGTCCCAGATCGCGGAGAGCGAAGTGACCAGTACGAAGGCCGGCTTGATGACCGGGAAGGTGACATGCCGGAACAGCTGCAGACCGCGTGCGCCATCGGCCATGGCCGCTTCCTCCAGCTCCGGAGGGATCTGGCTGAGCGCGGCCTGAAGGGTGATGGCGGCGAACGGGACGGCGCCCCAGACGACGACACAGACGATGACCGCGAAGCCTTCCCAGGGGTTGCTGAACCAATTGTGCTTGCTGAAGTCCAGCCCCGGCAGCAGGCCGAGCAGCCAGTTGACGATGCCGAAGTCCGCGTCGGTCAGCCAGCGGAAGATCGAGGCCGCGACCATGATGGGCATGGCCCATACGGCGACCAGCACGCCCGCCATCGTCATCCGCACCCAGGGCGACACCCGGCGCATCAGCAGTGCGGCGAGCGTCGCCAACGCCATGGTGGCGGCGACGCAGACGACCGTGAACAGCGCGGTGCGGCCGACGACGTCCCAGAAGAAGCCGTCGGAGAGGATCGTCCGGTACTGGTCGAGGCCGGCCCAAGGTGGTGCGGTGCCGGCGAACAGCTGCTTGCGGGTCATGTCCTGGAAGGACAGCAACAGAAGGTCGACCAGCGGATATCCAAGGACGACGGCGAGCGCGAGTACGGTCGGCGCGATCAGCAGGTAGGGCAGTGCAACCCGCCTGGCGGCCCGCAGGGTGCCCCGTCCGCCGGGGCGCGCCTTCGCACGCAGGCGGCCTTCAGATGCGCCCGGACCCGGCGGTGCCGTCGTCGGGCGCGGCGGATCTGCGGTTTCCATGGCGTGCGCACTCCTCGAAATGTCCTTCGCGGTCTACATCGCCGTCCTGACACCCGCGTCACTGTCAGTTCTCGTTGATCACCGCGTCGATACGCCGGTCGGCGGCCTGCGCGGCGGCGCGCACCGATTGCTTGCCGGTCGCGATGTCCTGGAGCATCTCCTGCAGGATGTTGGATTTCTCCACCGCTCCCCAGCCGGGGGCGAGCGGTGTGACCCAGCCGCGCTCGGCGGCCCTCGCAGCCGGGCCGTTGACGCCGCCGACTGCCACTTCCCGCAGCTGGGAGGTGTTGTTCGGCAGCGTGTCGGCGGCGATGAGGCGGCGCTGTGACGCGGGGGCGGTGAACATCTTGATCCACTCCCCGGCCAGGTCCTGGTTCTTCGACTTGGCGGGAATCGCCAGCGTCGAGCCGCCCAGGAACGGCGGCAGCAGCTTGCCCGAAGGACCAGGGAAGGCGAAGGTGGCGAACCGGCCACGAAGCGCCGGATCGCCACCGGACCGGCTGTCGGTGGCGGCCTTGGCCTCCCAGGTGTTGCCGTAGAACATCCCGACCCGTCCCTGGCCGACTACCGCCGGTTCGTCACCGTTGTCCTTGGAGCGGTCTCCGACGTAGTAGGCGTCGAGGAGGTCCCGCCAGGACTGCAGTCCGGCGATGGACCGGGCCGAGGACAGCGCGCCGTGCCAGCGTCCGTCCTTTTCGACCGCCATCTCGCCGCCCGCGTCCTTCACGAACGCCATGGCCGCATACCAATAGCGGCCGGGCATGTAGAAGGCGGAGAAATTCTTGTCCTTGGCGCCGAACTTCCGCTTCAGTTTGGTGAGATCCGCGATCAGTTCGGGATAGCTGCGGGGCGCGTGGCCGACGCCGGCCTTCTTGAGCAGGTCGGTGCGGTAGATCCCCACTCGGGCGCCCGCGTAATAGGGGACGCAGTACGTCTTTCCGTCCATCCGGCATGCGTCGTTGAGCGCACCGAGCCACTCCTTGGAATGGTCGAACTTCGCCGGGTCCACGGACGCGAAGGCACCGTTGACGATGTAATTCGTGGTCTCGCTGTTGCCCATCTCGACGACATCCGGCGCATCCTGGCCGGAGAGTGCGGCATCGATTTTCTGATTTTTACTGGTCCACTGCTGGTATTGCACCTTGATATTGATCTTCGGGTATTTCTTGTGGAAGCGCTTGTTGACCGTGGAGACAAGATCCGGCCAGCTTTCCTGGGCATCCACGGTGAGCCAGACCGTCAGATCACCGGAACGCTCCGCGGCGGGAAGCTGCTTGTCGTCGCCTCCGGTACCGCAGCCGGCCAGAGACCCGAGCAATGCAAAGCCAACCAGTGCCGCGCCATACCGGAAGATACGCTCCGCCATGGTCTCCTCCGTCCGGGTTGTCGGAACCGGGTGCCTATCTACCCCGCGCGATCGGGCAATCTACCCAAGGGAAGTTTTCCGGCCAGAAAGTCCGGCCACCGAAAACGACCATCCAGGGAAACGGAAAACCCTCTGGTGGCAGGCCGGACGCCGATCCGACCACCGTACGTGCACTCCTGCGCCGTCGGCGGATTGACGCAAACCCGGCGGTGCGCAAAAGATCCGCCCTTGACGCTGATGCCCCCGCTGCCTCAGCTTTGCCCGGGTGTCTCCCACGTCCCCTATCGAAGGGTCCGCACGTGACTGAGTACGGCACGCCGAACGCAGATCCGGCCACACGGCCTGTGAGGGTCAACGCATGGAACGGCTGGGATCCCCTGCGGCACGTCGTCGTCGGACGGGCCGACAATGCAGTGGTGCAGGCACCCGAGCCCGCGGTGCGACGGGACTTCCCCGATGACGGCTTCCCGCTGGGGACGTACGGCCCGATGCCGGCCGAGATGACCGCCGAGGCCAACGAGCAGCTGGACAACTTCGCCGAGATGCTGCGTGGTCGCGGCATCAGGGTCGACCGCCCGGATCCCGTCGACTTCCATCAGCAGGTCTCCACACCCGACTGGACACAGGACTCGATGTCCGGCTGTATGCCGCCCCGGGACCTGCTCCTCACGGTCGGCAACGAAGTCCTCGAAGCCACCATGTCGTACCGCAGCCGCTGGTACGAGTACCTCTGCTACCGGCCCCTGCTGCAGAAGCTCTTCGACGGCGACCGGAACATGCGCTGGGAGGCGGCCCCCAAGCCGCGTCTGACGGACGCCTCGTACCATCCGGGTTTCTGGGACACCTACAACACCCTTTCCACGCAGGAGCAGTTGGCCCGGGTACGCGATTACGACCTGGTGCTGACCGAGGCCGAGCCGCTGTTCGACGCTGCCGATGTGGCCCGCTTCGGCAAGGACCTCTTCGTCCAGCTGTCGTTCGTCACCAATCGCAGCGGATACGACTGGCTCAAGCGCCACTTCCCCGACCACCGAGTGCATGCGGTGACCTCGACCAACACTCACCCGCTGCATATCGATGCGACCTGGGTACCGCTGCGGCCCGGACTGGTGCTGCACTGCGGTGAGCGTCTGGCGGACGCCGAGTTGATGGAGTTCTTCAAGCTCAACGACTGGGAGATCGTGGAGGCGGTGCAACCGGCCAGTTGGGAGCACCCGCCGAAGCTGTCGTACTGCAGCCCGTGGCTGGCGGGGAACATGCTCAACCTCGACGAGAACACGCTGTGCATCGAGGAGAAGGAAGGGCCGCTGTCCGACCAGCTCGCCTCGTACGGGTTCGAGGTGGTGCCGGTGCCGTTCCGCGCCGTGGGCCCGTTCGGCGGCGGACTGCACTGCGCGACCGTCGACATCGAGCGCGACGGGGAGATGCAGGACTACTTCCCCCGCCGGTACGGACGGTTCTGAGGGACCGTTGAGCGACATGGCGGCCGGGCGGGCCGCGGACATCCGGGGCGTGATCTTCGATTTCTACGGCACGCTCGTCCGCATGGTGCCGCCCTGGCCGCCCAGCCACCGCTCGGTCTTCGCCCGCAGGGGCCTGGCCGAGGCCGGGGAGAAGTGGGGCGACCAGTGGGCGGTCGGGCCACGGGACGGTGAGTGGCACGCGGTGCAGTCTGCTAGCCAAGAGACCTACCATGCCTGGGAGTTGGACCGACTACGGCAGCGGGCACGTGCCTGTGGGGTGCCTGCGGGCAAGGTGAACGGCTTGGCCGCGGACATCGACCGGGTGATGAAGGACCTCCGGCTGGCGCTCTTCCACGATGTGCTCGATGTGCTGGCGGAACTGCGGGCGCGGGGGCTGACGGTGGCGGTCTGCTCGAACTGGTTCTGGGACCTGGACCGGGCGATGGAGGACGTCGGCCTGGCGGAGGTGGTGGAGGTGGCGGTCACCTCCGCCCGTGCCGGTGCCCGCAAGCCACACCCCCGCATCTACCGGGCGGTTCTCGACCGCTGTGGTCTGCGACCCGAACAGGCCCTGTTCGTCGGGGACATGTGGGAGTCGGACGTACTGGGCCCGCTGGCGGCCGGGATGCGAGCCGCGCATCTGTGGCGTGCGGACCGGGCCGTCGAGGGTGTGGCCCCGCCGGTTCCGGAACGGGCCGCGCGGATCGCCACCCTGCACGAGGTCATCGGCCTGCTGTAGCCGGGCCGCCGAGGCGGTCCAGGAGGTTGCGGGTCACGCGGACGACGCCTGCGTCCAGTTCGCGGCCGCAGACCACCGGCCAGTCGGTGGTCCCGGCCGTGAACACCGTGCCACCGGTGGTGGTATAGAGCCCCATGGTGGCTGCGCGCGGGCCGGTGCCGGCCGGCTCACGCGCGGGGCAGTTCCAGTGTCCCCACTTGAGGTGATGGAAGTCTTCGTTCACCGGATCCAGGAGGTAGATGCCGAGAATGAGGAAGGAGTCCGGGGTGCCGTCCACGCCGGTGGCGCGGGCGATGCCGTCGGCGTCGCGGACGAAGGCTGCGCCGTCACATTCGTAGCCGATCAACGCGGTCCCCGCGCCGAGCGCGTCGGGGCTCCCACCGTCCGATCCGTCGCGCAGTCCCGTTCCCTCGAAGACCCAGTGATCGGCGTGCTGCACCGTATATCCCGCCCGTGGCCGGTCGCCTGGCCACTCTCCCGGCCACATACCGCCGTTGCGCAGGCTGACCCCGGTCAGGCTGTTCTCGGGTGCACCGACGCCGTCGGGCGGCTCCGGCCACCACAGGTCCGTAGCCGGGAGGTGCGGGTAGGTGTCCCCCACATGGTGATCGGTGTCCGTGACGAACGCAGTGTTCCCATCGGTCAGATGGACCCGCCACCAGCAGGTGTTGGCGCTGAGGAACGCGACGTTGCCGCCCGCGCGCACGAACGACGCCACGTGCTCGCGCATCGCCGTGCTCCAGTACTCGTCATGCCCGACGCTGAGCAGCAGGTCATACGGGGCGAGCAGGTCCGGGTCCTCGTGCAGATCGAGGTCGGTGCAGTATTCGACGTCGTAACCGGTGCGCTCCAGCCAGGCGATGAACGGGGCGTCCCAGTAGGCGAGATCAATGACGCCACCGGGGCGGTGCATGCTGAGTCGGTGGCCGCGCCGCCGGCCGACGCCGCCCGCGTCGTACACCGGGTTGTCGTAGAGGCTGCTGGCGCGCTGCAGGTCCGCGCGATCCGAGCGGTTGTAGGCGTGCCGCGTGAAGGTCGATTTCTTGTAGAGGATCCGGGAGGTGAGCGCGGGGCGCCGCGGTCTGACGATGAAGAACTCGCGTCCGAATCCTTCGATTCCGGTGTCGTCGAGAAGCGGCGTGGCCGTCGCGGCATGACCTTCGCCTTCGATGAAGTGGACGAGATAAACACCCGGTTGCCAGTCGTCGGGTATCGGCACGCGGTAGGGCGGCCAGTCCCAGTCCACGGCGGGCGAGGCGTGCTCGGCGATGCCGTCGGGATGCGGTGGCGCGGTCCGTAAGACTCCCGGAAAGGGGCCGGACTCCGCAACGAAGTTCAGTTCACTCCCGAGTCGGTAGAAACGGACGCGGAATTTGGACGCATCCGTGGAGATATGGAGCAGCAGAATCCTCCCGGCCCTCACACTTTCCCGTCCCACATACCCTTCGATCATGTGTACTCCCATCCCTCATCTTGCAGAATTCCGCTTCGCCCTCTTCTCGGCGCGTCATGCTAGGCGATACGTCAACCCGTAACAATGGGGCCGGCGAGACCAGCCGTCCTCCAGCGAATTCCGGACAAGGAGGTTACCGCGCGACTGTCGTCGCGGCGGCGGGGGTAGTGCGGCAGGGACGGCAAACGGCTACTCTCCGCGAGGGGTATCGATGGGCAGTGAATTCCGGGTTCGTGAACTCGTTCTGGGCATTGAGGGTCTGGCTCTGCTGCGTCACGCGATGGGCGGGGACGAGAATTTCCTGGAAGATCGGGTGGCGGAAATCCGTAAATTCGCCAACGGGCAGGGGGCGGACCTTCCGGACGGCGGGGCGGCCGTGAGCGAGCTCGACGCCGCGGCCGGCTATGCGTCGTGGTCCGCCGTCTACGACTCCCTGCCGAGCTCCTACATCGAAGTCGAGGAGCCGGTGGTCCACGGTCTGTTGGACAAGGGCCCGGTGGGGACCGCCCTCGACGCGGCATGCGGCACGGGGCGCCAGACGGCGGCCCTGACGGCCCGCGGCTACCGCACCATTGGGGTGGACCAGTCACCGGAGATGCTCGAAAGGGCCCGCCACAACGCTCCGGACGCCGAATACCGTGAAGGGCGCCTGGAGCAACTGCCGCTGGCCGACGACTCCGTCGACCTCGCGGTCTGCGCCCTCGCCATGACGCATCTGCCGGACCTGAACGCGGGAGTCGCGGAACTGGCACGCGTCGTCCGGCCGGGCGGCCGGGTCATCATCACCGATATGCACCCGTTCGTCATCTCGCTACAGGGCCAATGTCTTTTCGTACACGGCACCGACCGGCTGGCATTCGTGCGTAACCACGTACATCTGCCCAGCAGCTATCTGAACGCTTTCGCTTCGGCGGGACTCGACGTGCGGTCCTGTTTCGAACCCGTTTTCAACGGGCGATTGGCTCCCGGGGGTTATGAGGAGTCCATCGCGGATGCCGCCCGCGCCGCCTGGGACGGTATTCCGCTCGTCGTCATCTGGGAAGCGGTCTCCCCCTCCTGATCTTCCTGCCCTCATCCCGGCATGACAGAAAGGGTCGGCAATGACCGTCCGTATGGTGCGTCACTCCGAGTATCCCGAACTCTGGGACCGCATCCCCGAACTCTTCGCCGGAGTGGTCCCGGAATACAACCTGCACGGCGACATCAACAACGACTACTGGACACGTCTCTTCGATGATCTGCCGGAGTATCAATTCGTTCTGTACGACGAGGAGAACGACGACATCCTGGGTGCCGGGCGCGCACTTCCCCGCACCTGGGACGGCACCCCCGAAGGTCTGGGCACCGGGCTCGACGAATCGATCGCGGCGGCCTTTCGCGACCACGATTCCGGGGCCGAGCCGGCTGCGTTGTGCGCCCTGGGAATCGAGATCCCGCACGCGCACCAGGGAAAGGGACTCTCCAAGATCCTGCTGAACCGGATGGCTGACCTGGCCCGACCCGACGGCCTGGGCCATGTGATCGTGCCGGTCCGCCCCACCTGGAAGGACCGCTATCCGCTCGTCCCCATCGAGCGATACGCAGCCTGGACCCGTGCCGACGGCTCGCCCTTCGATCCCTGGATCCGCACCCAGGTACGGCTCGGCGGAGTGATCGCCGCCGCCGTCGCCCGCTCGTCACGCATCACCGGCACGGTGACCGAATGGGAGGCGTGGACCGGGATGGCGTTTCCCGACGACGGGGAGTACGTCTTCCCGGGTGGGCTGGGCACCCTGCGCATCGACCACGGAGTGGACCGGGGTGCCTACTGGGAGCCGTGCGTCTGGATCACGCACGAGGTGCGTCAGCAGGATCCAGAAGCAGGCTCCCGCACCTGATCGCGCTCCAGGCGTACGCCATGAGCAGTTCGGCGTGCGCCGGGAGTACGTCCGGACGCCGCTCGGGCGGCAGCCCCGCCAGGCCGACGGTCGACACGGCCGCATCGCGCAGCCGCCCGGCCGCAGAACCGGCCGCGGCCCGGATGCCCGCGGTCCGACCGGCGTGCCGGCGGGCGGCGTCCTCGGCCTGTCTGCCCAGGAGCAGACAGTGGATCCACAGCTCCGCCGCGAACGCCGCGCCGAAAGCACTGCCCACCGCGTCCGCCACATCCGTGGGGCAGTTGCGCCGCGCGATATCGCGCAGCTGCCCCTCCGCGAGACCGGTGCCCGGCAGCGCATCCTGCCACCGGGTGTGCCGGCGTGGATCGGCGGCGCTCTCCTGGCCTGCCGGCCGCAGATAGCCCTCGCCGTACCGCATGTACGGAAGCCAGTCCAGCTCCTCCAGGACCCACCCATGGCCGAGCAGCGGGCGGGCGTCCGCAGCGCCGACCGGGCAGGCGGCCCGCCGGACCCCTTGTGACGCATGGCCGTTGATCGAACTGGTTCCGATGTGCTCGACGACATTGGGCACGGCCAGCAGGCCCGCCCTCCCCACCTTGCGCAAGAAGGCGGCCATCACCTCATCGTCATGGCGCTCCGTACTGTCCCGGGCGAACTGGCGGAATTCCTCCGCCCTGCCGGTTGGCAGGCAGATGGCCAGCGTCGGTGCGAATTCCTCCGGGACGGCGCGCACCCAGCCTGCCCCGGCCAGCGCGGCGAGCCGGGACGCCGCGCCATTGCGCGCGTGCCAGTTCGTGTAGAAGATCAGCGCGTCGTCCGGAAACCGCGCCACCGAGCCGGCGACGACGTCGAGCAGTTCGGGCGGCGCGGCCACATCGTCCTGCACCACCAAGTGGTGCGTCGCCGTCCCGGATACGGCGGCCCAGGCCACCAACGCTGTCCGTAACGCCGAAGGATCACCGTCGGGATCCGGATCCAGGGCCAGGCCCCCCAGACCGAGCCGGGTGCTCAACTCTTCGGCCTGGATCCTGCGCACAGGATGGGTCATGACAGCCGAACTGACCCGAGCGGTGGTCATCCAGGCACTCCTTCACATCGCGTCATCTCGCGGCCAAATGGGCGGGCACGCCGTTCTCCACAGCCGGTCACCGGGCGACTCATCGTGACAGACGGCCAGGCTGCTCCCCGGCGGGTAGGGAAACAACGTCCGGATCCTGACGGTGAGGGGGGCCTCAATGGACTTCGCGAAGCTGCCCGCCTCTCGAAGCAGGCCTCCGGGGACGCGATACACGACGCCGACCCCAGGGCCTTACAACCATCCTGTTAGCGTTAACGCTCAGCCAACGGAACTGATTCTTCTCGTATTCGATCCAGTCCGCCGGGCCGTCGGAGAACATGTATCCGTCGCGGCGGCGCCAGATGATCGCACGGACCAACGCTCACAACCACCATTTCAGCAGGCAGCATCTGCGTGAGTGCTGTACTGGCAGCAGACGAAGAACCTTCTTTGTTCCTACAGCCCAAAGAAACTTGGGTTCTTCTAGAGCCTCAAGTCAGTTGACTGGAGGGAGCTTCGCCCCTCCAGGCAACCCAGACTCGCAGTCACTGTCCACAATCACTCAGGAACCTTCCGGCGGCATTCGCCGCGAATCTGCGCGGCTCCCGGACCAGCCACGGACCAATGGGAGCGCTACGCCGCGTCGGCGGCCCCAGGCGTATCCGCGATGCGAGCCAACTGGGCCAGCTCCTCCCACCCATCCGTCTCGGCCTGGCCAGGTTGGAGGTCACCCTCGTCACCTGGCCGCACCTACAGGGGGATTGGACCTCCGTCGTCCATCCCATGCTGCGCGAAGTGGTCGGACTCCACACGGCGCTGTCGGTGACGCTCGACGCTCTCGACCTCGCCGACCACCTGGCCGGCACCTGACCTCACCAACCAACCGCGAAGGGCTGCCCCGACCGGGACGGCTCTCAGACCAAGCCGCTGTACGCTGCCAACCAGCCTGTGGCCAAGTGGTCGCTCCGAGTGAAGACGGCCGCGCCACGGTGGCCGCCCTCCGGGTCGTCCGGTGCCGGGCGTGGGTAGGGGAGTTCGACCGGGGCGCGCTCGACCGGGTGAAACTCCACCGAGGTGCCGTCCCACAGCCGTATGGTCGCGCCACGCGGGCAGTCCCGGACCAGGACACCGTCCGGGCCCGAGGCCAGGAGCGCGCCCGTCGTACGCTCTGCGAGGAGTCGCCGATAGTGCTGGGCGGGCAGGGCGCAACCGTTGGGGGGCGTGGTGCCCGGCCAGTCGGGGGCGCCTATGCCTCGTTTGCGGGCGGCACGCCACATCTGCGGCACGAGCCGGGTGGCGAGCGGCGCGGTGGCCATCTGCTCGCAGATCCACAACAGGCGCCCGGCGCCGCGGCGCGGGCCGAGTTCACGCCAGCGGATCCGGGCGGCCAGGTCGGCGGCGACGACGGCGGCCCAGGGGTGCACGGTGCCGAGCGGGCCCTGCGCGCCGAGCCAGGCCAGGTAGCGCTGGGACTCCTCATAGATGCCGGTGAGGCTCTCGGAGGGAATGCCGAGGACGTACGGGGAGCGGGTGCGGAATACCTTGGGGCTGTGCGCGACCAGAAGCAGTACTGCCCGCGCCAGGTCCCCGGCGGCCACTGGTTCGTCCACCGGCCGCGTCGGGGCGTCGCCCGCCTCCGGGTCCGGGAGGTCCAGGTGGCTGCCGTTGCGCAGCACCCGCAGCAGCACGGCGCGGGCCCGGTCGGTGAACTGGGCCTGTTCCAGGTTCGGCAGGTGCGTGGCGAGCAGTGCAGTGAGCAGCTGCTCGGCCTCGTCCGGGTCCTGGGGCACGGGGGCGGCGCGCAGCGCGTCGGACAACTCGTCGGCGAGGTCGGTGGCGAGCATGAAGCGGCTGGTGAGGGTGCCGAGCTCGGTGGCCACGAGGGTATCGTCGTGCTCAAGGCCGGGGCTACGGCGTAGGTAGCGGGCCTCGGTGAGGAACTCGACGGCGTCGTACAGCGGGTCGAAGCTTTCGTTGCCCTGGTGGTAGGAGAGGGTGCGGGTCCACCAGTTCTCGGCCTCGCGGAGCGTGCGCACGCGGCCCTGCACCGCCTCGGCCAGCAGGTGGTCGGGCAGGCGTTCGCGGATGCGCGAGCGCACGGTGTAGCCGGCGGCCAGACGGGCCTGCCACTCGGGCCGGTCGGTGCCGTCGGTGAGGAGGAAGGCCCAGCCCTCGCGCTCCCCGGCGCCGACGCGCCCGGCGCGGCCGAACATCTGCTGGACCATGGACACTTCGACTCGTTCCAGGCCGATCTCGGTGTCACGTACGACGACGGCCCGGGCGGGCAGGTTGACCCCGGCCGCCACGGTGGACGTCGCCACCAGGGCGTTTGCCTCGCGGTTCCGGAATGCCTGTTCGGCCTCGCGCTTGTGGGGCCAGTCCCGGTAGTGGATGCGCACGCCCGTCAGCGAGCAGAGCCGCTCGACGACCTCCGGGTCGTCCTTGTCGACACCCTTGGTGCGGGCCCCGCGCGCCTCGGCGAGGGCGAGCGCGGTCATGCGCACGCCGCGTTTGCTGCCGCAGAACACCAGGGCGCTGCCGCCCTCATCGGCGATGGTGCGGACCTGACGTACGGCGGCGCGGGTGCGGGCCGCAGCGCGGGCGCCCCGGTCGCTGTTGGTGGACGCGGCGGGGACGGGTATCTGCCAGATCAGCCGGGTGGGCCGCCACGTGGTGCGCACAAGGCGGGCGCCAAGCCAGTCGGCGACCTCGTCAGCATTGGCGACCGTCGCGGACAGGCCGACGACACGCACCTGTCCGGTGTCCTCGCCGACGCGAGCAAGCAGGGCCTCCAGGACAGGGCCGCGGCCAGGGTCGCCGAGCAGGTGGATCTCGTCGACGACGAGGCAGCCGACGTCGGCGAGGGCGTCGCGCAGCGAGCCAGTGCGGCAGATGGCCTCGAACTTCTCGGTGGTGGCGACCCAGATATCGGCCTTGCGGATCAGCTCGGCGTCGACGGCGTACTCGCCGGTGAGGCGCACCACGCTCAGTCCGTTGCTGCGCCACAGGTCGAGTTCATGGTCGAGTTCGTCGGTCAGGGAGCGCTGCGGCACGAGCCAGGCGGCCTTGCGGCCCTGTGCGTTGGCCTTGAGGGCGGCGACCATGCCGATCGGGGTCTTGCCCGCGCCGGTCGGGGCGACAACCAGGACGTTCCCGTCGTTCTCGAGGATCGCTGGGACGGCGTCGGCCTGCGCCGGATTGAACGTCGGGTACTTCAGGAACCGCGACCAGCCCGGCGGCACCAGGTCGGCCACCGGGACGTAGGCGTCGTCGGCGTCCTCGGGCAATTCCTCCAGAGCGTCCCACTGCAGCGCGAACGCGTCACGGGCGGCATGAGCGCCGGGACCCGCGACCGGGGCCGCTGGCAGCGGGCCGGAGCGGACGGGCCGCGCGACGAGGTCGGTTCGTTGCCCCAGGTCGCTGACGGTGCCGACGACTTCTGACTCCTGCCAGTGCCGTGCACAGCGGTACGGAATGTCCTCGTCGGTCAGGTACGCGCGTAGGACGTCGAATTCCGGACCGTCCGGCATGATGACGCGGATGTCCTCAGCCGCATCGATAGCCTCGAAGGATGGCCGCCAGTGCGGGTCGGTCACCTTGCACCAGTACAGGAGCCGCAGTTCAGGGTCGGCCGGCAGCGGCAGGTCGGCGGGCCAACTGGGTCCGGGTGAAGTCAGGTTGGAGGCAATGATGCGTGCGGGGCCGGGCGTAGGGCGGCGTGTCGCACCGGGGGAGGCATAGATCGGTCTGATGGTCAGGCCGCCCGGCTCATCACCCGTGGGGCACGGGCCGAGCAGCATGTCCCAGGCATCGTCGGCATCGGGGCCGGGATTCGGCTTCGCGGCGGGAGTGGGTGTGGGCGCCTTTGCCCAGCCGCTGTGGCCCATGAGTTTGTCGTACGTCTTCACGCCGAGATCCGCGAGGGCGTAGGCAGCGGGGCAACGCGGGCAGACGACGGCGACGTAGCGGTAGACGCGCCCTTGGGACTCGTACGGCCTGCGCAGTGAGTGCAGTTCGCCGCCGCAGGCGGGGCAGCGGCGCGGGACCTTCTCCTCGTAGCTCCAGCCCGGCTCCTCGAATCGGGCCGGCAGCGGGTCGGTCAGGCGGGCCCCCCACCGCATGCGGACCAGGTCCGGTACGGATTCCCCCGACGCGGCCGCTCCATCCTGCTTTCCCCCATCAGCCATGCGCATGAACCAACTCTGGCACAGGGGCCACCGTGGAGCGAGTGATCGCTCACACATGGTGAGAACGGCCAGCACAACCCCCGGATTCCGGCTGGATGTTCTACGGTCGTCGGTGCGGGGCAGCGGCGCACGGAGTACGCGACGTCAACGCGGCCCGCTGAGGGAGGAATTGTGCTCGACGAACTTGTGATGGCCGGCGGTACGGCAGTGGTCGGAGCCATGGCCACCGACTCCTGGATGCTCGCCCGCGCCCGCGTGGCGGAGCTGTTCCGGCGCCGTGGCGGCGAGGAACGGCAGCAGGCGATCGAGGGCCAGCTCGACAGCAACGCCCAACTCGTAGCGGAGGCCGACGACAGCGACCAGGTGCGGCAGATACTCCTTCCCCTGTGGCAGCTCGAGCTGCGCTCGCTGCTGCAGCGCGACCCGGCCGCGGCCGAGGAGTTGCGAGCCCTGATCGAGGAGGTCCGGCCCGCCGGGAACAGCGAGCCGAAGTGGGTGCAGGACGTCGTCGTACGGGACAACGCGAAGGCGTTCCTGGTGCAGGGCGGAAACATCGTCAACCACCACCACAGCATCGAGTCAGCGCCGGGTCGTACCGCCGAACCTCCGTGTGGGGAAAGGGAGTTCGGTGATGAAGGGGCCCCCGGGGCCGCTCGGTGACAGGGGCTGACGAGGGCACCCGGCAGGGCCGTCGGGTCGCCACTGGCGGCGGCGCACCGCCATCCGGCCCCGCCACAGAGGCGACCGTCCACCAGTCGATCCGTGTGGAGAGCGGCTTCGGGTACGGCGTTGTGGGCGCCGACCTGCACGTCTTCCCGGATCGTGGGCCCGTCTACCTGCTCGGCGAGCACCAGAGTGCGGCCCCCGCGCCGGACGACACCTGGCTGCTTCACCAGCCCAGCCGGATGCTCAACGCCCGCTACCGGCTGGTCGACTTCACCGGCCGGGAGCGGGAGCGCGCCGAGCTCGCCGCCTGGCGGGACGGCCCCGGGCCGCGGCTCTCGGCGACCTGGCTGCACGGCCCCGGCGGGCACGGAAAGAGCCGCCTCGCCGACGAGTTCGCCGCCGAGAGCGCCGCCGCGGGCTGGAAGGTCGTCACGGCCACGCACGGCCCGGGCGCCATCCTGGACGCGGGCCAGGGGAACAGCGCGGACCTGCGGCCCGACGGGGCTCGCGGCATGCTCCTCGTGGTCGACTACGCCGACCGCTGGCCTGTCTCGCACCTCACCTGGCTGTTCAGCAACCGGCTGCTCACCGGCCCCCTGCCGACCCGGCTGCTGCTGCTCGCCCGCTCGGCCACCGTCTGGCCCGCCGTGCGCTCCGCCCTGGAAGACGTCATGGCCGGCACACGGGACCAGGAGCTGAGCCCGCTGGGCGCCCCCGGCAGCGACCCGCGGGCCCGGTCGGCCATGTTCGCTGCGGCCCGGGACTGCTTCGCCGCCCGGTACGGTGTGCCCAACCCGGCCGTGATCGCACAACCGCAGGATCTGGGGCGCCCGGAGTTCGGGCTCGTCCTCGCAGTGCATATGGCCGCCCTGGTTGCCGTCGACGCCCACGTACGCGGCGAACAGGCCCCGAACGACCTGGCCGGCCTCTCCGCGTACCTCCTGAACCGGGAGCGACGACACTGGACCCGGCTGTGGGAGAACCGCCTGGAGGGACTGGACTTCAGCACCGCGCCGAGCGACATGAACCGCGTCGTCTTCACGGCCGCCCTCACCGGGGCCGTGTCACCGGGGGAGGGCGGCGCCCTGCTCGCGGCGGTCGGCCTGGAGCGGCCCCTGCAGCTGCTCACCGACCACGGAACTTGCTACCCGGCGGCGGAGCCGGGCGCCGTCCTCGAGCCGCTCTACCCGGACCGGCTCGCCGAGGACTTCCTCGCCCTCAGCCTCGACGGGCACCGCGTGACCGGCTATCCAGCCGCCCCCTGGGCCGCACCGACAGCGCGCACGCTCAGCGCCCGCGACCCGGACGGGGCGGTTCCACCGTCGGTTACGCGCGGCCTGACGTTCCTGGCCGCCGCGGCGGCACCGGGGCGCTGGCCGCACATCGCCGGGCACCTGGAGCAGATCCTGCGGCAGGACCCGTCGGTGGCCGTCGCCGCGGGCAGCGCGGCCCTCACGGCGCTCGCCGAGACCACCCTTCCGGCCTCCGTACTCGCCTCCGTGGAGACCTGCTTCCCGGAGTTCGGGCAGCTCGACCTGGACGCGGGCATCGCGACGTTCACTGCCCGACTGGTCGCCGAACGCCTCCCCCACACCACCGACCCCGCCGAGCGCGGCCGCCTGCACCAGGGCCTCGGCTTCCGGCTCGGCCGGGCGGGGCGGGCACAGGAAGCGCTGGCCGCGGACGAGGAGGCAGTGCGCTGCTTCCGGAAGGCGGCTGCTGTCGGCACACACCCGGCTGGTTCTCCGTCTCCGTCCTCTTCCGTTGCCGCATTCTCGTCCACATCGCCGTACATATCCCCGACCGCGAGCCTGGCGACCGCGCTGCTGCACCTGACCCAGCACGCCTTCGACGCCGACGCCCCCGACCGCGCCCTGCACGCGGCCGAGGAGGCGACCGCGCTCTTCCAGGACCTGGCCGTGGCGGACCCAGCAGCCCGCGAGCCCGGCCTCGCCCTGGCCCTCGCACAGGTGGGCCGGGGGCTGGCTGCGGCCGGATACCCGGACCGGGCCATGGCCCCCACGGAGCAAGCGGTTGGGATCTTCTGGCGTCTGGCGGCCACCCATCCCGACCAGTACGAGACCGGCCTCGCGCTCGCCCTGAACAACCTCGGCATCTTCTCCTGGCAGCTGCGCCGCCTCTCGGACGCCGTGGCTGCGCAGACACGTGCCATCGAGTTCGCCCGGCGCGGCCTGGCGGCCGGCCCGCCCGCCGGGTCGCTACTCACCCGCGCGTTCGTACTCGACGAGTCCGAGCTGGCGCAGTGCCTGGGCAACCTGTCCTTCCTGCTGTGGGCGTCGCGGCGCAGGGGGGAGGCAGTCAGCGCGCTGGAGGAGGCGGTCGCGATCGCCCGACGGCTGGCCGCGGTGGCGCCCGCCGTGCAGGAGCCCGTCCTGGCCGACGTCGCGTCGCGGCTCGCCACCTATCTGGGGAGGCTGCAACGGTGGCGGGAGGCCCTCACCCTGGCCAACGAGGCGGCTGGGATCACCGCACAGCTCGCGGCGGCCAACCCGGTCCGGTACGAGAGCGACCACGCGAAGGCCCTGCGCCAGTCGGCCCAGGCCCGGCTCGGTGCCGAGGGTGACCTCGCAGCCGCGCGCCGGGACGCCGACATGTCCGTAGCGATCTACCGGCGCCTGGCGGCCGAGGACCACGCGGAGTACAGCCGGGCCCTCGAAGAGGCCATGGAGATCCAGGAGTTGGTCTGGTCCGCGGGCAGCAGCGGACCCATCGCGCCGAGGGCACGCTGGACCTCGGAGGAGCACTGGGTGAACCTCCTGAACCAGGACGAGGTCTGGCAGGACGTTCAGGACCGCCGCCACCGACTGGACGAGATGCCCCCGTCCTACTGTGGCAACGTCCTGCGCTTCATCCGTAAACAGGCCGACCAGCTCATCGAGTTGCTCGCCGACGGGCTCGACGTGACGCCGGAGGCCCTCGGGCTGACCGACCGCGACGACGCGGCGTCCTGGCTGGACCGCCAGCCCCTGATCGTCGCCCTGACCCGGCGTGCCAGCGGCGAGTCAGCCCGGCCCGAATTCTGCCACTGCGGTTACCCGGTGTCCCCAGACTGGCACCACGAGCACTGCTATCCGGGCATCGTCGTGGACTGACCCGGACGGCCCCAGTGGTGCGGCACGACGCCGAACAGACCACTGGGGCCGTTCACCCCTCCGGGCGCGGCCAGGAAGGTACGACAACACGCACCTCCTGCCCGGCAGGCGACCACCCTGCCTCGGGCACCCGCAACGACTGGACCCAGGCCCAAGCCGTCATCGCCCGTATCCACGTGCCCCGCAACGGACCGGGCCAGCCACGGATTCCCCGACCATGTCGTGGCCGACAAGGGCTACTCCACCCCTACCTTCCGCGCCTACCTCCGCAGACGCGGCATCAAGGCCACCATCCCCGAGCTCGCTGACCAGCCCGCCTGCCGGGCCTTGCGATGCAGCTCGGCATCCGTATGGCAAAGGGAGAGCCGAGACGTAGTGAGCGCAGCGAACGCAGTGCATCTGACGCCGTGCGCTGATCCACCAGGCATTACGGGACAGCTTTTAGGTTCGCAGAAGCACCATCAGGCAACGATCTCCTTCTCGGAATACGGGGGATCTCGGATGCTTGACGTGCTGGGCAGCGAAAGTCGCGTCCCACCGGCCACAACTCAGCCGGTGCCGGGTCGGCCCTCAGCGCAGGATTTGCGCTGCCGCTGCGGTGACAATCAGCGCAGAGCCCATGGCCATCACGGCAGGCAATCCGCTGGGGCGGTGCACCAGGTGCTCGCGCCGTGCGAGTGCGACGGCACTGGCGGCGCGCGCACCAGGACGCCCGCGAAGGTGCCCATCAGCAGCGCATGTGCCGCGTCGGGCAGCACCACCACCTGAGCGGCGAGGCCGCCCAGGAGCGGACTGAGGCAGAGGCCAACCCCAGCCAGACCACTAACCGTCGGCGGCTTTCGGACTTCAGCAAAGCGGTCAACGCGAGCCCTTCACTACCGGAGTGCACGACGAGCGCCGCAACGACCGCCGGAGACGGCAGGAGCACCAGCGTCATGCCCTCTAGCAGCCGGTGCAGGACGAGCGCTGCCGCGGTCCCCCGCCCGTGCGCCTGCCCGCCCCGAAACCAGGCCAGCAGGCCACAACAGGCCGGCTCCCAGTACGCCATCTGGTGGTATAGGGGAGCATTTCAATATTGCCAATCAGGTGATAGTGGGGGGGGAGCCAAGCTGACGGCGGTCGTGCGTCGAGGGAGATCACGGGCGGCTGCAGTCGCTCCCCAGCACGGGTGCGACGGTGCCGGTCGGCCACGGCACCGCCGCGGCGAGGTGATCCCCAGTGCCAACACCCGGCACGGTGGAGGCGACGAGCCGGTCGCGCATCGAGCGGCTACCGGCGGCGGGACCCGGCCCGCAGGGTGCTCGGAGGTGGAACGCGCCGTGCCCTTACCACCACACCGACGACCTGCGCCAGGCATTCGCGGCACAACCGGCACGCCTTGCCAGCACCTAGGCGCAGCAGGATAAATATGAACCATGAGCGGACATTCGGGTCGATTCCGGCGATGGTTGAGCCGTGCGCCCGGCCGTTCCGCTCTCCCGGACGTGACTCCTGCTGGGAACGGCACCAGCGACCGGCAGGACGAGCGCCCGGCGGGGGCCGGGGGCCGGCAGCACATGCGGCCCTCGTGGGCCACGCGCAGTGTCGCCCGGGAAGTCTTCCTCCTCCAGCTGGTGCTCGTGGTGCTGCTCGTCGCGGCGGCAGCGGTGGCCATCGTCGTGCAGACCCGACGGGACACCATGACCGATGCCCGGCACCGGACGCTCGCCGCCGCTGAGTCCTTCGCGCACTCCTGGGGGCTCCAGGAGGCGCTGAACAGCAACAATCCGACCGCGAAGCTCCAACCGCTCGCCGAGGCGGCTCGGAAAGCCTCCGGCGTCGACGCCCTCATCGTGTACAAGCTCGACGGGGTCACCCTCACCCACAGCGACCCGCGGCAGATCGGCAAGCACGTCATCGGCCCGTATGCCGACGCCGCCCGGGGCAAGCCCTTCACCAGGACTTTCGAGGGCGCCCTGGGCCTCTCCGTGATCTCCGCGGTCCCCGTCAAGGACTCCTCGGGCAGGGTCGTCGCCATCGTCTCCGCACCGGTCACGGTGGAGAAAGTGCAGAAATCGGTCAACCAGCAGCTGCCCATCTTCGTGGGCACCGCAGTCGGGGCGCTGGCTCTCGCCGGAGGCGGCGCGGGGCTGGTGAGCCGTCGACTGCGCCGGCAGACCCACGGTCTGGGACCGACCGAGATGACCCGGATGTACGAGCATCACGATGCGGTGCTGCACGCGGTGCGGGAGGGCGTGCTCATCGTCGGCCGCGACGGGCGGCTGCTGCTGGCCAACGACGAGGCACGGCGGCTCCTGGACTTGCCGGCGGACGCGGAGGGACGCCACGTCGACGACCTGGGACTGGACCACCGCACCGCCGAACTCCTAGCGTCGGACCGGATCGCCACCGACGAGGTGCACCTGTCCCAGGACCGGCTGCTGGCCCTCAACAAACGGTCCACTGCCCGCCACGGAGCCCACCAGGGAAGCGTGGTGACCCTGCGCGACACGACCGAACTGAGATGGCTTTCAGGCCGTGCCGAGATGGCGCGGGAGCGGTTGAGACTCCTCTACGACGCCGGGGTACGGATCGGCTCCACGCTGAATGTCGAGCGCACTGCCGAGCAACTGGCACAGGTGGCGGTCCCCGGGTTCGCCGACATCGTCACCGTCGAGCTGCTGGATCCGGTCCTGAAAGGCGAAGAGCCGGCCGTGGCGGGTACCGAGCTGCGCCGGACGGCCATCGCCGGCCTGGCGGCGGACCATCCGCTCCACCCCGTCGGCGAGCTGATGGGGTTCATCCCGGGCACCCCGATTGCGGCGGGTGTGGACCAGGGCCGCTCCGTGGTGGAACCGGACCTGGCCGGCGCTTCCGGCTGGCGGTCCCAGGACCCGGAACGCGCCCGACGCATCCTGGACCACGGGGTGCATTCCTTGGCGGTCGTACCGCTGCGCGCCCGGGGAGTGGTGCTGGGGCTGGTGGACTTCTGGCGGTCGGGGACCTCCCCTGCGTTCGACGACGAGGACCTGTCCTTCGCCGAGGAACTGGCGGGTCGGGCCGCGGTGGGGATCGACAACGCCCGGCGCTACACCCGTGAACGCACGATGGCGATGACGCTCCAGCGCAGCCTGATGCCCCGCGGCCTGCCCGCCCAGGACGCCCTGGAGGTGGCGCACCGCTATCTCCCCGCCCAGGAGGGAGTGGGCGGGGACTGGTTCGACGTCATCCCGCTGCCCGGCGCCCGGGTGGCGCTGGTCATCGGCGACGTGGTCGGACACGGCTTGCACGCGGCGGCCACCATGGGCCGGCTGCGCATCGCCGTGCACAACTTCTCGGCCCTGGACCTCTCCCCCGACGAACTGCTGCGCCACCTGGATGAACTGGTGACCCGCATCGATGTCCAGGACGAGGACACCGAGGAGGATCCCGCGATCACCGGCGCCACCTGTCTGTACGTCGTCTACGACTCCGTCTCCGGGCGGGTCACCGCGGCCACGGCCGGCCATCTGCCGCCGGCCGTGGCCCACTCCGACGGGAGCGTGGAGTTCCTGCACCCGCCGGTCTCCCCGCCGCTGGGTCTGGGCACCGGCCTGCCCTTCGAGACCGCTGAGCTGTCGATGCCGGAGGGCTCCCGGCTGGTGCTCTACACCGACGGGCTGGTCGAGAACCGCAGCCGCGACCTGGACGTGGGACTGGAAGCACTGCGTGCGGCCCTCGCCGGACCGGACCGTACGCCGGAGGACACCTGCGTCGCCGTCATGCAATCGCTGCTGCCCGCCGGGTCCGCCGACGACGTCGCGCTGCTTGTGGCCCGGACCCGGCGGCTGGACCCGGCACACGTCGCCGAGTGGGACGTGCCCCGCGACCCGGCGGCGGTGGGCCCGGTCCGCAACGACTGCGTCCGGCAGCTGGCGGACTGGGGTCTGCAGCACATCGCCTTCGGCACCGAGCTCATCCTCAGCGAACTGGTCACCAACGCCATTCGCTACGGCGCCGAGCCCATCCACGTACGGCTCTTGCACACAGGCACCCTGATCTGTGAGGTCTCCGACGGCAGCAGCACCTCCCCGCACATCCGCCAGGCGAAGGACACCGACGAAGAAGGCCGCGGCCTCTTCCTCGTGGCGCAGTTCGCCGAACAATGGGGTACCCGTTACTCCCCCAGGGGCAAGACGATCTGGGCCGCTCAGGCGGTCGGCCCCGACGCCCTGCCCTCGGAAGAGGAGCCGAGCGAGGACCTCCTCAGCCATTGGGAACACCGTGGAGGGTGGTGAGGCCGTCGCGTGGCGCCCGCGCCCGGGACGAGCGTGGTGCCTGCATGCGCGCGTGGCGCCTACTCGCCCTATGACCTGGCCGGATCACCGTCCTGGCGGAGGCGCGCAAGGGGGCGGAGTACGCTGGTTTGGACTATTGCCACAGAGAGAAGCTTCAGGCAGTGACACGTCGCGGCAGGGTGGCGCCAGGAACGCCCGCGTGCCAAGACGTCGGCGGTCCTGCGCGAGTGCCGAGGCGCCTGCTCGGCGAGCCTGCGATGCCCCGTCGGCGTTCCGCCCCGCCTCCGGGCTGCGCTGTCCTTGGCGGCCGGGCCGCTGCGCGAGCCGTACGACCGCACCGTGTCCTGGTGCCCTGGTCAGCGTCCGCGACCCGCCCGGCGGACCGCTCCCCACTTGGCCCTGCTGGAGGCGTCGTGGCTACACATCACCGGGTCCGCGCAGGCGCCCTCCTCTGCTGTATCGGCCTTGCTGCGTTCGGTCTCGGTGCCTGCCAGAACGGGAGAACCACCCGGCCGGTCGAGCCCTCCCGGGCCGGGTCCGTCGCGGAGGTGGGCGGGACGGCGGCACTGATCAAGGCAGCGAAGCACGAGGGCAGGCTGAACACGATCGCGCTACCGCGCCAGTGGGCCAGCTACGGCGCGCTGATCGACGGCTTCGAGAAGAGGTACCGCATCAAGGTCGTCGTCGACAATCCGAACGGCCACAGCCAGCAGGAGATCGATGCCATGAAGCGCTACCGGGGCCAGGAGCGCGCCCCCGACGTGCTCGACCTCGGGGATTCCTTCGCCCAGTCCGCGGCGCGGCAGCACTTGCTGGCCCCCTACCGGGTCGCGCAGTTCGACCAGATCCCACCGGAGCAGAAGGACCCCAGGGCTCGCTGGTACAACAACTACGGCGGTTATGTCTCCATCGGCTGCGACGCCACCCGCGTCCGGACCTGCCCCGAGTCCTTCGGGGATCTGCTCCAGCCGGAGTACAAGGGCCTGGTCTCGATCCACGG
This sequence comes from Streptomyces sp. NPDC028368, assembly GCF_055565615.1. Lineage (NCBI taxonomy): Bacteria > Bacillati > Actinomycetota > Actinomycetes > Kitasatosporales > Streptomycetaceae > Streptomyces > Streptomyces sp. NPDC028368. The sequence continues at coordinate 349,881 of NZ_JBVHTY010000004.1, read as the reverse complement.
CGAACCCACGGTCGCGGGGTCGGCCTTCGCCGCCGTATACGCGGCGGCACTCGCCAACGGGGGGTCGTTCGACGACATCCAGCCTGGCATCGACTTCTTCGCCCGGCTCGACAAGGTCGGCAACTACAACCGGGCCGACCCCAACCCGGCCGCGATCGCCAAGGGCAAGACTCCGATCAGCATCGAATGGGACTACCTCAGCCTGGAGCACATCGACCAGCTCCGCGGGACGGGCGTGCACTGGAAGGTCTCCATTCCCTTCGACGGCAGCTTCTCGCAGTACTACGCGCAAGCGATCAACAAGGACGCCCCTCACCCGGCCGCGGCGCGACTGTGGCAGGAGTACCTCTTCAGTCCGGAAGCCCAGAACCTGCGCCTCGTGGACTACGCCCGCCCGGTGCTGATGGCGGCCATGGCGAAGAACGGCACCCTCAACAAGGCCCTGGCCTCACGGCTGCCGACGGTCGAGGGCACACCGCAGTTCCCGACCGAGGCCCAGCTGAACAAGGCGCTGCGCACCGTCCGTGAGAACTGGGCCAAGGCCGTCGGCGGCTGATCCGTCATCGCCCGGCGTACTTCCCGCAGACAGCCGTGTACTGCATGCCGAGGCTTTCGTCTCCCACACCGGGATGAACTCCACGATGTGGTCCGCCTCGAGGTCCCCGCCCATGCCCGCGGCGGCCAAGTCACCCTCAACCTCCACGACCACCTCGCGGCCAACGGCACCAGCGATACTGATGGCGCCCTTCTCGTCCGCGGGGCCCAGATCGCCGCGGTCGGCCCGCGCGAGGAACTCGAGCAGCTCACACCCCACGCACTCCACACCTTGTCCTTTCCGGACGGCACCGTGCTGCCGGGCGTGTGCTGGAGGGCATGGCCGAGCGCGCTGAGCAACTGGTCCTCAGCGGCGTCACGACCGTTCGGGACCTGGGTGACCGCAATGGCCTCGCCATCCGCCTGCGCGATTCCATCGCCTCAGGGGTCCTGCCAGGGCCGCGCATCCTGTCGGCGGCAACACCGCTGACCTCCCCCGGCGGCCACTTCAACTTCTTCGGCGGAGAGGTCGAGGACGAACAGGCCATACCCACGAACTCTCACGGTCCTGACCCTGGCTGGACGCCGCCGTGGAATGGGGACTGGACCACAACGACGACTTCGCGGGTGCCTCCCCTGCCGGCGCCGGCCTGTATATGGCGGACGGGATGGGAGCGGGCATCGTCGTGGTTGAGCTGGAGCCCTCCGGACTCGGAAACCCGGTACCGCACCCCGCGGCCGCCTCCTGAGGCGCAGCGGGCATTCGCGTCACTCTGCATCGTCCGCCGCCGGGAATCTTTCCGGGGCCGGACGTAGCGTGAAATGGCGGCCAAATCACCCGCCGAGTCTGTCGGGCGCTGAGAGACCAAAGGTCACTCATGCCCCAATCCATGCGCGCGCTCGTAGCCGGAAAGGTCGGCGAGCCTACCGATGTCCTGCGGCTGGAATCCCGGCCTGTTCCCACGCCGGAAGCCGGTCAGGCATTGATCCGCGTGAAGGCAACTCCGATCCACGCCAGTGATCTGCACGTGCTGCGCGGCCGTTACGGTTTCTCCCCCGAGTTTCCCGCTGTCGGGGGTCACATGGAATGCGTGGGCCGTATTGAGGCCCTGAGTCCGGATACCGAGGGGCTCAAGGTCGGCGAGCGTGTGGTGGTCGCTGCCGTACCGGCGGTACCCGGGCCCCATGTGGCCGGAACTTGGCAGGAATACCTTGTTGCCGATACGCGAAGGCTCTTGCCGGTCCCCGACCATCTGAGCGACTCCAGCGCCTGTCAACTCGCCGTCAACCCGTTGACCGCGCTGCTCCTCGTGACTCGCGAACTCGACGTACGGCCGGGTGAATGGTTGTTGCAGACGGCCGCGGGCTCCACCGTCGGCCGGCTCGTGATCCAGCTGTCCAGGCATCTGGGTATTCGCACGATCAATGTCGTGCGGCGACGCGGTGCCGTTGAGGAGATCAAAGCGTTTGGTGGTGACGAGGTCATCTGCACCGAGGACGAGGATCTGTTGCAGCGTGTGACTGAGACAGCAGGACCGGCCGGCGTGCGCAAGGCCATCAACTGTGTCGCGGGACCCGTAGGTGCCCAGGTGTCCCAGGCATTGGCTCCGGGGGGAGAGGTCGTGGTCTACGGCGCGCTCTCCACCCACCGGCAGACTGATCCGGCAGCGCTGACGATCCCGCTGCAGGCACGCTCGGTAATCTACGAGACCAAAGTGGTCCGTGGCTTCTGGCTGAACCGCTGGTTCGGCACCGCCTCACCGGAGGATGCGCTGCACGCGCTGTCCCAGGTCCGCAGTCTCGTCGCTGATGAAGTGCTGAGCATCCCCCAGGGCCGGCCGTTCCCGCTCGAACGCTTCACTGAAGCCATCGCGCTCGCCGAAACACCCGCACATCACGCCAAGCCACTCTTCGTCTTCGAAGACGGCCGGGACAAGGACGACAGGTAGGAAGCGGCCCTGCCGGCGCCGGCAGCGGTGCGGCTGCGGCGGGGGCAAAGCCGCCAACGCCCGCGACGCCGCCCGGCTCGGGCAGAGTTCATCCACCTCAGCCTCGCCGAGATCAGACGCCTGGTCACCCGACTCGCCGACCGCCAACCCGCACCCGTCGACCACATCCTGCACTGGTCACACTGGCGCCGCAGACGCGAGCACCAAGCCCGCATCAGTCACTACACACGATGCGGACACAGCCCATAACTGCCCATCCATCAGCACAAACACCCGCAAGCAGATCCACCAGCATGCCAGCAGTGCACGGCCCAGCGTGCGCCGTGCACTGCATCGCCGCAATCTGGACGCATGACCTATCGGTGCGCGACGAAAGGTGACCCATGAAGTTCGCAGTCATCGGCGGTACCGGTCTGATCGGGTCGCAGGTCGTGAAGAAGTTGAACGCCGCCGGGCACGAGGCCGTGCCGCACTCGCAGACCACAGGTGTCGACGTGATCACCGGCCAGGGCGTGGAGGAGGCGGTGGCCGGAGCGGACGGCATCGTCAATCTGACGAATTCCCCGACCTTCGACGACGCCTCTCCGGCCTTCTTCCAGACCTCGATGGACAACCTCCTGGCCGCCGGCCACAAGGGCGGGGTGGGGCACTTCGTCATCCTCTCGATCGTCGGCGCGGACCAGGTGCCCGACCTCGCCTATTACCGCGCCAAGGTCTTGCAGGAAGACATCCTCAAGGCCGGGCCGATCCCCTATTCGATCGTCCACGCCACCCAGTTCATGGAGTTCATCGACGCCTTCATGTCCTGGACCACCGAGGGCGACACCGTCCGCCTACCCACCACCCCACTCCAGCCGATCGCCGCCCAGGACGTCTCCGACACCGTCGCCGAAGTCGCCGCCGGTACCCCTTTGAACGGAACCCTCAACGTCGGCGGGCCCGACGTTCATCCCCTCGACGAACTCGGCCGAATCACCCTGAACGCCCGTCCCGACGGCCGCACGGTCATCACCGACGACACCGCCGGCATGTTCGCCGCCGTCGACGGCGATGTGCTCACCACCAAGGGCGACGCACGCATCGCCCCCACCCACTACACCGACTGGCTCACCTGACCCGGCCGGCCCACCGCTGGAGACCTCGCCATGGCGAACAACGAACAGGTGGCAGGCAGCGCCGGGAGTCAACCGCGCTCGGAAGCATGGAAGACGGCACTCACCGTGCTGCAGTCGGCGAAACCGCCGTTCGTTCCGGAGGGGGCGGAGGCGATGACGGTTCTCGTCGAGTTCCCTCCCGGCGATCCCGGCACCCCTCCGCACCGGCACTCGGGACCTGCCTTCGGCTACATGCTCGAGGGGGAGATGCTCTTCGAGCTGGAAGGTGAGCCGGAGCGGGTGATCAAGGCCGGGGAGACGTTCTGGGAGCCGGGCGGCGATGTCATCCACTACCAGGACGGAAACAACCGGACGGACTCTCGGAGTCGCTTCCTCGTCACCATGATGTGCGCACCGGGTCAGCCCATGCTCACTCTGGTCGACGACGAAGAGCTGGCCCGGCGCCGGCACCTACGAGCTCCCCGCCCAGGCATTTGACCCGCCACTGACAAACCGGGACTGACCGCGATGAGCTGTGGGGCGTCGCCCCAGTGCCCCGGAGCGAGCATGCGGCTTTCCGCTCCTGAGGGTGAAATGGCAACGCGTGCGCGTCCTTCGACGTGCGTGGCGCCGTCTGCGGCAAAAGACCGCAGAACGCGTCTCGCTCCCGGCGAACGGATTAGGCGGTTCCTTGGAATGCATCTGCGGAGGACGGGCAATTACAATGGACAAATATGCCCATCAGGGGCTTGAACAAAGGCGGAGGCTCTGCCGACCGCCCCACAGCCCGAGCGCAGCGCGGCGCTCCCCAGCGCCCCGCGCTCTCTATGATGCGCTTCGCGGATTTCCCAGGGAGCATTCCCATGGCTGGTCAAACCGCCTCCATCGTCCTCGAGCCCGAGGCACAGGAGCTCGCCGACGCAACCTCGCACCATCCGTTCCTGTACGAGCTGGATCCGACCTCAGCGCGCAAGGTGCTCGACGACCTCCAGGCCGCGCCGGTCGACAAGCTGCCGGTCGACGAGGAGTGGGTTTCGGTTCCGGCAGCGGCGGGCGATGTGCGGGTACGCATCGTCAAGCCGAAGGGCGCCACCGGAACGCTGCCCGTCGTATTGTACATGCACGGCGGTGGCTGGGTGCTGGGCAATGCCGGTACCCACGACCGCCTGGTGCGCGAGTTGGCGGTCGGTGCCCGTGCGGCGGTGGCCTTCGTGGAGTACACGCCGTCGCCCGAGGCGCACTATCCCGTGGCCATCGAGCAGGGCTACGCCACCGCGCAGTGGATCGTCCGCGAGGGGGCGTTCAAGGGGCTGGATGCACAGCGCATGGCAGTGGCCGGGGAATCGGTCGGCGGGAACATGACCGCCGCACTCGCCCTCATGGCCAAGGAGCGCGGTGACGTCAATTTCGTACAGCAGTCGATGTACTACCCGGTCACGGATGCGGCCATGAACACCGGTTCCTACGACCAATTCGCCACCGGCTACTACCTGAGCCGCAAGCTGATGGAATGGTTCTGGGACGCCTACACGACCGACCCGAACCAACGCGCGGAGATCACCGCGTCTCCCAACCACGCCACCGTCGAGCAGCTCTCCGGCCTGCCGCCCGCACTGCTGATCGTCGACGAGGCCGACGTGCTGCGCGATGAGGGCGAGGCGTACGCCGCCAAGCTCCGAGCAGCCGACGTTCCGGTGACCACGGTGCGCTACGACGGCACGGTCCACGACTTCATGATGCTCAACTCGCTGAGTCACTCCAAAGCCGCCCGCGGAGCCATCGACCAGGCAACGGCGTTCCTGCGCAACGCCCTTGGAACCGCCCAGGCCTAGCTGATCGTTTCGGAATGCGGTGCGCAGTGGCCTCAAGCAGATGCCCGTGCCCGGTTCGGGCTGATGCGGACCTCATGGCGCACCGTCGGAGCGATCGTCGAACGGTTCGTGGCGAGCCGTGAGCGGGGCCTGGTTCTGTGGAAGAACGCCAGCGATCTCACCGACCGCCAGGCGGCCAGGCCGGCCTGGATCGCCGCCACCGATCCCCACGTCATGCTCACCCTCGCCGGAGACAAGCCCGCCCTCCCCGGCCGCCAACTCGCAATCGCCTGAGCCATATATGCAGCAGGAGAGCCTGAATATTCGCACGCCTGCCCGGTGGGGGATCACCTAGGGTATGCGGCATGACGCTGCAACTTGTTCAGGTGAACTTCAAGGCCCGGGACGACTCGGCACTCGGCCAGTTCTGGGCGGAGGTGCTCGGCTGGGGTGTTTCCAGCGAAGGGCCCGGCGTCACCAACCTGGTACCCGTGGGCTTCGACTGGCCGGACCCGTCCGCCGTCTGCATCGATCTCGTCCGCGTCCCGGACCCGGAGACGGTGAAGTACCGCGTGCACATCGAGCTCGCCACCACCTCCGACGCCCATCAGGCGGAGTTGGTCGCACGTCTGAAGGAGCTCGGGGCGACGCCCGCCGATGTGGGCCAGGGCGACGCGCCGTGGACGGTGATGGCCGACCCGGAAGGCAACGTGTTCAGCGTCCTGGAGCCCCGGGAGCTCTACCGGGACACCGGGCCGATAGCCGCCGTGGTCGTCGACTGCGCCGACCCGCGGGCCATGGTCCGGTTCTGGGGCGAGGCGATCGACTGGACCGTCCACGAGCTGACCGACGACCGCGCCCTGCTGCGCTCCGTCAAGGGCGTCGGGCCGTACCTGGAGTTCCGCCGCACGCCCGACGACGAGGTCGTATGCAACCGCGTCCATCTCGACCTGATGTCCGACCCCGTCGAGGATCAGGCGAGGGAGGTCGCCCGGCTCGAAGGCCTGGGCGCAATACGGGCCGACGTGGGTCAGGGTGACGTCTCCTGGGTCGTCCTGGCCGACCCGGCGGGCAACGAGTTCTGCGTCCTCGGCCGGGGCTGACGCGGAACTCCGTCCGCCCACTCATGGCGGTGCGGCAGTGCGCGGCGCCGGGCCCCGCCCTCCCCGACCGCCAACTCACGACAGCCTGACCCACACCGATGGTCAGGGCCTGCTCGGAGCCGGATTCCAGGAACGGGGCGAGGATCAGGCTCACCGAGGCGAGCATGGAGTTCTCGATAGCCGAAGCGTCACCGAGGGTGGATGTCACAGCCAGCCTCGGTCCGCGCAACGGAAGCGCGTTCCGGACCGACGGATCTGTGACGCGCCAGTAGCGTCTGTGGCCCCGGATATTCGCACAATGCAGTTCTCAGAAGACATCTCCCGCTTTTAGACCTCGTTGCCGGCACGGGCCGAAGACGGGCGGGAGCTGCCGCCACGTACAGCCCGCCTCGGCTTTCCCGTTGCCGCAGGTCAGAGCCGGTTCCCTGTCCTGACTTCCGCGACCCTTTCCTGATCGTTCCGGGTCCTTCCGTCCACTGTGCGTCCACTACGGGTCCACGCATGCCCTTGCTTGAGGCTCAGGGGGTCTCTCCAAGGACATCAGTCCACCCTTGCCTCGCTATGGCGTCCAACTCCCCTACCACGACCGGCACATGGCGATTCCGGCTCATATGTCTTATGGGCGGATAACGGCAAGAAGGATGTCAGCCGCCAAACAAATGGCGCCGCTGATCGCCAGCCACTTCGAGATTCTTCCTGTCCACGTCCCGCGCACCTCGGTCAGGAGACTGCGGCCCTTCCTGAGCGCCCGCCGCGGCCCGGTTCCACAGACGGCGACGGGCAGCATGGCGGAGGCCAGCAGCAGCCCGGCGAAGGCGAAGGCGAGAAACCCCCAGGGCGAGCTGTGGCCGGGGCGCAGATACTCGCCGGTGCCCTGCCGGACCTCGATGACGTCACCCGGCCGCGCCGTCCATGACGCGATATGCGCCCGCGAGTCCCGTCCGCCGCTGTCCTCGCCACCCCGCTGATCGCCGGCCCGGTCGCCGTCCGGCCCTCGGTCACCGTCCGGTCGGAAGATCCCCTGGCAGTCTCGCGACGGCCCGGAGTGGGCTCCGCCCGAACGCTTCTGGCACGCGGTCACGGTCAGCGTGCCGTGGGTGCCTGCGAGCCCGGTGGCGACGGCCGCGTTGGTCGCGCCGTAGTAGCAAAAGGCGAAGGCTAGAAGGAGGCCGAGGGCCCCGAGTGCGTACCCGCCCGGACCGCCCCGGCGGCGAGCGGCCGGACCGCCGCCTTGCCCGAGCAGGCTTCCCCGATCATCGCCAGATCCCGCGAATGTCATGGACACGGAGCCTATCCACGCCCCCACCCCCGCTCCGTATCCCCCGTCACAGCGTCGCCAGATCACCGATCGTCCACTCGTAGGAGGACCGCGGGACGAAGGGGTGCTGCGGGGCGGGTTCCGTCGTGTTACTTGTTCGGCTGCTGTGGGCGAGGTCGAGGAACTCGGGGGGCGGGATGTACTTCATGCGCCTGTCGCCGATTCCCGTCAGCAGCGCGATTTTCGGGACGTTCGCGTGCCGTTTCGCCCAGTTCCTGACGGCCGAGCGGCTGCAGCCGACGAGGCCGGCTCCAGCGGCTTCCAGGTGTGCTGACCGGACAGGCTGGAACGGGTGCTAGCGGCGATCCCACCAGGCCGGCAGCTCCGGGACGTCGAGCAAGAACCCACGCCGCCGACCGGGCAGCACGCCGATCGCCGACTCGGCGCGGTGGCGACGCTGGAAGTCACGAGCTCCCTCCCCGTCCCGCTCGGAGAACCGAAAAGCCTTGCTCGCCTCGTGTGTGCGTCCGTTGCCGGGATCCGTCCAGGCCACCTCGAGCCGCACCGTCCAGTGGCCCGGGCCCCGCGGGTTCTTGGCAAACGAGGTGCGCGCCGCGACGACCCTCCCCTGCGTGGCCGGGCCGGAGCGGCGCAACCGTCGCAGGTGCCGGTAGTGCGCGAGGCGCAGCAGCCTGGTCCAGCCGATGACGGCGGCAGCAGCTCCGCCGATGCCCACCAGCGGGATCGCCGTGTCCACGGTGGCCGGGTCACCGGTCAGCTGCCTTGCGAGGATGGCGGCAGCCATCGCGCCGAGAACAAACCCGGCGAAGGGCGCGACAATCGCTCCCACCACCAGGAGCATGATCCGGACGATCCGCATGAGAGGCGATCCTAGTTCTCGCCCTCGCCGGCCGACTCCCGCCCCCGCTCGCCTGCCGGTTCCGGGGCGTCCTCCAGCGCCACGTCAACCGGATACCGCCGCCTGCAACACCGCTACGAGCGCAAGGCAGAGCACTTCCTCGCCTTCGTCGGCATAGCCGCAGCCCTCATCAGCTACCGCAGAGTCACCGACTGAAAAACCGTCTGTCCCAGGGTGCGGACGACGTGGGCGCGGGATACGCTTTTGACGACAAGGTCAGGTTCTCCAGGCGGTTTTGCAGACGCCGGGACCTCATTCGCAATGATCAATTCTTCCTGCGGAGACCTTTGGCGAGCGTGGTGCACCCTTCCCTCTGCAGGGGTGAGCGGCTGCCGAATCCCTTCCTCGAAGGCGTGCCTCGCGCTTTGGGCGCCGTAGTAGTGCCGCCTCAGGGCCCGCAGTTTTGCACAGTCCCTGCAATGGAGTTCGGGATGAAAGTTGTCGTTGATCTTTCCCGGTGTCAGGGGTATGCGCAGTGTGCGTTCCTGGCTCCGGACGCTTTCCGGATGCACGGCGAGGAAGCGCTGATGTACAACCCGAATCCCGACGACGCCCAGCGCGAACAGGTGCTGCGCGCCGCGGCGGCCTGCCCGCTTCAGGCCATTCTGGTCGACCAGCTGGAGGAGCGGGACGCACCGGTGGAGGCGCCGCCGTCATGAGCAGCGCTGACACCCTGCAAGCGTTCAAGCGCGACGGCCGCATCGTGATCGTCGGGGCGTCGCTGGCGGGGCTGCGGGCCGCGGAGGCTCTGCGCGCGGAAGGTTTCACCGGGTCGCTGACCATGATCGGTGACGAGGTGGGCGAGCCTTATGACCGGCCCCCGCTGTCCAAGCAGGTGCTGACCGGGTGGGTGCCGGCCGGGGGCACCACGCTGCCGCGACGTCGTGACATCGATGCGGAGTGGCTGCTGGGCGTGCCCGCCGACGGGCTGGACCTGGCGACCAACCACGTGCATCTCGCCGACGGCCGCGAGGTTCCCTTCGACCGAGTGCTGATCTCCACCGGGGTACGGGCCCGGCCCTGGTTCGTCGAGACCGAGGCGGACCTGGACGGAGTGTTCGTCCTGCGCACCCGTGAGCACGCCGACGGCCTGCAGCGAGCTCTCGCCGCCGGGCCCTCCCGTGTACTGGTCATCGGCGCGGGCTTCACCGGCTCCGAGATCGCCTCCATCTGCCGCGAGCGCAACATCCCGGTGACCGTCGCCGAGCTCGCGCCGGCCCCGCTGGTCGGGGCGCTCGGCGCCATGATCGGCCAGGTCGCGGCGGACATGCAGCGCGCCCACGGCGTCGACCTGCGTTGCGGTGTCAAGGTCACCCAGCTGGAGGGTGATGCGCAGGGGCATTTTCGCCGTGCTCACTTCTCCGACGGCAGCACCGTCGACGCCGACGTGGCGGTGGTGGCGCTCGGCGGCATCCGCAACACCGACTGGCTGCGGGACTCGGGGCTGGCGGCGGGCGTATGGGGAATCGCCTGCGACACGGGGTGCCGCGCCCTCGACCTCAACGGCCTGGTCACTGACGACATCTTCGTCGCCGGAGACGTGGCGCGCTGTCCGAACCCGATCTACGAGTACCGGCTCATCTCGCTGGAGCACTGGGCCAACGCCGTGGAGCAGGCCGAGGTCGCGGCGCACAACATGGTCAGCGCCCAGGCGGACCGCTGGCCGCACCTGTCCATCCCGGTGTTCTGGTCGATCCAGTTCGGCGTCAACATCAAGTCCGTCGGTGTGCCGACCTTCGCCGACGAGGTCGTCGTCACCCAGGGATCGGTGTCCGACCACCGCTTCGTCGCCGCATATGGCTACCAGGGCCGCGTCACCGCGGCGGTCAGCTTCAACAACGCGAAGTGGCTGGACCACTACCGGCAGCTGATCGAGACGGCCGCGCCCTTCCCGCCGCCCTGCCCCGCGCCCGACCAGCCGGCCGACGCGAAACCGGTGCCCGTCGACTTCCCCGGCCCCGTCCTGCTCAGCACGGGCGCCACGGTGGTCGTCACCGGCCATGACCCGGGAGAGCGGCGCGTCACAGCTGCGTGGCAGCACCGGTAGGAAGGAAGCGATATGACCACGGCCGAGACGCCCGACATCCTGCACCGGATCCTCGACTACTCCGCCCGAGCCGACCCGTACCCGCTGTACGCCGAACTGCGCAAAACCCCAGTGGCCCTGCAGGAGGACGGCAGTTACGTCATCAGCACCTACCGCGAGCTCACCGACCTCCTGCACAACCCGCATCTGAGCTCCGACGTCCGCAACCTGTCGCGGCCGATGCCCGCGACCGAGGGACGTGCCGCGCCGTCGTTCATCAACCTCGACCCGCCCGAGCACGACCGTCTGCGGCGCCTGGCGATGCGCCACTTCGGCCCCCCGAAAACCCCGGGGCTGGTGACCGATACGGAACCGGACCTGACCGCCATCGTCAGCGGCTTGATCGACGATTTCGCGGGCAAAGAGCGGATCGACATCGTCGACGACTTCGCCTACCCGTTCCCCGTCACCGTGATCTGCCACCTGCTCGGCGTGCCACGCGAGGACGAACCGCGGTTCCACGTGTGGGTGAACGCCATCGTCGACTCGCTCGACTACGACCCCAAGACCGACCCGAAGGAGAAACTGGACAACGGCGTGCAGGCCGGGAAAGACCTGCGCCAGTACCTCGGCGGGCTGCTGGCACACCGCCACGACCGGCCAGGCGACGACCTGCTGACCCGGTTGGCCAACGATGACGGGCCCGACGGGCGGATGACCGACGACGAAATCGTCAGCACCGCCAACCTGCTGCTCATCGCCGGCCATGAGACCACCGTCAACCTCATCACCAACGGCATGCTGACCCTGCTGCGCCACCCGCAGGTGCTGCAGCGGCTGCGCGACGAACCGCACCTGATCGTGCGACTGGTCGAGGAACTGCTGCGCTACGAACCCCCCGTGCACATCATTCCGTGGCGGGCGGCATACAGCGACATCACCGTCGCCGACACCACCATCCCCAAGGGCTCGCAGATCATGCTCATGCTCGCCTCGGGCAGCCGGGATCCGGACCGCTTCGACGATCCCGACCGCTTCGACCCCGATCGGCAGGACAACCAGCACCTGGGGTTCGGCAGCGGCATCCACCTGTGCTTCGGCGGACCGCTGGCCCGGCTGGAGACCCAGATCGCGCTGAACGCGCTGGTACGTCGCCTGGACCGACCCAGGCTGGTCGCCGACCCGCCGCCCTACCGGCCCAGCCCCATCCTGCGAGGTCCCATCCATCTGCACATCGAGCAGAGCTGACGGTGAACGCGGCAGCCGAGGGCAAGAGCAATGCGCGCCGGCGCCTCCCTCACCGCCGGACAGCCCGCTGGAACCTGAGTGTCAGCACGCCCAACATCCGCTTGGCCGGCGGCGGCATCGAGGCGCTGCCGTGCCCGTGCCCCGAGTTGGGGCGTGGCAGGAGTGATGGAGGTGCCGGATAGTGGACTTAGGGGGCTTTCCGAGACTTCGGAGCTGCAATGGACCGCTACCCTCCCATCGCCGAACACGGCCTGGTGGGCGACCTGCAGACCGCTGCGCTCGTCTCGTCGCAAGGTGTCGTCGACTGGTTCGCCGCCCCCAGGTTCGATTCGCCCAGCATCTTCGCCGCCCTGCTCGACCACGACCGCGGCGGGTACATGCTGCTGGCCCCCGAGCATCCCGACGTCACCTGCAAGCAGCTCTACTACCCCGACACGGCCATCCTCGTCACCCGGTTCCTGTCGCCGGACGGAGTGGGCGAGGTGGTCGACTTCATGCCCCCGGACCGGACCCGCACCGCCACCGACCGGCACACCCTGGTCCGCGGCATCCGTGCCGTGCGGGGGACCGTCGACTTCACTCTTGAATGCCGGCCGCGCTTCGACTACGGCCGGACCGAGCACGAGCTCGAACTCGAACTCGGCGAGAACGGCGCTCTGTTCCGGGCCCCCGGGATCGACGGGCACCTGCAGGCCACTTTCCCGCTGGAGCGGGACGGCCAGGATGTACGCGGAAAGGTGACGCTGCGCGCCGGCGAGTCCGGCGGCGCCGTGTTCACCGTCTGTGCGTCCGGCGGCGAGGCGCCCGCACCCCCCACGGTCGACGGGCTCAGCGGGCAGTTCGAGGAAGTCGCCCTGTTCTGGCGGCACTGGCTGCGTCAGTCCCACTACCGGGGACGGTGGCCCGAGCGGGTACACCGGTCGGCCATCACCCTCAAACTCCTCACCTACGCCCCCACCGGCGCCCTGATCGCGGCGGCCACCACGGGTCTGCCCGAGCAGGTCGGCGGGGAGCGGAACTGGGACTACCGGTTCACCTGGGTACGCGACGGCTCGCTGTCCGTACGGGCCATGCTGGACCTCGGCTTCGTCGAGGAGGCCACCGCCTTCGTCCACTGGCTGGTGGACAGACTGCGCGAGCGCGCGGGCAAGGAGGAAGAGCCGCTCCAGACGATGTACCGGATCGACGGCGACCCGGACCTGCCGGAGGAGACACTCGAACACTTCGAGGGCTACCGCGGCTCCTCCCCCGTCCGCATCGGCAACGGCGCCGCCGACCAGCTCCAGTTGGACATCTACGGCGAGGCCCTCTATGCGGTGTCCCAGGGTGCCGAGATCGCGCAGCAGGCCAGTTTCGAGGGATGGCAAGCGCTGGCCAGGACCCTGGACTGGTTCGCCGACGCCTGGGACCGCCCGGACGAGGGTATCTGGGAGACCCGCGGCGGCCGCCAGGACTTCACCTACAGCCGGGTGATGTCGTGGGTCGCCCTCGACCAGGGGCTGCGCCTGGCCGAGTCCTTCCGCAGGCCCGCTGACCTGGAGCGGTGGCGCAAGGCGCGGGACGCCGTCTTCGAGCAGATCATGGAACGCGGCTGGAGCGAAAAGGAGCGCGCCTTCGTCCAGCACTACGACGGCGAGGTCCTGGACGCCTCGCTGCTGCTCATGCCCAGGGTCGGGTTCATCGCTCCTCGGGACAGTGCCTGGCTCTCCACGCTCGACGCGATGGACCGCAAGCTCGTCTCCGACAGCCTTGTCTACCGCTACGACCCGGCGGCATCGCCGGACGGCCTGCGCGGCTCGGAGGGCACCTTCAGTCTGTGCACCTTCCTCTACGTCGACGCACTGGCCCGGGCGGGGCGGCTGTCCCAGGCCCGCTACACCTTCGAGAAGATGCAGACCTACGCCAACCACGTCGGGCTGTTCGCCGAGGAGATCGGTCCGAGCGGGGAGCAACTGGGCAACTTCCCCCAGGCGTTCACCCATCTATCCCTGATCATGGCCGCCATCACCCTCGACGAGGCACTCGACGCGGAGGACCGGCGCTGAGCCATGGACACGCATGCCCGTCCGGCACGACCGTCAAGGCTGCCCGCGGCAGAGTTCGACGTGCTGCACGGCGCCTGGTCTCGTACGCCGCCTGGGCCAGGGACGACCGGGGTGCCCTGGATGCCCTCACTCGCTCTCGCTCACAGCGCCGGGCCCAGGAGGTCAGTCGCCGTCGGCGGTGTCACCCGGTGTGGGTCGGCTCCGCTGCAGCTCGGCGTCGGTGAGGGGTTCCAGCTCGCCATGGGTGTCCAGCCAGTAGAGGAGGAAGACGGCCGGGCCGACGAGCAGCAGGCCGCCAAGGCTGACCCACGACAGCCAGGCCAGCGTCGTGGGATCACCTGCGGCGTCCGCCACGGTCAGGGATGGAGGGATGAGGTAGGGACGCTGGGCGAGGCCCCAGGCGAACACGGCCCCGCCCACGACGCCGACGGCGCTGAAGCGGGCCCGGCGGGCCTGGTCCCGCAGCAGGAGCAGTCCGGTGGCGACGAGGAACACCGCGGACACGATGGTCAGAACGAGGCCTGCACCGTGGGTGAGTCCGCGCGCTACGTGGGGGGCGTCGCGGTGGGTGACGACGAGCGTGGCCACGGCCAGCAGAGCCACGACGACCAGGCTGGCGAGGGCGCGGCGCCGGAAGTAGGCGACGAGGTCGGGCGCATCGAAGCGCGCGGCGTCGGCGGTCAGGAACACGGCGCCGAGAAACGCGGTCGCGGCGACGGTGAGCAGCCCGAAGAGGACGGAGGTGGGGTTGGACCAGGCGTCCGCCGAGGCTTCGGTACCCGGCGCGACCCGGCCGGAGGCGATGCCACCGACGGCAGCGCCGAGGAAGAACGGGGTGAGCAGGGAGGCGATGGCGAACACGGCGCCGTAGACGCGGCGTCGGGCCAGGCGGCGGATGGGTTTGCGCAGTGCGAATCCGGCGCCGCGCAGGACCATGCCGAGGACGGCCAGCGCCAGGGGCAGCCACATCGCGGTGAACACGGTCTGGAACAGCACGGGGAATCCGGTCCACATGAGGACGAGGACGAAAACCAGCCAGACGTTGTTGATCTCCCAGACCGGAGCCATGGCGTGGTCGATCAGCCATCGGGGGCGCTTGCCGCGCTCGGCTCCGCCGGCCGTCAGGTCCCAGAAGCCCGCCCCGTAGTCGGTGCCCCCGGCGCAGGCGTAGGCGGCCACGGCGACCAGCAGCACGAAGGCGACGAGGCCGGCGATCACGACCGGCCGTCTCCGGCCGGTGTGGAACCGCTGCCGCCGGAGGCCGGGGCGTCACCGGCCGCGGCCGGGGGGCGAGGGCCGTAGGGGGTGACTGCTTCCGGTGCCTCCCCCGGCCGCCCACCTGCTTGTTCGTCGGCCTGGCGCCAGCGGGTGCGCATCTTCAGCAGGACGGTGAGGAACGATCCGAAGATGAGCACGTACATCACGATCACCAGGCCGAACATGATCCACAGGGCGGTGGAGCGGGTCGAGGTCACCGCTTCGGCGACACGCATGTTCTGGTAGACGATCCAGGGCTGGCGTCCCACCTCGGTGGTGATCCAGCCGCATTCGACGGCAACGAGGGAGGCGACTCCGGCACCGGCGGCGCCGCGGAAGAACCACAGGGAGCGGGGCAGCCGACGATGGCGCAGCCAGACCAGGCCGTACCAGACTGCCAGGAGCACGAGCACGGAGCCGATCCCGACCATGATGTCGAAGGCCCAGTGGGCGATCGTGGCCTGAGTGGCCGTCGGCCTGTCGCTCGCCGGTACGGACGTCAGCCCCATCACCTCGGTGTCCGGGCGGGACCCGGCCAGGATGGAGTCCAGCTGCGGGACCTTGATACCGCCGGAGATGGATCCGTCCGCGTGCAGTCGGCCGAACAGGTACTCCGGCACATGGGTGTCGGTCTTCCAGACGATCTCCATCGCCGCGAACTTCACAGGCTGCTTGTGGAACACCGACCGGGTGAGGGAGTCGCCCAGCACGAACTGCACCGGAGTGGCCACCGCGGCGATCGCGAAGGGGATCGTGAATCCGAGCCGGTGGTAGCGGTCCCGGCGCCCGCGCAGCCATCCGACGGCGTAGATGCCCGCCACGACGTAGCCCGCGGTCACCAGCATGGCCACCACGAAGTGCCAGTACTGCGGCCCGAGCATCGGAGTGAAGACGGCCTTCCAGACGTCCACGTCGACCGGGTTGCCCCCGGAGTCGAGCGAGAAGCCCCGCGGGGTGTTCATCCACGAGTTGGCGGCCAGAATGCCGAAGGCCCCGAGCAGCGCGGCGGCCGGCAGCGGCAGCCCGAGCAGGAAGTGGGTGCGCGGTTTGAGTCTGCGCCAGCCGTACAGGTAGATGGCGATGAGCACCGCTTCGAGGAAGAACGCCCAGGCCTCGACGCCGAACCCGATGCCGAAGACATCGCCCCATCTGCCCATCAGCCCCGGCCAGAGCAGGCCGAACTCGAAGGACAAGACGGTGCCGGTGACGACACCGATCGCGAACTGCACCGCCATCACGGCCGACCAGCGCCGCGCCAGCAGCAGGGCGTCGCCACCGCCCCGGCGCAGACCGCGGGAATGCATGACGAGGGTGATGAGCGGCAGCGCCACTCCCAGCGGCACCAGCATGATGTGGGAGGCGAGGGTGAAGGCCATAAGGGATCTGGCCGGGAGCATCTGGGCCGGGGCGTCCGCCAGCAGGTGAACCGTGGTGTGCATACGTTCCCTTGCCGCTCGGGAGGACAGGTCGGACGAAGCTCAGCCGCCGGTGGCGAAGCCGGGGAAGAGGGTCATCCCGCCGTCCACGTAGAGCGTGGTACCCACGACGTAGTCCATGAGGTCGGAGGCGAGGGCGACGGCCGCGTGGGCGATGTCCTCGGGCTCACCGATGCGCTTGTACGGGATCAGCCGCAGCAGGTCCTCCTGCGCCTCGGGAGTCTCCCACGCGCTGCGGTTGATGGGCGTCTTGACGGCTCCCGGAGCGATCGCGTTCACGCGGATCTTCTGGGGCGCGAGTTCCTGGGCAAGGGTCGCCATCAGCATCTGGACGCCGCCCTTGGAGGAGGCGTAGTTCGCGTGCCCCGCCCAGGGGATGACCTGATGGACGGAGCTCATGCAGATGATCTTCCCGGCCGAGCGGGACACCTCCGGGACGACCCCGCGCCGCAGAAACTCCCTGGTCGCCTCCCGGGCGCAGAGGAACTGCCCGGTGAGGTTGACGTCCAGCACCTTCTGCCACTGGGCGAGCGTCATCTCAGTGAAGGAGGCGTCGCGCTGCAGCCCGGCGTTGGCGACCATGATGTCGATCGTCCCGAACTCCTGGACCATCCGGTCCACCATGGCCACGACCTGGTCTTCGTTCGACACGTCCGCTTCGTACGCGGCGGCGCGCACGCCGAAGGCCATGATCTCCTCGACCACTTTCTCGGCCTCTTCGCGGCCGGCCACGTAGTTCACGACCACATCGGCGCCTGCCCGGCCCAGACCGATGGCCGTGGCCCTGCCGATTCCGGAGTTGGCGCCGGTGACCATCGCCTTCTGGCCCTTGAGCAGCTGAGCGGGGACCACGCCTGCCGGTGCCCCCTCGGTGGAACTCACGATCGACTGCCTCCTCGACTGTCTGAACCGGTCCGCCGGACTGCGGCTCGGCAGGGTCCGAAGGTCACGGAAGCACCGACGGCGGGGAGCGGCGGCCCGCACGAGCTGCTGTTGGTCCGCACGGCCGAGCATCACCGCCCGGTCGGACCAACGACACCCGCGGTCAGCTCAGTCGGTCCACGAGGTGGTCGCCCACCCGTAGGGCGTTCGCCATGGCCGTGAGGGACGGATTGACCGCGCCGATGCGCGTCTCTGCGGCGTGATCGCGAGGGCTGAGACGACGTCATATGCCGCCGTGTCACGAAGGGGAGGCCGAGAGATTCTCCGGGTACTGGGCGTGGGTGCGGATCCGTTTCCAGACGTAGTGCAGCGTGTCGGCATCGACGTACGGAGATCCGAAGGCGGCCCGGACGGCGGGGCGGCCGTTGACGCTTGTGGGGGTGCACAGGAGCGTGGGGTCGGATTGCAGGCGGGAAAGCAGGTCACGGGTGTTGTCATCGGTGTCGCGACGAAAGACGACCAGGCCCAGCTCGTGCACCTCCAGGTGAAACCCGGGCTCGGCCGTGATGAGGCGGGCCAGCCGGGCCGCCAGGCGGATGTCGTGACGGATGGCTTTGCGCAGGCCTTCTACGCCGTGGGCCCGCATCACGTACCAGAGTTTGAGGGCACGCATAGGGCGGCCGAGGGGTACCTGCCAGTCGCGGAAGTCCACGACCCGGCCGGAGTCGGTCGCAGGGTTCCGCAGGTATGAGGGGGAGATGCTCATGGCGTCGGTGAGTGTGGCACGGTCGGAGGTCCACATGACGTCGCACGGGGTCCCCGTACGCATCCACTTGTGGGCGTTGACGGCGTAGGAGTCGGCGAAGGCGATGCCGTCAATGAGGTGCCGGTATTCCGGGCACAGTGTCGCGGAGCCCGCGTAGGCGGCATCCACGTGCAGCCACACGTCCTCCCGCCGGCACAGTTGCCCGATGTCCGGTACGGGGTCCACGGCGCAGATATCGGTGGTGCCGATCGTAGCGACGACGATGGCAGGGATGAAGCCGGCCGCACGGTCGACGTCGATGCGTGCGCTGAGCGCGTCGGGATCCATCCGGCCGGTGCCCGGCAGTGTGGCGATGAGCTGCGGCTCGCCCAGGCCGGCGAGCCGGGCGCCCTTGGGGATGGAGGAGTGGGCCCGTTCCGTGCAGTACATCCGGTAACGGCCCTCGGTTCCGGCCGTACGCCACCGCCCCTGCGACGCCCGTTGAAGGGCCGCCGCAGTGGCCACGAGTACCGCCGATGAGGCGGAGTCCTGAATGACTCCGCCGCCGCGGCCACTCGAATGGTGGAAGGCTTCCGGCAGGCCGAGGGCTTGGGCCAACCAGTCCGTGACCACTTGCTCCAGCTCCGTGGCCGCCGGCGATGTCGACCACATCATGCCCTGTACGCCCAGCCCGGCGGTGACGTACTCGGCGAGCACGGACGAAGGGGAGTTACTGGTCGGGAAGTAGCCCAGGAATGCCGGATGCTGCCAATGGGTCAGGCCCGGAACGATGAGCTTCCAGGTGTCGGCCAGCAGCTCTCCGAGGCTCTCCGCTTGCTCGGGAGGCGCCGACGGCAGTGCGGTGAGCAGCGAGCCGGGTTCGCACGGTGGGGTCACCGGCACCTCCCGGGCTGCCAATGCCCGCCAATGGGCGACGAGTTGTCTGGTGGCCGTTTCTATCGCCTCTTCAAACTCATCACCCATAACAGAAAAGTAGCGGCTTTATTGTGCTTTGTCTATTATGTCGCTTATGCATCCTCGTCGTGTCGAACTCCGGCTTCCTGACCCGGAACAGCTACCAGAGCGACTTGAGTCGCTGTGGCGTTCATCCGTTCGAGAAGGTCGCCCGGTTCGCTCGGTCCGGTGCCCGCTGTCCGACCCGCGGGAATCCGATTACGACTCCTTTTTCGGTGTCATCCGGGTCTCCGGTGCGCCGGCCCTGCTGCTTTCCGAGGCGCTGGTCACCACGGTGAGCGCAATGGCCTCGCTACCTGAAGGCGCCGCCGAACCGGCGCTCCACCAGGCTCTGGATGCGGTCTGCCTGGCTCCCGTCGCGGAACCGGGACTGACGCCCGATACGGCCGCTCAGCAGCGCTGGATACACGGGCACCGCCTGTTCTTCACGCTCACCCAAGCGGCCATCGTGGGTTTGCAGGACGCGCTGGCCGCACCGCGCGCCCGTTCCTGCGGGCCGGGAGTTCAGGCCACTCGCGTCTTCCTGCACGCGAGTGCCGCCGCCATGCGCCTGACCGCCTCCTTTTCCCGGTCCACGTATGAGCGCATCGTGCGGCCTTCCATGGCGCCGCCCCAGCATTCCACCGAAGGGTTCTCCGGACTCTGGTCGGCCGATCACCGCGTGCTCATCACCCGATTGCGCGCCTGGGGTGCAATGCACAGTGAAATATGCAGGGATTCCTGCAAAATCCGCCGGAATCTGCTGAACGCCGTGGACGAGGTGTACACCGCGCACATCGGTATATGCGAACGCTTCATCGGGGACGGCTCCTCGCTTTTGAGCGGATCGGAAAACTCCCTGGACACTCTCGGCAAACTCGCCAGGCATCGCGCCCGGATTCTTTAGACCTTTGAATTAGTGCCGGGTGTTGCCGGCGCCGAGCGCGGCAGATGCCGGCTCTCTGGCACACCTCGTTCGGCCCAATTGCCCTTGAGCACACCGATATCTGACGGACCAGCACATATTTCTTGCGTTCACGTCCTCGTCCTCTTTCAGGAAGGTATCGAGATGGGTCTCCGAGATGCCCTTCGTCGGGCCACTGCCGGACAGGATCCGGCGCCCACAGCTGGGCGGCAGGCCGGCGTCAGGGAATGCAGGGGAGCTTTCTTCGACTACGCAGCGGCGCACCCGGGCACATCGGTCGCGGTGGGGGGCGTCAGCCGCATCACGGGGGACGTGCCCGACCACGAGGAAATGTGTCTCCTGGTGGACCTTGCGGTAGCCCGCTATCCGGAACTCGCAGAAGTACCACCAGGTGGGTCCGGCAGAGGGGCGGGGGCCCCGTTCGCCGCCGCAGACCATGTCTTTCGTACGCCCGTCGCCGCGGGGACACGGCTGGACGGACTGCGCGCCGCGCTGGCGGATCTGGCCGCGGCACCCTTGCCGGAACGTCTTTGGGGAGTATGGATTCTGCACGGCTACGCCCCCGACGAGTTCGCGGTCGTACTGCGGGGGCATCATGCGCACTTCGACGGCATGCTGCTCAGCGAACTCTTCCGTGGCACCCTCAGCGGGCCCGCCGCCTCCTCAAAGGCAGGCGCCCCGCCGCCTGGCCGCACGGCCCGCCGGGGCACCACAGCCGAACTGGCAACCGCCGTCCGCGAAGGCATCGGCGCCTTGGGCGGACTGGGCCGGGCCGCTCGTCTCGTACCGGACGGCTTTCCCCTGACAGGCAAGTTGCACTATGCGTGGGGCAGCGTGGAGCTGGCCCGTTTCCGGAAAGTCGCCGCCGTACACGGAGCCACCCCCAACGACCTGTACTTGTCGTCCCTGGCCGGCGCGCTCAAGAGCTGGTCCGGGGACCGCGGCCGACCGCTCGGCCGGCAACCGATGCGCATGATGGTGCCGGTCACCCTGCGGCGTCGGGACAACGCAGGCAAGAGGGGGAACTCGGTGCTGGGCGCGGCAGTACGGCTGCCCGTCGGCCTGGACGATCCCGTTGAGCGACTGGAGTACGTGAAAGCCCGTACGCGCAAGGTCCGTTCATCGCTTTTCAATCCCCACGCCGGCGCCCTGGGACGGATGGTCCCCGACCGGTTCGGCCGCTGGCTCCTCGAACTCGATCTGCACCCGCGGAGCACGACGGTACTGGCGTCCCACGTTCCCGGACCCGAGAAGCGTCTCCGCCTCGGCGACCGGGTCATTACCGACGTCATCCCGCTGAATCTCCTCCCGGCCGGCCATGCGCTCGCGGCATGCTTTTCCAGCTATGCCGCCACCGCACAGATCTGCTTCGTCGCGGACCGGACAGTAGGCGGCTGCGACGGCCTGGTGCAGCTGTGGATGCATGAGCTGGACGAGATGACGGCGCGCGCCGGGCTGTGATGATGAGCAGAGAAGCGGTCGGGGAGCAGGAGAAGGAGCGGCCCGCCACGGCCGCCCCTCGACACTGGGCCGTGACGTACCGATGGCTGATCCTGGGCCTGGCCCTGGTGGCGGTACTCGGTTCCGGTATCGCCGCCGGCGGCGTGCACGGACGCCTGGTGGACGGCGGATACTTCGACCCGTCGGCGGAGTCGAGCCGTGCGGAACGACTGCTGACACAGCGCTACAAATCCGGGACCCCGAAGCTGGTGTTCGTGGCCCGTTCGACGGGTGCGGTGGACGGGCGGCAGGCCTCGGCAGCCGGTCGGCGGCTCGTCGCCGAACTGGCCGCCGAACCCGGTGTCGTCTTCGTACGCGCCCCCTGGTCCCCGCCCACCCGGTCCCTGCTGTCGGCCGACCGACATGCCGCCTTGCTGACGCTCGCCGTCGCAGGGGACGACCAGCAGATGACACGCACCGCGCAGCGCCTGATCCGGAAGTACGCCGGTGCCCGGCCTCCGTTGACCGTGGAGGCGTCCGGACGGCTGTCCGTCAACCGGTACACCGAAGAGCAGAGCCGCCGCGACCTCGTCAGCTCCGAGATGATCGGTGTTCCGCTGGTCTCCGCCGTGCTCCTGATGGTGTTCGGCTCGGTGCTGGCCTGTGCGCTGCCACTCGCCATGGGGCTGGTCAGCGTCACCGGCGCGATGGCCGCCCTGGACCTTCTGGCGCGGCACTATCAGGTGAACGTCTTCGCACTCAACATCCTCACCGCCCTGGGATTCGGGCTGGCGGTGGACTACAGCCTGATCATGGTCAGTCGCTTCCGAGAGGAGCTGGACCGCGGGCTGGAGGTGTCGGATGCGGTGCGCGCCACCGTGCGCTCGGCAGGCCGCACGGTCGCGATTTCGGTAGCCGTGGTGACGCTGTCCTTCTGCGCGCTGCTGTTCTTCCCCACCCCCTTCCACCGCTCGCTGGGCGCCGGCGCCGTGGCGGTGGTCTGCCTGGCCGGTGTCGCCGCGCTGGTGGTCCAGCCGGCACTGCTCGCGCTCTTCGGGCGCCGCCTGAGCCGCCGCCCCGTGCGCGTACGGTGGTGGCGGGCCCGGGACGCCGGTGCTCCGGGCTTCTGGGAGCGGCTGGCCCGCGCGGTGCTGCGGCGCCCACTGGCCGTACTCATCACCGTGTCCGCGTTCCTCGCACTCCTCGCCGTGCCTGCTTTCGGGGCGCGCATGGGGTTCATCGACGAGGACTGGCTGCCCCGCGATGCGGCTCCGCGCCTCGCTGCGGAGCGGGCGCACGCCGAGTTCCCACTGCTGAACGGGACCACGCTCACGGCGCTGACCCCCGGGATCCGGGCCGGCTCCCCGGCCGCCGACCGCATGGGCCGGGCCCTCTCCCGGCTGGCGGGCGCCGACCTGGTGCTGGGTGCCGAGGGGAATTTCCGCGACGGCCGACGACTCGCCGCGTCGCCCGCCCGGCCTGCCGGCGGCGTCGGGCACGGGACCTGGTACTCCGTCACCACACAAGCCGGACCGTACAGTGCGACGGCTCAGCAGCTGGTCGGCGCGGTCAGGGCGCAGAAGGGGGCGGGCCCGGTACTGGTGGCCGGGGAGACGGCCGCGCTGGTGGATATGAAGGAGACCCTTGCACGGCACCTGGGCTGGGCCGCCGCGCTGATCATCGCCGCCGTCGCGGTGCTGCTGTTCTTCTTCACAGGGAGCGTGCTCGTCCCGGTCAAGGCCCTGGTCATGAATCTGCTGAGCCTGACGGTGGCGTTCGGTGCCATGGTGTCTCTCTTCCAGGAGGGGCATCTGTCCCGGCTCCTGGGCGGCACCGCCACCGGTCATGTCGATCCGCTGATTCCGGCGGTGGTGTTCTGTATCGCGTTCGGCCTGTCCATGGACTACGAGGTCTTCCTGGTGGCGCGTATTCGCGAGGAATATCTGCGCACCGGGGACAACGAACGGGCCGTCGTCACCGGATTGCAGCGCACCGGACGGCTGGTGACCGTCGGTGCGCTCGCCGTAGTCATCGTCCTCGGCGCACTGGCGGCCTCCTCGCTGGCCGTTCTGCAAGAGCTCGGAGTCTGCCTGGCCCTCACGGTCGCCATCGACGCGACGCTCGTACGGTGCCTGATCGTGCCGGCCCTCATGGGCCTGGCAGGCCGCTGGAACTGGTGGGCCCCCGCTCCGTTCCTGAGGGTTCGTGCCCACGTCCTGTCCTGGTTGGCCAGGGCCCGTAT
Organism: Streptomyces sp. NPDC028368; assembly: GCF_055565615.1. Lineage (NCBI taxonomy): Bacteria > Bacillati > Actinomycetota > Actinomycetes > Kitasatosporales > Streptomycetaceae > Streptomyces > Streptomyces sp. NPDC028368. Next base: position 326,013 of record NZ_JBVHTY010000004.1, on the reverse strand, counting down.
ACCGCACCGACCACCATGAATGTCACGTCGTGTCAGGGGCTGATCCATCGGCCCGCAACGTCTACACCCGACCACTGAGTCACCCACCCCTTCCGACCTCCCGACCTCCCGACCTCCCAACCCTCCACCATCCGCACGCACTTCACGAGGGATACCGATGACCACCACATACGAATTCGTCGCCGACCTGCTCAGCGAGCACTTGGGCGTGCCCGAAAACATCATCAAGCCCGACGCCACCTTCGAGGCCCTGGAACTCGACTCGCTCTCGATCACCGAACTCACCGTGATCATCGAGGACCGGCTCGGCGTCCAACTGACAGAGGAGGACATCAAGCCGACGCTCGGGGAGTTCTGCCAGATCGTCGAGAAGCGGCGCAACGACGGGGAGGCCGTGGGCACGGACACCGCCCGGCAGGACGTACCGGCTACCCCCACCATCCCATGACGGCGGTGGATGTCGCGGTCACCGGGCTGGGACTGGTGACCCCAGCCGGGATCGGTGTCCAGGCAACGTGGGACGGGCTGCTCTCCGGCCGGTCGCCGGCCGCCACGGACGAGCAGCTGGCCGGCCTTCCGGTGAACTTCTCCTGCCGGGTGTCCGGCTTCGACCCCGTGGCCCTCCTTGGGCGCCGGTTGAGCTGGCGTATCGACAGATTCATCCAGATGGGACTGGTCGCCACCCGCGAAGCGGTCACCGATGCCGGATGGGACCCCACCTCCTGGGACGGGGCCCGCGTCGCCGTGGTCCTCGGCAACGGGAACGGCGGCAACGACCAGAGCCAAAAGGAGTACGACCTGCTCAGCAGCGGTCGGCACAAGGCAATTTCCCCTTTGAGCATCACGCGTACGGTGGCCAACATGCTCGCCGGCGAAATCAGCACGGACCTCAAGGCGCTGGGTCCCAGCCTGGTCACCTCCACCGCCTGCGCGTCCGGGGGCACAGCCATTGGCATCGCCCGCAACCTGCTCGTCTCCGGAGCGTGCGACATCGCGATCACCGGCGGCAGCGAAAGCGTCTGCTACCCCATGGCCGCGGCCAGCTTCGGTCAGATGGGAGCCCTGTCCGCCAGGGTGCACGACCCCGCCGGTGCGTGCCGGCCGTTCGATGCGGACCGGGACGGGTTCGTGCTGGGCGAGGGTGCGGGCGTCCTCGTACTGGAACGGCTGGCAGACGCCCGCGCCAGAAATGCGCTGGTCCGTGCCCTCGTCGCCGGATACGGAGCCTCCGCCGACGGCTACCACTCCACCTCGCCCGACCCGGAGGGCCAGGGAGTGGTACGGGCCATCCGCGCCGCACTCGCCGATGCCGCCCTGTCGGCATCGGACATCGACCACGTCAACGCCCACGGGACGTCCACTCAGCAAAACGACCTGGCCGAAGCGCGCGCTCTGTGCTCGGTCTTCGGCACACCGCCGCCGGTCACGGCGAACAAGAGCGTCCTTGGACACTCGATCGGCGGCGCGGGCGGCATCGAAGCCGCCGTCACCGTACTGAGCCTGCAACACCAGGCCATCCCGCCTATCGCCAACCTCGACCGCCTCGACCCCGACATCGACCTGGACGTCGTCACCCGGGCCCCCCGCTCCCAGCGACTGCGTGCGGCACTCAGCAACTCCATCGGCTTCGGCGGTCAGAACGCGGTCCTGGCCTTCCGAACGCCGTAGCACCTCTGATGGGTTCCCTGACACCCGGCGCATCCCAATGTCGACCTTCCGCGCCCCGGTCGCGTCCTCTGCAGGATCAGCGACACTGTCCGCGGCGGTGACCGGACCCGACCCCCGCCCTGCACCTGGAGGCAGTGGCCGTGAGGGAATCCGGCAGCCTTCGGGCCGCTTGCGTCCGTGCACCGCCCGCCGTGGACGAGGGACGCCGCCCGCAAGCGCCTCGTCGTGCGTGCGTTGCCCCGGGCCGGCTGGGGGCCCACCGGCTCACGCTGCGAGGAGCTCCGCCCACCGTGTGATACCGCCCGCATGGACCCGCGTTCCGCACTCGTCCGCCAGGGCGGTGACGATGCCGAGTCCGCGGCCGCGCTCACCCGCACAGGGCTCGACGACCGGCCGCCCGCCCGCCGCCGCAGGCCCCGCGTCGGTGACCTCAACCCGCAGGGCGTTGCGCCCGTCGACGACCTGCGACAGCCGCAGCACCGCCGGAGGCAGGGCGTGGACGACCGCGTTGGTGATCAGCTCCGAGACCACGAGGAGCGCGTCCTCGGCGAGGTCCGGGGCCAGGTTCCAGTCCGCCAGGACCGTACGCGCCCGCCGGCGTACGACCGAGACGGCCTCGGGGATGTGCGGCAGCGGACAGACATGTTCGACCGCCTCCCGAACCACCACATCAAGCTGTGCCGTCATGCTGCCTCCTCCGAGGCCCACTACCGGCTGGACGCCGGGCTTGAGAGGGACGCTATGGGGGACGGTGGACGCGGTCAATGAACATCGGTCGGCATTACCGAACGCCCGCCTGCGGAGACCATCCTTACCGGCAGATGCCGACCGCAGGACTACGATTGCCTCATGGCCGGCCCGGTCCAGTCGATCGAACGGGCGGCGGCAATCCTGCGTTTGCTCGCCAGCGGACCCCGTCGGCTCGGGCTGGGTGAGGTGGCCGCGTCGCTCGGGCTGGCGAAGGGCACCACCCACGGCATTCTGCGCACCCTGCAGAATCTCGACTTCGTCGAGCAGGACCCGGCGACCGGAAAGTACCAGCTCGGGGCCGCGCTGCTGCACCTGGGCACCAGCTACCTCGACGTGAACGAGCTCCGGTCCCGCTCGATCAACTGGGCCGACGCCCTGGCCGCCCGCAGCGGGGAGGCGGTCCGCCTGGGCGCGCCCCTGGAGGGCCAGGTGCTCATCGTCCACCACGTCTTCCGCCCCGACGACACCCTCCAGACACTGGACGTGGGCGCGCTGCTGCCCCTGCACGCCTCCTCGCTCGGCAAGGTGCTGCTGGCCTTCGGCAGCGTGCCCCTGGAGCCGGCCGTGGAGGCCGGGCTGGAGGCGTACACCCGGCACACCCTGGTCGCCCCGGAGCGCCTCACCCGCGCGCTCACCGAGGTCCGGGAGCTCGGGTGGGCTGCCGAAGTGCAAGAGATGATCACGGACGAGGCCGGCATCGCCGCGCCGATACGGGGCCACGGTGGCCTCGTGGTGGGCGCCATCGGCATCTCCGGCACGGTCGAGCGGATCTGCGACTCCAAAGGGGTCCCACAGCCGGCCCTGGTGACCCAGGTGCGGCACGCGGCCCGCGCGATCTCCAGAGATCTGGGGGCCGCCCGCTGGTGAGCCCCGCCGCCCTTGTGCACCGCAACGGAAGGCTGATCATGGTTGAGCGGTATGTGATGTCCATCGACCAGGGCACCACCTCCACCCGATGCATCCTGTTCGACCACCAGGGGCGGCTGGTGTCGGTCGCCCAGCGGGAGCACCAGCAGCACTTCCCCCAACCCGGGTGGGTCGAGCACGACGCCGTCGAGATCTGGCACACCCTCCAGCGCGTGGTGCCGCAGGCGCTCTCCGACGCCGATGTCGGCCCCGATGAGGTCGCGGCCATCGGGATCGCCAACCAGCGCGAGACGACCGTGCTGTGGGACCGGCGTACGGGCACCCCGCTGGGTAGGGCGATCGTCTGGCAGGACACCCGTACGGCCCCCCTGGTCGAGGAGCTCAGAAGCCGGCCCGGGGACGAGTTCTTCCTCCAGCGCTGCTGCCTGCCCCCTTCCACGTACTTCTCCGCCCCCCGGATCCGCTGGCTGTTCGACCACTTCGACGGGCTGCGGCAGCGCGCCGAGGACGGCGAGGTGCTGTTCGGCACGATGGAGAGCTGGCTGATCTGGAACCTCACCGGCGGGCCGGCCGGCGGTAAGCACCTCACCGACGTCACCAACGCCAGCCGCACCATGCTCATGAACATCAGCACCCTCGACTGGGACAAGGAGCTGCTGGAGTTCTTCGGGGTCCCCCGCCCGATGCTCCCGGAGATCCACTCCTCGGCCGAGACCTACGGAACCGCCCGTTCCGTCCTCCCGGGCGTCCGTATCACCGCGGCACTCGGTGACCAGCAGGCGGCGCTGTTCGGACAGACCTGCTTCGCCCCCGGCGAGGCGAAGTGCACCTACGGAACCGGCAGTTTCCTGCTGCTCAACACCGGCACCGAGCTCGTAAGGTCCCGGCACGGGCTGCTCACCACCGTCGCGTACAAGATCGCGGACCAGCCCGCGGTCTACGCACTCGAAGGCCCGATCGCCGTCACCGGCGCGCTGGTCCAGTGGTTCCGCGACCGGCTGGGGCTGATCAGCACCGCCCCCGAGATCGAGACCCTCGCCCGCGCCGTCGAGGACAACGGCGGCTGCTACATCGTCCCGGCGTTCTCCGGCCTGTACGCGCCGCACTGGCGCAGCGACGCCCGCGGCGTCATCGTCGGCCTCACCTCGTACATCACCAAGGAGCATCTGGCCCGAGCCGTGCTGGAGGCCACTGGCTGGCAGACCCGGGAGGTGGTCGACGCCATGAACGCCGACTCCTCGCTTGCCCTCAAGGTGCTCAAGGTGGACGGCGGTATGACGTCCGACAATCTGCTCATGCAGTTCCTGGCCGACGTGCTCGACGTGCCCGTGGTGCGCCCCATGGCCGTCGAGACGGTCTCCTTGGGCGCCGCCTACGCCGCTGGGCTCGCCGCCGGCTACTGGCCCGACCTGGAGGTCCTGCGCCGCAACTGGCACCGGGCCGCCCAGTGGCTGCCGGACATGTCCCCCCAGCGGCGGCAGTCGGAGTACGAGAACTGGAAGCGGGCGGTCGAGCGCTCGCTCGGCTGGATCGCGCCGCCGAACCCGCTCTGACGGCTTGTCTCCCCGGCTCGCCTGCTGGTCCCCCCATTGATAGTGGGTGCAGACGATGTGGAGCTTCCCGTCGCGCTCTAGCATCGCTGGCGGCTCCTGGCCGTTGACCGACGGCACCTTCGTCCACCCGGCCCCGTCGGCGTCCAGGGCCCGTGCGCCGCTCCCGCCGGCCATCTGCCGGGCATCGCCGACCCAGCCTCGCCGGGAGCGAGAAGGCCCCTGTCCAGGCCACCCAGCGCTACGAACGCCGCCCCAGCATCATCAACGCCTTCTTCGACCTCGCGGATGCCGTCATCACCCTGCGCAGCCTGTTCCGACGCGCCTGGACCACCACCGCTGGGACCACCACCCCACCCGACGACCCTGCCCCCGTACCCATCCGTGCGGGCCTCTAATATCATTTCGCGTTCTCCGACGGACGCTGACGCCCGCTTGGTCGTGTCCGCCGCCCAACGCCCGACACGACACGACGACGTCCATCGCATGGCGATGGCGTCGATCATCGAGGAGAGGAACGTTCATGCGCGCCCGGAGCATCGTCACGGCCACCGCAACGGCACTGGCACTGGTGGCCGCTCGTGACCTTGTCCAGAAGAAGCACGCATTGCTCCGGAACTTCCCGCTGATCGGGCATGCCCGGTATCTGTTGGAGACGATCGGGCCGGAGCTGCGGCAGTACATCGTGACCTCCAACGACGAGGAGCGCCCGTTCAGTCGTGACCAGCGCACCTGGATCTATGCGTCGGCGAAGGGGGAGAACAACTACTTCGGGTTCGGAACCGACAACGACGTTGAGCACATGCAGGGGCACGCGTACCTGAAGCAGCGAACGTTCGCCGACACGCTGCCCGACGCCCACGACCCGCAGGCCCCACTGCCCTCAGCCAAGGTGCTGGGCGGGCCTCGCGGGCGTGCCAAGGCGTTCCGACCGGCGAGCGTGGTGAACATCTCGGCGATGAGCTTCGGATCGCTCTCCGGCGCGGCGATCACGGCGCTCAACAAGGGAGCGGCGCTGGCCGGCACGATGCAGAACACGGGAGAGGGCGGCCTCTCCCCGTACCACCGCAACGGCGGCGACCTCGTCCTTCAAATCGGTACGTCCTACTTCGGCTGCCGCAACGAGGACGGCAGCTTCAACATCGACAAGCTCAAGGATGTGGTCGCCGGCGCCCCGGTCAAGGCGATAGAGATCAAGCTCTCCCAGGGCGCCAAGCCAGGGCTGGGCGGGATGCTGCCGGGCGCGAAGGTGACCCCGGAGATCGCCGAGATCCGCGGCATCCCGCTCGGCGAGGACTGCGCCTCCCCGTCGCGGCACACCGCGTTCAGCGACGTCGACTCGATGCTCGACTTCGTCGAACTGCTCGCCACCGAGACCGGTCTGCCGGTCGGAATCAAGAGCGCGGTGGGAGAGATGGACTTCTGGCAGGAGCTGGCCACGCTGATGGCGCGTGGTGACCGTGGTGTCGACTTCGTGACCATCGACGGCGGCGAGGGCGGCACCGGGGCGGCACCGCTGACCTTCTCCGACTCGGTGTCGCTGCCCTTCCGGATGGGCTTCTCCCGGGTCTACGGCGCCTTCGCCGAGCTGGGGCTGACCGATGACCTCACCTTCATCGCCTCCGGCAAGCTCGGCCTGCCCGAGAACGCCGCGGTCGCCTTCGCTCTGGGTGCCGACATGATCAACGTGGCCCGTGAGGCGATGCTGTCGATCGGCTGCATCCAGGCGCAGAAGTGCCACACCGACAAGTGCCCCACCGGCATCGCCACCCAGAACCCGTGGCTGGCCCGCGGCCTCGACCCGACCTCGAAGGCCACCCGGGCCGCTGTCTACCTCCGCACCCTCCGCAAGGAGCTGATAAAGGTCTCGGCGGCCGTCGGCGTCGCCCACCCGGCGCTCATCACGGCCACCGACATCGAAATCATGAACGGCGACTACGAGGCCCGCACCCTGGCCGGCGTCTACGGTTACAAGGAGGGCTGGGGCGAGCTCGGCCCGCACCTCGCCGAGGAGATCACTGCACTGCTCACCACCAAGCCGACCTCCGTACAGAAGCCGACCGTCTGACGCGCCGACAGCGACAAGCGCCGCGCTCACTGCTCTCCTGCTCGGAGCACGCGCGTGGCACCAGCCGGTGTCGCCCTCGTCCCCTCTGCCCCACGAACCGTCCCTGCCTAGGTGATCGCAACATGACCGAAAAAGTGAGATTCCCGAGCGTCGTCGGCCCCGAACTGGCCGGAACGATCGACCTGCCAGACGGCGAGATCCGAGGCTGGGGGATCTTCGTGCACGGATTCACACTCGGCAAGGACTCGCCGGCCGCCTCGCGCGTCAGCAAGCAGCTGGCACGCGAGGGGATCGGCATGCTGCGCTACGACAACCTCGGGATCGGGGACTCCGACGGCGACTGGGGGGACGGTTCCTTCACCGTCAAGGTCCAGGACACGGTCCGTGCGGCAGCCTTGATGGCGGAGCGAGGGACTCCAGCAGACCTGCTGGTGGGGCACTCATGGGGAGGCGCCGCCGTCCTCGCCGCAGCGGCCGAGGCAACCGGCGTCCGCGCGGTCGCCACGATCGGGGCGCCTGCCGACCCCAGCCACGTCGAGCGACAGTACGACGCGGTCGTGGATCGCGTTCTCAGTGACGGGTCGCACGAGTGGTTCGTCGGCGGGCGGACCCTGGTCCTCAAGCGCGCCTTCGTCGAAGACGTCCGCCGTGCTCATCTGCGCGACCGGATCCGTGAGTTGGACCTGCCGCTGCTCGTCCTGCATTCGCCTACCGACAACACTGTCGACATCGACAACGCCGGGGAGATCTTCCGCGAGGCACGACACCCGCGAAGCTTCGTCTCGCTCGAAGGGGCAGATCATTTCCTGACCGCACGAGGACAAGCGCAGCGAGCCGCCCACATCATCAGCGCCTGGGCCGACCAGTACATCCACGGGTCACGGCCCGGAGGCAAGACGTCTCAGGTGAGGAAGAGCTCGCTCGGATAGGTGTCGGGGGCAGGGTCGTCGGGTGGGTCGGTGGTCCCAGCGGTGGTGGTCCAGGCGCGTCGGAACAGGCTGCGCAGGGTGATGACGGCATCCGCGAGGTCGAAAAAGGCGTTGATGACGCTGGGGCGGCGTTCGTAGCAGTGTGCGAGCCGGTAGACGGCGTTCTGCCAGGCGCTGGTGCGCTCTACGCGCCGGCGCTGGGTGGCCTGGACAGGGGCCTTCTCGCCTTTGTGCGCAATCCGGTTTGTGCGCAATCCGGCTTCGTAGTCCGCGTGCGGCGAGGTGGTGCGGGTGTTGCCCGACTCGTAGCCGGCATCCAGGTACACGGTGCTGTCGTCGGGCAACATCGCCCGCTACGTCACAGTCGACCAACCCGCCCCACATGGGCCAACTTCAGCCCCACCAACGTCGCCGCCCGCCGGGGACGGGGGCACCGGTGCTGCGGTTGCGCTGCGGTCCAGGTGGCTGTCGGCGATGTCGTCGGACTCGGGGCGGGGTCCCAGTTGTCTTCGACCAGGTAGGCGAGTCAGTCGTCGATTGCCTGGTAGAGGGTGGTCCAGAAGTCGTGGATGGCCCGCGCCGAATCCGGAGTGGACATCCCGGTCTGGGTGAGCAGGATGCCGACGAGCCGGTTCGCCGGGTCGGCGTACGTAGTGGTGCCGGCTCCGCCGTCCCAGCCGAACTGGCCGATGGGCGCGAAGTCACCACGGTAGGTGCGCACCGCCATCCCGAAGCCCCAGCCGCCGTGCTGTCCCGTGCCGTGTGACAAATGGACGACGTTGCGGCCCCAGGCTTCTCGGGCAGCCAACTGCTCGGGCGTGAGGCGGTTGGTGGTCATCAGCTCAACAGAGGGCCGGGACAGGATCCGCTGGGTCCCGTGCATCCCGTGGTTCAACAGCATCCGGAAGTAGGCGTGATAGTCGTCGACGGTGGAGTCGAGTCCGCCGCCGCCTGACTCGAACGCCGGAGGCTTGCTGTGGTGTCCCCCTTCGACCTCGTCCGCCACGATGAACTCTCCGGTCTGCGGATCGGGGGCGTACAGGGGCGGCAGCCGGTCGATCTTGTCAGCGGGCACGTGAAAACCGGTGTCCTTCATGCCCAGCGGATCGAAGATGCGCTCGCGCAGGAACGTCTCGAACGACTGGCCGGTGACCCTGGCGACGAGCACGCCGAGCACGTCGTCGCTGACGTTGTACAGCCACCGCTCTCCGGGCTGGTACATCAGCGGGAGCGCGCCAAGGCGGCGCATCCACTCATCCGGTTCCGGTGCCGGCAACAGCCATCCGTCCTCCTGGCCGTAAACCCCCTGCTCGAAGAGCGCGCCCATCATCGGAGAGGTCCGCGCTGTCATATCGAGTCCGAGCCCGAACGTGGAGGTGAGCAGGTCCCGCACGGTGATCGGACGCCGCGCCGGCACGATGTCGTCCAGCGGGCCGTCGGGCCGCTTGAGCACCTGCCGGTCGGCGAGCTCGGGCAGCCACCGGTCTATCGGGTCGTCCAGCCGCAGCCGGCACTCGTCCAGCAAGACCATCGCCACCGCGACCGCGACCGGCTTGGTCGTCGAGGCCATCCGGAAGATGGTGTCCCGGCGCATCGGTACGCCACCGTCATGGCGCATCGTCCCGAGCGCTTCGACGTGTGTCTCCTCGCCCCGGCTGACCAGGGCTACGAGCCCGGGAATCTTCCCGGAATCGACATGCCGTGCCAGCACCTCGCGCAGTCTGCGCAGCCCTGCTTCGGAGAAGCCGCTATTGCCTTTTCGCATCATGAATCCCCCTGTGTAAGTGTTCGATGCACACGATGTTTGATCTTGCGAGACCCGTCCCGGCGTGGCGCTCATGGGCTTTGCATGGGCGCGCTCGGCGTGGCCCGGTTCGCAGCCCTGAGGGCGCAATCGCTGAACCGGTCATGGCATCCGCCATCGCCAACCGCTCTGATGCCGGCTGTCGCCGTCGTGACGTCGCCGTTGACATGCGGCGAGAGGTGGCCGACCGGGCATGACCCCGTGGCCACGTAGCGCGGACAGTCGAGGAAAGTGGTGCTCGGCCCCCGGGCACGATGTGCCGCGTCGTTGTCAGACTGCCTTGTCTTCTTTTCCGGTGTCTTCGCCGGCGGCGCGCTCGATGTCGTCGGTCAGCCGCTTCCGCGCACGGGTGGGGACATAGCCACCCTCCGAGTAGTTCTGGACGAACGCCTCGACGAACTCCACCGGGTCCTCCCCGACGATCTCGCGAATCGACGTTCCGTCCGCCGCGGCCTGCTCGAACAGGTCGGCAAGGTCTTCGAACATCGACGCATTGCTGTCGCCGTCGGTCGGCACGAAGTGCATCAGGTACCGCTCGATCGCTTCGACCGCCGTGCGGTAGTTCTCGGGAAGCTCCTTGACGCGCGCCTTGTACGCCCTCCAGCGCTTCTTGGGCCCGATCACCTTCGAGATAAAGCCGCTCTTTTCGACATCGGGCATGGTTACTTGCCCCCTTCGCGGAGCTGTTCCAGTCGTTCCGCGAGGAAGCTCCACGTCCTCCAGAACTCTTCGAGGTACTCCCGTCCCTGAGTGTTGAGGGAGTGCACCTTGCGTGGTGGCCCCTTCTCGGAGGGGACCTTCTCCACGTTGACGAGACCGCGCTTCTCCATCCTGATGAGCAGCGCGTAGATGGTCCCTTCGGCGATGTCGGAGAAACCCTGCTCCCGCAACCGTGCCGTGATCTCGTAGCCGTAGGCGGGCCGGCCGGACAGGGACGCGAGAATGATGCCCTCCAGCGTGCCCTTGAGCATCTCCGTCAGCAGCTTGGCCATGGAACACCTCCTCCCCGAGCTATTCAGCGACACTGAGTACTGGTACACCGTAACGCTGACTACCAGTACTTAGCAAGACGGAATAGCGGAGAGCCAAGCCGGCACCACAAGCGCTCAGTTCAGCAGCTTTACCGGAGGGACCCCGAGCGGGCCGCACTGCTCGTGGAGATCGACGGGCACCTGTACGTACGCTGCGGCGAAGCCGGTGACGACGCCTGGCTGACCGAGAGCGTCGGCAAGGGCCTGGTGACCCCTTTCGGTCCGCACCTGGACCGCAGCGCCCGGATCACCTCCTCCCGCCGCAGTGGTAGCCGCTCAGTCCGCGCCGCCGTCATCGTCGTCCAGCTCGAGCGCGGCTCTGTTACGCAGCGGGAGGACGCTGTCCGGGAGCGGTCCGCTGGCGCGCTTGGTACGGCGGGCGGGCCGTCTGGCCGCGGCGCGGGCCAGATCGGCCGGGGCCAGGGCCGCGTAATGCGGCGCCTCGATCCGGACCAGGCCGGTGTCGTCCGGCCGGGCGGCGGCGAGTTCCGCACGCAGATCGGACATGGTCTGAAAGCGGCGCGGGTCCCTCGCCTCGGCCCTGCGGGTCCGCAAGCGCCGGATGCGGGCGCCCAGGGTCACAGCGACGACGGCGGCGCAGAGCGCTCCGACGACGGCGGTCCAGGTCACCCCTTCCACGACGCGCCAGATACCCGTGCCCGTCATGTGAACCCCCACTGCGACGTTCTCGGTGCCCCGCCCCGTATTCCCCGCTCGACGGCACCGGTCCACGACACTCCCAAGGCGTGCGCTCAACCAACCGAATGCGGGCTGGACTTCGCGAAGCGTCCCTGGTGCTGTGACCAGGGAGGTTCACCGGGTTACGGCTCGCGGCCCGAACCATGGTGTCCCTGATGGCGCCAGACCGAGTGGACAGGCTGTGGCCGATGCAGTGCGGGTCGTAGAAGCGGAAGTCGCCCCGCAGGCCGACCTTGGCCTGGGCCTTGCGCCGCTTACGGCCGAAGGTGGACGGCCGGAAGGACACGCCCAACCGGCCCCCCTCGTGCCTGCCGGACGGCCCTTAGGGCCTGTCGTCGGCCGGGGGTGGCCCCTCGGCGGGGAACAGGATCGGGCTGAGCAGGTGCCGGGTGCGCTCGGGTGCGGGCTTGTTCCCCATCCGGGCGACGAGCACGTCGCGCATCTCGCCGATCAGCTCGGCGAGTTCGTCGGGGCTGAGCCAGAGCGCGTGCTGGCGGAAGCCCACCAGATCGGCGGTCGGGTCGGCGCCGTCCCGGTCGAGGTAGGCGTTGAACTCGGCCAGCAGCGTGGCCATGGCCACGGCGAAGGCGCGCCGGTGGTCCTCCACCGACACCGACGCCGCGGTGTCGGCGTCGATCACCGCCCGCTCCCGCCGCAGCCGGTACCGGCGCTCGACGGCGCCACGTACCCGCTGCTCGCCCTCCACTTCCAGGAGGCCGCTGTCGGCCAGCAGTCCGACGTGCCGGTACACGGTGGCCTTCGACACGTCGGGGAGCAGCGCGCACACCTGCGACGTGGTGAGCGTCCGTCCGCCGGTCATGACGTGCACGATGCGCAGCCGTACCGGGTGCAGAAGCAGATCGACCGTGTCCATGGGCTTACTTTCTCATAGCTGATACTGTTCTCAAAGTTAAGAATGATGGCCAATGGCCACTGAACTGCGAGTTCGAGTGAACGGGGAAGAGCGGACCATGCCGCACCAATCGCTATTGCTGGGACGCCACTACGACATCGACGGGCGGCAGCTGATGCTGCACCGCTCCGGCAGTGGCGGCCCGACCACGGTGTTTCTGGCAGGAGTCGGGCTGATGAGCCTGGACTACCTGAACATCCACAACCGTGTCGCCGAGCTGACCGGCAGCGTGCTCTACGACCGTGCGGGCAGCGGCTGGAGCGACCCGGTCGAACTGCCCCGCACGGCGGCCGAGGTCACCGACGAACTGCATGCACTGCTGCACACCGCCGCCGTACCCGGCCCGTACCTGCTGGTCGGCCACTCCCTCGGCGGGGCCTACGCGCGCCACTACGCGAGGCGCTTCCCCGGCGAGGTCGCCGGCCTGCTCCTGCTCGATCCGTTCCACGAGGACATGGCCATACGCGCACCCCTGGCAGCACGGGAGCGGCTGGACCAGATGCTGGAGCAGATGCGGGACCAGGAGCTGGCGGAGCCCACGGAGGAGCAGATCCAGCAGTCCCGCGACCAGATGATCCACCACTTCACGGCCTGGCCGGAGGCCGTGCGCGAGCCGCTGGTCGAACGCCACCTCGCCACCTGGCAGGTCGCCTCACAGGAGAACCAGAACCTCTACGACAAGGTCGCCGACGAATTCCGGCACGCACCGGACACCCCCGACGTGCCGCTGATCGTGCTCTCCGCCATGGGACACGACATCACACAGGCCCACCTCTGGCCCGAAGAGCTGCTGCGCGAGATCAACGACAACAAGCGCGCCCTACACGCGGAACTGGCCGCGGAAGCCCCGCGCGGCGAACACCGCATCCTCGATGACGCAGGACACGGCTGGCTCCATGAGGAACGCCCGGACGCCGTGCTCCAGGCGGTCAACGACCTTCTTCGAACGGAGAGTTCGGCGACATAACAGGACGAGGCCCAGCACGCGAGCTTGTGGGCGCGCAGAAGGGTGGCCCGGTCGGCTTCTTCCTGCACGCCGCGGGCCTATAGGCGGCGGACCGGCTTGGACGTTCGACCCGCACCCGGCGGCCTCCCGCATCAAGGCGCCGACCTTGCTCGTGCACAGCCGCGACGGGGCGATTCCCCAAGGGGCGGAGAAGTTCTACGACGCGCTCGAAGGCCCGAAGCGGCTGGTCTGGACGAGCGGCACCCAGTTCGACTTCTACGACCAGGACGCCAAGGTCTCCGAGGCCGCCGGAATCGCGGCCCGGCACTTCACGGAAACCCTGGCCTAGCGCGGCAGCTCGATCGTTCGGCGGGGCACAGCGGTGTGCGACAGAACAACCGCTGTGCCCCGCCCCACGTCCCCTCCCCCGACGGAGACACCCATGCCCACCTGCTCACACCTCGACCAGATCACCACCATGGCCGCCCAGGCGTCCGACGGCTGCCAGGAATGCCTGCAGTCCGGCGACGGGTGGGTCCATCTGCGCCGCTGCCTCACCTGCGGGCACATCGGCTGCTGCGACTCCTCCAGGAACCGGCACGCGAGCCGCCACTACGAGTCCACCCACCATCCCGTCGTCGCCTCCGCCCAGCCGGACGAGAACTGGGGCTGGTGCTTCCCGGACCAGCTCTTCCTGGAGTTCATCGAAGGGACGCCCCAGTGACCCCGACCCCAGCTCCGGCTCCGGCTCCGGCTCCGACCCCAGCTCCGGCTCCGGCTCCGGCCGATAAGGCAGCCAAACCGGTGATCCTCCTGGAAGCCGTGAGCAGATTCCCCGACGCCCGCCGGGTGCTGCTCACCGCCTACGCCGAAACCGACGCCGCCATCGCCGCCATCACCGCCATCACCGCCATCACTGCCATCACCGCCATCACCGCCATCACCGCCATCACCGCCATCACCGCCATCAACAAGGTGCGCCTCGACTACTACCTCATGAAGCCCTGGGACCCACCCACCGAACGGCTCTTCCCCGTCCTGGACGACCTGCTCTCCGACTGGCTCGCCGCCTACCGCCCCGCCTATCAGGGCATCCGCGTCGCCGGCCATGTGGTGTCGGCCGGCACCCGCGCCGTACGCGACTTCCTCACCCGCAACGGCCAGCCATTCCTCTTCCTGAACGTGGCGACCGACCCGGAGGCGCGACGGCTCATCGACCAACACCCCATCCCGAACCCCGATTTGCCCCTCGTCGCCTTTCCCGATGGCGCTGTGCTCTCCGCCCCCGGAAACACCGAACTCGCCGATCAGCTCGGCCTCTCCACCACCGCCTCCCGCCCGCACTACGACACCGTCATCGTCGGCGCGGGGCCGGCCGGGCTCGCCGCGGGCGTCTACGCGGCCTCCGAGGAGCTCGCCACCCTCCTCCTGGACGCCAACTCCCCCGGCGGACAAGCAGGAACCTCCAGCCTCATCGAGAACTACCTCGGGTTCCCCACCGGCCTCTCCGGCGGCGACCTGACCCGGCGCGCGGTGAGCCAAGCGGGTCGATTCGGCGCCGAGTTGCTCCACCCCGTAGAGGTCGTCGGACTGCGCCTGGCCGACCCGGCCCGCATCATCACCCTGGCGGACGGCTCCGAAATCAGCGCCGAGACCGTGCTGCTCTCCACCGGCGTGTCGTACAACCGCCTGGACGTCCCCGGCGCGGACCGCTTCGAGGGCGAGGGCCTGTACTACGGCGCCGCGACGACCGAGAGCAGCTCCTGCATCTCCCACCACGTCTTCATCGTCGGCGGCGCGAATTCGGCCGGTCAGGCGGCGATTCACTTCGCCAAGTACGCGGCCGAAGTCACCGTCCTCGTGCGCGCCGACTCACTGGAATCCGGCATGTCCCAATACCTCGTCGACGAGATACACCGCACCCCCAACATCGAGGTACGACTGAGCACTCGGCTTCTCTCCCTCGACGGCGACCGGCACCTGGAACGCATCACACTCATCAACGACCGGACAGGCACCGAAATCGAGGAAGCCGCACGGTTCATCTTCACCTTCATCGGGGCACGCCCACGCACCGGCTGGCTGGACGGTGTCGTGGAATGCGACGAACGCGGCTTCGTCCTCACCGGTCCCGGCCTCCTACGGTCCGGCAACCCGCCCGCCTCCTGGCCACTGGAACGCGCCCCCCTTCTGCTGGAGACCAGCGTGCCGGGGGTCTTCGCGGCAGGCGACGTGCGCGCCCAGTCGATAAAACGGGTGGCCTCCGGCGTGGGCGAGGGCGCCATGGCCGTCGCGCTCGTCCACCGCTACCGGGCGGGCAGCGGCGGGGGAAGTCCGAGGCACTGACCCCCGACAATGTCCGCGACACCACCGGCGGACGGCTCAGAGCGCGATACTCAACGGGTGGACTCGATTTACCGCACTGCGACGGGCAAAAACCTCATCCGACGCTGGTGCCTCGACCAGCTCGCCGCGTGGCCGGTGCCACACGAACGGAAGACGGTCACGGCCAGGGACGCACAGACCCATATAGTCCTCGCCGGCTCCGGAACGACGACGGTCGTGTTCGTCCCGGGCACCAACTTCAATGCCGCCGCGTCCCTGCCGTTGGCCACCGAACTGGTCGCTGCGGGCCACCGTGTTGCGCTGGTGGACGTCCCGGGCCAGCCCGGTCTCAGTTCCGGCGAACGCGGGCTCTCCGGCGGCCGGTTGTCCTGGTACGGGACATGGTTGAGCGAGGTGGTCGAGGAGATATCGGCCGAGCCGGTAGCGGTGATGGGTCACTCGTTCGGCGCCGCCATCGCGCTGTCCAGCGCCTCTCCCCGCATCGACCGGCTGGTGCTGGTCTCCCCCGGCGGCCTGACGAAGCTGAGGCTGACCCCAGCTGTGCTGGCCGCCTCAGCAGCATGGTTCTTCCGGCCCGCACCGACACACAGCGCCCGGCTCCTGCGCGTCATGCTCGCGCCTGGCCATCCTCCCCGCGAGGAACTGGTGGAGTGGATGACACTGGTCGCGCGGCACTCACGCTCCAGCGGGGCGCCAGGCACCGCCACTCTGCCGGCACGGCCAGTGCCCCGCCTGATCGTCACGGGGGAGCACGATGCCTTCCTGCCGCCCCGGCGACTCGAACCAGTGGTACGCAGCACACTCGGCAAGGAATTGGGCGTGATCACCGGAGCAGGTCACCTCGTGGTCGAAGAGGCCCCCGGATACCTGTCCACCCTCGTGGGGCAAACGGGTCAGCCCACTCCCGAAGTCCGGGCGGGATAGCGCGCGGCGCCCACTCCCCTGCCGCCTGTCGCCGGGTGCGAGCACTCGGCGACAGGCGGCGCTGACCACCACGGGCCGATCGTGCCTCAAGCCGCGCCAGTCACCACCGGCTAAGGGCTGTCCCCCGGGCTCTTTGCCTCACTCATCGGGCCAAGTTGACCCCGAAGACGATTTAGCGACTCCATCATGACATTGGACATCTCAATGCAGGCATCAGCCGCTTCCGAGGCTTGCGAGAGGCCGTCGAGCCCTTCACGAACCTCTCCGGTATTGACCTTTTCGGTGAAGCCCCTTACATAGGCTTCCAAGTTCGCAGCATATCGCTCAAGCTCTTTCCCCAATGAAAGCAACGACGGGTCATTCAAGGTCTCATCGTCCGCCACGAGCCGCTCCCACCACTCCGTACTTCAACCTGGACACCATGATCGAACTCTACGTGCAGCCTTAGCCGGTGTGCGGAGCCACGAATGATCCTTACCAATCCCATACGCCAACAGGCCTGCTGACTACAGACACGTACTCAACCCGCAGGAAGACGAATAGGAATCGCAGTGCAGCGTTCTCAGCGAAAGTTCGTCCGAAAGCGTCCTGAAGCCCCCGAGCCGAAAAGTCGAAAACGAGAATCCCGTAACCGAGTGCGCGCGTTCCGGTTCCCTCAACCTTCCCTTCAAGGCAACGCAGCCTTATTCGTCATCCCTGCTCAGGATGTTGATGCCATCGCCGAAGAGCTGACGATCGCTCACTCCGCATCCGTGACTCCGGGGTGCTCTCCCACCGGCCAGCGGTAGGAGGGATCCGACGGGCACTTCCAATCCGGCCAGGCTCCCTCGCCGTCGGAGGCGAGCACCATGGGGTGGCGGTGCCTTGCTCGGCATACAGGCCAGGCGCGGCCACCCTCGATCAGCTGCAGATTCTCGAGGACGGCCGCCTGGGCATGGAAGGCCAGTGACTCCACTACCGCGCCGGGCTCCCCGGCCGGCTCCGGCTCGAATTCGAGCGGGCCGAGCCGTACCCCGGACACGACCAGGTCCCGCCACTGCTGCGGGTCCTCACCAGGTGGGGCGGTATAAACCAGCCGCGGCCGCAGACCGCAGGCCCGCAGGTCGTGGTCGACAGGAGCGAAGAGATCTTCGGGCTCCAACGCTGCCATGACGCACTCACTTTCTCACTTACCTACGCCGGCCCAGTCCGCGACGCAGCCAGCGAACCCTCGCCCTGCGCCACGCCTTGCGCCCGGAGCTTCGACAGCAATGCCGGCAGCCCGGCTTCCGCGGCCTTGCAGCGGTGGGCTTCGGCGTCGGATTCTGAGCTTGTGTGGCACCCATTGTGGTCGACAGCACGGCCACACCGCACGCCGCAGCTGCGGCACCACGCACATGGTGACGGATCGTCAAGAATTCCCCCGGACATGGTCGGCGGATATGAACACGTATCCGCCGGCCAGGCTAAGGGAACTTGACCGGCCCCGACCGACCTTGATCATTAAGAACGCGTCATGATCTCGGCAGCGATGCCTGTGAAGGCAGGGCCTGTATTCATCGCAGGCAGGAATCTCACGGCGATCCGAAACCCTTTGCCGACCTGGAGTTTCACAAACCTTGACGAGTTCGCGTCGTCGGCCCAGCGATGATCACGACTGGGTTCCCGTCCTACGGGGACACGGAGGGGACCGTGCGCGGACGCTCAACCCCTCAACCATCGCTCCCTTGTTCGCTAGCATCCGGACCGTGAATCAAGACGACGAGCCGGTCTTCAAAAAGAGCCAGTGGGGGACGAACCGGTACGTCTACAATCCCGACAACCCGGTGGGCCTTGCACTGATCGTCATTAGCATGATCTTCGTGGTGGTGATGATGGTCCTCATGAAGAAACAGGCGGGTCCCTTCGCTCCGCCGCCTGAGCCCACGCCGTGGAGCCCACCGCCAGTGGAAGAGCAGCCCTGGCCGAACCCCTCACCGACAGCAACTCCCCACACCAGAGTCACACCAGGACAGTCACCAGGGCACCAGTAGAAGCCGCAGTAGGACATGGAGACGTAGCAAGTCCGGAAGGCGAAGAGCGGCACGTCGCGACACAGCAGATGAACCGCGCCTTCGACGAGCTGTCGATCAAGTTCGCCGCTCCAGGGGCACACCGGCTTCAGACGCGAGCACCGGCGCCGGTGGTGGGGCATCCGTGGGGCCAGGCGAATCTTGACTGAACGAGCCCTTCCCCGGCGTCCGGTCGGTCATGTCGTTGCTGAGATGGGCAGCAAGCTCGGGCGATGCGGAGTGCGGAGGCTCGGGTACGAGGCCGCTTCACCAGCGAAGGAGGCACCGACCCACTGGCGAACGGTCCTGATCCTCCGTCAACTCGTGAACAGCTCAACCAGACTTGACGGGCTGCAGCTGCCCTTGCCTCGTCAGAGATCAAGGAAACGTCACCTTCACCGCCGTGCCTCTGGGGACGGTCGCTCCTTTGGTGGGGTCCTGGCGGGATATGGTGGCCGGTTCTGCGGATGGTCCCGAATCGGGTGCCGGCTCCAGCTTGAGCGTGGTCGTGCCCAGTTTCGCGGCCGCCTCAGCCCTGGTACACCCGAGCAGATTGGGAACCACTTCCTGGCCCCCGAACGCGGCACTGAGCATGTCCTTGCGGGCATCCTCGGCGACCTTGCCCGAGAAGTAGAAGGCCACCGTCGAGCCGACGGCCGCGGCAAGCGCTCCGATCAGTGTGCTGCGGAGGTTGGTGTCGCGTACGGCGAAAGCCACCGCGCAGAACACCACGAGGCCGGTGACGAGTGCCATGGCGACCCAGCTGCGGACGATGCTGTCCGACGACGCCGAGCGGCTCGGCACAAGGCGCCGGGCGACCACCAGGACGACCCCGATGGCCACGACGGCGGCCACCAGGATCCACAGGAGAACCTGGACATGCCCCCAAGAGATGGTCGCCGGGCCATTCGTCTGCAGCCGGAGAACTCGCATGGTTCCGTCCTCCCACCAGCAATCCGGAAGACCGAGGAACGGTGGCATCCCGCCGGCGACAAGCCTGCCTCGCTCATCGTCCGCAATGCGAGGCGCGTCAGTTTCGAGTCTCGTCGCCGATCCATCGGTCCGCAAACGTTCCGCGGAGTTGCATGGCCTGGTCCGCACCGGCCGAAACTGATGACGTGAGGCTTCTTCATTGCCTCGCGGGGCGCGCGCTGAGCCGGGCCACGGTGAGCGAGGCGTCGATGTGCACGCCTTCACCGAGAAACCGGACGGCGTCGGCCGCCAGGTGGGTGAGGACTTCGCCGCACCGCCGGGCGCCCCCGTGGTCGCCGCACGCAACGGAACCATCTTCTGGTCGAACGGCAAGGGCGGACCGTACAGCCATTGGGTCGGGCTGCGCGCCGACAACGGCCATGTCCACACCTCTGCCATGTGTCGCAGCGGCAGGTGAACGACGCTCAGAAGGTCACCGCCGGCCGGCAGCTCGGCAAGGTCGGGGCCACCGGCAACGCCACAGGGCCGCACCTGCATCTCGAGATGTCCAAGGGCCACAAGGGCCACAGCTGGTCCTACGGCGACGTCGCGAAGCCCACCTGGCCAACCACCGGCTCGCACGTGCGGCGGCATCCGGATGGCGACCCGATGGATCGCCACGGACGATGGTGTTCGAACCCTCGGCGCGGCGGCAGATCTCCTGCAGTCCGCGCTGCACGCGTGCAGGGACACGACCGGCGGCCTCAGGAGGTAATCGCGTGCGGACTCCCCCGAGGCCTCACTCCCACTCGCACCCGAAAATGCGACAGCCCTCGTTGAGAACCTGGCAGTCGCGGGTGACCCTGGCAGTGATCGTGCTGGTCCTCCTTATGACCACGCTGTTGCTGGCTCGGTTCGGCCTCGAGGACTTCGCCCATGATCTGACCTTCGCCGGTCGCATCACCGGTGCCGTCCTTCTCGTGGTCTCGTTCACCACGCTCGTGGCCGCCGCCGCGGTCCTGGACCACTACATCCGGCAGAGCTTCCCCTACTCAGGCCTGGTCGCGCTGATCGGCACGTTCGCGGCCTTGCTGACCAACGCCATGCTCCTGGTGCAGACACTCAAGAACGGCGATTCCGTGGCCTACCCGGCGCTGTTCAGCGCGCTCACGGCGGGTTCGGCATACGCTGTCTTCGCGGTGTGGCGGACGTCGGTCGCGATCCCCGCTCCGAAGCGGGTGGCCGCCGCGCTGATCGTCTCCTCGGCCATCGCGATCGCCAATTTCGGCTACCAGAACCTCTATCAGCCGTACCAGCGACAAACCAGGCCTCTCATTACGTTGTCCATGGGAAAGCCGGTGCTGAGCAAGGACCGCACGGCATTCGCCGTACCGGTCGACATCACCCTCCGGAACCACGGCGACACGGGTTTCTACGTACTCGGCACCGAGGTCCACGCCATGGGGAAAAAGGTGCCGCTGAGCCCGAAGGACCGGCTCCGCCAGCAGTGGCGGACCGATGCCGAGCAGTGGCGCGGCTCCTCGGAAGTGAACCCGCTCTCCCGCCGGGAGATGAACCAGCCTGGCGAGTTGGTCGAGGCGAAACCGTGGATGCAGGATGGAAATTGGGTTGAGTCGAACGACACCTTCGCCACGCGAGTGGTGGTGCAACTGCCCATGGACACGCCGTACGACCAGGTGGCGTTCTATGCCACCGCGAGCCTCGCACGCAAGGACCGGCTCGTGATGCAGTCACCGCTCGACTTCGTGGCGTACTCCTGGGGTACGCAAAAAGTCCCTGGATGGGTGAAGAAGCAACAGAAGGGCGGTGTTGACACTCTCATCTCCCGTGCCAGGGTGCACGAGAACAATGCGATCGACGAACACACGAGGGACCCGCGTGTCGTCACCGTCTACTGGACGTTCGGCCCGCACGGCGCGAACGTGGGGTCATCCATTACGCGAAAAGGCGAGGAAAGCCACCAAGCCCCACCGGCGGAAGCACGCGAGCTGGCGAGCCGGTACGGCCTCGTCGACCTCGTCACCGGCCCGGTCGAGCGGACCCTGTGGGACATCAAGAAACAGCGGTGACGGGCACCGCCGCGCCGAGTTCGCCGGAACGCCGGTCCAATCGCTCCAGCCAGGCCACCAGGGCGAGCGAGCTGTTCACACGATCCCAGGAGTACGAGTCCCCCAGGCCGAGCTGGGCCTCCCGCACGGCCCGGCACAGCGTCTCGACGTCGAACATCTCCGCGATCAGCGGATGTCGGGCGGAGCGGCACATGGCGATGAGTTCGTCGCCGTGTGTCCGCAGGCCGCGGGCATAGAGGTCGTTGAAGGGCACCTTGACCGCCCTGCCGCGGATCGAGGCCGGGAGCAGATCCGCCATGGCCTCACGGAGAACGGCCTTCGGACGACCCGGCCGGAACGTGGCTGCGGCGGGCAGGCGGCTCATCGTGGCGACGACCGCCGGGTCGAGGAAGGGGTGCGAGAGGAAGAACCCGTCCCGTCGTGCGCGCTGCCAGGACAGCAGGTCGGGAGCGGCGACGTAATTGGCGGCGTCGTAGAGCGACTGTTCCGGCTTGCGCCCGAACACGAACCGGCTCTCCGCGATGCCCGCATCCCGATAGCCGTGAGCGCGCGCGAAGCCGGATCGCAGCCATCCGGGGCGGTTGAAGGTGCCGAGGCCGCCGAGCACCGTTCCGCCGCGCAGGAGCGCGGTGATCCGTTCGGTTGCCAGCGGAAAAGCCGGCTGCACCACGTAGTCGCGGACGATGTCCCGCAGGCCCCGCTCGCTGCCCGCGGCCCAGGCACGTGCCTGCTCGGTCATCTGCCGGAGCTGTCCCGTGCGGGCCAGCCTGTGCAGGTGGAACGGGTTGGCGTCCGCGATCGGATCGGCCCCGCAGCCGGTCAGGAGCGTGTCACAGCCCAGTTCCGCGGCCGCGGCGTGAAGCCTGGCCCAGAACGGGGCGCGGAAGGCATGCGCATGGGGCTCGTCGGCGTCTCCCGCGTGGTGCTGGAAGTCGTCGAAGTCGGCTACGTCGTCGGCGTCGACGATCACCGGGCGGGCCCCGGGTGTGTGACGGCGGATCTCCTCCACCGCGACGTCGAGGTACGGCCGCTCCGCGGCCAGCTCCCCGCGGGAGAAACGCCCGGCGAGCAGGACCAGTTCCCCGGCGCCGCCCTGTTCCGCGGCCAGCAGGCGTGCGGCGAGCAGCGCGACGCTGGTGGAGTCGGTGCCGCCCGAGACATGGCATGCCGTCGTCGTGCCCATGCGACGTCCGACGGCGTTCTCCAGCGCGAGGCGCAACTCCTGCGCGGCTTCGTCGAGGCCGGACCCGTCTGCAGTCGGCTCGGGCGGGTCGGTGGCCCGAGGGGCGCGTCGCAGCGTACGACTGCGCATCTGCCCGGTGAGGGACAGCTCGACCACCTCGCCGCCGAGGACGCGGTGCACCCCGACGAAAGGGGTGAGGTCCGAGTGCGGTTGCGCCATGTTCCCGGTGAGGTATCGGCAGAAGTAGCGGGGTTCCAGCTCTGTGACGCTCCCCAGCCAGCGGACCGAGGTGCTTACGGCGCTCACGCGCCCACCGGACTCCCTGAAGAACAGCGGGATGCGTGCCTGCTCGTCGCGCGTCAGAAGGATGCGGTCGCGGTACACCAGAACAGCCGCGTAGTCGCCGGTCGGCAACGGCGGGGCGGCCCCCTGCCTGGCGGAGTCGTCGAGGAGGCCGCGCGCGCCCGCCGCCCGGTCACGGGCCGAGCCGACCCAGCCGACGACCGCCGCGGTGCCGGCCCGCGAGGAGACCGTCGTCACGAGTCCCTGACGCGCCATGGCCTCGCTGGTCCGGAGCCTCGGTGCGCCCCCGGCCCACTCGAGGCGGAGCGCATCCATGTCACTGTCCTCCGCAGTCGATCGAGAGCACCGGTGTGAAGGCGTGCCCTCGCGGATCGGCGTCGGGGATGCACAGGCCGCCCGAGGCTGTCCACGCGTGCAGGGCGAACGGGTGTTCATGCACACCGACGTGGAGTACGGCTTTCAGGCCACACCGCCGCAGCAGGACAAAGGCCGTCACCGCCTCGGACTTGCAGTCGCCGTTGACGAACCAGCTTCTGCTGCTGCGAAACTGCACTGCTCGTTTCAGCCGTCCGACCTCCTCCGCGGAGGGGAGATCCGCACGGGCGTAACCCGGGGCGGCCAAGGACAGCAGCCGGAGGACGCGCCCGAATCCAAGGGTCCGGATCAGCAGGTGCACTCCACCCAGCCAGAGCCCGACGCCGACGTCCGCGTATTTCTTCCGGCGGCCCGTCGCGCACCCGGCACGCATGAGACCGGTGACAAGTTCGGCGCGTTCCTCAGGGCTTCCGGAGGCGAATTTCTGGACTTCCGTCGTCGCCAATCCGAGAAATCGCGTCCGCTTCCAGTCCGCGATCAGCGCTCCGTCGGTCATCCGGGTGACACGGCAATGCGGTGACAGGATCCTTGCCATGGCCGCCATGGCTGCCAGGGCATCGGGGTCCTCTGCCACCGCATATCCTCCAGGATTCCACCGTGAATGGTGTCAGTGTTGGTATCCGTGACCGTCGTAGAATCCGCCGCTGAAGCCGCGGATCAGACGGCCGTTACCGAGAAGGACGAGCCGATGCGGCTTACGGCGCCGCAGCAATCGGTGAAACATCGCCTACCTCCAGAACCGTCAAATCAACTCCAGGCTACTCTCCCCCGAATGCCCCGCAACCAGACTGCCGACGTCAATCGGCCGACGTCCGGCACCTTTTCGGATCGGTGACGAGGCTGGTTGACGACATCTCTCCGCTTGGCTGTCGGAACAGGGGGTCACGATGCGGCGAATGCTGCGGCGAATCGCCGAGGCCCTGGTTGCGGTGGCCGCTCTGTCGTCACACCGCAGAAGTACGGCGGCGTTAGGGGCCTTGCCCACGATCATCATTCTCCAGTCGCTGCCAGCTCCAGTCGCTGCCGGCCGGGTTCTCCAGTCGCTGCCGGCCGGTTCGCGGAGCACGATGGAAACAGGGGGGGGTTTCGCCCCGCGAGCCGGTGGCCAGCCCGTGAGGCCGAGCCAAGGAGGCCAGCCATGGGTCACCCCCAACCCCAGCCGGGCGGCGTCGAATCGGAAAACCATCCGTGGAAGATTCGTCTCGTCGAGCACCCGAAACGCTTTGAATCGTCGTATTTCCGGGCGGCCAAAGCGACAGCACAGAAGATTCTCCACGCCATGGACGACGCCGACCTGCCCTACGGGCCCAGGCCGACAGATCCGAAGCAGGAGCCGAAGAATTCCGAGCGCTGGGAGATGCACCACGGCGGCAGCCTGTGGGTCAAGGGCTCCCGCGGCTGGTGCATGTACCGCGCCCGAGTCGGCATCGAGTGGAGCATGCAGTTCTGCGCCGACCCCGAGAAGGTGGACCGGCTCCGGCAGGATGCCGCCCAACTGGTCGACGCCTTCCCGCTCACGCTGCCCGCCCTGGCGGAACTGGGCTACAAGCGCGCCGAGGAGCTGCTGCGCACGCCGATCAAGGACGCCGACGGTGTCGAGGCGTGGACCGACTCCCTGTTCAACGCCTGCGTGCCCCTGAGCCACGGGAACCACCAAGGCATCCTTCCCAGCGTGCCCGGTGAACACCACTACCCCTGGCCGGTGAAGGGCGCGGACTTCGTCCGGTACGACGACTTCCAGCTGTGGGTGACCCTGCCCGACGGCACTCACGGCGCCGTCGCGCCGGTGGACCGCCGCGGCTCCGGCGACGGGCACGTCCGCCTGGCCTTCGTCCCCGAAGGAAGCGCCGCCGCCCCCGCGGTCGCCGAGGCGCAGGACCGCGGGTTGATGGCCGTCCTGCCTCCGAACAGCGATGTGGCCCTGCAGGCCTTCGCCCAGCAGGTTCCCCCCGGCCGGCGCAGCGCCTCCGATCCGCTGTCGCCCGACGCGACACGAGGCGGCAGCGACACCGTCGGCTAAGGGCTGTCCCGTTTAGAGAGGCTCCAACCGCCGCCAAGCGGTCAGGGAAACCTGCATGGTGCGTTGATGACGCATCGTGAAGTACCGGCCGAGGTGGGGGTTCGTGTCTCGTTTGGTGACCCTCGGCCGTCGGCCTCAGCGGCCGTTCCCCACTCCTGGAAGTGAATCGAGCAAAGGTCCATCCCACCGGTCCGGACCCGCTCGCAGCCGTCGGCCACACAGGCCCACCGGTAGACCTGGTGGGTCCTGCGGGACGCAGATGATGACGTCGCGGAAAGTCGGGTCGAAGGACGGGGCGCCGATCAGCGCGGTGAGGATCTCCGGCCGATCCCGCCCCACGCGGTCAGGGCGGTCCGTGCAGAGCGGCGGCAAGGACTTCACGGTCACTTCGTCTCACCCCACACCGTGCGGAGCGCGGCATCGAAGGCCGGGGCGTGGACGTCGACGTGCCCGGGTAAGCCCCGTCGACCATCGCGGGTGAGACGCAAACCTCCCGCATTTGGGCGTGCAAAGCCGACGGTGGTTCCGGTGCCTGCGTCGCGCTCCGGCCGGGCAGGTTGATCCAGATGCCACAGTCGAGGCGCAGCGCGAAAATGGAGATAACCCGTGACTGCCCCGGGAGGGTTCCCTCACCGCCATCGACGAGAAGTGGGGGCAGATCCCCTGGATCGGCGCACCGGTGGACGCCGGCGCCGGCCATGAAGTCCACGGTGCCATCCGCGAACTGTGGCAGCGCACGGGATGGGAACGTTCGTTCCTGCGCTATTCCGTCTCGGATGAAATGGGGCAAGGAAGCAATCGCAACAACAGGTTCCATCGCGACAACGGGTTCCAGGACGGGCATTTTTCCTGGACCCCCGCAGGCGGCCCCGTAGCGCACCACAGCACGCCCATCGACTGAGTCCCCCGCAACGGGGGGGTTCGTTCAGGAACCCTCCATCGCTGGAGGGAGGACACCATGGCCGTACCTATGACCGCGGACCAGATGCTCCGGGCACTCCGCAGCGAAGACCTGGTCGTCGAGGAGACCCGCGACTGGCGCCACCACAACCGCAACCACAAAGGTCCTTTCAACAATGTGAACGGCGTGATGATCCACCACACCGTCACTTCCGACACGAAGAACACCGTCAAACTCTGCTATGACGGCCGCCCGGATCTCCCCGGCCCGCTGTGCCACGGCGTCATCGGCAAGGACGGAGTCGTCTACATGGTGGGCAACGGTCGCACGAACCACGCCGGCGGGGGTGACGACGATGTGCTTCGGGCCGTCATCGACGAGAGGCCGCTGCCTCCTGACAATGAGCAGAACACCGACGGCAACGCGAGGTTCTACGGATTCGAATGCGAGAACCTCGGCGACGGAATCGACCCCTGGCCGGAGGAGCAGCTCGAGGCGATCGAAAAGGCAGCAGCCGCGATCTGCCGCGCATACGACTGGCACGCCGGCAGCGTGATCGGCCACCTGGAGTGGCAGCCCGGCAAGATCGATCCCAAAGGATTCACGATGGATAGCATGCGCGCGAGGATCGCCAGGCGCCTCGCCGCCGCCTAAGGAGCTGACCATGACCGTCAAAGGAATCGATGTCTCGTCATTCCAGCCGGAGCAATACCACACCGACGGATTCGCCTTTGTATTCATCAAAGTTACGGAGGGGACGACCTACACGAACCCCAAGTGGGTCGCTCAACGTAAGACCGCACGAGACGCCGGAATGGTGACCGGCTTCTATCATTTCGCCCGGCCTGGCTCCTTTGAAGCCCAGGCCGATTTCTTCCTCTCCAAGATCAAGCTGGCGGAGGGGGATATTCTCGCCCTCGACTGGGAGGACCATGACGTCTCGAACTCCTTCAAGGACAACTGGATCAAGCGCATGCAGCACAGCGCGCCCGAGCACAGGACGGTTCTCTACTGCAACCGGGATTTCTGGCTGCACCGTGACAGTACGTCCTTCGCCGGGGACGGCCTGTGGATAGCTCAGTACAACGGCAATCCCGGTCGGCCCGACATTCAGCACCCGTGGATGTTCCACCAGTACACCGACGACCCGGTCGATACGAGCGTCGGAAACTTCAAGGACAAGGTGGCACTGCGCGATTGGTCCGCACACCGGGAGCTGGCTTCGTTCGGCTGAAGCTCAGCTGAAGCGGCTCGCTGTGAGGCGGAGTCGGGACTCGCTGCCGAGGATGGGACGGACCACCTCGGGCATCGGGATCTCGGTGTGCAGTTCCTCGCCGTCCCCGACCATCCGACATGGTTCCGCAGCGATCGGGTCGGTGTCGTCGATGCTGCCGGGGACGCCTGAATTCCATGCCGCCCAGGCCTGCAAACCTGTCTCTTCGTTCAAGCCGCGACGGCCGACGTCGACGATGAGCGTGTCCTCCCAGTCGGGTACCTGCTCGAGGTGGTCCTCCCAGAAGAACCGGCCGCTTTTCTCCACGAGGTGGAAGACGCGCAGCACCAGCGTGTAGCGGGAGCGGAGCATCAGCCGGTCCTCCCGGCCGCCACGTACGTTGACCTGGTCGAGGAGGAAAGCGGTGGCCAGGGGTACGCCGCCGGTGTTGCCCTCCGCAGAGCCGTGCTGGGCGGCTTCCTGGTTCAGCTGGATGGGGCAGTAGTGGGCCGCGCGCTGCTCATGCATGACGATCGGCAAGCCCCGGACGGCCAGCCGCACCTCTGCCTGCCACACCCGTGATTCACCGGAGGGCTGCTCGGGCAGGTCCAGGCCGCGAAGGTCTGCCCGAACCTGGTAGTTCCCGAACAGGAAGCGGCGCAGGTTCTGGTAGCCCTCTTCGGAATTCACCAATCCGTAGCGGCCTGAGTGGGAGCGGTGGACGAAGGCCCGGTGGGCGTTGCGCACATAGGCGTTGTCGATGTGGACCAGCCCGTCGCTGCGCGGTCCGACCGCCTTCTCGACCAGTCCGTAGTCGGCCGCGTTGGTCCCGACGACACAGAACACTCGGCGCGCGTCGAAGGCCCCGGCCGGAATCTCGTTGGGCCGCCAGCCCGGCGGGGGATCGTCGCCGTGGGACGCCCCGGGGGTCAGATAGGCGTACATCCGATCGGGGGCGAAGATGTCCGATCCATTCGGCCCGAAGGTCTCCATCGCCCAGTCGACGAGCCCTCCGCCGAGGTCGAAGGCGATGCCGCCGTGCGGGGTGCCGTAGGTGAAGAACTTGTCCACGAGTTCGCTGCCGGGGCGGCGAGGTTCACCCGTGCGCGGATCGGCCGTGCGGGAAACCTTCTGGATCATGCAGCGTGCGAGCAGACCCCCCATGGAGTGGGCGACCAGATGCACCTTGGGGGCGCCGGTCTTCCGGCGGACGAGCTGGACGAAGTCATACAGGCGCTCTGCCGCCTTTTCGAGGTCGAATTCCTCCGGGGCCGCGGTTACGGACGTCCCGAACGTGGACGCGGCATAGTCGTAGAAGCGGTGCACCCAGATGGACTCGGGCGCAACCGCGCCATCGGCCTGCGACTGGAGATACGCGTGCTGGTCGCCGCGCACCAGGAGCTGATAGCTCTCGTCGCTCATCAGCCTCAGCAGGGGGCCCTCGAACTGGTAAAAGCGCGGCGTCCCCTCGCCGCCGACGCGAATGTGGGTGGCGCCGCTGTTGAGCCCGTAGAACGGGTCGTCGACCTGCTTGTCCACACCGCTCGGCGGACCGGCATATCCCCGCAGGTAGATGATGGGTGATCGCTCCGGCATGTTGAAACGCCTTCCCGAGGCACGTGCGCCTCGTGAGGCCGGCGCGCAGTCAATCGGTGACCAGGCCAGGTTGCGGCAGGAGCGTGAGGAGCACCAACCCGTCTGAGCCAGACGGGGCGCCCGAGCCAGATGTCGGCCGCCGGATCGTAGATGCCGAGGGAAGTGCCGTCCTGGTGGTGGGCAGCGAAGGCCGATGGCAAGCCGGCAGGAAGCGGGACGGTCTCATGGTTCCGCAGCGGACGTGCAGCATGCGCCATCGCCCGCCGCAGGGCCCGGCACGGTACCGGACTGGGCACCTATCGATAGGTGGTCGAGCGGAGTTTTGCCCGCCGGCATGGCTTCAATCACCTCCGCGTCCGTTGGGAACGGCGGCCAGACATCCACGATGCCTCCTCCGCCGTGCCTGCTGCCTGCTGCCTGCTGCCTGCTGCCTGCTGCCTGCTCACGTACGGCCAGATCAACTCACTGTGTTGGGCGTTGCAGTGAAAGGCCCAAATTTCTGGCCGCCAGTGCGGGACTTGAAGCGCCGGCGGCGTAGCCGGCAAACAGGCTAAACATCGCCGCCTGAACCTGAAGTGCCACCAAATCCCCTTTGGAAAGGGGAGGTTGGCGACGGGATCCCGACGGCGGCGTCGTCAGAGTGCCAGGTCACGGGCGAGGACGGTCAGCACGGCCCGGGTTTTGGTTTCGCCGGATCGCGGCGGAGCGACGTTGCGCCGGCGCAGGGCCTGTTCGAGCAGCTTCTCAGTCTCAGCCGCGTCGGCCGTGCCCGTACGCACCGAGACCTCGAGGAAGCGCAGGTCCTTGGCGATCCACTCCTCGATGACCACGGGGCGGGGCAGAGTCTCCCAGTCCTGCTTCCACTTGACGGTGTACACAGGGCCGAGCGCCCTCAGATCCGCGAGGTCACCCTGCTTCACTCCTGCGGCGTCCTCCAGGAGGTGGCGGTGCGGCTTGGCGAGGACGTGGTCCAGCGCTCCGGGCTCGGGCCTGAGCGCCGCCTCGACGAGCTTCGCCTCGACCTTCCGGTCGGCCTGCAGCGAAGCGGACACCACGGGCGTGAAGGCGGGGCCGGTCCGGTCCTCCTCGATCGTGAACTCCCAGCCCCCGTCCGCATCCTTGCGGTTCTTCTGCCAGTCGGGCGGCAGCGGGGGGCACGGCCGCAGCTTGACGGTCATGTCCGATTCGCGCCTGGACCCGTGGTCCCCGTCGTCCAGACGCAGGCGGAAGATGACCCCGCGGTCGAGAAAGGGCAACGAGGTGCCGTCGCCGCCCTTCCTCGGACTGTCCCAGAAGTGAATGGTGCGACTGCGGCCCTCGTCGGCCTGGAGTTCAAACGCGCAGGCCGCCTTCCTGGCCTCGTCTCCGGAAAAGCCGATCTTGATTTCCACGGCCGTGGCCGTTGGAGTCTTTGTCATGCTGCCGTTATCGCACGGCGTGCAGGGCCGCACACTCAGCGTCACCGGCCCGGTCGACGGGTGGCGGCACCTATTCGCCTTCCCGGAGCACAGGTCGACCGGTTCGTCCTGGCATTCGCTGAGCTCCGGATCGGCGCATTCGAGCGCAGGCCCTGCGCACGCACCGTGGGGGTGAAGAGGCCGGCACCGATCAGCCAGTCCGCCTGCCCGACGCCAGTCCGCCTGCTCGGCGGTCTGGCGTCGGGCAAGCTGCTTGACCAGCGAGCCGAAGACGTCGGAGGTCGACTCGTTGAGGGCACCGGACTGGTCCTGATATATCCATCCCGCGGTGAACTGGGTAACGCCATGGGTGAGTTCGTGGGCGACGTCATCGTGCGAGATGGTGTCGTTGGGGCGGCCGGAGCCACCAGGCTGGGCGATTCGGCCCGGTAGGGCCGGAACGCGGCTTCGGCGTCGGCCTGGAAGGTGTTGTGGGCGGGGCTCGCCTACCTTGGAGCTCGTAACACGATCATGGTCGGGCTCTCTTGAGGCGTCTCCAGCAGATGAGGCCGCAAGCCGGCAAGGCGGCTTCTCGGAAACACCGGGCGGCGGGGGCGGCGCTTTCCTGCCATGGATGCGGCGCTGTGTTGCGGGCCTCCGTGCCCAGTGCGACGGTGTACGGGGGGCCATGCCGACAGCCTGGCAATGGACAGCCTTGCAGGCGGCGGCACTACGCGTCGATATCGCGACTTATCCGCGCCCCACCATCCTTGGCGCCTGGCACTCCGTGAATCGGCGCGCGTCCACAAACGCGCAGAGAGAGCGGGAAATTCAATGGCGAACGGACCCATGGACAGGCGCGCCTTCGGCGAGCATCCCGAACAGCCCAATGGCCCCGTCACGGGCCAGGGTGCGGAGTACACCGGTCGATACGTGGTCCTGCTCGACCCGAGCGACCAGGAGAGCGGGCTGAACGCACTGCGTTCCTCCGCCGACATCGCGTCCGTCGAACGTGTCCGAGGAACCGAGGCCGCGAACGTCGCCGAACT
This sequence comes from Streptomyces sp. NPDC028368, assembly GCF_055565615.1. NCBI lineage: Bacteria > Bacillati > Actinomycetota > Actinomycetes > Kitasatosporales > Streptomycetaceae > Streptomyces > Streptomyces sp. NPDC028368. The sequence continues at coordinate 294,449 of NZ_JBVHTY010000004.1, read as the reverse complement.
CCTTGAGCGCCCTGACGTCTCGGTGCTCTTCGAGGAACTCGGCGCCGCCGTCGTCGAGGTGCGGCCCGAGAAGCGCCACGACCTGGTGACCACGGCCGAGGCGGAATCCTCGATCATCGCGGCGGAGCCGGAGCGCATGGTCTATGCCTCGCCGATCACCGCCCCGCAGCAGGCACCGACCGAGTTCTTCCCGGCCTACCGCAGCGACGAGGCAGTGGTCGCCCACCACACCAGGGCCGAAATCGCAGCTGCCCAAGGCCCGGCCTTGGACGAGCAGAACTGGACCTGGGGCCTGCAGGCGATCCGGGCCAATCTGTCCAGCCTGACCGGACGCGGTGTGAAGATCGCCGTCATTGACACCGGCGTGGACACCGACCACCCGGACCTGGTCGGGCGCATCGAGGCGTCGGCCTCCTTCGTGCCCGGCGAGGCCGTCGAGGACGGCAATGGCCACGGCACGCACTGCATCGGCACCGCTGCCGGTCCGGCAAAGCCCCAGCAGGGACCCCGCTACGGTGTGGCCTGCGAAGCCCGGATCCTCGCGGCGAAGGTGCTCAGCAACGCGGCGGGCAGCGGCACCGACGGCCAGATCCTGGCGGGCATGGCCTGGGCCGTCGCCCACGGCGCGCGGGTGATCTCCATGTCGCTCGGCGCTCGGGTCCGACCGGGTGAGCTCTTCCCTCAGACATACGAGAAGCTGGCCCAACGCGCGCTCGAGCGCGGGACGGTGATCGTCGCTGCCTCGGGCAACGACAGCCATCGGCCCCCGGAAATCGTTCCCGTCAGCCGGCCCGCCAACTGCCCCTCCATCCTCGCGGTGAGCGCCCTCGACAAGGCACTCACGCCGTCGTTCTTCTCCAACGGCGGCACCAACGGCCAAGGCGGCGAGGTCAACATCGCCGCGCCCGGCAGGGACGTGCGCTCGGCTGCCCCTGGCGGCGGTTACCAGAGCATGAGCGGCACCAGCATGGCCACGCCGCACGTCGCGGGTGTCCTCGCATTGCTCGCCCAGGCGAATCCCAACGCTTCTGCGACCGATCTCAAGGCCAGTCTGCTGTCCAGTGCGTTCCCGCTGACGCAGCCCGGCAGGGACGTCGGCTCGGGTCTGCTCCAGGCACCGTGAGCGAGTCGTCCCAGTCCGCGCCGGTCGGGGTCATCCTCGCGGTCGACCCCGACCGGTTCGCGGACGTGGTCAAGGCCTTGCGCCGGGCCGGGTTGACGGTCACGGGCGAGCAGCCGACGCTCGGCACGCTCTCCGGCACCGTCGCCGAGGACCGGATACCGGCCCTGGAGACGGTCGACGGCGTCGAATCCGTCGACCGGGAGCGCACCATCCAGCTCCCCCCGCCCGACTCCCCAATCCAGTAAGTCTGCGAGGAACGCCCCGGGCTTGAGTCCGGGGCGTCTTTCTCCCGGAATGCTCCCGGATGAGCTCCCGGATGAGCTCCATCGAGTGGGAGAAAGTCCCGAACTGCCCGGCCGCGCCCAGACCCGACCGGCCATGACCCGGATCAACCATGGCGCCGCGGTGATCAGTGCGGGCGGCGGACTCGACGTCCGTTCCTCAGGCGGGGCACAGGTGCTGGGTGTCGGGCAGTTCAGCACCGGCCGCCTGAGGGCCGTCGACGCCCAGTTGCGGAATGCACCAGGCGGACGTACGAGACGAACCTCCCAGGCTGCTGGAACTGTGCGCCCGCCGGATGACGACCCCGCACGCCGACGGGGGACGCCAGGTGCCGGCCCCGCGACGCTCTGGAGGCGCCGGCACCTGGCACCTGGCACCAGCACCGGTCACCCGGCAACCGGAGCCCGGCTATCTGGATCGGTGGCGGTGCTATTCCGCCCCGGCCAGCTCGGCGAAAACCACCACGTTGTCCGGGTAGTAGTGCTGCGATGCGTCGTACTGCCCCCCGCACGTGATCAGACGCAGCCCCGCATGATCGATGTTCTTGTAGACCTCGATGGTGGGGAACTTGTTCTTCGGGTACTGGGCGATGCGGCTGACAGTGAACTTCGAGGATTTCCCGTCCGTCCGTGCAACCTCGATCGCGTCACCGGGTTTCAACGCGGACAGCCGCTGGAATACCCCCGGCTTTCCGTTCCAGGTGACATGACCGGCGATGACAGCCGGGCCCTTTTCGCCGGGAGCTGGGCCGGGCGTGTACCAGCCCGCCTTGTCGGGGTCAGCGGGCGTTTCCATCGTGCCGTCCTTCTTCCGGCCCAAAGGCTCAAGGACGGACGAGATGTTGAGCGACGGGACGGAGATCCGCTGTGGAGCCGACTTCCCCGCTGCACCCCCCGTTTCCTGCTCACCGCCTTGACCACTCTCAGCTCCCGTTCCTGTTCCCGTTCCTGCTCCTGTTCCTGTTCCCGGGGCGGCCTGGCCGCCCCGCGCGGACTGCTGTTGGACAGGAGGTGACTGCGAGACCGGCGTCTGGCCCCCGCATCCGCCGAGCAGCACCATCGCTGCGGCAGCGGCACAGGATACGGCTTCGCGCTTGCCCCAGCCCCTCACGCGGCGCTCCGTCCGGTCGGCTCGGCAGAGGCGGTCGAGCGCCTTCTGCGGTTCAGGAGCAGCGCTCCGACGGCTGCTACGAAGGCAAGCCCGCCGGCGCCCACCAGTGCCCCGGGGACCCCGTCGCTTGTGGCCGTGCCGCCACCCGTCTCCACGCCTCCCACCGGAATGGACCCCACCGCCGCGCCCTCCACCATTCCGCAGTCCGCGGGCGCGGTGGCTTCCTGGGGCAGTTTGGGATCGAGCTCGCTCTTGCCCACGCCGAAGTCGTACTTCTTGTTGCCGTTCGGGTCGATGCCGTGCTGCACGATGTGGAGGTCCTTGATGTGATCGACCACTTTTTGGGACACGGGGATGGTGCGCTCGTAGGAGAGGTTCCCCTGGGCGTCCGCCTTGGGCATGCGGTCGACGGCGAGCCCGCTGTCCGGGCTGGTGTCGCCGTCGGTGGTGAGCGAGATGTTGATATCGCCGTAATGCACCGTGGCTTCGGTGTTGTTGATGATCCCGTCGCCGTCCGTGTCGGCGCTTGCGTCCGGGCACTGGAAGTCATGGCCGTCGGTGGAGCCGTGGAGGTGCTGTGCGTGTGGCTGGCCCGGCACAAGCCCCTCCGACTCGATCTTCACGGTCAGCCGGGTGCCGTTGAGACTGAGCAGCGCCGTGCCCTTGCCCTGAGAGTCGTTCAGCTGGTCCAGATTGATCTGGTACGCCTTCTCCCCGGCGGTAGCCGGAGCGGCGGCACCCGAGAGGACCAGGGCGGCAGGCAGAACAAGGAGGGCGGCGAGGCGAGCGGTGCGGTGGGATGTCACGGTCGTTCGTTCCCTTCCGGCGGAGTCCCGTCCGGGATCGCCGTGGTCTCGTCCGAAAGGCCCGTACAACGATGCTTCTCACGGCTGGGGGACCGCTTGTTGTTGCCCGGGCACAAGTGGTCCGTAGTACGACGCCCATTGACGCCGCGCTCAGCACACCGCTCGATGTGGCGCCTTGTCTAAAATCGACGGATTCTCTTGACAGGTGCGTCTCTCATATGTGGCACACAGGGTCCGTTCTCCGGCGGCGCCGCTGTGGCTGCACCACCGGTCAGCCGGAGCGCAAGGACCAGCGAGCCAACCGCCGGCGCCGTGGTAGCGCACGGCCGACCCACCAGCTTCGACACAACCTACAAACGACGAATCGACATCGAGCGACCGATCAACGCGCTCAAGGGCTCCCGCGCTGTAGCCACCCGATTCGACAAGAGGGCGCACATCTTCCACGGCACCGTGACCGTCGCGGCTCATGCCTCGCCTACGTGAAGGCTCGCGTTGAGCAGTCGTCAAAGGAACGTTGATCGCGGCTTCCTAACGTTTCTGGCGCATCGATCTCCGATCAACGGCGAGGTGAAGTACGCATGCTGTTCCGCACGCGAGGCAAAGGCAAGGTCTCTTCCTTATACGCCGGGGCGAACGCGCCCCGGCGGCGGACCGCGGTCATGGCCGGGGCGCTCGTGACTGTGTCCGTGGTGGCGCTGGGGACGGCTTCCGCGGCGCCGCAGGGTTCGGGGGAACCGACGAAGGCCGCTGTGCAGGCAGCTCCGGCGGCCGACTCGGCGCGTGAGCACTGGCAGCCGCCGACGGTCCGGACCGACGGCCCCGAGGACCCGAAGCCAGGCGAGATCAACACCGACTACCTGATCAGTGAGGTATCGCCGGCGCAGTTCAGGGGCTACTGGTACCAGTCCCACATCAAGGGCGTCAGCGTCACGTGGGTGGCGCCCTCAGGGCGGGATCCGTACAACGGCTGGGACTGGATCGAGATCCAGGACAGCAACGGCAAGCGCGTCACGTGGGACTGGGCCTGCGGCAACGCCAACTGCGGCGCGTACGGTTCGACCCTGATCGACGCGGGCCTGACGAGGGGCAAGGAGTACAAGGCCCTCTACTACAGCGACGGGGGCCGGGTCACCAAGGGCACGCTCCAGGCCGAGTTCGAGTTCTGGGCCTGACATGGGAGACACGGAAGAGATGACGCGCAGGGTTGGACGGGCCGAACGGTCCGAACGCGGGCCGGTACGGCGGCGGTTGGTCAGCGCGGCAGTGGTGGTCTCGGTGCTGGCGGGCACGCTGGGCGCGGGAGAGGCGGTCACCTACGGCGCACCGGCCCGGCCCGGACAGGACCGGAGCGCCCAAGCCCAGCTCCAGATGCAGGCGCAGCCGAGGGCGGTGACGGACGACGAGGATTTCGCCGACCTCTATACCCGTACGGTCGCGAACGTCCGCGGCTCGATGCTGGGAGAGCAGAGCGTCCGACGGCCCGGCGCCGGCCACCTGATCCAGAACCCCGACCCCGGCGCCTTTCAGTCGATCTACATCGGACGGTTCACCGAGGACGAGTTCATCCTGGGCGGCATGCTCCGAGCAGTCTTCCGCCGGTCCGACAGCTATCTCCTTGGGTTCTACGTGGAGAACCGGGACGCGACCCGCCGGGTCTTCTACACGTTCACCGAGCAAAGGAACGGCCGCACGGAGGACATGATCCCGGACAACGTGTACCCGGGCGTCCGCAGGGAGCACTTCGGCTGGGGCGTCACCTACCGGGGTCTCCCCCAAACCACTATCAGCCGGAGCCGCCTGCGGGAAGCGGCGCTCGCCATCTTCCATCACGACCCGAACACGAGCACCCACACGTTGGAGACCGGAGTCCAGGCACTGGCCGTGGCCCTGGCCGAAGGGGCGCGGTTCCAGGCGATTCCCGCGCAGATCGCCCAAGCGATCCGTGGCAGGACGTCCTGGGTCGTGGGCGACCACGCGGACGAGATCAGGAACTGGGACCAGCGCTCCAGGGTCGTCTTCCAGGCACGCGCCGCCGACCCGACCGGCTATGGCGAGGTGTGGCAGCAGCGCCGTGAATACAACTGGAACGGGGCCCATGTGCTGCTGACCGCGCTGGACCTGGCCCGCCGGATCTACCTGATCAAGCCGCCGACGAGGAAGGGCTGACCTTCACAGCACCACACAAGGCACTCACCGGGAGCAGCTGCCGCCGTGCTCCACCGCGTGCCGGAGGATGCACTGCTGCCACTGCGCCAGTGCCTCGGCGCGGTCGCCCCGGCGTCCTCGGTGACGACGAGCGCGTCGGCGGCCATCGCGGCCAGCCGCACCGCGATATGGCAGGCGTCGCGCGGGGAGAGCGGACGCAGGAGTTCCACGGCCCCGTCGCTGTCGCCGGCCGGCGGGCCGCACTTGGGGAACGCCACATCGTCCACCACGCACACTTGGGTATAGACGGTATCCACCCGATCAAACAGAACAGTGATCCCGGCAGGACACCCTGGAATACGCGACCGGGCGACATCGGCGCAGTCCAGAAGCGCGGGGTGGTCGCATTCGGCTTGCCTGCCCGCGGAAATTCGCGAGGGTCTTCACCTCCCGTTCCAGCAGGCCACCTCAGGCCGCCAGACCTATCGTGGAGGGGAGGAAGGGGCAACTCCACATCCTGGATGTGCAGTCGCCCAGGACTGCAACGTCAAGGAGCGCGTCATGTCGCGCAGCAGCAACGTCGCCGTCTTGGAGAGCTTCGGATCAGCGGTGAACAGTGACCACCTCGGCGAGCTCGAGGAATACGTGGCGCCCGACTCTGTCGACCACGACCCGGCCCCAGGACAGGTTCCTGGACCCGAAGGTTATGAGGAGATGTTCGCCACGATGAGGCGAGCCTTCCCGGATCTCCACATCGAGGTCGAGCACGTCATGGCCACCGACGACGAAATCGCGTTCGCATACACCATCACGGGCACACACCTCGGTGAACTGATGGGGCACAGTGCGACGGGAAAGACGGTGAGTTACCGAGGCATGCAGATCAGCCGGTTCGCCGACGGGAGAATGGTTGAGCGCTGGGGCAGCAGCGATGAGCTCGGCATGCTGCAACAGCTCGGTCTCACCTGATCACCGCACGTCATCCGTAGGCGAACCCGGCCCAGGAGCTCGTGCGCGTCGCCGAGTTCGGTGGTGGGCGTTGGCCACAGCGTGCAGGCATAACCGGGCGGTCGGTGGACATCCGAGCTGGTGGGCATGTGATTTTCGGGAGGTGCCAGTGCAGCGGCGGCACTCACTACCCGGCGTGGGCCTCCGCTTCGGCGGCTTGCCGAACCGGGCGCGGCGCGACGTTTCGACAGATCAGGGCTCTCCTGCGCAGGTTGCATTGCATCGTCTCCTCGGCCGGTTGGTGAGAGATCCCGGTCGGTTGCGGGCCGGCACGGCCAACGAGGGCCGGGTCCGCCACGGCAGTCACCCAAGGGACGGTTCTTGTGCAGCGGCGTGGCCCGGCCGGAAGGGGGTCAGCCCAGGTAGAAATCCCTGCGAGCGGCCACGAACGCCTCGATCGTTTGGGCAGGTACGCCCGTGACGCGTTCGACGTCGTCGGATCTGCGGTCGTAGCGGTTTTCTTGGTGCAGTCGGGCCATGGTGGCGATGTGCTGTTCGGTGTGCGGCGGCAGCCCAGCCTTGGCGAGCACCTCGGTCCGCCACCGGTCCAGCGGCACGTCGACATAGGACACCAGAATCCCCAGCGCTCGTGAGAACTCCTCGGTCATCTCGGTCATGTCGACCGTGCGTGGCCCGGTCAGCTCGTAGACGTGCCCGATGTGCGGAGCCGGGTCGCGGAGCACGGTGGCGACGACCCGGGCGACGTCGTCCACGGCGACCGGCGATGTGCGTCCGGTGCCGAACGGCAGCGCGATCGTGCCGTTGTCCCGGATCGATTGCGCCGCCAGCGTGGTGAACAGCGGATTGTCCAGGAACGCCGTCGGCCGGATGTGGACCACTGGCAGACCCGACCAGTTCAGTACCTGCTCCGCCAGCCAGTGCAGCCGCTGCTGATGCGACTCCGCGGTGCTGGTGGCGGTCATCTGCGACACCGTCATCTGGGACATGCCAACCAGGCCGTCCAGCTCCCCCTGCTCGCGCGCCACGCTGGCCACCACGGTCGCCGCCAGCAGATGGTCCGGCGATACGGGCATCGCGAAGTACATCCGCCCGACACCCTTCAGCGCGGCCGCGACGCTCTCGGGTCGGGTCAGATCTCCGATGACGACCTCCGCGCCGAGCGCACGCAACTCCGCCGCACGCTCGTCGTCGTGGCGGACCATCGCGCGCACCGGCACGTCCTGCGCGCGCAGCTGGTCGAGGACCGTGCGGCCCACGCCACCGGCGTTGGCGATGAGAACAAGATTGCTGGCAACCAACGGTCGATCTCCTTGTGAGTGGCTGAGCGGGGGTTTGATCTTTGATCACACGTGCGTGCGTGGGAACGATTTTCTGGCCGTACCGGCCGAGCCGTACGGCGGAGCTATATGGCGGAGCTGTATGGCCGAGCCGGCTCCGTGGCACGAGCGTGGCGAGACGCGGCGCCTCGTACCATCGCCCGCCCCGGGAGGCGTCCGAGGCCGGGCGCAGCTGCGGAAATCGACCACCCCCGTGCTCGAGCTGCTCGGGTCTCGCCCTTGGCGACCGCGCGCCGGACCGTCAGCGAGTCCCCACTGCTGCGCCTTGCCACGATGCTGCCCGTCCAGGCGTCCCGATGCGAGGCAGGCCGGTCAGAGCCTCAGGCATGATGACCGGCACAGCCCGTGGAGGGTCGTCCAGATTTGCGCCGGCTCGGCATCTACATTCCGTTGCGTCACTTCGATGTGCACCCCACGGCCCGCTTTCTGATCAGCGACCTGTCCTTCGATCTCGACTTGGTGACGGAGCCGAGGGCACCGCACGGCGCCAATGAGATCACTTGCCTGGCATTGGTCGATGACATCCACACCGACCGGATAGCTTTCGTGAGCGCGAGTCGGCAGATCGCCGCATCGGGAGTTGCGCACCGCTTCCGCGGTGACCCCACCGCGCCGAGCCGAGAAGTCGATCTGTATCGGGATACCTGCGCGATCCTCACGAATGCCGGAGTCCAGGTCCTCATCCTCGACACCAGCAATGCCACCCCATCGGAGGTCGCAAGCCGATCGCCGATGCCATCCCGCCCCTGCCACTACCGTCGGTGGCCTCAGCCACCAGCCCCCCAGGAATCATGAGCGAACAACTGGCACAGCCGTCATCGACACCCACGTCATCGTCCGCGACGGCGACAAGATCCTCCTTTCTCAGCGGGGCGGCTCGTGCAGGTCGTGCACTTCCGGCAGGACGATGAGGTGGAGCGGATCGGCTTCTTCTTCGAGGCCACCGAGGGGGAGGGGCCTCCCCGGTCGAGACGCACTAGCCGGACCGGCCGCCCCGGGGGGACCGGACGGCCGCCCGGGTGGAGCGTAGCGGGGCCGTTCGGCCCCTGATTTCCTCGGCGATGCGCGCGATGCTGGACGTGAGGCACCGCCTACGGCTCACCATGCTGCCGGGCTGCCCAGCCTGGTCACTGCGAGAGAGGCGGCCCGCTGGCCGTGCCACGAGCACCCGCGCCGTGCCACGGGCACCCGAAGGCTACCGCTGCGATCGCGGGGCCTTATGGAGGAGCGTCACATGGGAATTCTGATCCTTGTCGTGATCATCGCCGTCGTCCTGGCAGTGATAATTCTGGCCATGGCCATCAAGGTGGTCAGGCAGTACGAGAGCGGAGTGCTGTTCCGGTTCGGCAAGCTCGTCGGGACACGTTCCCCGGGACTGCGATTGATCATCCCGTTCGTCGATGTGCTGCACCGGGTCTCGCTGCGTATCGTCACGCAGCCGATCCAGTCCCAGGGAATCATCACCCAGGACAACGTCAGCGTCGATGTCTCGGCCGTCGCCTATTTCAGGGTCGTCGACGCGGTCAAATCAGTGATCGCCATCGAGAACGTCGACACGGCTATCAACCAGATTGCGCAGACCACGCTCCGCAAGGTCGTCGGCAAGCACTCACTGGACGAAACCCTTTCGGAGACCGACCGCATCAACCTGGACATCCGTCAGATCCTCGACGGCACGACCACTGAATGGGGCATCGAGGTCACCCTGGTGGAGCTGAAGGACATCCAGTTGCCGGAGACCATGAAGCGGGCCATGGCCCGGCAGGCCGAGGCGGAGCGGGAGAAGAGAGCCAAGGTCATCAGCGCGCAGGGCGAGTCGCTCGCGGCAGCTGCGCTCGGCGATGCTTCGGACACGATGATGCAGCACCCGCTGGCGCTTCAACTGCGCAATCTGCAGAGCCTGGTGGAGATCGGCGTGGACAAGAACACCACCGTCGTCTTCCCGGCACCGCTCATGAGCACCATCGGCGAACTCGGCTCCTTCCTCGCCAGGGAGAAGGGCGCGGCCGAGGCAGCCGAGCCCACCGCCGTGCCTGCCGACCTCGGCAAGAAACTCCCCAGCACGGCACCGAACGGGACGGCCAGCAGCGGGTGACCATTCCCCAGGCGGAACGGCGAACCAGATTTGATGCGCAGTTCCAACGTGGGGCGGGGCGGGCGTTGGAAGACCCCTCCTGCCGGGCCCATCAGCACGCCACGGGCACCCGCACCGACGCGCCGAGCATCCCGGGCCGGCACGGCCAGCCTGTTGCGCATCGTTCAGATGAGGCCCTGGGCCGTTCCCGGGGCGGCCTGACCTGCAAGATCCACCTGGCCAGTGAGGGCGGCCGACGTCCGCTCGCGTTCGTCATCACCCCAGGCCAGTGGGGCGATGCCCCGCAACTGATCCCGGTCCTCGAACGCACCGAGTCTCGCGCCTGGGCCACACACCCTTCCCGAGCGCAAGGACCAGGGGGCCAACCGCCAACACCGCGGCAGCGCGGGAGGCCGGCCCACTGGCTTCGACAGGACGATCTACAAGCACCGCTTTAGCCCTTGCGACGGGCATGGCCAAACGGAAGGGGAAACTCCTCACGGGTTCGAATCTCGTATTCTCCACACTCGCCCATCAGGTCAAACGAAGGTCCCGACCGGATTCCGGCCGGGACTTCATCGTTGTCCGGCCTCACCACCGGACACGCCTTAAGTCATTGGCGCCAGGTCATTTGACGACCTTGGTGACCTGGCCGGCGCCGACGGTACGGCCACCCTCACGGATGGTGAAGCGCAGGCCCTCCTCCATGGCGACCGGCTGGATCAGCGAGACGTTCATGGTGGCGTTGTCGCCCGGCATGACCATCTCGGTGCCCTCCTGGAGGGTCACCACGCCGGTCACGTCAGTCGTACGGAAGTAGAACTGCGGGCGGTAGTTGTTGAAGAACGGGGTGTGGCGGCCACCCTCGTCCTTCGACAGGATGTAGGCCGTGGCCTCGAACTCGGTGTGCGGGGTGACCGAACCCGGCTTGATGATGCACTGGCCGCGCTCGACGTCCTCGCGCTTGATACCGCGGAGCAGCAGACCGACGTTCTCACCGGCCTGGCCCTCGTCGAGCAGCTTGCGGAACATCTCGATACCGGTGACCGTGGTGGTGGTCTTCTCGGTCTTGATGCCGATGATGTCGACGGTCTCGTTGACCTTCAGGACGCCGCGCTCGATACGACCGGTGACGACCGTACCGCGACCGGTGATGGTGAAGACGTCCTCGATCGGCATGAGGAACGGCTGGTCGACATCGCGCTTCGGCTCGGGGACGTTCTCGTCCACGGCCTTCATCAGCTCGACGACGGTCTTGGTCCACTCCGGGTCGCCCTCAAGCGCCTTCAGCGCCGAAACCTTGACGACCGGCAGGTCGTCGCCCGAGAACTCGTACTCCGAGAGAAGCTCACGGACCTCGAGCTCGACGAGCTCAAGGATCTCCTCGTCGTCCACCATGTCGGCCTTGTTCAGGGCGACAACGATGTACGGAACGCCGGACTGGCGGGCCAGGAGGACGTGCTCCTTGGTCTGCGGCATCGGACCGTCGGTCGCGGCGACCACGAGGATCGCGCCATCCATCTGGGCGGCACCGGTGATCATGTTCTTGATGTAGTCCGCGTGACCGGGACAGTCGACGTGGGCGTAGTGCCGGTTCGCCGTCTGATATTCGACATGCGCGATGGAAATGGTGATACCGCGCTGACGCTCTTCAGGCGCCTTGTCGATGTCCTCGAAGGGCGTGAACGGGTTCAGGTCCGGGAACTCGTCGTGCAGCACCTTGGTGATCGCCGCGGTAAGCGTGGTCTTGCCGTGGTCGACGTGACCGATGGTGCCGATGTTGACATGCGGCTTGGTGCGCTCGAACTTCGCTTTCGCCATGAACTTCTCCTCGCGACAGAACACCGTTACGCGGAGTAGTTTTCCATATACAGTGAGCGTTCGCCGGGGTTAAGGTAGTGATGCCACTGGATCTCCCCGGCCCCCGCAGTCTCTATGGGCCGGCTTCCCCTTTCGTCGAGCTCAGCAAGCCGGCGCTCGCATTGGACGGCGATCTCACCGCAGCTGGATCTCCAACTCCTCGGCGGAGAATCCCCGCGTCGCCCTGCCCATCCCCCGCCCCCCTGACCCATCGGACAGACCTCAGCCCAATACGGGTCAGTAGACGAGAGGCGATGCGGGGCGCTTCCAGGTCGTTCGGCTTCGAATCCCAGCCGGAAGCGTGTAAGCCTCGGCACCATCGCCCACCAGGGTGCACCGTCCGGGCACAGGCGGCCGACTCCGACTCACCAGAGCGCCATGTCCGCTGTGCGTGGATATCCTGCGAAGTGTGATCAAGCCTGGACGGCCGCGCCTCCGTCATCGCCACGGCCGGAGGCGACTTACTCTGCTGTCTCCGGTGATCCTGACCGCTGTCATCGCCGGCCTGGCGTACGCCACTCCCCCAGATCTGGCTTTCAGCCGGCTCCTGCCCGCAGCGCCGGCCCTCGCCGCCGCCATGTGGCCCGTGCTCCCCACCGTCCTGCTGGGGACGGTCGGCCTTCTCCTCATGATCGGCCTCGGCATCGTGTTCCCCGACCTGGGGACGTGGTGGACGGCGGCGGGGATCGTGACTGTCACCGTGGCGGCCGCGTACGGAAGTCATGTCCGGCTCCAGCGGGAGCAGACCCTGCTCCAGGTCCGGCTCGTCGCAGACGCGGCGCAGCAGGTGGTCCTGAGCCCGATGCCGCGCCGCTTCGGGGGCGTCGAGATCGAGGCGCTGTATCTCGCGGCCGCGGCGGAGGCCAGTATCGGCGGCGACTTCTACGAGGTGGTCGACACGAAGTACGGGGTCCGGCTACTCATCGGCGATGTGCGGGGCAAGGGTCTGCCGGCGGTGGGCACGGCCGCGGCGATGGTCAACTCCTTCCGGGAGGCAGCCTACGACGAGGCCGACCTGGTCAATATCGCCCGTCGCCTGGAAGCCAGCAGTACCCGTTACAACGCCGCCTTTCCCACCGAGGGCATGATGGAGCGCTTCGCCACCGCCCTTCTCGCCGAGATCCCACACGGGGGCGGCAGTATCGGAATCCTCAACTGCGGACATCCCCCGCCGCTGCTCCTGAACCGCGGGGAAGTCCGCGCCCTGGAGCCCACCGCTCCCTCGCCGCTTCTCAACCTCGCAGAGCTGATCGGTGATCACTACAGCATCGACACCTTCGGCTTCGCCCCCGGCGACCTGCTGCTCCTCTATACCGACGGTGTCGCCGAGGCCCGCGACCGCGACGGCGAGTTCTTCCCGGTGGCCGCCTGGTTGCGTCGGCAGACCCTGGGGCCACCCGGCGAACTGCTCAACGCTCTTCACCATGACCTCCTCCACTACAGCAGAGGACTCCTCGACGACGACATCGCCGCCCTCGCCGTGCGCTTGTGCACCTCTCCGGAGCCGCTTGGCGGTCAGAGGGATCAGCCCGCTTAGCCTGGATCCACCGGTCGTCTTTCAGAGGGACTGCACAGCGAAGGACGCCGGCCGGGCCGGCTGGTCTGTTGGTGAGGGCCAGTGCGAGGCGGCGCGATCATGAGACAAGCTCATCAGATCACCATGATGGCCATGCCTCCAAGGACGAAGAAATGTGTGCGCACGGCAGAGGTCCAGCAGGCCATCTGACCTGCCGGGAACCGGGGTTGGGCTATTCGGTGCCGGACGCTCACGCCGCGGGCGGCGGCGCCGATGTTGGCGCGGTCGAGGAAGTTGACGACGTACAGCGCGAACAGCAGCGGCAGCAGCGGCAGCAGCCTGCGTGCCACCACGCGCACCGCGCCTGTGCCGCCCGCCGTTGCCCTGTCGGCCCCGGATTCCGCACAAACACGTCGCCCGCGAGCGCGCTTGCGCAGAGCTGCGCGCTGGAGACCCGACGGTAGGCATCGTGGCTGTGGTCATGCCGGCGCAGGGGCGCAGATTCTCCTGTTCAGGGGCGGGTTGCAGCCGTGCGGTCCCGTACGCCCTGCGCCGAGGCCTGGTGCGGCAGGTGGCCGGTTGCAGTCGGGAAGGCCCCGTCCGTCCCCCACGTCGCGGCGCGCAGTATCGCCCTTTGAGGCGAGGATCGCCACCGGAATGAGAAAGCTACGCCCGTCTCGGTGGTCCAGCTGACGCTCCGCCAATTTCCTTGCGCATATGCCTATACGCTCCCGCAGGTCTTCGGACGATCGTCTATTCCCACAGGTTGAGGGTGCTCATGGTCCAGGAGAAGTCGCTGTCCGGATTGCCGTCCGTGGTGGTGTATGCGTGGCTCATACCGGTGGTTGCTGCCGTGACGGTGGCATGCTTGGTTGAACCTCCTGTGTTCACTGCGGCTGTCTGGATCGGCGTCACGGCTGTGGGCGCGGTAACCGGCGCCGCCGGCGTGGCCGTGCGTCGGAATCGGCGGGTTGCGCAACTGCAGGGAGCCGGCCGAGCGCAGTCGGCTGCGTCGGTGCGGCAGCAGGAAGCGACCGCGCGGCTGGCCGACAGCCTGGTGCCGGAGATGCTGACGCGGTTGCGCCTGGATGAGGCTCCGGAGGAGGTTCTCAACTGGTTGACGGCACGCTGGGCGGGCTCCTACAGCGGCCTTCCTCCCGAGTTCCAGCAGGCCCACTGGGCGGTGCTGCGCACCGTTATCGATGCCGTGGCTGCTGAAGAGGGGCTGAGGGACTCTGCTCAGCGGGCCTTGGTGAACTTGGCCAGGCGTATGCAGGCGATCGTCCATCAGCAGGCGCGAGAGCTGCGCGAGATGGAAGACCGGCACGGCAAGGACCCCGCCGTCTTCGGCGATCTCCTGCGGATCGACCACAACACCGCGCTCACCGGCCGGCTCGCCGACTCCATCGCCGTCCTTGGCGGCGCCCGGTCCGGCCGACAGTGGAACCGGCCGGTGCCGCTGTACAGCGTGCTGCGGGGTGCGATGTCGCGGATCGTGGGCTATGAGCGGGTCGAGCTGAGCACCAGCACGGAATGCGCCGTCGTGGGGCCGGCCGTCGAGCCGCTCATCCACGTACTGGCGGAGTTGCTGGACAACGCGACGCGCTATTCACCGCCCCACACGAAGGTCCATCTCACGGCCGCGGAGGTGCAGTCCGGGGTCGCGGTGGAGATCGAGGACGGCGGTGTGGGCATGAGTGAGCAGGCCCGGCACCTGGCCGAGCGGCGCCTTGAACAGGCGCAGCAGGGCATCGACCTGAGTGACCTGGGAGAGACCCCGCGGCTCGGCCTGGCGGTGGTGGGGCGCCTTGCTCAGGCGTTCGGTCTGCAGGTCTCACTGCGCACATCCGCCTACGGGGGCGTGCGGGTGGTGCTGGTGGTTCCTCAGCAGCTGATCACCAGCGCGGCTGAGGCGTCCGGTGTGGCGCACGGTATCGGGACGTTCTCCGGTCCGCGGGCAGCGAGTCAACCGGGCCAGGTATCGCCTCGCCAGACGGCGAAGCCACCGGCGGCGATTCGAGCCGACGATGCGCCGCAAGTGGTGGAGCGGACGGCAAACGGACTCCCCCAGCGGCGACGCAGAGAGCGAGTGCCGGAGGCGCAGGCGCCTGCGGGCAACGCCCGGCCGGCGGAGGGACGGCAGCGGGCGCCGGGAGAGTGGCTGGCCGCGTTCAAGACCGGACTGTCGGCGGAGGGCAGTAGTGGTGGCGACGACGCCGCCGAGCCGAGAGGAGAACTGTGAGTCAGCAGACGGCCAGCCTGGACTGGATGCTCAAGGACCTCGCGGAGAGCGTGCCGCAGACCCTCACGGCCCTCGTGCTGTCCTCAGACGGACTGCGTATGGGACACCACGGCGGGACAACCGAGTCGGCCGAGCGGCTGGCCGCTTCTTGCTCTGGTTTGCAGAGCCTCGCCAGTGCGGTCGGCAGCGAGCTCCCGCACCAGGCGGGCCAAATGCAGCTGGTGGTCATCGAGATGGAGGGCGGCTTCTTCTACCTGATGGCGGCCGGCCCGAGGGCCTACCTCGCGGTGCTCGCTGACGACGGTGTGGATGCCGGGCTCATGGGCCAACGCATGCGGGACCTGATCGCGCGACTCGGAGCTCACATCACCAGCCCGCCCCGCAGTGACGGGCAGGCAAGGTGAGCGACTCCCACCAGGACGGCACGGAGGAAGGTCCGGAGCGCCTCTACGTCATCACCAGTGGCCGTTCCTCCGCATCCAACGACCTCGACCTGGTCACGCTGATCGTGGCCAGGACAGTCGCCACGGTCGGCATGCAGCCGGAGCATGCAGCGATCCTGAGCCTGTGTCAGGCTCCGCTCTCGGTCGCCGAGATATCCGCCCACATAGAACTGCCGGTGAGTGTCGTCACCGTCCTGATCAGCGACCTGCTGGACGAGCAACAGGTGCTCACGCGCCCGCCAGTACCGCCGGCGGATCTGCCCGACCTTGCCCTCATCGAAAAGGTGATCCATGGCCTTCAAAAGCTCTGAGCTCGCAGAGCCCCTCAACGAGGAGCGGCTCCCCCACACGGCGTCCGCGGCGGTCAAGGTCGTGATCGTGGGCGGATTCGGGGTCGGCAAAACGACCATGGTCGGATCGGTGAGCGAGATCCGGCCGCTGACCACCGAAGAGACCATGACCCAGGCCGGCGCCGGAATCGACGACCGCGCGGGTGTGGAACACAAGACGGCCACCACCGTCGCGATGGACTTCGGCCGGATCAGCATCAGCGACGAACTCGTCCTCTACCTTTTCGGCACCCCCGGCCAGCAGCGGTTCTGGTTCCTGTGGAACGGGCTGTTCGAAGGCGCTCTCGGCGCGGTGGTGCTGGTGGACACCCGTCGACTGGAGGACAGCTTCGACGTCATGGGCCGCCTGGAAGAGAGCGGCGTGCCCTTCCTCGTCGCGGTGAACTCCTTTGTGGGCGCTCCAGAACACTCGCTGCAGGAACTCCGCAGCGCCCTCGACCTCCCTTCACACGTACCCCTGATGACGTGCGATGCGCGGCATCGCGACTCCAGCCGTGACGTCCTGATTTCCCTCATGCACTACCTGCACTCCCTCGTTGTAACGGAGTCCTCATGAGCACGCCTCCCCTCCTCCCGCCGCCCGGGTGCCCGGCCCATGGCCTGGGCCAGGACGGTCCGCAGCGCCTCTACGGTCCAGCCGCAGAGCACGACCCCATGGCCCTGTACGAAGAACTGCGCGCCAAGCACGGCGCGGTGGCGCCCGTGCTGGTGCATGACGATCAGCCGGCCTGGCTCGTCCTGGGCCACCGAGAGAATCTGGAGGTAGCCCGAAGCCCTAGCCGGTTCTCTCGCGACCCCCGCGAATGGGGCGCTGTGCAGGACGGGACGGTGGTCCCCGAGAAGTACGCACTCGCGCCGATGGTGACCTGGTGGCCGGTGATCAATTTCAATGACGGCCCGGTCTTCGAGCGGCTGAGGGGCGCGGTGCTCGAGTCCCTGCAGCGCTTCGACCGGCGCGGGATTCGCCGGTACGTCACCCGGTTCGCCCACCAGCTCATCGATGCCTTCGCCTCCAACGGCCAGGCCGATCTCGTGGCGGAGTTCTCCAGTCAGCTGCCGATGCTGGTGATGACGCAGCTGATCGGTGCTCCGGAGGAACACGGTCCCAGGCTCGTTCGGGCAGTGCCTGACATGCTGGAGGGCACGGAGACCGCCCTCGAAAGCGATGAGTACGTCACGAAGATGCTGTATCAGCTGGTGGAGAGCAAGAAGGCCAGTCGTGGGTACGACCTCACGTCCTGGCTGCTCGACCACCCCGCCGAGCTGACAGATGTCGAGGTTCTGGCGCACGTACGAGTGGTCCTGGTCGCAGCGTACGCAACCACCGCGAACCTGATCGCGAACACCCTGCGGATGGTCCTCACCGATCCTCGCTTTCGCGCGAACCTCTCGGGTGGCCGCATGACGCTGGCGGAGGCTCTGGAGCAGGTGCTGTGGGATCAGACTCCCATCAACACCGTCTTGGGCCGCTGGGCCACGGCAGACACCAAGCTGGGCGGGCAGGAGATCAAGCGTGGTGACATGCTCCTGTTGTCCCTCGCCGCGGGCAACGTCGATCCCGCGGTCCGGCCGGACCTGAACGCGCCGGTCCACGGAAACCGTTCCCACTTGGCATTCAGCGCGGGCGCCCACGAATGCCCAGGCCAGGACATCGGTCGGGCCATCGCCGACACCGGCATCGAGGCCCTGTTGGCACGCTTGCCCGACATCGAGCTGACTGTGCACGACTTCGAGCTGGAGCGCCGGGGCACGCTGATGTCCCAGCACCTCGTACAGCTACCGGTGCGGTTCGCGCCCAGGTCTGTCGCCGCCACCGCTGCGCGACCCCAGCCCGATCCGCTGCCGCCGCTCGCTCCGCCGGAGGAGGCTGTTCAGCCGGCGACAGTCCGGCCGCGGCCTTCACGGTGGTCGTGGCTGAGCCGCCTGCTCCGCCGGCGCTAGCCCCGCTATGAGGGCCCGCAGCACATCGCTGCGGGCCCTTTGCCCTGCTCGGCCCAGGCGCCAGGTGCGCCGAGCCGTCGCCGGCTGGTCACTGCTCCAGCTGCTGCCACCACCAGTTCAAGGACGGCACGGCGGGCGGCGCGATGCTCGGATCGCTCGGGGAATCGCTCCAGACCACATCGAATGTCGCCCCCTCCACCGGCCAGGCGTTGCGGTTGCGGGGGCTCGCGTAGCGGGGAGCGACGTTCTGCCACGCGATGCTGCCGGCGATATAGCTCTGCAGGGAATCGAGGTATCGCTGAAGCCGCTCGTCCGCCCCCCGAGCGAGCTGTGCGCGCAGACGGAGAAAGAGGGTCATCACCCGGTCCCGCAGGGCGACTGCCTCAGTGACTGCCTCTCTGGGGACGCATCCTCGCTCGTGGGCCAATACGTTGATCAAGTTCTGCTCCCATGGCACTTGATCGTCGTCCTTGTTGTAGGAGAAGAGATCGTTGTCGGCGGCGACGATCCACCCCGCCGCGTCGGTCACAGCCTGCACCGGGGCCGCGTAGAGGGTGTCCGGCGGCAGGTCGATCCCGTTCGCGGAGTCGGCCCATGTGAGGCTGAACCGGGTGCCGTTCGCGAGAGCGCCAAGACCGGCGTAATCAGTGAGGCCGGGCATGCGGCCGCGCTCAGCCTGAGCCGTGCGCCAGCCCGCCCCGATCAACCAGTCCCTTGCTCCCTCTGCGAACCTGCGCAGCTGAAATGGCGTGAGCAGGTCGTGTGTCCTCTGCACCAGATCATCCAGCGCCGAGGTAAGGGGCCCCGGGGGAAGGAGGGCGCAGCCGGGCATCTCCAGGGCCCGGGCAAGTCGGGCGCCGTGGTCGGTGATCGACGCGGTACTGGTGGCGGCCGGTCCGGAGTCCTGCCAGTCGTCAACGGCGTTCGCCCAGTAATTCCACAATGTGAACGTCAGCACGTGGTCGATGTTGCCGTTGGGGATGATCCTGCAGGAGAAGTCGGCGCTGTGCGTGGCCAGGCCCCAGGCGCGTTCGGTGGCGTCGGGGTAGATCCCGAAGGTATCGATCCATTCCGTGGCGTGCTGCTCGATCTCCGCTGCCTTGGGGTGGCAGGTGGAGGCGAAGGGGCAGAAGAACGGGGGGAGTTGCCAGCCGATTCGTGAAGCGTGGCCGTGTTCGGCGATCACGGTCAGCTGCCTCCGAGCCGGAAATGCAGCAGGCGGGTTTCCACGGCGTGGTCGCGCCAGATGCGGAAGAGTTTGCCGTGGGCGAGGGCGCTCTGTTGCAGCCTCTCCTGAGACCAGGATGCCCGTTCGCCGCCCTGTTCCAGACGGGACAGTTCGGCCGTGTTCCAGGCCATGGACTGTAGCCAGAACTCGCTGACGCCGTCCGTGACGTCCTCATCCTGCTCCAGCTCGAAGCCTGCGGTCTCAGCAGCGCGGATGTACTCGGTGAGGGTGCCGAGCCGCGTCTTGTAGTAGCCGTCGATCCAGTCGATCCATTCGGGACGGCAGATGAAGTGCTCCTGGATGCCGAACCAACCCCCGGGCCGCAGCGCCCTCGCCACGACCTGAAACAGCCGCTGGCGGTCCATATAGCCGGAGCTTTCGATGGCGTAGGCGGCGTCGTAGCGGCGCTCGAGGGTCATGTCGTGGATGTCGCCGACGCGAGGGGCGACGCGGCCGGAAACACCTGCCTGCCGGGCGAGTTCCCTGATGACCGGTATATGGTCGTTCACGACGGTGAGACCCGTGACCTTCGCGCCATGTTCTTGCGCCCAGTAGAGGCTGCCGCCGCCCAGCCCGCAACCGATGTCGAGCAAGTGCGCAGGAGATGACTGGCCGTCCGCCCAGGTGCGCGCGGCGCGGTCGAGAATCGCCTCCTGGGCGCTGATGATCCGGCCCTTGAGCACCCGCTGGGAGACGGTCGTGTTGAGCTTGCCTGCCGGATCGAACAGGCCCACATGGAAGTGGACCCGGGGCCCTGGACCGTACTTGTGAAGTATGTCCTGGGTCTTGCGTGCGTAGTAACGCGGCACTTCCGTGTCATCGAACGCCGGACCATCTGCGCGCGACTGAGTGACAGGGTGAGCGTTCATCGGTTCTCCGGATTGTCAGCTGATCCACTCGAGCGGTCGAACCGCACTGCCCGCGACTGGCCAGAATGATGCCATCGCGCCGTGTGTATCCGGCCGTTGATATTCAGTTGTGATCAGCAACGATCCTCTCTACCTTCCGGTCACGCCACATTGCTGTCGAATCCCCGGAATCCTCGACCTTGAGCCGGGCTCGCGGATGGGCGGTGTGCGGGCCCTCAGCAGAATCCTCGTCGGAGAGGCAGCCATCCGGTGCCGCCCTGGAGGCAAGCCCACCTGGAGCCACCCACACACACCGCACTGCGACGCCTCAACGCACCAGCCCATCAGTGATCAGATCGCCGTGGAGGGCAAGCGTCTCCGGCACCGGCCACGGCGATGCCGTCCAGGTGGTCCACCGCAGACGGGACGCGTACGACGTCCTCGTCGAAGCCGAAGCCGTAGCCGTTCGCCGGGGTCCAGGAGACGAGGTGCACCATTACCGCGAGGCGCCGACGGGGACGGACCAGGCCGGTCCAGGCCGGTCCGTGGAACGCGGATCTTGTTCATGACCGGCTCGAACTGTGTGCGGTCAACTCGCTGTCCCGGGGGGATGGTCAAGGACAAGGGCCGACAAGTCCCGTCCGCGCTCAGATGCAGCTTGGCGGTGAAACCTCCGCGCGAGCGACCGAGTCCCTCGCCCGCGGCGACGCGCCGCCCGGCGGCGTCTCTCAGGCGCCGCTCTCGCCCCCCTCCTCGTCTTCATCTTCGTCTTCGTCTTCGTCTTCGTCGTAGTGCTCGTACTCATAGTCGCTGAGATAGTCGTAGAGCTCGTCGACCAGGGGCGAGCTATCTGCCCACCACGGAGTCGGCCGCTTGCCCGAGCTGCCGTCGACCAGCGAGGGATCGACGGCGTCCATCCAGGGTTCGCTCGCGCCCTCTTCCAGTTCATCGAGATCCAGCTCGGCGAGCGAGCTGATCTTGGGAACGGGGACGGTCGCCTGCTGGTGCTTCACCATCCAGGTGTTGCGGAAGAAGTCGAACTGCAGGTGGTAGCAGTCGTCCGTCTCGGAGAAGACGATCGGCGGGACGAGGAAGTGAGCCGCGCCGACGGTGGCCGCCACGTCGATGTAATTGCCCGGGACTCCGCCGGCGTTCCAGCATGCGGCGAAGTTCACGGGGGTGAGCGACTCCTTGCCCAGCACGTGGATCTGGTTGCCCCGGATCACGAACTTCTCCGGATCGAGAACCACATCCTCTCCGAGCATCAGAATCGGCGCCGGCATGATGTGCGCCTTCGCGAAGCTCTGCGCACGCTCGTTCAGGTCGACGATCTCGTCGAAGCGCGTGGGGTCGAACCGACCAAGGTCGTGGAACGGACAGCAGACGTTGTCCGTCAGCTCCGACTCGGGGAAGAGAGTGGACTTGTCGAACGGCGCCACGGCCGATGCGCCGGCACTGCCCTTGGCTTCGCCCTTGCACTTGAGGAAAGCAGGGATCCATGCGTCGTCCTCGGCTTCGATCACCGCCGATTCGCACAGGTCACGGAAGGCCGTCTCGGCGAGCTTGCAGTTGAAGTAGTCGAGCAGCGTGATCGCGGCACACTCGGCGAGCGAGAGCTTGTCGCTCTTGCCGAACCAGAAGTCGTAGCCATTCGCGACGAAATGCACGCCGCGGAACTGCTTGTGGACGTAGGGCTCGCGCGCGGGGTCGTCGCGGGTGAGGCCGTTCCAGTGCGCGGCGGCGACCTGGTTGTAGTAGGCGTCGGCGTGGCGGGCGAGCTCTGGGGCGAAGACGCTCTCGCCGGTCAGGTAGCACGCCTTGCTGAACTGCGCGCCGATCTCGGGGTCGTGGGTGACCTCGGGAACCTCGGCGAAGATGAGTTCGGTGCGCAGGAAGACCTTACGGCCCTCGCGGAAGGGCGCGCCCTCGTGCTCGTACCGCTGGTCGAAGATGACGCAGGTGAAGCTTTCGATGTCCTTGACCGCCGTGCCCCCGGTGAGGTCGAGAGCGGGCTCTGCCGAGCCGCCGGTGAGGTAGAGCAGCACCGTGTAGCGGGAGACGTGCCCGCGGGCGGCGTCGTAGTAGGGCGTGTCGCGGTGGCGGTGGAAGTTGGAGTCGCCGGGCTCGAAGCGGTTGCAGCGGAACACGGGGTTCACGTGTGAGAAGCCGTCGAGCAGTGGCTCCGGCATCGCCTTGGCCACCGCTTTGGTGAGTGCCTCGGCGAGCAGTGCCGAGTGGAAGATGAAGCGTTCGCCGCCGCGGGTGGCGGCGTTCAGCGGAGGGACGTAGAGGTTCAGCGCGTCGAGGCCTTCGAGGCGGGCGCGGTCGGCGTCCGGGAGCCGCAACGTGGACGCGTATGCGTCCTTTGTGAGCTCCACGGGTTCGGTGAGCTCGAGCTCCAGCGGGGTGTCCTGGCCGCCTGCGAACCAGCGGTCGAGCGGCACGATGTTCTCGAAGGTACGGAACGAGAGCTCACGTGGGTCGACGAAGACGGCGGCCAGATGGGGCGCCCGCTCACTGGGCCGCGCGAACTGCCCTCGCACGCCATCGTCGATGCGCTCGGCATCGACGAAGCGCACCGCCTTGAAGCGCGTGGTGGGGTGCCAGGAGATCGCGAGTCCGTCCAGCGTCGCGGCGGGCTCGGTGTCGGTCGCGTCGACCTCGGCGCGGTACCGGGCAACCTCGTTGGCGGGAGCCTGGCCGGTCGACAGAGCAAAGAAACGGTCGCGGAGTTCGATGCTCACACGCTCCTCCAGAAGCTGCGCAGGGCCGTCGGAAGCTGCGGGGCGTGCGCCAGTATCTGCACGCCGGCGTCGGAGACGTCCTCGCGGTAGAGCAGCAGGCGCTTGAGCGAGCCGACGAACGGCGCCTCGGTCAGGGCCTGCGCCCCGTCCGCGCCGATCCGGTTGTAACGGAGGTCGAGCTCCTCGAGCCGCTCGAAAGGCGCCAGCGCGCGCACGCCCTGGGCGGTGAGCCGGTTGCGCTGAAGGTGCAGGCTCCGGACGTTGCGGAAGTTGGGGGACGTGCCGAGGGCGGCCAGGCCCGCATCGCCGATGCCGCAATAGCGCAGATCGAGCGTCTCGATCCGCCCGTTCGAGGTCGCGGCGGCGAGGGCCTCGGCGCCGGGATCGCCGATGCGGAAGTACGCGAGGCTGAGCTCGGTCAGCCCCCCGAAGTCGAGGTCCGCCAGGAAGCCGGCCTCGTGGGGCGGCGGCAGCAGGGGCATGTCGTTCTCGTCGAAGTCGGGCTCGTCGTTGTAGTAGTCCTCGTCCGCCTCCTCCGCTTCATCGCTCGGCCGGATACACAACCCGGTCACGAAGCGGCCCCGCAAGGCCAGTCCGATCAGCGTGGGCGCCTGTTCGGACCATTCGACGGCGACCTTCCGGGCGAACCCGTGCAGGCGCACCGGGACGGTCACCTCAGGTGGCAGCTCCGCGTCCCAGTTCTTCTGGTGCTCCTCCACCAGCAGATCGATCCGGCGCTTGAGTTCATCCCGGTCGGCGGGCCTGGCATGCGCGTGGCGCTGTCCCAGACGTATCAACTCGCCCCGGACATCGCCCTGCTCCGACAACCAGCCGCCGTAGGCATCCCACGAGGCTTCGTCGCCTGGGCGCTCACGCAGCTTTCGTTCCAAGGCCTTTGCTTCCATGCTGTGCACCGTAGCGCCAGCCACTGACAATCGAGCCGCCGCCCGTGCTCAGCGGAGAGTCATTCCGCGCCGGCGCGCAATCGTCTCTCCCTGTCGTGGAATCCGTCCCGATCGCCCCTCGCCCCTCGCCGAACGCCAACTCGGCAAGGTCCGCGACGAGCCCGCCTCAACGGGCGGAGGGCTCGGCTGCGAGCCAGGCGGCCACCGCCTGAGCGATGGGCTGGTCGGTGTCGAGCTGGACGAAGCCGAACTGGCCGCCCTGGTTGCACTCCAGGAACCACCACGTCCGGTCGGCATCCTCGGCGAAGTCGAAGGCCCCGTAGGAGAGTTGGGCATGACGCATATAGGCGTCCACCGCGTCTCGGACGCGGTCCGGCACCTCGGCCGGCTCCCAGAGACCGCCCTCGCTGAAGCGGCTGTCCACCTCTTCGGGGTCGGCCTTCCTGCGGGCGGCGAAGAGCTGCCCTCCGACGCAGGTGAGCCGGATATCGGCCCGCTTGGGGATATGCAGTTGGAGCAGGGTCGGACCGGCCGCCACCCCGGAGAAGTCCACATCCGGGCTGATGCGCGTGGTCGGCAGCACCATCGGCGGATCGGTGGAGTGCCCGCCGGACAACGATTTCACCACGACATCCTGATGCGTTCTGGCGAACTGCCGGGCGACCGCCGGGAACGAGGTGATCACTGTGGGGGGCACGGGGAATCCGCTGTGGTGGGCGGCGCGCAGTTGCCAGGGCTTGCGGCGTGCTCGTGCGGCCGCGACGGGATGGTTCATCCAGTGTGCCCGGGTGCAGTCGAGCACACCGTTCAGGGCATGCTCGGACTCGGCCGTGAGCCATGCGGACGGTTCCGGGGCACGTGCTCCGGGTATGCCGGGGCGGCGGACCCAGACGGACCGCAGACTGCTCAAACTCACCACGCGTTCGCCCGCCTTGAGGTAGCCGTCGAAGTCGCCCTTGGCGTACTCCGCCGACAGGGCGACCTCCCCGGGAAGGTCGGCGGGGTCGAGGCGGACGAGCGGGATGCCGAGTTCGTGCAGCCTCGCCACCACCATGTCCGCCGTCACGTCCTCCTCGCAGGTGAGAATCAGGACGGTCATCGCGGATCAGTCGTCGAAGTGGGTCTTGGAACCGGCAGTGGAGGCGGTGGTGCCAGTGGCCAGCAGCACCGCCCTGCTGTGCGTCGCCGGACGGCCGTCAGGGAGAACGTTCAACTGCCGTGTGGCGTCGTAGGTGTACGGCACGGCGGACGACGACCGAGCCAGCGGACGGGCGTAGCTCAGAGCGAACGGTCGCATACCTCTCCTTCAGGGCTCGGGACGCTGCAACATCCGGTGGTCTGGGCCGGGGACACGTAGCGCCTTCTGACTTATCCCTACGAGAATCACTGCAAAATCGATCGAATGATGGCTTTTTTTGATCGCTTCTGCCGATGTTCTTGACGAAACTGGCCTGGGCGTATCCGGCGAGAAGAGAGACGGCTGAGTCCCGGCCGGGGTTCCAACCGGCCGCAGGGCGGCACGGCCGACGACGCGGGGCGCACCAGCTCGGCGGCCCTGTTGGGTAGGTTGCGGCAAGCGGTGCGACCGCGCTGACGACCGTGTCGGCTGGTGACGTAGCTCGGTCACTGGGCGACACCACGGCTGGTGACGCGCCTGCGGCAGCCAAAGCGGCTCACGTGGACGGGCCCGACGCGCCGTAAACACGGCAATGGACATGCTGAACCCGTCCGACAAACTTCACAGCTTGATCGTCAACGCCTGGTCCACCGAACGTCGCGTGGTCCTGGGCCCCCTGTGGGCCGAACCCCAGGCTCAGGATCGCCGACGGCTGGTTGTCTGGGGGCCGGTGTTCCGGTTCTGGGACGCCACTGACACCCGACGCAGCGACCGAGGCGGGGACGGAGGCCGGTGCCCCGGGTCCTCGCCCGTCGCCTCGTTCACGGACCGCGCGCCGCATTGTCTACCCTGGACCCGCAGCTGGTTCGCCCCGTCCGCCAGGCGTGGTGTCGTAAGAGGGAACCCGGTGGGAGTCCGGGACTGCCTCGCAGCGGTGAGTGGGAACGACCGCCGTCATCAAGCACTGGGTACGCAGGTGACCTGGGAAGCGACGGCCAGTAGGTGTCCCGTCCTTCGGGATGTGCCCACGAGTCCGAAGACCTGCCACTGCTCGTGCGGGGTGCGATCACCACGCACGTATCCCATGGCGACCCGGTAGCGGGACCGCTGAGCGAGTGGTGCGTTTCACGCCACCGTGCCCTTGGTGCGCGGGGCGGGCCCGCATCCCGTTCGCGGCCCGGCGCCGGTCCTCACGACGACTCGCGAAGGAGAGTTTCGTGCCCGGCGAACCGAGCGTTCCCTCCGTCCCTTCCCCCGGAACGCCCCACCCGAGCGGGCCCTGTGTCCTGCTCAAGCATGGCGAGGTCTTCCTCAAGGGCCGCAACCGGCACCTGTTCACCGAGCGGCTGCACGACAACCTCCGCCGCGCCCTGCGGGACATCGGCGGCTCCACGTGGATCAAGTCCGGCCAGAACGTCACCGTGCTCGGCGGCGAGGTCCCCCTGGATGTCCTAGTGGAGCGCGCCCGACGGGTGATCGGGTTCAACTCGGTGGAGCCCGCCCTGCGCGTCCCAAGTGCCGTGGCGGACATCACCGAGGCAGCCGTGGACGCGCTCGCCGACGCCCGTGCCGAGCGCCCCGGAATCAGTTTCGCCGTGCGGGTCAAGCGCCGGGACAAGAGTTTCGAGATGACCTCGTCGCAGTTCGAGCGCTTTCTCGGGGCACGCGTCCGGGAGGCCCTGGGTCCTCTGCCGGTGAATCTCTCCAGCCCGGACGTACGGCTATCGGTCGAGATCGACCGCAAGGAGAGCTACGTCTCCTGGACCCGTCACCAGGGACCTGGCGGACTCCCCGTCGGTTCCAGCGGACGCGCTCTGGTGCTGCTCTCCGGCGGGTACGACTCACCCGTGGCGGCCTACCGGGCGATGCGTCGCGGACTGCGCTGCGACTTCGTCCACTTCACCGGCGCTCCGTACACGAACGCCGCTTCCGTCTACAAGGCTTACGCCCTCGCCCGTGAACTCAACCGCTACCAGCCCGGCGGGCGGCTGCACGTCATCGCCCTCGGCCACGCCCAGAAGCAACTGGCCATCGCAGGGGCCGGCAGGCTCCAGGTCGTCGCGCAGCGACGGCTGATGGTCCGCGCCGCTTCCGCGCTGGCGGGCCGGACCCGAGCGGAGGCCCTGGTGACGGGTGACAGCCTGGGACAGGTGGCCAGCCAGACCCTGGCGAACCTGGCCGCCGTCGACGACGCCGCCACCCTGCCGGTGCTACGGCCGCTGATCGGCTGGGAGAAGCAAGAGATCATCGACGAAGCCCGGTCCATCGGCACCGCGGAGATCTCCGTACTGCCGGACGAGGACTGCTGCAAGCTCCTCGCACCACCCCGGGTCTCCCTCCGGGCCGGACTGACCGACCTGCGTTCAGTGGAGAAGCGCCTCGACCTGGACGACGTGGTGGACAGTCTGCTGCGCGACGTCCAGGTCATGCACCCGGGAGAGACCGGCGGGGAGGGGGAGGCCGGCGCGGACAGCCGGGACGGCGGCCCCGCGCCCGGCCGCCCCGGTCCGGCGGTGTGCGCGAAGGCGCCGTCCGGGGCGGTGTCCTCATGAGCGGGGAGGGCTTGAGGCGGGTCCTGGTGATCGGGATCGGCTCGGGGGATCCGGAGCATGTGACGCTGGCCGCCGTTCGGGCGATGCGGGCCTGCGACGTGTTCTTCCTGCTGGACAAGGGCGCGCGGGCGTCCGAGCTGACCCAGCTGCGCAGGGATCTGGTGGCCGAACACGCCGGCCCCGGGCACCGGGTGGTCGAGGCCGAGGACCCGCGACGTGACCGCTCCCCCGCGAGCCCGGCCGGCTATCGGGAACAGGTCGTCGACTGGCGTCACCGCCGCGCCGCCCTGTACGAACGGCTCATCCGGGACGAGCTGGCGCCGGGCCGGACCGGCGCTTTCCTGGTGTGGGGCGATCCCGCTCTCTACGACAGCACGATCGACACGCTGGAGGAGGTTGCCGACCGGGGTGCGATGTCCTTCACGTACGACGTGATTCCCGGGGTGAGCAGCCTCTCGGTGCTGGCCGCCCGCCACCGTACGACGCTGACCCGGCTCGGCAGGCCGGTCCGGATCGCCCCCGGCCGGCACATCGCCGGGTCCGGACTTGCCGGGGGCGAGGACGTCGCCGTGATGCTCGATGTCGGCGCGGCCCTCACCGCGCACCGGGAGGAGGGCTGGTGGATGTACTGGGGCGCCTATGTCGGCACGCCTGAGGAACTGCTCGTCTCCGGCCCGCTGGCCGAAGTCGCTGACCGGGTAACGGAGTTGCGTGCCGCGGCCCGGGAGCGTCACGGCTGGATCATGGATGCCTGCCTGCTGCGGGCCGACGACCCCCAGCCGCCGGCAAACGCCGTTCCTCGGGAGGCTGCTGGCTGAGCTCCTTCGGCACCTCCCTCTGCCGCACGGCCGTGTACGAAGCCAACGGCCCGATGAGCGCGCTGTGGCCGAGCCCGCGTCGTGATCGGGGCCACCCGACCGAAGAGCGGGGCTCGGTCAGCGTCCGGCGGCCGGCCGTCCCACCGTGCTCTGTGCCTCGACGGCTGCGCACACCAAGTCGGCAAGCTCGGCAGGGCCGTAATTCCCGGCGGAAAACGCTTCGCTGCCTGGGTGGCAGCACGCCCCGTGATCAGTGCTGGGGGTGGGGGCGGGAGTGGAACACGGGCCGCCGCTTGGTGGCTGTGCCCTGGGTGAGGCGGCCGATTTCGACGCGCATCTTGATGGCGTGGAAGACCTCGACAGCGCCCACGACGATGGCCATGATGCCCACCACCAAGGTCAGCGCGGCGATCGAGCTGAAGGGCGACACGATCAGCACGATGCCTGCCAGAGTGGTGATGATCCCCGAGAAGAGCTGCCAGCCGCGCGCCGGGATGTCCTCGGCGGAGGCCGCCGTGGCGGTCACCATGATGCCGCGCAGCAGCCAGCCGAAGCCGATCCACAGCGCGAGCAACAGAATCGATTCCAGAGTGCCCCGGAAGCAGACCAGGCCCAGCAGGATGAAGAGCGCGCCCGCGACGAAATGCAACACCCGCAGATGCCGAGGGACGTGTGTGCCAAAGGCAGCGGCCAGCTGAAAGACACCCGTGGCCAGCAAGTAGATGCCGAAGAGCACACCGACGACCCGCAGGGTCTGGCTGGGCCAGGACAGGACAACGACGCCCAGGGCGATCGCAGCCAGGCCCATGGTGAGCAGGAATTGCCAGCCCATGTTCGCCAGGGCGCCCAGGCCCCCGGCCGGGGATACATCTCCGGGCTCGGTGCCGTGCGGAGGGCCGGTGCCGCGCGGAGGGCCGGTGCCTGCGGAATCGGAGGGGTATGTCATGCCGTCTGCCTCCTCCAGGAAAGAGCACGGTCAGATGGGTCCGGTTCCATCGTCACCCGCCTGGCCCCGTCCCGCCCGGCAGGCGCTCACCGGTCCCGTCAGTGGCAGCAGGTGCCATACATCCCCCGAGCAGGCGGAAAGGCCGTCCGGGCTCCGGCCGGGCACCCACGGGTTGCAGCGGGCGCCGTGGCGCGATGACATGGAAGGCGGAGGCCGTCCACGAGGGAAGCGCCGCCACGGGGCTCACTGAGTGTCGCGGTCGGCGGAGAGAGGCTGGAGATGGTCAACGACGGTATTCCAGCCCCGAGTGAGGGGCTTCTGATGACGCATTTCTTGACGGTGCGTGATGTGGCGCGTTCGCGCCGCTTCTACAGCGAGGTGATGGGCGGGCAGGTCGTCCTGGACGAGAACCCTTGCATCGTAAAGCTCGCCAACAGTTGGATCATCATGAATCCGGGCGGCGGCCCGACCCCGGACAAGCCCGACGTGACGCTGGTCCCGCCCAGCGAACCGCACACCGTCTCCAGCTTCATGAACCTGCGCGTCGCCGATATCGAGGCCTGCTACGCCCAATGGAGCGCGAAAGGAGCGGAGTTCCTGACTCCGCCGATCGACCGGCGTGCCGAGGTCCGCTGCTACCTGCGCGATCCTGATGGCTACCTGATCGAGGTCGGGCAGGCCACCGGAATGCTGGAGGGTATTTTCGCCCGCACCGACACCAATTCCGGGTAGTTCATCCTCCCCAGGCAGGTCCCGTAACGATGCCCGCCCAGGCAGGTCCGTCACGCTGCCGACTCTCTGATACGCGCCGTTCACTCCCCCGGCTGCGCCTCAGCGCTCGGCGGCCTTGCGCACCGCGGCGTCGGTCAGCGTGGTCGCCGTACGCACGGCGCTGGCGACAGCCTCGTCGGGGCCGAGCCCGCACAGGTCCGTGAGGCAGAAGAGGGCTTCCGCGCCGACCGTCACGGCAAGGTCCCGCTTGAGCTGCGCGAAGGCTGCGGAGTCCACCGCCCGCAGCATGCCTTCGACGGGCGCCAGTGCCTCGTCGATGAGCCCGAAGCGGATGCCGGGGCGGGCGGTCGCCGTCTCGGGCCGGGTGATGGTGGCCGCGATCATGGCACGCACCGCGCCCTGGCGGGCCAGTATCCCGC
Organism: Streptomyces sp. NPDC028368; assembly: GCF_055565615.1. Classification (NCBI taxonomy): domain Bacteria; kingdom Bacillati; phylum Actinomycetota; class Actinomycetes; order Kitasatosporales; family Streptomycetaceae; genus Streptomyces; species Streptomyces sp. NPDC028368. Next base: position 263,939 of record NZ_JBVHTY010000004.1, on the reverse strand, counting down.
GGAGCAGGAACTCGCAGGCGAAGGCGATGCGTTCGACGGGGTCGACGGAGTCCGCGACCGGGCGCAGCGCGTCCGCGGGGGTGGGCCATACGCCGGCGAGAGCCTCACTGATCAGCGAGGGGAGGTCGGGGAAGTAGCGGTAGGCGGTGGCCTCGGAGACCAGGGCCGCGCGGGCGATCGCGGGCATGGTCACCTCGGCGCCCGTGCCGATGAGCTCGCGGGCGGCCTCGACGATCGCCGTACGAGTGCGCTTCTTCTGGTTGCTGCGGCCTGTGCCGGCCTGCTCCGTTGCCATCAGCGCGTCGCCCTTCCTCTCACTCTGCCGGGACCCACTTTAGCACGGTGGAATCTCATCATGAGAGTCCACTTGCACGAAGAGAGTCATCCTTCTACATTCATGAGAGCGAACTCTCACGAAGGAGATTTGATGAACAAGGTTTCCGTGGTCGGTCCGGACGGCGGCGAGACGATCCGCTTGGGCCCGGCGCAGATCCGCATCCTTGAGGACGGGAGCACGACCGGGCACCGGATCGGGATCGGCGAGATCACGCTCGCCCCACACACCGAAGGCCCGCCGCAGCACCGTCACGCCCAGCACGACGAGGGCTTCTACGTCGTCTCCGGCACCGTGCACTTCACCATCGGGGAGACCACCCATGCCGCCCCGGCCGGGACGCTCGCGATGATCCCGCCCGGCGCCCCGCACACCTTCGCCAACCTCGGCGACGAGCCGGCGGTAATGCTCAACACCTTCACTCCCGACCTGTACGTGCAGTACTTCCGCGACCTGCGCGACATGATCGCCGGCGGTGAGGAGCTGACCGCCGAGTCGACCGTCAGGGTCATGAGCCGCTACGCCACCGTTCCCGCCACCGACTTCGCCTGACGGCCACTCATCCAAGGAGAAACCCCATGAGCAGCACCGTCCACTCCCTCTCCCTCCCCTCCGGCGACCTCGACGTCACCGTCGACGACCGGGGCCAGGGCCGCCCCATCCTGCTGCTGCACGGCGGCGGCGGTCCGCAGACGGTCGCGCCGTTCGCCGGGCTGCTCGCCGACCAACAGCAGGCCAGGGTCATCACGCCCGTCCACCCCGGCTTCGGCGGCACCGCCCGGCCCGACTGGCTGACCGACGTCCCCACACTCGCCCGGACCTATGCGCGACTGCTCGACGAACTCGGCCTTACGGACGTCACCGTCGTCGGCAACTCCATAGGCGGCTGGATCGCCGCCGAACTTGCCCTGCTCGGCAGCGACCGGATCAGCAGCGTCGTCCTCGTCAACGCCGTCGGCATCCAGGTCCCCGGTCACCCGATCGCCGACGCCTCCTGTCTCACCCCCGCCGAACTGTCCCGGCTCGCCTTCCACGACCCCGCGAAGTTCGCCGTCGACCCCGTCGCCCTCCCCGAGGCCGCCCGCGCGGTCATGGCCACCAACCGCGCCGCCCTGGAGATCTACTCCGGGCCGCACGCCATGGCCAACCCCGCCCTCCGTGACCACCTCGCCAAGATCATGCACCCGACTCTCGTCGTGTGGGGTGAGAGCGACCAGGTCGTGGACGCCGAGTACGGACGCGCCTACGCGGCAGCCATCCCCGAGGCCCGGTTCGAGCTCCTCCACCGCACCGGTCACATGCCCCAGATCGAGAGTCCCGAGCAACTCCTCCCCCTGGTACGGGACTTCGCCGACGCCCACGCCCACGCCACCGACCGGCCGAACCACTAAGGGCTGTCCGAAGGGGAGTGTCTCGTGCGAGAACCCGGCCGCGGCCGACGGCCGTTGGTGCTGGCCGTCTGCTGCCTGAGCGTCCTGCTGGTCAGCCTCGACGCCACCATCCTCAACGTCGCCCTGCCGTCGATCAGGCAAGACCGGCTCACTGTGCGCGGATAGCGGCGGCGGGTGGCAAACCTGCCCAACCCGACACTGACGCGTCTCGGGAGCAGGCGTCACTTCTCGAAGTGCGCGGCCGCTTCCCGCCTCACGCACTCCCGGGCCGCCTGTCCTGCCGGGGTCGCCCCGCACTCTCTGCGTAGCGTGGTCCGCTGGATGCGTTCCCGGCCCGTCTCCATCCTCTCCAGGTAAGGAGTGCTGATGTCCAGGTTCCGCCCCACCACCGCGGATCTGTACGGCGTCTGGCGACGAAAGCTCGCCCGCGAGGCGGACGGATCGACGGACCGTGACACCGTCACGACTTGAGTCCAGGGTCCGTCGCTGTTCGGGGATCTGCGCCAGCCGCCCGGTCTCGAGAAGACTGTCAAGGGGATGTGCTGGGACGACTTGGACCGCCCGCAGTTGCTGGCGCTGTGCGCGCAGAAGGCGTTCGCCGGCACGTTGGAGGAGGATGCCAACGCGTTCAGCTGGGTCCGCCGGATCGATCTGCACCCGCCGGCGCCACTTCCCGACGCAGGCACCCTGCACTGGAAGGACGGCGTGCTGGTCGAGGAGGGCCTGCACGAGGACTACTTGGAGCACTGGAAGCTCGTCGAGCGACCAACGGGCTGCCCTGTGGCCGCTCTTCTCGCGGATCCGGCGGAGGGCCGCACGGGCGTGCTGGTCCGGGTGGGCTCCTGGTTCGGCTACGCCCGGGACCGGTCCGCACCACTCCCCGCACCGCTGGTCCCGCTCGTCGAACAGGTCCGCGGCTGCGGCCGCCGCGCGGACGCCGCCGCGCTGCTGGACTGCGAGGTGTCTGTCGGCCGGGTACTCGCCGACCGGTGGGAGATCGTGCGCTCCACCCTGCCGCATCGCGTCGGTGCCCACCTGCGGCCCGAGTTGAGCCGCGCCGGGGACGGGCTGCGGATCCGCGACACGGACCCAAAGGGGCTGGCTGTCTTTGACAGGGTGAAGTAGAGCCAGTGGGGCAACGAGATCGAGAGCCACGTTGCTCCGTTGACGGCGGGGATGGAGCACGACAGAGGTCCATGATCGGCAACGAGAATGGGAGCCACCCCTATCGGGTGACATCCGGCTGTGCCGGGATGAGCGGGAGTGTCCGCGGTAGTGATGTGGTCGTGAACCGATAGCTTGGCGGTCCCGGGCCCTCTTGCCCCGTGTCCCTGACAGGTGCGGTTCAGGTGGGCCCGGCTCCGTTATGTGAGAGCTCTGGCCGGTGGCAGGAGATAGACGGAGCCCAGGGCCTGGCGGTGCCGGGGGCGAGGTTCACCGCGTGGCCGTCCCGGGTGTTCCACCAGCGGTGCGGTCCGACATCGGCCCCGATGCCAGCGATCTGGTGCCCGAGGCTGCTGATGTTAGGTGCGAACACGTACTGAACGACGTCGAGTTCGTCGACGACGATGTCGCCGAGGAAGCTGACCGGGCAAGCGATGGGGTCGATGCGCAGGTGCTGGGAGCACAGCCGGTCCAGGGCATCACAGATCAGCTCGCCGGGCAGGACGGAGGCGCTGGGGACGGTCCACTGCGGCATGTTGCCGGGCGGGGTGCGGCCGTGTTCGACCAGCAGTGCTTTGTGCAGGTCGGTGAGCAGGGCCAGGCCCTGGAGATTTACGATGCCGGTGCGGTGGGCATCGGCGACCAGGTCCCGCTGCGTCGGGTGTTCACGAGTGGGGATGACCTGCGGTGTCGGGAAGGGGTTGAAGATCGCTTCCCATCCGCAGTGTGATCGTTTCCCGTGGCGCAGAGCGGCTTAGCCGACCAAGGGCCCTCTCTGTCAGCCCTGATGTGGTCGTTCCTCCATCGGGAACAAGATTGGGCTCAGCAGGTGAAGGTTGCGATCCGGCGCGGGTTTGTTTTCCATCCTGGACACGATGGCGCTGCTCACCTCGCCGATGAGTTCGGCGAGTTCGTCCTTGCTGAGCCAGAGCGGGACCTGGATGTAGCCCACTGAGTCGGCGGTCGGGTCGGCATGATTCCGGTCGAGGTAGGCGTTGAATTCGGCGTGCAACGCGGCCAGGGCCGCAGTGAACCCGTGACGGTGGTCTTCCAGCGACATCGACGCCGCAGCATCGGCATCGATCGTTGCCCGCTCGCGACGCAAGCGGTAGAGGCGTTCGACGGCGCCATGAACCCGCTGCTCGCTGACGACTTCGAGCACTCCTGCCTCGGCCAGCAGGCCGACGTGCCGGTACAGGGTGGTCTTGGGGACATCAGGTAGGCCCGCGCACAGGTCGGCGGTGGTGCGAGTGCGCCCGCCGGACATGGCGTGCACGATGCGCACCCTCACCGGGTGCAGGAGAAGCTCCAAGGTGTCCACAGGACAACGATCCCACATCTGGTACCGTTTCCAAAACTGGGAAAGCACTTCCAAAACTGGGAAAGCACAGTTCGGCAGCAGGGGAATCAGCAATGGCAGACCAACCTTCCGGAGCCCGATCCGTCGAGACAGCCGAGACGGCGCCTCCGCTCGGGCAGTACCACGAGATAGAAGGCCGCAGGCTTTACCTGCACCGTTCTGGCAGTGGGAGCCCGTCCGTGGTGTTCCTCGCCGGCGGCGGCACGGTCGGCCTCGACTACTGGAACGTCCACGAGCGAGCCGCCCAGCTCACCACGAGCGTGGTCTACGACCGGGCTGGAACGGGCTGGAGCAGCAGAGTCGGACTGCCCCGCAGCTCCGCCGAGGTGACCGACGAGCTGCGTCGACTGCTTCGGGCCGCTAGCGTTCCGGCGCCCTACCTGCTGGTCGGCCACTCCCTCGGCGGCCTGTACGCCCGCCACTACGCGACACGCTTTCCGGACGAGGTGGCCGCCCTGGTCCTGCTCGATCCCGCGCATGAGGACTACAACGCCCACATGCCTCAGCAACTGGTCGATCAGTGGGAGGCATGGGATCCCGACCAGGCGATGCCCGACGAGTTGCCCGACGAAGTCATGCAGCTCTACCGCGGTCTGTTCGCCCAGGAGCTGGCCGACTGGCCGCAGGAGCTTCGCGACCTCCTCATCGACCAGCACGTCAGCCCGGGCTGGATGCGCGTCGGCTTCCAGGAGGCCAAGAACGTGAACGAGCTCTATGCCGAGATGCGAGACGCCGGGCCCCTGCCCGACGTGCCGTTGATCGTTCTGTCCTCCATGGCGGTCGATTCCTTCAAAGCGGCTGCCTCCCAGGGCACCCCCGAATCGCTGATGCGTGAGGAGATCGACGGCAAGCGGAAGCTCTACACGGCAATGGCCGCGTCAGTTCCACGCGGCGAGATCCGTCTCGTGGACGGCGCTGGGCACGCCACGTTCCACTTTCGCCGTCCAGATGCCGTACTCCAGGCGATCGAGGATCTCCTCGGCAGGTGACGGGCGGTTCAGTGCGCCCCGGGCCTGGAGGCCATCTCCAGGTTGGATTCGATCGCCCGCACTTGGGCGGTGAGGTATTCGGCCCAGGTGCTGTTGTTGAACAGTTGGAGGTGGGGGCCGAGGGTGCCGGTGAGTATTCGGCGGAACTGGGTGAGTCTCTCGCTGATCCAGGCTTGTGCGTGTCGACGGGGAGAATCTCGTTCACCGGCCGGGGCTTGCCTGGCGTTCGGATCCGGTGGCCTGGAACCGGTAGGACTCGGTGCCGGTCTGGATCAGGGTGCAGCGGAAGGTGATCCTGTCGGCGATGGCCGCGCAGAGCCTCGGGTCGGCGAAGATCTTGTCCCATTCTGCGAACGGGGAGTTGGTGGCCACCGCGGTGGCCTTGCATTCTTCGCGTTCGGTGAAGATCTGGAACAGCAGCCTCGCGCCCTTCTTGTCCAGGTTCAGGTAGCCGAACTCGTCCAGGCAGAGCAGATCGACCTTGCTGTAGCGGGCGATCACGGAGGACAGCCGGCGGGCGGCGTCGGCCTCGGCGAGTTCGTTCACCAGCGCGGAGGTGGTGGTGTAGCGCACCGACATGCCCGCCTCGGCGATCGCCGTGTTCCTCGACACCTTGTACCGCTGAGCCAAAACCCGCCCCGAGACCGTCGGATCCAACCGGCGGTCACGGCGGATCCGCTCAAAGATCCACTCACGCGACCTGTACACCCACGGGCTCCTGACACGACCGTGATCAACGCAGCACAGCGTGACCCCACCAAACAGCCCAAAGCCCCTATTACGCCATCAGCGGCATGTCACCCGCCGTCAGGCAGGGTGGCTCTCAGTCCCATTGCCGAAGCAGTGGCTCCCAATCTCGATGCCCCACTGGCTCCCGTTCACCCTGTCGAAAAAAGGCTGGCCTGCCCGCGCGACTGGGAACTCGTACAGGTCGAGGGCCCAGTGCGGCTGCTGGCAGCCGGGGCCCCGAGGTGACCGCCATCGAACGGCGCCAATGAAGGTCAGAGCGGGTGTGCACCAACGCCGGACGGGTCCGACCGCCGGCACAGCAGGACCAGCAGGGTGCCGCAGAACGTCAGCAGATAGCAGGAGAAGCCGGCGGCGGTGAAGGTCCAGGCGGGCAGCGTGACAAGGGTCAGCGCCGCACTGAGAGCCATCAGGGCGTAGACCGTGCGAGTTCGGCCAAGGTAGGCCGGGTGCCGCGGAATCCCGGGCGGCGCAGGGCGCACAGGACGACCAGCAGCGGACCGAGGCCCACGCTGAGGGTGGTGAGGGCGGGCAGGCCGACGTGGCGGGCGACTTGGGCCGTGAACGCCACGCCGGGTGCGAGGGCCCAGAACAGCCAGGTGACGGGGTTGGGCCGGACCGATCCGCGCAGCGTTCGCAGCGCATAGACGCCGCTGCCGCAGATGTTGAGGACCGCTCCGGCCGGCACCACGAACGAGCTGAGCGGCATCCGTTCAGCCCTCGGCGCCACCGGACGGCCAGGGCACCGGGTGGGGCGAGAAGTTGGGACGCTCCCTGGTGGGCTCGTACCGGCGCTGCCAGACCGGCGTGGTCGACCCGCTGGTGGCCGGCACGATGGCCGACCAGTCGGCCGGGCAGCCGCGACCGCTCTTGCGCTCACGCTCCTCGTGCCGCACGAACTGCTTGGTGGCGAAGTGGTGGTCGACGATGGAGACTCCGGCCTGGTCGAAGGAGTGCAACACGGCTGCGGTCAGTTCGATCAGCGCCCGGTCACGCCACAGGGTGCGGTCCCGTCCGGTGTCCAGGCCCATCCCTCGGGCCACCTCGGGGAGCTTGTCGTAGCGGTTGGTGTCGGAGAGGTTGCGGGCGCCGATCTCGGTGCAGGTGTACCAGGCGCTGAACGGTGCCAGGGTGTAGCGCAGGCCGCCCAGTTCCAGGACCTGGTTGGAGATGGTGGGAAAGGCGTGCCAGCGAAGGCCGAGCCGTTCGCACCACGGGTAGTCGGGGTGGCTGATGCGCACCTCGGGGACCGCGTCCGGCGGCAGGTCGAACCACCGGGGTTCGCGCCCCGGCCACTGGATGACCAGGGGCAGGACGTCGTACTCGGTGCCCCGACCGCGCCAGCCGAGCCGTAAGACCGCCTCGGTGAGATCCACCGTCTCGGGGTCGCCCACGACGGACCCGTCGTGCTGCCGGTAACCGGCGTAGCGGATGAGCTGACCGTTCCAGACCCGGGGGCCGGGCCGATCGGGACGGCTCGGAGCGAAGACGCTCAGGAGCAGGCGGACCCTGCCGCCGTTCCAGGCCAGCCGGAGATGGTCCACGAGGGCTTCGGCCAGGGCGCTCTCGTCACCTCCGTCGGCACCGATCTCACGGCAGTCCCGGATCTCCAGTCCCTTCCAGTAGAACTTGCCGATGCACTGGGGGTTGTTCCGCCAGGCGATTCGAGTGCCCAGCAGTAGCTCCTGCGCGCTCTGCCGGTAGGTGCCCGTCGCAACCAGCTCGTCCGCAATCTCCCTGACCCGCCGGCCGGCGGCGTCGGCCAAGAGGTGTCCCTCGGCCGCGAGTTGGTGCACCAGACCCTCTGCCTCGACGGCAACCGGCCCGTCGAGCGCGGAGGAAGGTATGGACGGTGGTACGCACTGACGCGAGGTCGTCACATGAAGCCCCTGTCAACGGCGAGGAACGGGCGCCCAGTTAACGTGCACGAAACACGCCCGCAGCCGAACGCTACGCCAGGCGGGTCATGAGGCGAGCCCCGCAGTCGCCGCTTTGACGCAACCCATGCGCGCCCCCGATCGGCTCCGCCACGGCCGACGCGAAACGAGGCCTGCGCGGAGGGAGTTGGCGCCCACGGGAGGGTCCCCCGTCGAGTTGCTGGTTGGCCTCGGAAGAGCCGAGGTTACTGAGGTCTTTCTTTACCCGACCCGGCTGCCCCCACCGGTTCGCCCACGCCCTTCCGGGGCACGTGTGAAACCGATTGCCGCGGTCGGCCGGTCCCGGCTGCCGGCACCCCGTCCCGCAGACCGCGGCGATGACGGCACTTCCCGGAGATCGGTCAGGGGCGGCTAGGGGCGCTCTTCACGTCACGCGGGTTCTGGATCGCGGGGAGACGCCCAGGAATTGTTACGCCCATCCCCCGGAACGAACATCGCGGCGTGCTCGAACCAGCGCCACCGATCCGAGCCCGCCGCAGCCATCGCCGCCTTCTACGGCACCGTCCCCGTCACCGCATCCGCCCACTCCGGCACCGCTCCCACCCTTGGCACAGCGACTGCGCTCGGCAAGCACGTCCCCGACATCTCCAAGCTTGTCGAAGACATCACCACCACGGCCCTCGGCGGTTCGCGTCGACCGGCACGCGTTTCGAAGACCACGCCACGATTACGTCGGGCGGCACGTCCGACCCGCACGCGCGGGTGTGCCTCGCCGAGTACCGATGCCACCTGTTCGGTCTCACCGAACATTGGTCATGCCGCTCCACGCGTCGGGGACACGCCCCCGAGCACGGTGCCCGGGACGACGGATCAGCGTGGGGGTGCGAGGAACCCTTCGGCCACGCGGCGGACCTTGTCCACGACGTCTTCGGCTTCCTCGTCGCCCATCCGCAACGCGGTGTTCGCGGCGATGAGGACCGCGTCGATCTGGAAAGCCGCGAGGTCGACATCGAGTTCGGCGATCTCCCCGGCGTCGGCGGCGTGTCGCAGCTCGGCGGCGATGAGGTGACGCCAGTCGCGCTGGCAATGGAACAGTGCGTCACGGACTCGCCCGGGGCGGCTGTCGAAGTCCGCAAGATTCGCCGCCCAGAAGCAGCCTCCCGGGAACAGCGGCACCGCTGCGTACTCGATCCACCGCTCGATCAGCGCACGCACTCGCGCCGCGCCGCGAGGCGCGGTCCGAGCGGGGTGGACGACGGCGTCATTGAACACGTCACGGGCCACCTCGACTGCGGCGGCCTGCAGGTTCTCCTTCGTCCCGAAAAGGGTCTGGACACCGCTCTTGCTGATCCCGAGATCGGTGGCCAGCCGGCCGAGGCTGAGCCCGCCCAGCCCTTCCAGTGAGGCCACGTCCACGGCATGGCGGACGATCGTCCGCCTGGACCGCGCGCCACGCAGCAGGCGCTGGTCCGAAATCACCGCGTCGGCACCCTCGCCGTCGCCTGGGTGGACGACGTCGTCCGCATCCGACCGCTGCTCCAGTTCGCTCATCGCCGTCATTTTGCCAGACTCCTTGCGTAAGAGTACGACCGGTCGTACGTTTTGTTTGGGGCGGTCACCTGAGCGCCCTTCATCGCGGACTCCTTCCTGTCTCTGGCGCACGCAAGTCCTGGTGCTTGGAGTCCGCACGGCAACCGGGGGTGCTCGCACATTGGACGGCCATCGAATGTTCGAACTGGCGCAGGAGCTGGCTGTCGCCAAAAGCCGGCAGGACGTGTCCGCGGCCATGGAGCTCTTTCACCGGGACATGGTTCTGGAGACTCCGGCATTCGGGACGACGGCCCGCGGCCCGGATGAGAACGAGAAGGCGCTGATCAGATTCTTTGCCTCGTTTCCGGACTACGGCATCGACCTCCAGGGCCACGCCGAAAGCGGCGACGCGCTGGTCTGCTGGGGGACAGCGAGGATGACCATGACGGGCGACCGGTTCGGCGTGGTCCCCAACGGGAGGCGTGCCGAGTTTCCGGTGTTCATCCAGTTCGCCTTCAAGGACGGCTTGATCGCCGGCGAGCGGTTCTTTTTCGACCTGTCGGCACTCTGTGCCCAGTCAGGTGTCTCGGCCGACGCGGTCAGGCGAACGCTGTTCGGGGACACCGTGGATCCCGAGGCTTTGCCGCATGGGCATCGGCATGGGCATCGGCATCAGCATCGGCAACCGGGCTTCTTGGACACGAGCCGCCCGCATCCCCCGTTCTCGACCAGCCAGATCGAATCGATCAAAGGCGATGAAACATGACATCAGATCCACGGGTGAAGAACGTCGGCGAGATCAAGACGGTGCATCTCTTCGACATGGTCGTCGATTTGAATCCGCGGCTGAACATCGGCGACGGCCCGATGGGACAACGAGTTCTTTTCGGCGCCGCCGGGGGAACGTTCGAAGGGCCAAGGCTACGGGGCGAAGTGCTGGCGGGCGGCGGCGACTGGACGTTGTTCCGCCCCGACGGAGTGATGACGCTCGACGTCCGGCTGACACTGCACACGCACGATGATGATCTGCTGCACATGACCTACGGTGGCCGCTGGGTCACCCCGCCCGAACTGCGGGCCGACATGGCCAATGCCGACAAGAGGCACCAGGTCGACCCCGCTCGCTACTACTTCCGGACGAATCCGCTCTTCGAAACAGGGGCGAAGCGATACGCATGGCTGAACGACATCGTCTGCGTGGGGTCGGGATACCTGGTCGAAGGCGGAATCGCCTACAAAGTCTCACAGGTCGTGTGAACGGCTGCCGCCACACGGGCTGGGCGTGCGATGGCGGAGATGACGGTAAGTCAGGAGAACAGAATCGGCCCCAAAGGCGGCGGCTTCCACCACGCCATGCTCGGCCTCGCCCTCCTGCACAACCTCGTCCTTGCCGGATTAGCGGCCGGCGCGCAGAGGGCCCGGACACGCCTCAGAGATCTTTTACGGGACAGCCCTTAGTCTCACCGATCGAGGATGTCCTGGCAGGGACGATCCTGCTCACATCCGCTGACCTGGGGTTTCGCGGAATCGCGGCGGAAAGAGTTTCCAGAGCGCCTCACCACACATCGGCCCATACCGGGCCGTACGCGAATTCCGCGAACGACTGAACGCGTTGCCGACCGCTGTTTGAGGAACTTTCGACGTCCGCCGGCCCAGCCGTCGCGGAGATGGCAAGCCGGAATCGCCTTTATACTCTGCGCATGGCACAGAAGATTGTCACCATCTACACAGACGACCTCACGGGCGAAGAGTCCTCCGAGGCCGCAACGCACACCCTTTCCATCGACGGTGTGACTTACGAGATCGACTTGGCCCCCGACAGCTACGACCAGCTGATGGAGGCAGTGGGCCCATTCTTGAAGGCCGGCCGTAAGACCGGAAGGTCCCGTAAGCCACGGAACGCGGCCGCCGGAGTTACGGACACTGCCGCGATCAGGACATGGGCGAAGGAGAACGGCTACGAGGTCAACGAACGCGGCCGGGTACCCGCTCCCATTCGTGAGGCTTACGAGAAGTCCGGCAAGTAGACAGAAAACGCCGAGGGCCCCCTGGTGGGGCCCTCGGCGTAGGGAAATTTGGGTCTATTCCTTGCAAAAGGGCCGGTCTTCCACTGCCCCAAGACGGGACATGCCGGTCTCCATGTTCACCAGAATTAGCCAATGGCCAAGGGGGATGTCGTCCGGGTCGCGACTCTCCAGGACCAAGAGTCCGTCTCGCACTCGTCGGTGATGAATTGTGCCAAGCCTGGATTCTGCACGAAAGCTGTATCCGGCACCTCTTCGAGGGACTTCGAGGGACTTCCAGGGACTTCGAGGGCGAACCGCAGGATAGAGAAATCCGACATACCGGTGGCCGAGACTGCGCCGGACGTCGTGGGGACGATTTGCAGGGCACCCGTCAGGCCCTGCGGAGACTGGGACTGCACGGCGTCCGCCTCGGGCTGGTGACACCCGGCCTGGAGCCTCGAGCGGCCCCTGGCCCCGTTCGGCTCTCCTGCCCGAGCTGGGGGCGGCAATTCTTCGTACGGTCGTCGCATGGCGGAGTCACCGGGTAGCGGGAGTCGTGCGAAGTTGTCGCGGTCGGTATACGAACCGGAGCTGTACCGGCTGCAGACGGAGCTGGTGAAGCTGCAGGAGTGGGTGCGTACCGAGGGGGCCCGGCTCGTGGTGGTCTTCGAGGGGCGCGACGCGGCCGGCAAGGGAAGCGCGATCAAACGCGTCACCCAGTATCTCAATCCCCGGGTGGCGCGCATCGTGGCGCTGCCCCGCCCCACCGAGCGTGAGCGGACGCAGTGGTACTTCCAGCGCTATACGGAGCACCTGCCCGCGGCGGGCGAGATCGTGCTGTTCGACCGCAGCTGGTACAACCGGGCCGGCGTCGAGCGGGTCATGGGCTTCTGCACCCCCTCCGAGTACCAGCTGTTTCTGCGGCAGTGCCCGGCTTTCGAGCGGATGCTGGTGGAGGACGGGATCCTGCTGCGCAAATACTGGTTCTCAGTGAGCGACGAGGTACAGGAGCAGCGGTTCCGGCGCCGGCTCAAGGACCCGACCCGCCGCTGGAAGCTCTCCCCCATCGACCTCGAGTCGCTGACCAGATGGGAGGACTACTCGCGCGCCAAGGACGAGATGTTGGTGCACACGGACATCTCGGGGTCACCGTGGTACGTCGTGGAAAGCGACGACAAACGCCGGGCCCGCCTGAACATGATCGCCCACCTGCTGTCCACGGTGCCGTATCGCCACATCGCCCCGCCGGCGCTCGAACTGCCGCCGAGGCCGCCGGGCACCGGCTACCAGCGGCCGCCCCGGGACCTGCAGACGTACGTTCCCGACCACGCGGCCGGGCTGGAGTGACTCCGGCGCCCCTCACCCGCGCGGCGGTACCGCAGCCACAGGACACTCGGCGTGGCAGAGCGCGGTGCGCGCCACCCGAGACCCCGGAGCCGACCGGTCAGCCTTCGGCGCTCGGGTTCGGAGGGAACGCCACCGTGAACAACGTGCCCCCGGGACGGCTCGTCACGGTGACCGTGCCACCGTGCGCGATGACCACTGCCTGGACGATCGCGAGCCCCAAGCCGGTGCCGCCGGCGGTCCGCGAACGGCTGTGATCGGCCCGCACGAAGCGGCCGAAGACCTCGGGCCGGAGTTCTTCGGGGATGCCGGGGCCGTCGTCCGCAACCGACAGCCGAGTGCCCTGTTCGCCACTCACCAGCTGTACCGTCACCGCGGTGCCGGCCGGGGTGTGCGTACGGGCGTTGGCGAGAAGGTTGCCGATGACCTGCTGGAGCCGGTGGTCGTCCCCGGCAACGGTCACCGCCGTCTGAGGAAGGTCGAGCAGCCACCGGTGGTCGGGCCCGGCCGCCCGTGCGTCATCGGTGGCATCGAGTACGAGTCGGGTCAGATCCACCGGCTTCCGCTGCAGAGCACGGCCCGCGTCGATGCGGGCGAGCAGCAGCAGGTCATCCACCAGGCGGCTCATCCGCTCCGACTCGGACTGGATACGGTCCAGGGCACGCCGTACCTCGCCGGGCACGGGCCCCTTGTGGCGGAGGGCGAGTTCTGCGTGACCGCGGACGTTGGCCACCGGGGTCCGCAGCTCGTGGCTGGCGTCAGCGGCGAAGTGGCGCAGTCGCTCCTCGCTCGCCTGACGGCGTTCCAAGGCGTTTCCGACATGACCGAGCAAGCGGTTGAGGGCGGTGCCCACCTGGCCGACCTCCGTGCGAGGGTCGGCCACCGGCACTGGCTCCGGCATGGCCACCTCACCACTGGCCAGCGGCAGCTCCGCCACGCTCGCGGCCGTGGCGGTCACGCGCCGCAGCGGTCGCAGCGACAGCCGCACCCAGAGCGCCCCCAGCACACCGGTGACCACGAGTGCCCCGCCGAAGACCGCCGTCTCCACCGCTTCCAACTGGTGCACGGTTTCCTCGACGGGATGCAGCGGCAGGCCGGTGATCAGCACATCGCCGTCGTCCCCCGCTACGGCGTTGACGCGGTACCGGCCCAGCGCGGACAGGCGGATGCCATGCCCGGTGCCGTCGGTGGGCAGGCCTGCCAAAGCCCGGCGGTCGGTGGCGGTGAGCGCCACCGTGGCATCCGTCTGCCGCCGCACGACGGCTGCCTGCGTCGGTGTGCCGCGGAGCAGCCGTGCGCCGAAGGTGCCCTCCGACTGGCCGCGGGTATCGGGCCGGTTGTCGGCGTCCGGCCGCGCCTCGTGTTCCAGACTCACCGCGAACCGGCCGGCCGACGCGGCGAGCTGCTGGTCCAGGCGCCGGACCAGAAAGCCGTCGAGCGCGACGACCGTGGTCACCCCCACGGCCACGCACGCGAGCGCCAGGAGCGCGACGAGCCCCGCGGTGAGCTGACTGCGCAGCGTACGCGGGAGCAGCCGCTTCACCAGGGTCCGGACATGGGGGGCGCTCGTCATCACCACTCCGGCTTGAGGACATATCCGACGCCGCGGACCGTATGGATCATCGGGGCCCGGCCTGCGTCGATCTTCTTGCGCAGATAGCTGATGTAGAGCTCGACCACATGTGACCGGCCGCCGAAGTCATAGGACCAGACGCGGTCGAGGATCTGTGCCTTGGACAGCACCCGCCGCGGATTGCGCATCAGAAATCTCAGCAGTTCGAACTCCGTACGGGACAAGTCGATCAGTTCGCCCGCGCGGATGACCTCCCTGGCCTCCTCGTCCATCACCAGATCCCCGACGACCAGGCGGTCACCGTCCGTCTCCCGTGTCATGCCGGCCCGGCGCAGCAGGCCACGCAAGCGGGCCAGCACCTCTTCCAGGCTGAACGGTTTGGTCACGTAGTCGTCGCCGCCCGCAGTGATCCCGGCGATGCGGTCCTCGACGGCGTCTCGGGCGGTCAGGAAGAGGACAGGCACCGTCTCCAGCTCCTGGCGCAGGAGGTGCAGCACTCGCAGGCCGTCCATGTCGGGCAGCATCCAGTCCAGGACGACGGCGTGGGGGCGGAAGGTCCGCGCCACGGCGAGCGCCGTGCCGCCATCGGCCGCGGTGCGGACTTGCCACCCCTCGCCGGACAGAACGCCGGAGAGCACCTCGGTGAGGTCCGGCTCGTCGTCGATCACGAGGACCCGCATCGGCGAGCCGTCGTCGCTTCGCAGAGGGGCAGTGGGGAGGTGAGTGTTCATGGTCTGTCCAGCATCACCCGCACTCCGGCGCGAAGGTTAAGAGCTTGCTCTGAGTTTCCTGTGAATCCCGCTTGGGTTCCCCGTGCGGTGCGGAGTCCTCGCGGCGCTCAGAAGTTCTTCAGAGGTTGCACTGCGACGCTGGCGCCCACCACGGAAAGGGAGCCACATGAGCACCATCTCGCACACCCGCCGCGGTGCATCCCGCAGTCTGCCACCGTCCCTCACCCCACTGCTGGCCCAGGGAGTCATCTGGGCGGGCGCCGCCGGAGTCCTCGGCCTGTGGTGGACCGGCACCACATCGGTGGTGGGCCCCGCGGACTGGCTCACCGGTGCCGGCCGGATCACCGGCCTGCTCGCCGGATACGCCTGCGCGGTGCTGGTCGCGTTGATGGCCCGGGTTCCCCTGCTGGATCACCGCTTGGGAACGGACCGCCTGGCTCGCTGGCACGCGATGGGCGGCCGGTACACCATCTCCCTCGTCCTCGCCCACACCCTGCTGATCATCTGGGGGTACTCGCTGGCCTCACACAACAACGTGGTGAGCGAGACGAGCGATCTCGTCCTCGACTTTCCCGACATGCTCAAAGCGACCGCGGCCTTTCTGCTTCTGATCGCCACCGGGATCGTCTCGGCGCGGGCGGCGCGCCGCAGAATGACCTACGAAGCGTGGCACTACCTCCACTTCGCCACCTATCTGGCCGTCTTCCTCGCCTTCGGCCACCAGCTCTCCAACGGTGCCGACTTCGTTGGCCACCGTCCTGCCCAACTGGCCTGGTACACCCTCTACTGCGCCGTGGCGGCGCTCATCGCCTGGTACCGCTTCCTGCTTCCCGTACGGCGGGCGCTGCGCCACCGGCTCCGCGTCGCCGACGTCCGCCAGGAGGCACCGGGCGTGGTCTCGGTCCATCTCACCGGTCACCACCTGGCCGAACTGGGCGCGCAGCCCGGCCAGTTCTTCCGCTGGCGCTTTCTGGCACCAGGACTGTGGTGGACCGCCAGCCCCTACTCTCTCTCGGCGCCACCGCTCCCCCACCGCCTGCGCATCACGGTGAAGGAGGCCGGCGGGCACAGCGCGGCACTCGCACGACTGCGGCCGGGAACGCGGGTGTGGGCCGAAGGCCCGTACGGTGCGCTCACCGCGGCCCGCCTCAGAGCCCCCAAGGTGCTTCTCATCGCCGGCGGTGTCGGCATCACACCGCTGCGGGCCCTCTTCGAAACCCTCCCCGGCGAGGTCACACTGCTCTACCGGGCACGGCGGCCCGAGAATCTCGCGCTGCGTGCCGAGCTCGACGCCATCGCCACCGCCCGCGGCGCGGTCGTGCACTACGTCGTCAGCGAACCGGCCGCGTATTCCATGCCCTTCACGGCCCGTGCTCTGAACCGCCTCATACCGGACCTGGCCACCTACGAGGTCTATCTCTGCGGCCCGCCCGGCATGACCGAAGCCGCCATACGTGCCCTACGAGGGGCGGGCGTGCCGCGCCGCCACATCCACCACGAGTCATTCGAGTTCTGAGGAGTCACCCTGTGCGCCGAGCCGTCCTCACCGCCGCGTCCACCGGCGCTCTGGTCATCCTGCTGCTCACCCTCAAGCCGCACCACAGTGCCGGCCTGACCGGCGAAGCCGCGCCGCCGGACACCACACCGGCTCCGGCACCGACCGGCACCCCGCACCGGGGCACCCACCCCGCCAACGGCACGTACACCGGCGCACCGATCAGCACCCGCTACGGCACCGTTCAGGTCGCGGCCACCGTCAGGGCCGGACGGCTGGCCGCCGTAAAGGTGCTGCACGAACCGTCCGAGAACGGCCGTGACCGTGAGATCGCCGCCTACGCCCTGCCACGCCTGACGCACGAGGCGCTGAGCCTCCAGGGCGCCCGCATCGACGCAGTATCCGGCGCCAGCTACACCAGCGCGGGCTACATCCGGTCCCTCCAGAGTGCACTGGACCAGGCCGGTGTCTGACATGGAAGGGGGACTGCGGCACGTCGAGCAGGCGATGGGCACCGTGTTCTCCTTCGACATCCGGGACACACCGACAACCGCCATCACCGATGCCCTCGGGCAGGCCCTCGGCTGGCTGCACCACGTCGATGAGGTGTTCTCCACCTACCGCCACGACAGCGTCATCAGCCGGCTCTCACGAGGCGAGATCGGACGCGACGACTGCTCGTCGGAGGTAAGCGAGGTCCTTGAGCTCTGCGAGCGCGTCGGACGCACCACCGACGGCTGGTTCAGCCACACACCGGACGGCACCCTCGACCCGTCAGGGCTGGTCAAAGGCTGGGCCATCGAGCGCGCGGCTCGGATTCTCCACGCCGCGGGGGCACGCAACACCTGCGTGAACGGCGGTGGCGACCTCCAGCTGCACGGCGAAGCGGCACCCGGATCACCTTGGCGCATCGGCATCGCCCACCCCTCACACCCCGGTGAACTGTGCGCAGTGGTCACCGGCCGCGACCTCGCCATCGCCACCTCCGGAACCGCAGAACGCGGTCCCCACATCCTCGACCCGCGCACCGGCGCCCCCGCCGACGGCCCTGCCTCCGTCACGGTGATCGGCCGCAGCCTGACCCTCACCGATGCCTACGCCACCGCCGCCTTCGCCATGGGCCCGGCCGCGCGCGCCTGGCTCGAGTCGCTCGGCGGTTACGAAGGCTTCGCCGTGCAGCCGGACGGCCGGACCTGGCAGACACAGGGCGCCACCGCAACAGTCAACCTCTGTCGCATCGTCCCGGTTGATGACCCGCTCGGCCGACGGTGAGCGGATTCTGCTGCTCCGGCCGTGAACGGAATCCGCCGCCCGGCCGTATAGACAAGGGCGGCGGCTCTGGTCAAGCAGTCCGGTCTGCCGTGCTACCGCCGGGCCCCACACGGAAGGACCTTCGCGTTGTCACCCTCCACGCGCTGTCACCAGCAGCCGAATGCGGACGCAGCGGCTACGGCGGACGAGGCAGTCACAGCCGAAGAGCCCATCACGGATGCGGGCCCGCCGCCGGACGGTCCTCCGGAGCGGATCCCGGACGATACCTCCGCGGGTAACGACGCCGCTGGTGGCGGCACCTGGCGCGACCGTCATCCGGCCACCGCGCGGACCCTCGCATACGCCACCACAGCACTCTCCACCGTCCTGGTCCTCCTCGCCCTCCTCCTGCCGAATCAGCTCACCCTCCTGACCCCCGGTCAGTTCGCTCGCATCCCGGTGGAGGGCATCTTCGGTGCCGCGCTTCTGCTCGTCCTCCCTCCGAGGGCGAGGCGGGTGGCGTCTGCCCTCGCCGGGGCCGGTCTCGGCCTGCTGACCGTGCTGAACCTCCTCGATATCGGCTTCAACGAGACTCTCGGCCGAGGGTTCAACCCGGTGTTCGACTGGCCCCTGCTCGGCGATGGCGAATCGTTCCTCGAGGACTCGATCGGCCGGGCGAAGGCGATCGATGTCGCGATCGGAGCCCTGGCCCTCGTTCTCACCCTGCTCGTCCTCATGACGCTGGCGGTCGTCCGGCTCAGCAATGTCATGGCCCGGCACAGCGCCACCGCGACTCGTACCACCCTGGTGCTCGGGACCGTCTGGGTCGCCTGCACGGCGCTCGGCGTGCAAGTGGCCGGCGTGCCGGTCGCCGCAGAGAGCGCGGCCGGGCTCGTACAGAACCGTGCGCAGCAGGTGCGGGCGAGCCTGGCGGACGAGCAGGCGTTCGCGAAAGAGGCCGCCGCCGACGCATTCCGCGACACCCCGGGCGACCAGTTGCTGACCGGGCTGCGCGGCAAGGACGTCATCTTCACGTTCATTGAGAGTTACGGACGCAGTGCCATCGAGGACCCCTTGATGGCACCGGGAGTCGACGCAGCCCTTGCGGACGGGACCAAACGGCTGCGCGCGGCCGGGTACTCCGCACGGAGCGGCTGGCTCACCTCGGCGACCTACGGCGGGAGCAGCTGGCTGGGCCACTCCACCTTCATGTCGGGCCTGTGGATCGATAACCAACAGCGCTACCGCACCCTCACCGCCGGCGACCACCTGACCCTCACCAGCGCCTTCAAACGCACCGGCGCCTGGCGAACAGTCGGCATCATGCCGGGCCTCACCAAGGGCTGGCCGGAGGCATCCTTCTACGGCCTCGACCACGTCTACGACTCCCGGGACCTCGGCTACAAAGGCCCGAAATTCAGCTGGTCAACGATGCCCGACCAGTACACTCTGTCGGCCTTCGAGCGCCTGGAACGCGGCAGGAACCACGCCGAAGAGCCGGCCGAGCAGCGAGCCGAGCAACGCTCGAAGCCGCTGATGTCGTTCGTCATCCTCACCTCCAGCCACAACCCCTGGGCGCCCCTCCCCAAGACGATCGGCTGGGACGAGATCGGTGACGGCTCCGTCTACAACGACATCAAGAAGGCGGGCAAGGAACCTGTGGACGTCTGGAAGCACACCGCCCAAGTACGTACCGAGTACGGCAAGTCCATCCAGTACCCGCTGCACAGCCTCATCTCGTACCTGCAGAAGTACGGCACCAAGAACACCGTCCTCGTCTTCCTCGGCGACCATCAGCCCGTCGCAAAGGTCTCCGGCGACCACGCAAGCCATGACGTCCCGGTCACGCTCGTCGCCCACGACCCGGCAGTGCTGAAGCGCATTTCCGGCTGGCGCTGGACGCCCGGCCTCAGGCCCGGCCCGAAGGCACCGGTCTGGCGCATGGACACCTTCCGCAACCGCTTCCTGACCGCATACGGCCCGCAGTCCGGTTCCGCCCCGTCCCGGCCCAACCCATAAGCGGCACGCGGGAGCCCGACGGACGCGACCCCCTTCCCGGCCTGGCGGCGGCCCTCTTCGCCAATTCTAGGTAATTTCAGGCTATTTCCGATCGTACGGTCCCGCTATGAACTCCCCTTCCCCGGCGGCGGTGCTGACCGCCCGCCGCATCGCCATGTCGTTCGTGGCCGCCATATCGGCAGTGGGGGTCACCGCGCCCCTCGCCTCGGCCGAGCCGCTCGGCGCGCCCACCGGAGCGGGCCGGCACGCGCCGCCGGCACCGCTTGCCGCGCACGGGATTCCGTTCACCGACGCCACGGTGACCCAGCAGAAGGACAGCTCGTTCGCTGTGTCCTGGAAGGCGCCCGGCGTCGGCTCGGTGACCGTCTACGCCGGCGACAAGGCCGTGGCGCACGGCGGGGCCGAGGCTGCCGTCACCGTACGCGGACTGCCCGCCGCCGACCGCCAGTGGTTCCGCCTCGTCCCCGACCGGGGCAACCCGCTCACTCTCGCCGACCGCTCGCTGCATTTGGAGGGCGCCGCCAACTTCCGCGACGCGGGCGGCTATCGCACCGCCGACGGCCGGTGGGTGAAGATGGGCGTGCTGTACCGCACCAACGACCTGCAAGCGCTCACCGACGCCGACCTGGCCAAGATCCAGCGCCTGGGCATCCATACGGACTTCGATCTGCGCATGCCGAGCGAGCGCGCCGAGGCCGCCCCGGACCGCGTGCCCGCGAGCGCGCGCTACGTCGTCGCCGATGTCTTCGGCGGGGATGTCTTCGGCGAGGATGTCAAGAGCGAGTTGCCCGCCACGGCCGAGGCGTCCGAGCAGATGATGGTCGGCGCCTACCAGTGGCTCGTCTCCAAGCCCTCGGCGATCAACGCCTATCGTTCGCTGTTCCGTCTTGCCGACGACCCCGGCTCCTACGCGCTGGCCTACCACTGCGAGGGCGGCAAGGACCGTACCGGCTGGGCCACCGCCGCCCTGCTCACGGCCCTGGGCGTGGACCGCGACACGGTCATGCAGGACTACCTGGCCACCAATGACTACCTCGCCGCGAGCAACGCCGCCACCCTCACCAAGCAGACCCCCGAGATGGCCGCCCGTCTCAAGCCGGTCCTGGACGCCAGGGCCGGGTACCTGAACGCATCCTTCGGCGAGGTCAAGGCCCGCTTCGGCACCTTGGACGCCTATCTGCGTGACGGGCTGGGCCTGAGCGAGCGGGACCTGGAGCGGCTGCGGGAGGCGCTGCTCACCGACTGACCGGCTGGCCGACTGACCGACTGACCGACCTCTCGGTCGGCCGGCCGAGAGGCCCTGGCCATCGGCACCAGTCGCCGCGCAGCACTGTGCGCCGCCGAGTTGCCCGGCGGCGCACGGTGGCGATGCTCGAATCGGCCGATGGTGTCCGGGAGTTACCGGTAGGGGCCGCTTCCTCGGATCAGGACAGGCCGAGTTCGTTGTCGAGGAGGTCGAAGACCTCTTCGTCGGAGGCGGACTCGAAGTCGAAGTCCTCGTCGGCCGGGGAGCCGTCGTGCCCGGCCGCCGCGGCCGTATCCCGCAGGGCGTTCCACTTTGCCCTGAGGACTTCCAAGCGGCCGGCTATCTGCTCGTGAACCTCCTCGGTGATGTCGAGTCCGCCGAAGGTCTTCTCCAGCCTTTCGAGTTCGCCCAGAAGTGCCTCCGGGCCAAAGGACGGCTCGGGTGCGATCCGGGCATGGAGGTGGTCGACGAGTTCTGCCGGCGTCGGGTAGTCGAAGAGCAGGGTCGCCGGCAGGCGGATTCCGGTGAGGGCGCTCAGGCGGTTGCGGAGTTCGACCGCGGTGAGGGAGTCGAAACCGAGGTCCAGGAAGGCGCGGTCCTGGTCGATTTCCGTGGCTCCGGCGTGTCCGAGGACCGCCGCGACCTGGCCGCGTACGGCGTCCAGTACGACCTCGCGTCCCTCTGCCGCCGACAGACCGGTCAGGCGCTGGGCGAAGTCGACCTCGGCGTCGCCATCCGTCGCGGCGGCCGCCGCCGTGCTTCGGCCCGGGGTACGGATCAGGCCGCGCAGCAGCGGAGGGATGTCGCCCTGTCGCCGCAGCGCCGCCAGGTCCAGGCGGACGGGGAGTGGCGCGGGCTCGCTGGTCCCGAGCGCGGCGTCGAAGAGGGCCAGACCCTCCTCGGCGGTCAGCGGCGGCATGCCCGAGCGGGCCATGCGCTGGAGGTCGGCTTCGGTGAGGGTGCCGGTCATCCCCCCGTCTTGAGACCAGGGGCCCCACGCCAGCGACACCGCGGGCAGACCCACCGCCCGACGATGGTGCGCCAACGCGTCCAAGAACGCGTTCCCTGCCGCATAGTTGGCCTGACCGGGACTGCCGATCGTGCCCGCCACCGACGAGAACACCACGAACGCGTCCAGATCCAGGCCCGCGTTCTCGGTCGCCTCGTGCAGATGCCAGGCCGCGTCCACCTTCGGACGCAGAACCGCCGCCAACCGATCCGGAGTCAGCGACTCCACCACACCGTCATCCAGAACACCGGCCGTATGCACCACCGCCCTGATCCGGTACCGGGCCACCAAGTCGGCCACAGCCACCGCGTCGGTGACATCACATGCCTCGACGGCGACCTGCGCGCCATGCTGCTCAAGTTCGGCGACGAGCTCCTCGGCGCCCTCGGCAGCCGGGCCGCGCCGGCTGACCAACAGCAGGCTCCGCACCCCGTGCTCGGTCACCAAGTGCCGGGCGACAGTGCGCCCCAGGCCGCCCGTGCCACCGGTGATCAAAACTGTGCCGGACGGGTCCCACGCGACGGCCCGCTGCGCCTGAGCGCGGATCAACCGCGCCGCCAGCACCTCACCACCGCGCACCAGCAACTGCGACTCCTCCGACGCCAACGCCCTCGGCACAAGCGACAGTTCGGCATCGTCACCCACATCCACCAGCCCAAAACGGCCCGGGTGCTCCGACTGCGCCGACCGCACCAGACCCCACACCGCCGCACCCGCAAGATCCGCACCGGACACCGCACCCCGCGTCACAAACACCAGACGCGAAGCGGCGAACCGCTCATCGCCCAGCCACGACTGCATCACGTCCAGCGCCCACGCCGTCGCGGCGTGCACGGACTCCACCGTCCCGGCGGTCCCGGCGGTCCCGGTCATCGGCGGGACGAGCACAGTGTCGTGGCCGCCGGCCTCCGCGAGGTCGTTGAGATCCGTGTGGGGCTGGAGCGAGATTCCGTTGAGGATGCCTTCGGTGTCCTTGCCGAGCATGGCGAGGGAGTCCGTGGCCTCGCCGGTGAGTGGGATGCTGCTCCAGTCGACCTTGAAGAGGGAATCGCGGTCGCCGGTCTGCAACTGTCCGGCGGTGATCGGACGCACGGTCAGGGATCGCACCGAGGCGACCGGCTCACCGACGGTGTCCGCGATGGCGATCGACGTGCCGCTTTCGGTGGGACGGATGCGTACCCTCACCTGGGAAGCGCCGGTGGCGTGGAGTGTCACTCCGTTCCAGGAGAAGGGGACAGCCCCCTCGTCCGCTCCCCCGCCGCCCAGTAGCGCCGCATGCAGCGCCGCGTCGAAGAGCGCGGGGTGCAGGCCGTAGGCGTCGCCGTCGGTTCCCTCGGGAAGCGTCACCTCGGCGTAGATGTCCTCGCCGAGCTTCCAGGCCGCCCGCAGGCCCTGGAACACCGGGCCGTACTCGAACCCGGCATCCGCGAACCGCTCATAGCAGCCCGCCACGTCAAGC
Source organism: Streptomyces sp. NPDC028368 (assembly GCF_055565615.1). Lineage (NCBI taxonomy): Bacteria > Bacillati > Actinomycetota > Actinomycetes > Kitasatosporales > Streptomycetaceae > Streptomyces > Streptomyces sp. NPDC028368. The sequence goes on along the minus strand of NZ_JBVHTY010000004.1, from coordinate 240,414 downwards.
GGCTCGGCACCCTGCGGGGGCCACACCGCGGCATCGAACGACACCACCTCGGCGGCCGGGGCCAGGGCACCGCCGGCATGCAGCGTCCACGGCCCCTCGCCCTCACGCGAGTGCACCGACACGGGCTGGCGCCCCTCGTCATCGGGCTCGCCCACCCACACCTGCACCTGGATCGCGGCGCCCGAGGCAGGCAGCACCAGCGGCGCGGCGAGCGTCAGCTCCTCCACCAGGTCACAGCCGACCTCGTCGGCGGCCCGCAGCACCAGCTCCACCAGCGCCGTACCGGGCACCAGCACAGACCCCAGCACCACATGATCCGCCAGCCACGGATGCGAGGACACCGACAGTCGCCCGGTGAACAACAAACCACCCGAACCCGCCAGCTCCACCGCCGCACCCAGCAACGGATGCCCCGCCAAGTCCAGGCCGGCGGACCGCACATCGCCCGCGCGCGCCGCCCCGCCCGAAGGCCAGAACCGCTCGTGCTGGAACGCATACGTCGGCAGATCCACCCACCGCGCACCCGTACCGGCGAAGACGGCGGCCCAGTCGACCGGCATGCCGTGGGCGTGCAGTCGTGCCAGGGCCGTGAGCAGTGCCGGTGCCTCGGGCCGGTCCTTGCGCAGTACGGGGGCCAGTACCGACTCGTCCGTGGCGGACTCCGCGACGAGCGCGGAGAGGGCGCCATCGGGGCCGAGCTCCAGGAATGCCACGACGCCCTGCGTGCGCAGCGTGCCGACCCCGTCGGCGAACCGTACGGCCTCGCGGACGTGGCTGACCCAGTACTCCGCGGAGCACAGCTGTTCCGCCGTGGCGGGCTCGCCGGTGACGTTCGAGACCACGGGGATGCGCGGTGCGTCGTATGTCATGCCGTTGGCGACGGCGCGGAAGTCGGCCAGCATCGGTTCCATGAGCGGCGAGTGGAAGGCGTGCGAGACCCGCAGCCTGCTGGTCTTGCGGCCCTCCCCCTCGAAATGCGCCGCGATGCCGAGCACCGCCGCCTCAACGCCGGAGACCACAACCGACGACGGCCCGTTGACCGCCGCGATCGACACCTCCCCCGTCAGATGCGCAAGAACCTCCTCCTCCGTCGCCCGGATCGCCACCATCGCCCCACCAGCCGGCAACTGCTGCATCAACCGACCCCGAGCCGCCACCAGCGCACAGGCATCCGCGAGGGAGAAGACACCCGCCACATGCGCCGCGACGATTTCCCCCACGGAGTGCCCCAGCAGCTGGTCCGGGCGCACGCCCCACGACTCCAGCAAGCGGAACAGTGCCACCTCGATCGCGAACAGCCCGGCCTGGGCGTATGCGGTCTGGTTCAGCAGTTCCGCGTCCTCGCCCCAGACGACGTCCCGCAGCGGGCGGTCCAGGTGCTCGTCCAATGCCGCGCACACCGCGTCGAGCGCCTCCGCGAACACCGGGTAGCGACCGTACAACTCCCGGCCCATGCCCAGGCGTTGTGAACCCTGCCCCGAGAACAAGAACGCCAGCTTGCCCGAGTGGGCCCGGTCCTGCGCCACGATGGCCGCCTCGCTGCGGCCCTCGGCCAGGGCGGACAACGAGCGCAGCAGGTCCTCTCGGTTTGCGGCCAGTACCACCGCGCGGTGCTGGAACGCCGAGCGGCCCGTCGCCAGCGCGTAGGCGACATCCGTGACCCGCGGCCCCGGCTCACCGTCCAGATGGGACAGCAGCCGTGCTGCCTGGGCCCGCAACGCCGAGTCGCTCCTGCCCGACAGCAGCACCGGCACGGGCGCATCGGACCCGGCCGTCTCGTCCTCGGCGGCGTCCGGTTCGGCGTCGGCCGCGACCGGCTCGGGCTGCTCCAGGATCACATGCGCGTTCGTACCACTGATACCGAAGGAGGAGACGCCCGCGCGGCGCGGCCCGTCACTCTGCGGCCACTCGACCTCGGAGGCCAGCAGCTCCACGGCACCGGCGTTCCAGTCCACATGCGTCGACGGCTCATCGACATGCAACGTCCGCGGAAGCACACCATGGCGCATCGCCAGCACCATCTTGATGACACCCGCCACACCCGAAGCCGCCTGCGCATGACCGATGTTGGACTTCACCGAGCCCAGCAGCAACGGCCGCTCCCCCGACCGCTCCTGACCGTACGTTGCCAGCAACGCCTGCGCCTCGATCGGGTCACCCAACGTCGTACCCGTACCGTGCGCCTCCACCGCATCCACATCCGCCGCGGACAGCCCCGCACTCGCCAACGCCTGCCGGATCACCCGCTGCTGCGACGGACCATTCGGCGCCGTCAAACCATTCGACGCACCATCCTGATTCACCGCACTACCCCGCACCACCGCCAACACCCGATGCCCATGACGACGCGCATCCGACAGACGCTCCAGCACCAGGATTCCGGCGCCCTCACCCCAGCCGACGCCGTCGGCGGTGTCGGCGAACGCCTTGCAGCGTCCGTCCGGGGAGAGCCCGCCCTGGCGGGAGAACTCCACGAAGGTCAGCGGTGTCGACATCACCGTCACACCGCCCGCGAGCGCCAGCGAGCACTCGCCCGAGCGCAGCGACTGAGCGGCCAGGTGCAGGGCGACCAGCGACGACGAGCACGCCGTGTCCACCGTGACCGCCGGACCCTCGAAGCCGAAGGTGTAGGAGACCCGGCCGGAGGCGACACTGCCCGCGCTGCCGCTGCCCTGGTAGCCCTCGAACTCGCGCCCGGAGAGCAGCGTCGAGTAGTCGTGGTACATCACGCCGGCGAAGACGCCCGTACGGCTGCCGCGCAGGGTGGCCGGGTCCATGCCGGCGCGCTCCAGCGCCTCCCAGGTCGTCTCCAGCAGCAGCCGCTGCTGGGCGTCGGTGGTCAGGGCCTCTCGGGGGCTCATCCCGAAGAACTCGGGGTCGAACTCCGCGGCGTCATAGAGGAATCCTCCGGAACGGGTGGCGATGGCGCCCTCCCGCTCGGGGTCGTCCGTGTCCTCGATCTCCCAGCCTCGGTCGGTCGGGAAGTCCGAGACGGCGTCCACTCCTTCGGACACCAGCCGCCACAGGTCCTCGGGCGAGCCGACGCCGCCGGGGAAGCGGCAGCTCATGCCGACGATCACGACCGGATCGTCCGTCAGGGACGGCAGGGCGGACACCGGGAGGGGGGTCTTTGTCTCCGTCTCGGCGCCGAACAGCTCGTCCAGGAGGTGGCCCGCCAGGGCGTCGGCCGTCGGGTAGTCGAACACGGTCGTCGCCGGGAGCCGCAGTCCGGTGGCCTTGCCCAGCAGGTTGCGGAGTTCGATCGCCGTCAGGGAGTCGAAGCCGAGGTCCTGGAAGACCCGGTCCGGAGCGACCGTTTCCGGGCTCGCGTGGCCCAGGACCGCAGCGATCTGGGCGCGTACGACATCGAGCAGCGCCTCGCGCCGCTCCGCCGTGGACAGCCTGGTCAGGCGCTGCACGATGCCGGATGCCGCGACGGCGCCGGATCGGCGGGTCCTCGTACGGATCAGGCCACGCAGCAGCGGCTGAGGCTCGCCTTGTGCGCGCAGCGCCGCGAGGTCCAGGCGGACGGGGAGTGGCGCGGGCTCGGTGGTGCCGAGCGCGGCGTCGAAGAGGGCCAGACCCTCCTCGGCGGTCAGCGGCGGCATGCCTTGGCGGGCGATGCGCTGGAGGTCGGCTTCGGTGAGGGTGCCGGTCATCCCCCCGTCTTGAGACCAGGGGCCCCACGCCAGCGACACCGCGGGCAGACCCGCCGCCCGACGATGGTGCGCCAACGCGTCCAGGAACGCGTTGCCTGCCGCGTAGTTGGCCTGGCCGGGACTGCCGATCGTGCCTGCGACGGAGGAGAACACCACGAACGCGTCCAGGTCCACATCCGCGTTCTTGGTCGCCTCGTGCAGATGCCAGGCCGCGTCCACCTTCGGACGCAGAACCGCCGCCAACCGCTCCGGGGTCAGCGACTCCACCACACCGTCGTCCAGAACACCGGCCGTATGCACCACGGCTGTGGGCACATGACGGGTGATCAGGTCCGCTACGGCCGCCGCGTCGGTCACGTCGCAGGCCTCGACGACTGCTTCGGCGCCGCTGCCCCGCAGTTCGGCCACGAGCTCCTCGGCGCCCTCGGCGGCCGGGCCGCGCCGGCTGACCAGCAGCAGGTTCCGCACCCCGTGCTCGGTCACCAAGTGCCGGGCGACAGCGCGGCCCAGGCCGCCGGTACCGCCGGTGATCAGGACCGTGCCGGAGGTGTCCCACGTCATCGCGTGCTGGGACTGCGTCCGGGCCAGCCGGGCCGCCAGCACCTCGTTCCCGCGCACCAGAAGTTCGGGCTCGTCGGTCGCGAGCCCTTGCGCCAGCACGGTCACATCGGCGTCACCGTCCAGGTCCACCAGGCCGAAGCGGCCCGGGTTCTCCGACTGTGCCGACCGCACCAGGCCCCGGACGGCGGCGGCCGCGAGATCCGCGCCGAAGGCCGCCCCGCGCGTGACGAACACCAGGCGCGAGGTGGCGAAGCGGTCGTCGGCCAGCCACGACTGCACCATCTCCAACGCCCAGGCGGCCGCGACGTGTACGGACTCCACCGTTCCGGCGGCGCCGGCGGGCGGCGCGACCAGGACCGCCCCGGGCACGGCCGCCCCCGTCAGGGACTCCAGATCCGCGAAGGTCCGGATCGGCTCGCCCTCCGGACCGGTGCCGAGCTCGACGCGCTCTTCCGTGAGCGGGACGGGGACCCAGTCGGCCTTGAAGAGGGCATCACGGTCGGCGGCCTGCAACTGCCCGGCCGAGATCGGACGAACCACCAGCGACTCCACCGAGGCGACCGGCGCACCAGACGAGTCCGCGATCGCGACGGACATTGCGCCGCCCGCGCTGCGGATACGGACGCGGAGGTGCGAGGCGCCAGAAGCGTGCAGGGACACTCCGGTCCACGAGAACGGGACTCCGCCCGCTTCTCCGCCGCCCAACGCCGCCGCGTGCAGCGCGGCATCGAAGAGCGCGGGGTGCAGGCCGTAGGCGTCACCGTCGGTTCCCTCGGGAAGCGTCACCTCGGCGTAGATGTCCTCGCCGAGCTTCCAGGCCGCCCGCAGGCCCTGGAAGGCCGGGCCGTATGTGAGCCCGGCATCGGCGAGTTCGTCGTAGCAGTCCGCCACTTCCACGGGCTCCGCGCCCTTCGGGGGCCATACGGCGGCATCGAAGGAGGCCGTTTCGGCCCCCGTGGTCACCGCACCGCCGGCGTGCAGCGTCCACGGGCCCTCGCCCTCACGCGCATGCACCGACACCGGCCGGCGCCCCTCGTCATCGGGCTCGCCCACCCACACCTGCACCTGGATCGCGGCGCCCGAGGCAGGCAGCACCAGCGGCGCGGCGAGCGTCAGCTCCTCCACCAGGTCACAGCCGACCTCGTCGGCCGCCCGCAGCACCAGCTCCACCAGCGCCGTACCCGGCACCAGCACAGACCCCAGCACCACATGATCCGCCAGCCACGGATACGAGGACACCGACAGTCGCCCGGTGAACAACAAACCACCCGAACCCGCCAGCTCCACCGCCGCACCCAGCAACGGATGCCCCGCCGAGCCCAGACCAGCGGACCGCACATCGCCCACGCGCGCCGCCCCGCCCGAAGGCCAGAACCGCTCGTGCTGGAACGCATACGTCGGCAGATCCACCCACCGCGCACCCGTACCGGCGAACAGCACCGCCCAGTCCACGCTCGCGCCCCGGACGTACAGCTGCGCCAGGGCACCCAGCAGCGTCGTCTCCTCGGGGCGGTCCTTGCGCAGTACGGGAGCGAGTACGGCTTCGTCCGGTGCCGACTCCCGGGCCATCGCCGACAGCACACCGTCCGGGCCGAGTTCGAGGAACCGCGTCGCCCCTTCCGCCCGCAGAGCCCGTATCCCGTCCGCGAAACGCACTGTCTCGCGGACGTGCCGGACCCAGTAGTCGGGGTGGGCGAGCTGTTCGGGCTCGGCGAGGCGGCCCGTCAGGTTCGACACGACAGGGATCGTCGGCGTGCCGAAGGACAGCCGTGCCACCACCGCGCGGAACTCGGCCAGCATCGGTTCCATGAGCGGCGAGTGGAAGGCGTGCGAGACCCGCAGCCTGCTGGTCTTGCGGCCCTCCCCCTCGAAGTGCGCCGCGATGCCGAGCACCGCCGCCTCAACGCCGGAGACCACGACCGACGACGGCCCGTTGACCGCCGCGATCGACACCTCCCCCGTCAGATGCGCAAGAACCTCCTCCTCCGTCGCCCGGATCGCCACCATCGCCCCACCAGCCGGCAGCTGCTGCATCAGCCGACCCCGGGCCGCCACCAGCGCACAGGCATCCGCCAGCGAGAACACGCCCGCCGCATACGCCGCCGCGACCTCGCCGATCGAATGTCCGGCCACGAAGTCCGCGCGCACACCCCACGACTCGACCAGCCGGAACAAGGCCACTTCAAGGGCGAACAATCCGGCCTGGGCGTACGCGGTCTGGTCCAGCAGTTCCGCGTCCTCGCCCCAGACGACATCCCGCAGCGGGCGGTCCAGGTGCTCGTCCAACGCCGCGCACACCGCGTCGAGCGCCGCCGCGAACACCGGGTAGCGGCCATACAACTCCCGGCCCATTCCCAGACGTTGCGAACCCTGCCCCGAGAACAAGAACGCCGTCTTCCCCGCACCGGCCGAGCCCTCCGCCAGACCGGCGTCGGCCTCGTCCACCGCGAGTGCGGACAGGGCACGCACCAGTGCGTCGCGGTCCTGGCCCCACACCACCGCACGGTGGGTGAAGCTCGACCGCCCCGCCACCAGCGAGTGCCCGATGTCCCGCGCGGACAGCGCGTCACGGCCGGCGACCAGGGGCAGCAGGCGTGCCGCCTGGCCGCGCAGCGCGGCCTCGTTCCTGCCAGAGAGCACCCACGCCAGCGCGCCGGGCTCGTCCTCGGCGGCGTCCGGTTCGGCGTCGGCCGCGACCGGCTCGGGCTGCTCCAGGATCACATGCGCGTTCGTACCGCTGACGCCGAAGGAGGAGACGCCCGCCCGGCGCGGCCCGTCACTCTGCGGCCACTCGGCCGGAGCGGTCAGCAGCTCGACAGCACCGGCGTTCCAGTCCACATGCGTCGACGGCTCATCGACATGCAGCGTCCGCGGGAGCACGCCGTGGCGCATCGCCAGCACCATCTTGATGACACCCGCCACACCCGAAGCCGCCTGCGCATGACCGATGTTGGACTTCACCGAGCCCAGCAGCAACGGCCGCTCCCCCGACCGCTCCTGACCATAGGTGGCCAGCAACGCCTGCGCCTCGATCGGGTCACCCAACGTCGTACCCGTACCGTGCGCCTCCACCGCATCCACATCCGCCGCGGACAGCCCCGCACTCGCCAACGCCTGCCGGATCACCCGCTGCTGCGACGGACCATTCGGCGCCGTCAAACCATTCGACGCACCATCCTGATTCACCGCACTACCCCGCACCACCGCCAACACCCGATGCCCATGACGACGCGCATCCGACAGACGCTCCAGCACGAGCATGCCGGCGCCCTCACCCCAGCCGACGCCGTCGGCAGCGTCGGCGAACGCCTTGCAGCGCCCGTCCGCCGACAAACCCCGCTGCCGCGAGAAGTCCACAAACGTCGTGGGCGTCGACATCACCGTCACACCGCCCGCCATGGCCAGCGAGCACTCACCCGAGCGCAGCGACTGAGCCGCCAGGTGCAGGGCCACCAGCGACGACGAGCACGCCGTATCCACCGTGACCGCCGGACCCTCGAAGCCGAAGGTGTAGGAGACCCGGCCGGAAGCAATGCTGGCCGCGCTGCCGTTGCCTCGATAGCCCTCGTACTGATCGCCGACCATGATCTCGCTGTAGTCGGTGTACATCACGCCCGCGAAGACGCCCGTTCGACTGCCCCGCAGCGTGGTCGGGTCGATACCCGTCCGCTCGATGGCCTCCCAGGTCGTCTCCAGCAGCAGCCGCTGCTGGGCGTCGGTCGCCAGCGCCTCTCGCGGGCTCATCCCGAAGAACTCGGGGTCGAACTCCGCTGCCTCGTGGAGGAATCCACCGGAGCGGGTGTAGGAGGTACCGAGTGCCTCGGGGTCCGGGTTGTAGAGGGTCTCCACGTCCCAGCCGCGGTCGGTGGGGAAGTCGGACACCGCGTCCACGCCCTCCGACACCAGACGCCACAGGTCCTCGGGGGCGGCGACGCCGCCCGGGTAGCGGCAGCTCATCCCTACGATCACTACCGGGTCGTCGGCTGCCCCCGCCGGTGACGACGCCCGCGCCGGCGATTCGGCCTCTTCCTGCGCGCCGAACAGCTCGTCCAGCAGGAAGTCGACGAGCGCGTCCGCCGTGGGGTAGTCAAAGATGACGGTGGCCGAAAGACGCATACCGGTCGCGTTGTTGAGGCGGTTGCGGAGTTCGACCGCGGTCAGGGAGTCGAAACCGAGGTCCTGGAAGACGCGGGTCGCCTCGATCGTCTCCGGGCTCGCGTGGCCCAGGACGACCGCGATCTGGGTACGTACCAGGTCCAGGATCACCTCGCGCCGCTCCCCCGCCCCCAGTCCGCTCAGGCGTCCCACCAGACCGGCTGCCGCGGCCGAGCCGCCGACCGCCGACCGTCGGGCGCGGGTCCTGATCAGGCCGCGCAACAACGGGGGCACCTCCCCCTGCTCTCGCAGTGCCGCCAAGTCGAAGCGAACGGGGAGTAGTTGGGCGTCTCCGGCTGCCAGCGCAGCGTCGAAGAGGGCCACGCCCTGTGCGGGGGTGAGTTCGGGCATGCCCTGGCGGGCGATGCGCTTGAGGTCGGCTTCGGTGAGGGTGCCGGTCATCCCCCCGTCTTGAGACCAGGGGCCCCACGCCAGCGACACCGCGGGCAGACCCACCGCCCGACGGTGATGCGCCAACGCGTCCAAGAACGCGTTGCCTGCCGCATAGTTGGCCTGACCGGGACTGCCGATCGTGCCCGCCACCGACGAGAACACCACGAACGCGTCCAGATCCAGGCCCGCATTCTTGGTCGCCTCGTGCAGATGCCAGGCCGCGTCCACCTTCGGACACAGAACCGCCGCCAACCGCTCCGGAGTCAGCGACTCCACCACACCGTCATCCAGAACACCGGCCGTATGCACCACCGCCCTGATCCGGTACCGGGCCACCAAGTCGGCCACAGCCACCGCGTCCGTCACATCGCACGCCTCCACGGTCACTTCGGCATCGCTGCGCCGAAGCTCCGTCACCAGCTCCTGTGCGCCCTCGGCCGCGGGACCACGGCGGCTGACCAGCAGCAGATTCCGCACCCCGTGTTCCGCCACCAAGTGACGCGCCATCACACGGCCCAGGCCACCGGTCCCACCGGTGATCAAAACCGTGCCGGACGGGTCCCACGCGACGGCCCGCTGCGCCTGAGCGCGGATCAACCGCGCCGCCAGCACCTCACCACCGCGCACCAGCAACTGCGACTCCTCCGACGCCAACGCCCTCGGCACAAGCGACAGTTCGGCATCGTCACCCACATCCACCAGCCCAAAACGGCCCGGGTGCTCCGACTGCGCCGACCGCACCAGACCCCACACCGCCGCACCCGCAAGATCCGCACCGGACACCGCACCCCGCGTCACAAACACCAGACGCGAAGCGGCGAACCGCTCATCGCCCAGCCACGACTGCATCAGGCCCAACGCCCACGCCGTCGCGGCGTGCACGGACTCCACCGTTCCCGCGGTCCCGGTCGTCGGCGTCACCAGCAGCGCACCGGGCACACGGCCGGATGCGGCCAGGGAGTCCAGGTCCTCGTAGTGCTCGACCAGGTCCGTGTACCGCTCGAACGACGGGCCCGCGGGGGAACCGATCACCGCGACGGTCTCCGCGGCCTCGGCCGGGGGCAGGCGTACGGGGTTCCACTGGAGGCGGAACAGCGCGTCGCGGCCGACCGGGTTCGCACCGCCTTCCAACTGGTCGGCGGAGACCGCCCGCAGGACGAGCGTGCCGATGGAGGCGACGGGTTCGCCCGCGGTGTCGGCGACGTCCACGGACACCGTGTCGCCGCTGTGCCGGGCGACCCGGACCCGTACCGCCGCGGCGCCGGAGGCGTGCAGCGAGACGCCCTCCCAGGAGAAGGGCACGACGCCCTGGTCGACTCCGTTGAAGGTGACGACGTGCAGGGCCGCGTCGAGCAGCGCCGGGTGCAGGCCGTAGGCAGGCGCGTCGCCTTCGGCCGCGGCGGGCAGGGCGACCTCGGCGAAGACTTCGTCGCCTCGGCGCCATGCGGTGCGCAGGCCCTGGAAGTGGGGGCCGTAGTCGAATCCGCGGTCGGCCAGGCGCGGGTAGATGCCGGTCAGGTCGACGGGCTCGGCGTCGGCGGGCGGCCAGGACGCGGTGGCGAAGTCGAAGCCGTCGGCGGCCGGCTGCGGGCCGGTGGCGAGGACGCCGGTGGCGTGCTGCAGCCACGGGCGGTCGCCGTCGCCCTCCGCCCTGGAGCGGGCGGTCAGGGCACGGCGGCCGGATTCGTCGGCGGGGCCCACGCGCAGCTGGAGTTGTACGCCGCCGTGTTCGGGCAGGACGAGCGGGGCGGCCAGGGTCAGTTCGTCGACGCGGTCGCAGCCCACCTCGTCGGCGGCGCGGATGGCGAGTTCGACGAAGGCCGTGCCCGGCAACAGGACCGAGCCCATGACGACGTGCCCGGCCAGCCAGGGGTGGGAGGAGAGCGACAGGCGCGTGGTGAGCAGCACGCCGTCGCCGTCGGGCAGTTCCACGGAGGCGCTCAGCAGCGGGTGCCCGGCCGCTTCGAGGCCGACGGCGCCGAGGTCCCCGGTGCGGGTGTGATCGGGGGTCGGCCAGAACCGCTGGTGCTGGAAGGCGTACGTCGGCAGGTCGATGACGCGCGCGTCCCGGCCGGCGAGGAATGCGGTCCAGTCGATCTCGGTGCCGTGTACGTGCAGTCGCGTCAGGGCCGCGTGGAGGGTCGCCGCCTCCGGGCGGTCCCGGCGCAGGGCGGGGACGAGAAGGGTCTCCTCGGGAGTGCTCTGGCCGGCGGGGTCCCCGTCCGGCAGCGATTCGCGCGCCAGGGCCGCGAGCGTGCCGTCGGGACCCAACTCCAGGAAGCGCGTCACGCCCTGCGCACACAGGGCGCGGATCCCGTCGGCGAACCGCACCGCCGAGCGGACGTGCGTCACCCAGTACTCGGGGGTGCGCAGCTGGTCCTGGGTGGCGAGTTCGCCGGTGACGTTCGATACGACGGCCAGCTCCGGCTCGCCGTAGGACAGGCCCTCGGCGACGGCACGGAAGTCGGCCAGCATCGGGTCCATCAGGGGCGAGTGGAAGGCGTGCGAGACCCGTAGCCGGGTGGTCTTGCGGCCCTCCGCTTCGAAGTGCGCCGCGAGGGCGAGCACGGCGGCTTCGGCGCCGGAGACCACCGTGGAGCGGGGGCCGTTCACGGCGGCGATCGCGACGTCCTCGGTCAGGTGCGGGAGCACCTCCTCCTCGGTGGCCTGGACAGCCACCATCGCGCCGCCGGCGGGCAGGGCCTGCATGAGCCGTCCGCGTGCCGCCACCAGCGTGCAGGCGTCGGCCAGCGAGAACACCCCGGCGACATGCGCGGCGGTTATCTCGCCGACGGAGTGCCCGGCCACGTACCGCGGCCGTACTCCCCAGGACTCGACGAGCCGGAACAGGGCCACCTCGATGGCGAACAGCCCGGCCTGGGCGTAGGCCGTCTGGTTCAGCAGTTCCGCGTCCTCGCCCCAGACGACGTCCCGCAGCGGGCGGTCCAGGTGCTCGTCCAGGGCAGCGCAGACCGCGTCGAACGCCGCCGCGAAGACCGGGTATCGGGCGTGCAGCTCGCGGCCCATGCCGATGCGTTGCGATCCCTGGCCGGAGAAGAGGACGGCGTCCCGGCCGGTGTGGGCCGTGCCCGTGTCCACGGCGGGGTCGGCCTCGCCGGCGGCCAGGGCGGTCAGGGCGCGCAGCGCGGCAGCGTGGTCGTCGGCGCGAACGGCCGCGCGGTGGGCGAAGGCCGTGCGGCGCGTCATCAGCGTGTAGGCGGCGTCCGTGAGCCGGGGCGCGGGCTCGCGGTCGAGGTGGGTGCGCAGCCGGGCGGCCTGGGCGCGCAGGGCGCTCTCGCTCTTGGCGGAGAGCAGCAGCGGTGCCGTCTCGTCGGGCGCGGTGGCGGGTGCTTCGAGCGCAGTGGCGGGCGCTTCGGGGTCCGTGGCCGGGGGCAGTTCCAGGACCACGTGCGCGTTGGTGCCGCTGATGCCGAACGCGGAGACCGCGGCTCGCCTGGGGTGGCCGGTCTCGGGCCAGTCCGTGTGCTCGGTGAGCAGCTCGACCGCGCCCGCGGTCCAGTCGACGTGCCCGGTGGGCTCGGCGACGTGCAGGGTGCGCGGCAGCACGCCGTGTCGCATCGCCAGCACCATCTTCATCACGCCCGCCGCACCGGCGGCGGCCTGGGTGTGCCCGAGGTTGGACTTCACCGCGCCCAGCAGCATCGGCCTCTCCGGCGGCCGCTCCTGGCCGTAGGTGGCCAGCAGCGCCTGGGCCTCGATCGGGTCGCCGAGCGTGGTGCCGGTGCCGTGCGCCTCCACGGCGTCGACTTCGGAGGCGGCCAGCTGGGCGTTGGCCAGGGCCTGGCGGATCACCCGCTGCTGGGACGGGCCGCTGGGTGCGCTCAGGCCGTTGGACGCGCCGTCCTGGTTGACGGCCGAGCCGCGTACGACGGCGAGCACCTGGTGGCCGTTGCGGCGGGCGTCGCTGAGCCGTTCCACCAGCAGCAGGCCGACGCCTTCGCTCCAGCCGGTGCCGTCGGCGGCCGCCGCGAACGGCTTGCAGCGGCCGTCGGGGGCCAGCCCGCGCTGCCGGGCGAACTCCACGAAGGAGGACGGGGTGGACATCACCGTCACGCCGCCCGCGACCGCCAGGGAGCACTCGCCCTGGCGCAGCGCCTGCGCCGCCATGTGCAGGGCCACCAGCGAGGAGGAGCAGGCCGTGTCCACCGTGACGGCCGGGCCCTCGAAGCCGAAGGTGTAGGAGACCCGGCCGGAGACGACGCTCATCGCGTTGCCGGTGAGCCGGTGCCCGCCGGCTTCGTCCTGTGCCGTGTCCAAGACCGCGCCGTAGTCCTGGGTGTTGGTGCCTGCGAAGACACCGGTGCTGCTGCCCCGTAGCGACTCCGGGGCGATACCCGCCTGTTCGAGCACCTCCCAGGTGGTCTCCAGGAGCAGCCGCTGCTGGGGGTCCATGGCGAGGGCCTCGCGCGGCGAGATGCCGAAGAAGTCCGCGTCGAAGTCGGTCGCGCCGTCCAGGAATCCGCCGCCTCGGGCGTAGCTGGTGCCCTGGTGGTCGGGGTCGGGGTGGTAGAGGCGGTCCAGGTCCCAGCCCCGGTCGGCGGGCATGGGGGCGATGGCGTCGCCGCCCTCGGCCAGCAGCCGCCACAGGGCCTCGGGTGAGTTCACGCCGCCGGGGAAGCGGCAGGCCATGCCGACGATCGCCACCGGTTCGTCGAGGGCGGCGGCCGACGCCCGTACGACCGTGGCGGGCCCCGCGGCGCCCAGGACTTCGGAGCGCAGGTATGCGGCGACCGCGACGGAGGTGGGGTGGTCGAACAGCAGGGTGGCGGGCAGCCGCAGGCCCGTCGCGGCGGAGAGCCGGTTGCGCAGATCGACGGCCATCAGCGAGTCGAACCCCTGCTCACGGAAGGCGCGTTGGGCGTCGACGGTGTCCGGTGAGGGGTGTCCGAGAGCCTTCGCGGCCTCTTCCCTGACCATGGTCAGGAATGCCTGTTCCTGTTCGGCGGGCGGCAGTGCTCCGATCCGTTCGCGCAGGGGGGAGCGTTCCCGGCGCGGTCCGTCGGCGGGGCCGAGTGCGCGGCGGGCCTCGGGCAGGTCTCCGATGAGGGGGCTGGGGCGGACGGCGGTCAGGGCGGGGGCGTAGGCGCTCCAGTCGATGTCGGCCACGGTCACGTGCGTCATGCCCTGGGCGAGGGCCTGGCGCAGGGCGGCGAGCGCGGGGGTCGCGGCCATGGGCAGCAGGCCGTCGCGGCTCATCCGGTCGGCGGCGTCGCTGTCGGTGGCCATGCCGTGGCCCGCCCAGGGGCCCCAGGACACGGAGGTGGCCGGGAGCCCCTGCCGGTGACGCTGTTCGGCGAGGGCGTCCAAGTAGGCGTTGGCGGCGGCGTAGTTGGCCTGTCCGGCGTTGCCCAGGACGCCGACGATCGAGGAGAACAGCACGAAGTGGTCCAGGTCCAGGTCCTGGGTGAGTTCGTGCAGGTTCTGTGCGGCCCTCGCCTTGGGTCGCAGGACGGTCTCGAAGCGCTCGGGGGTGAGCGCGTCCAGGACGCCGTCGTCCAGGATGCCCGCGGCGTGGACGACGCCGGTCAGCGGCAGGTGCGGCGGGATGTCGGCGAGGACGGCCGCCAGAGCGTCGCGGTCGGCGGCGTCGCAGGCGGCGAGGGTGACCTTGACTCCCCGGTCGGTGAGCGCGGCCGCGAGTTCCGGTGCGCCGGGGGCCTGCGGGCCGCGGCGGCTGGTGAGCACGAGGTGTTCGGCTCCGGCGTCGGCCAGCCAGTGGGCGAGGTGTGCGCCCAGGGCACCGGTGCCGCCGGTGACCAGGACGGTGCCGTGGGTGCTCCACCGGTCGCCGGTGTCGCCGCCGGGTGTGATCCGTTCCAGGCGGCGGGCGAAGATCCCGGCCGGGCGGATCGCGACCTGGTCCTCCTCCGAGGCGAGGGTGCTCAGCAGCGCGGAGACGGCCCGCCCGTCCAGGTTCTCGGGGAGGTCGACGAGCCCGCCCCAGCTCTGCGGGGACTCCAGCGCGGCCACCCGGCCCAGGCCCCATATCTGTGCCTGTAAGGGGCTGTTGAGCGCCTCGTGACGGTCGACGGCGACGGCGCGGCGGGTCACGCACCACAGCGGTGCCTGGATGCCGGCGGCCTCCAGGGCACGCAGCAGCGTGGTGGTGGCGGCCAGGCCGCGTGGTACGGAGGGCAGGCGCGGGTGGGGTCGCTCGTCCAGGGCCAGCAGACAGAGCACGCCGTCGACGGGGGTGTCGGGCCGGGCGAAGGGGTCGCCGGGTTCGTGGGTGCCGGGCAGTTCGCGTACGTCAACGTGCAGGCCGTGGTCGCGCAGGGCGTCCAGGAGGTGGGCGGTCCACGGGTCGTCGGTGCTGCCGTCGGGCAGGACGACGAGCCAGTGCCCGGTGGCGGCGGGGCCGTTGGAGGCGGTGCGCGGGGCCCAGTGGGTGCGGTAGCTGAAGCGGTCCGCGGCGGCCTGGGTCCTGCGCTGCCTGCGCCAGGAGGAGAGGGTGGGCAGGAGGCTGCCCAGGGAGTCCGTCTCGCTGCCGTCGATGGCCAGGACGGCCGACAGCTCCTGGAGGTCCTCGCGTTCGACGGCCGCCCAGAATCCGGCCTCGCCCGCTTCGGAGGCGGCCGCCTCCCCCTCGTCGCGGCCGGCCGGGTCCAGCCAGTACCACTGGCGTTGGAAGGCGTAGGTGGGCAGCTCGGCGCGGGGGGCGTCGAGCGTGCCGAGGCAGGCGGGCCAGTCGACGCGGACACCGTGCGCGAAGGCGGTGGCGATGCCCTCGGTGAGGGCGGGCGCTTCGGGGCGGCCGGTTCGAAGGAGGGAGACCAAAACAGGGGGGACAGGGGGGACGGGCCCTTCGAGGGTGGTCAGACTGTCCTGGACCATGGGGGTCAGGACGCCGCCGGGGCCGAACTCCACGAAGGTGGTGACGCCCTCGGCTTCGAGGGTGCGCACGGCGGCGCAGAAGCGGACCGTTTCGCGGACCTGCCTGACCCAGTAGTCGGGCGAGCGCAGTTCCTCCTCGGTGGCGAGCGCGCCGGTCACCGTGGACACCACGGGGATGCGGGGGGCGTGGAAGGTCAGGCCGCGGGCGACGCGCCCGAAGTCCTCCAGCATGCCGTCCATGTGCGGGGAGTGGAAGGCGTGGCTGACCCGCAGCCGCTTGGTGCGGCGGCCCTGTGCCTCGAAGTGGGCCGCGATCTCGGTGACGGCCTGTTCGTCGCCCGAAATGACAAGGGAATTGGACCCGTTGGCCGCCGCGAGGGCGACGTGGTCCTCGTGGCCGGCGAGGCGGTCGCGGATCTCCTCCTCGGTGGCCTGGACCGCCACCATGACGCCGCCATCGGGCAGCGCCTGCATGAGCGTGCCGCGCGCGGCGACCAGCCGTGCGGCGTCCTGGAGCGTCAAAACGCCGCTGACGTGGGCGGCGGTGAGCTCGCCGATGGAGTGTCCGGCGACGAACTGCGGTGCCACGCCCCAGGATTCGACGAGCCGGAACAGGGCGGTCTCCAGGGCGAAGAGCGCGGCCTGGGTGTAGGCGGTCCGGTCGAGCAGGGCGGCCTCGGCGCTGCCTTCCTCGGCGAAGACGACGTCGCGCAGCGGCCGGTCCAGGTGCGGGTCGAGTGCGGCGCACACCGCGTCGAAGGCGTCGGCGAACTCCGGGTACGCGGCGTGCAGTTCGCGTCCCATTCCGGGGCGCTGGGAGCCCTGCCCGGCGAAGACGAACGCGGTGCGGGCCTTGGTGGCGACGCCGCTGACCAGACCGGCGGCGGTGCGGCCCGCGGCGAGGGCGTCCAGGCCGCGCAGGAACGCCTCCCGGTTGCCCGCGACGAGTGCCGCGCGGTGTTCCATGAGGGACCGGGTGCCCGCGAGGGCGTGGGCGACGGCGGCCGGTTCGAGGTCGGCGCGGTCCCGTATGTGGCGGCCGAGGCGTGCGGCCTGGGCGTGCAGGGCCGCTTCGGTGCGGGCGGACAGGATCCAGGGCAGCACGCCCGGCCGGGCGGCCGGCTCGGGGTCCGGTCCGGCCTTGTGGGCTTCGGCCTCGTGGGCGGGCGCCTGTTCCAGGATGACGTGGGCGTTGGTGCCGCTGATGCCGAATGAGGAGACGGCGGCGCGGCGCGGCCGGTCGGCGGTCGGCCAGGGCGCGGGCTCCGCGAGGAGTCCGGCGTTGCCCTCGCTCCAGTCGACGTGCCCGGTGGGCTCGTCCAGGTGCAGGGTCTTGGGCAGTTGCCCGTGCCGCATCGCCAGGACCATTTTCATCACGCCCGCGATACCGGCGGCGGCCTGGGTGTGCCCGATGTTGGACTTCATGGAGCCGATCAGCACGGGCCGGTCCGCGGGGCGCTGCTGCCCGTAGGTGGCCAGCAGGGCGTGTGCCTCGACGGGGTCGCCGAGGGTGGTGCCGGTGCCGTGCGCCTCCACCGCGTCGATCTCCGAGGCGGCCAGGCCCGCGCTGGTCAGCGCCTGGCGGATGACGCGCTGCTGCGAGGGGCCGTTGGGGGCGGTCAGGCCGTTGGACGCGCCGTCCTGGTTGACGGCCGAGCCCTTCAGCACGGCGAGTACGGGATGGCCGTTGCGTACGGCGTCGGAGAGCCGCTCGACGAGCAGCAGCCCGACGCCCTCGCTCCAGCCGGTGCCGTCGGCGGCCGCCGCGAACGGCTTGCAGCGGCCGTCGGCGGCCAGCCCGCGCTGGCGGGAGAACTCCACGAACATTTGCGGCGTGGACATCACGGTCGCGCCGCCCACCAGGGCCATGGCGCACTCGCCGCGCCGCAGCGCGTGCGCGGCCAGGTGCAGGGCGACCAGCGACGAGGAGCAGGCCGTGTCAACGGTCAGCGCGGGGCCTTCCAGGCCCAGGACGTAGGAGATCCGGCCGGAGGCGATGCTGATGTGGTTGCCGGTCAGCAGGTGTCCGCCGACCTCGTCGGCGCGCCGCCCGCCCTCGGCGTCATACCCTCCGTGGCCGGTGCCGACGAACACGCCGGTGCGGCTGCCCGCGAGGGATTCCGGGTCGATGCCGGCCCGTTCGACGGCTTCCCACGCGGTCTCCAGAAGCAGCCGCTGCTGGGGGTCCATGGCGAGCGCCTCGCGCGGGGAGATCCCGAAGAAGCCGGGGTCGAACTCGCCCGCGTCGTGCAGGAATCCGCCCTCGCGGGCGTAGGTGGTGCCCTGGTGGGCCGGGTCGGGGTGGTGGAGCGCGTCCAGGTCCCAGCCGCGGTTGCGGGGGAAGGAGGAGATCGCGTCGACGCCGTCGCGCAGAAGCTCCCACAGCCCTTCGGGCGAGCGGACGCCGCCCGGGAAGCGGCAGGCCATCGAGACGATCGCGATGGGCTCGGTCTGCTTCGCCTCCGTCTCGTCCAATTGCTGACGAGTCTCGTGAAGGTCCGCGATCGCGCGCTTGAGGTACTCGCGCAGCTTCTCCTCGTTCGACATCAAGACGCCAATCGCTCGGTGGAATGCCGGACCTGGGGCACAGAGCGCCGACACGCACGTCCGACCGTTTCCTCGCCATCTTCCACGAGGCGGACTGCGGGTTTCCCTAGGACTTGATCCGCAATTCACCAGAGGTGAACTGTGCCGGGACACGCCGCGGCGGGCGGCCGGTTGGCCGCCCGCCGGGGCGTTGCGCACTGCGCCTGGGTCACTCCCCGCCGAGGGAGTCCAGCCATTCCTTGACGATCCGCGCGGTCTCCGGGACGTCGTCGCGAACCATGGAGAAGTGGTCCGCGTCCATGATGCGCACCTCGGCTGTCGGGAACGCCTCGCTCTTCGCCTCCTCGCCCTCGGCGGCCGCGATGCCCTCCATGGCGAAGGCCTCCTTGGTGGCGCGGATGACCAGCACGGGGGCGGTCGTGTGCGACACCTCGAGTTGGCCGAGCAGGTTCATCCACCGCCCCATGCCGGACAGCCTGGAGTTCGTCACCCGCACCGGCGATTCCTCGTCGGCCAGGAAGCTGCGGTGCATCAGGCTGTCGTAGTCGATCTCCTCCCGGTCGTCGTGCCGGATGCTGACGGAGTCCAGCAGCACCACGGCTTCGGGCTTGATGCCCCAGGTGGCCTCCAGCAGACCGGCTGCGGCGTAGGCGTACGTACCGCCGGAGGAGTGCCCGACCAGGATGAAGGGGTTGCCTTCGCTCGCGCGCAGTGCGCTCTCCGCGATGGTCCTGACCGCGGTCGTCGCCGTGGTCGGCAGCCGTTCCCCGGCGGCGAAGCCGACCAGGGGCAGCGCGCTGATGTGCCGTTCACCCCGGAAGGGTGCGGCGAACCTGGCGTACTCGTGGACGCCGCCGTTGGCGGTGGGTGTGCTGATGCAGATCATCCGCGGTTCGGCGGGGCCTTCGGCGAGCGTGGTCGGCAGCGGCAGTTCCTCCAGTTCGGCCGTGTTCTCGAAGGTCTGGCGCAGGCCGGTCAGGGCCCGCAGCATGAGCCTGGCCTCCGGGAACTTGCCGCGGTCCATGGCGTCGAGGAACAGCCGCTCCAGCGACTCGGGTTCCGGCCCGGCCAGGAGGAGGCCCGCCTCGGACGCGGAGCCGGCGAGTCCGGGCTGTGCGGCGAATTCGCTGCGCAGCCGTGTGCCGAGGTCGGTGGGGGTCTTGGTGTCGAAGACCAGTGTCGCCGGCAGTTGCAGTCCGGTGGCCGTGGCGAGCCGGTTGCGCAGTTCGATCGAGGTCAGCGAGTCGAAGCCGAGCTCGTAGAAGTCCCGGCGGGGCTCGATCTCCGCCGCGGACGGGTAGCCGAGGATGAGGGCGGCCTCGCCGCGGACGAGGTCGACGATGTGGCCGACGCGCTCCCCTTCCGGCAGCTCCAGCAGCTTCTGGGCGAAGGTGGCCGGGGTGCCGGACGTGCTCGTGGCGTTCGAGGCGGTCCGCCTGCTCTGGCGGACCAGCCCGCGGAACATCTGGGGAATCTCGGCCTGCGGTGCTCGGGCGCCGGGGATCAGGCCGACCGCCATCACGACGGGCTCGGCGTAGCGGCGCGCGGCTTCGAACAGTTCCATGCCCTCTTCGGCGGAGACCGGCGCCATGCCGTTGCCGCGCATGCGCTGCACGAGGGCCGGGTTCAGCGCCCCGACCATGCCGCCGACGTCCCAGTGGCCCCATACGAGCGACTGGCCCGGCAGGCCCAGGGCGGCGCGGTGCTGGACCAGGCCGTCGAGGAAGGCGTTCGCGGCGGCGTAGTTGGACGTGCCCGGGGCGCCCAGCGTGCCGGAGACGGAGGAGAACGTGATGAACGCGGCGAGGTCGAGGGCCTTGGTGGCCTCGTGCAGATGCCAGGCGGCGTCCACCTTCGGCCGCAGGACCGGCGTCAGGCGCTCGGGCGTCAGGGAGGTGACCACGCCGTCGTCGAGGATGCCGGCGAGGTGGATGACCGCGGTCAGCGGGCGCTCCGCCGGGATGCCGGCCAGGAGGCCGGCGAGCGCGTCCGGGTCCGCCGTGTCGCAGCCCACGATCGTGGGCTGCGCACCCAAGCCCCGTAGTTCGTCGGCCAGTTCGGCCGCTCCCTGTGCCGCCGGGCCACTGCGGCTGGCCAGCAGCAGGTGCCGGATGCCGGTCGTGGCCAGGTGCCGGGCGAGCTCGCGGCCCAGGCCGCCGGTGCCGCCGGTGATCAGTACGGTCCCTTCGGGGTCCCACTGCGGCGACCGGGTGTCGGCGTCGGCGGGCAGCCAGGCCAGCCGTGCCATGCGTACCGTCTTGTCGCGTACGGCGAACTGGCATTCTCCGGAGGGCAGCAGGCCCGGCAGGGCGGCGAGGAGCACCTCCACGTCACCGCCGTCGCCGTGCTCGCCCGTGTCCTCGACGTCGGCCAGCACGAAGCGGCCGGGGTGCTCCGCCATCGTGGAGCGCACCAGGCCCCAGACGGCGGAACCGGTCAGGTCATCGCCGTCGACCGCGCCCCTGGTCAGGAACACCAGTTGCGCGGCGGTGAGGCGTTCGTCGGCGATCCAGTCCTGCACCAGGAGCAGGGCCTGTGTCGTCAGCTCGTGCACGGCCTCGGGGAAGCCGTCCTCCGTACGGGGCACGGGAACCACAACCAGGTCCGGGGTGCCCGTGATGTCGGCGAGCGACGCGGTCCCCAGGGGCGCCAGGACGGTGCTCCGGGTGTCGGGCACGTCCTCCGTCCGCGGTGCCGGGATCCACTCCAGGCGCAGCAGCCGCTCCCGCCGGCTGCGGACGGCACGCTTGGGGGCTTCCGTCAGGGCGCGCAGCGTGAGGGTGTGCGCCGACAGCACGGGTTCCCCGGCGGCGTCGACCACCGTGACGCTGACGGTGTCCTCACCGGTCTTCGTGATCCGTGCCCGTATCGCCGAGGCGCCGGAGGCATGCAGCGATACATCCTTCCAGGAGGCGGCGTACGAGACGTGCTCCTCGTCGCCCGCGCCACTGAAGGTGGTGCCGTGCAGGACCGCTTCGAGCAGTGCGGGGTGCAGGCCGAAGGACTGGGCATCGGAGGCGATGCCGTCCGGGAGTTCGGCTGCGACGTAGGTCTCGTCGCCGCGGACCCAGGCCGCTTGCAGCCCTTGGAAAGCCGGGCCGAATTCGGACCCTTCGTAGTATCCGTCCAGGTCGACGTCGGACGCGTCGCTGGGCGGCCAGTCGGACACGTCGAGGGACTCGGTGTGCCCGCCGGTGGCAAGGGTACCGGTGGCGTGCTGGGTCCACGGCTCGTCCGGTGTGGCCTGGGGCCGTGAGAAGAACCGGATCCCCCGCCTGCCCTCGTCGTCCGGGGCGCCGAGCCAGACCTGGAGCGCCAGGGCCGCGCCGTCGGTGAGCACCAACGGCGTGCCAAGGTCGAGTTCGGCGACGTTGTCGCAGCCGAACTGGTCACCGGCCACGATGGCGAGCTCGACGAAGCCGGAGGCCGGGAAAACGGCCGTCCCGCCTGCCACGTGGTCCTTGAGCCAGGGGTGGGTGTCCGTCGACAGCCGGCTGGTGAACAGCATTCCGCCGCCGTCCGCCAGCGGTACCGCCGCGCCCAGCAGCGGATGCTCCGTGGGCAGCAGGCCCGCGGAGGCCACATCGCCTGCCAGAACCGTCCGCTTCGGCCAGTAGCGCTGACGCTGGAACGGGTAGGTAGGCAGGTCGACGCGGCGGGCACCGGTGCCGTCGAAGATCTGCGCCCAGTCCGCTTCGACGCCTGCGACGTGCAGCTGCGCCAGGGCGGTGAGCAGGGCCGTCTCCTCAGGGCGGTCCTTGCGCAGGGTGCTGGCGGCGACCACGGTGCCATCCACGTTGTGCGGGACCATTCCGGTCAGTACGCCGTCGGTGCCCAACTCCAGGAAGGCCGAGACGTCGTCGGCCGCCAAGGCTCGTACGGCGTCGGCGAAGCGGACGGGCTCGCGGACGTTACGGACCCAGTAGTCGGCGGAGCGCATCAGCTCTTCCGAGGCCGGCCCGCCGGTCACGGTCGAGACGACAGGGATGCGCGGCGCCTGGTAGGCGAGGCCCTCGGCGACCTGGCGGAAGTCGTCCAGAATCGGGTCCATCAGCGGGCAGTGTCCCGCGACCTTCACCGCCACCTGCCGCGTCTTGCGTCCCTCGGCGATGAACGCCTCGGCGATGCTCCGCACGGGGCCCTCGTCGCCGGCGATGACGACCGACTCCGGCCCGTTGATCGCCGCGATCGAGACGCCGTCGATCAGTCGCCCGGCCGCCTCCTCCTCACTCGCCTGGATCGCCACCATGATGGCGCCTTGCCCCTCAAGGGTGTTCATCAGCCGGCCGCGGGCCGCCGCCAGGGTGCAGGCGTCCTTGAGCGAGAGGATCCCGGCGACGTGTGCGGCGGCGATCTCGCCGAACGAGTGCCCGACGACGAAGTCGGGTTTCACGCCCCACGATTCGACCAGCCGGAACAGCGCCACTTGCATGGCGAACATGGCCGGCTGGGTGAACCGGGTCTGGTCCAGGCGCTCCGCGTCGGTGAGCATCACCTCGCGCAGCTCGTCGTCGAAGTGGGCCAGAACCTCGTCCAGGCACTTCGCGAACGCCGGGAACCGGTCGTACAGTTCGCGGCCCATGCCGACCCGCTGCCCGCCCTGGCCCGGGAAGAGCATCGCCAGCGAGCGGTCCTCGGCCGTGCCCCGCGCGACCTCGTCGCCTGCCAGGAGCACCGCGCGGTGCGCGAACGCCGAGCGCCCCGTGGCCAGCGAGAGGCCCACGTCGGCCGGTGCGAGTTCCGGCCGCGCGGCGACCCAGTCGCGCAGCAGCTCGATCCCGTCGGACAGTGCCTGGGCCGACTTGCCCGAAACGAGCCACGGGACGGCCCCCGGCTCGATGGACCGGGTGTCCCGGCCGGTCCGCTCGGTGCTCTCCGGGGCCTGTTCGAGGATGGCGTGGGCGTTGGTGCCGCTCATTCCGAACGAGGAGACCGCACCGCGGCGCGGGCGGCCGGTGTCCGGCCACTCGGTGGCTTCCGTGAGGAGCTTGACGTCACCGGCCGTCCAGTCGACGTGGGACGAGGGTGTGTCGACGTGGAGGGTGCGCGGCAGCACGCCGTGCCGCAGCGCCATGACCATCTTGATGACATTGGAGACGCCGGCCGCCGCCATGGTGTGGCCGATGTTCGACTTGAGCGAGCCGAGCAGCAGCGGCTGTCCCTCGGCCCGGTCCTGGCCGTAGGTGGCCAGCAGCGCCTGGGCCTCGATCGGGTCGCCGAGCGAGGTGCCGGTGCCATGGGCCTCGACGGCGTCCACATCGCCGGTCGACAGCCCGGCGTTCGCCAGGGCCTGACGGATGACCCGCTGCTGGGAGGGGCCGTTGGGCGCCGTCAGGCCGTTGGAGGCGCCGTCCTGGTTGACGGCCGAGCCCCGTACGACCGCGAGGACCTCATGCCCGTTGCGGCGGGCGTCGGACAGCCGCTCCACGACGAGCACTCCCACGCCTTCCGCCCAGCCCGTGCCGTCGGCCGCGTCCGAGAACGCCTTGCACTGGCCGTCCGTCGCCAGCGCGCCCTGCCTGCTGAATCCGGCGATGCTCATCGGCGTGGACAACAGCGTCACGCCTCCGGCGAGCGCCAGCGAGCACTCGCCGTTGCGCAGCGCGTGGACCGCCAGGTGCAGCGAGACGAGCGAGGACGAGCACGCCGTGTCGACGGTGACCGCGGGGCCTTCCAGGCCGAAGGTGTAGGACAGCCGCCCGGAGAGGACGCTGCCCGCGAGTCCGGTACTGGCGTGGGCCTCGACGTCCTCGCGGGAGTTCATCAGGATGCTGCCGTAGTCGGAGCCGCTGGTGCCGACGAAGACACCGGTCTCGGTGCCCCGCAGGGACACCGGGTCGATACCGGCGCGCTCGATGGCCTCCCAGGAGGTCTCCAGCATCAGCCGCTGCTGCGGGTCCATCGCCATGGCTTCGCGGGGTGAGATCCCGAAGAAGGGGGCGTCGAATTCTCCGAGGTCGTCCAGGAAGCCGCCCTTGGACGCCGCGCTGCGGCCCTGGTCGCCCTCCGCCCCGCCCAGCAGGGTTTCCAGGTCCCAGCCCCGGTCGGTGGGGAAGTCGGTGATGCCGCCGCGCCCGTCGAGGACGAGCCCCCACAGGTCTTCGGGGGACCGCACGCCGCCGGGCAGCCGGCAGGCCATGCCGACGATGACGATCGGGTCCTCAGCGGCCACCGTGGTCGTCACGGCGGGAGCGTTGGGCTCTCCGTGCTCGTCGAGGAGTACGGCGACGAGGTGGTCGGCGAGTGCGGTGGGGTTGGGGTAGTCGAAGACGAGGGTGGCGGTCAGCCGCAGGCCCGTGGCGGTGGAGAGCCGGTTGCGGAGTTCGACGGCGGTCAGCGAGTCGAAACCCAGGTCGTTGAACTCCCGCCGGGTATCGATCGCCTTGGCCGAGGCATGCCCGAGCACGGCGGCGGCCTCGGACCGTACGAGGTCACTCATCACGCGCGTACGCTCCTCCGGCCGCGCCTCCCGCAGTCGGCGGCCCAGCGTCGCCGCCGCATCGGTGCCCCTCGAGGCTCCCGCGGCCGCACGGCGGGCACCCTTGACCAGGCCCCGCAACACCGGCGGCACCGGCGGCACCGAGCCGCGGTCCGAAGCGCCCGCGGCGACCGGCCCCATCGGCACGAGATGCGCCGCGTCGGTCGCGGTGGCGGCGTCGAACAACGCCAGCCCCTGCCCGACGGTCAGAGGCGTCGCCCCGTAGGACGCGATCCGCTCCAGGTTCGCGTCGGACGGCGCGGATGCCGTCCCGCTCTCCTGTGCCCAGGGGCCCCATGCCAGGGACTGGGCGGGCAGGCCCTGTGCCACACGGTGTTGGGCGAGCACGTCGAAGAAGACGTCGCCCGCGGTGTGGTCGCCCCCACCGGCGCTGCCCACGATGCCCGCGACCGAGGAGAAGACCACGAAAGCGGCCAGGTCGAGATCCTTGGTGGCTTGATGCAGATGCCAGGCCGCGTCCGCCTTCGGGCGCAGCACGGCCGACAGCCGCTCAGGCGTCAGCGACGTGACCGCACCGTCATCGAACACACCGTCGTCAAGAACACCGGCCGTGTGGACGACGGCGGTCAGCGGATGCGCCACAGGAACCGAGGCCACCAGCGCGGCCACCGCCTCCCGGTCGGCCACATCACAGGCAGCCAGCGTCACCTCGGCACCATGAGCGGCCAGCTCATCCCGCAGCTCGGCGGCGCCCGGAGCATCCGGTCCGCTACGGCTGGCCAGCAGCAGATGGCGCATGCCGCGCTCGGTCACCAAGTGCCTGGCCAGCGCGCCGGCCGGACCATCGGTGCCACCGGTGATCAGCACGGTGCCGTCCGCAGCCCAGGTACACGGCAGGGTCAGCACGATCTTGCCGATGTGCTGCGCCCGGCTCATGAATCGGAACGCCTCCGGCGCGCGCCGCACATCCCACGTCGCCACCGGCAACGGCCGCAGCGCATCGGCGGCGAACAGCTCCAGCAGCTCAGCGAGCATCTCCTGGGTACGGTCCGGGCCCGCCTCCGCGAGATCGAAAGCGCGGTAGTGCACTCCGGCGGCGGACTCGGGCTCGCGGATGTCCGTCTGGCCCATCTCCAGGAAACGGCCACCGGGGGCGGTCAACCGCAGAGAGGCATCGACGAATTCACCCGCCAGGGCGTTGAGCACCACATCCACACCACGGCCATCGGTGACCGCCCGGAAGCCCTCCTCGAACTCGGTGCTACGGGACGAGGCAATGTGGTCATCCGCAACACCCAACTCCCGCAGGGTGTCCCACTTGCCCTCACTGGCCGTGGCGAACACCTCCGCCCCCAGATGCTTCGCCAGCTGGATCGCCGCCATACCAACGCCACCAGCACCGGCATGCACCAGGATCGACTGCCCCGGCCGCAACTCCCCGAGATCCTTCAGGGCGTAGAGAGCGGTCAGGAAGACCAGCGGCACCGACGCCGCCTGGGCGGGTGTCCAGTCCTGGGGGATGCGGGCGAGGAGTCGCTCGTCGGTGACGGCCACCGGGCCGAAGCCGCCGAAGACCAGGCCCATCACCCGGTCTCCCGGACGGAACTCACTCACCCCGGGACCGGTCTTGGTCACCACACCGGCGGCCTCGGCACCCAGCGCCCCGGCCTCACCCGGATACATGCCCAGGGCGTCCAGCACGTCGCGGAAGTTCACGCCGGCGGCCTGGACCTGAATGCGGACCTGGCCTTCCGTGAGCGGCTCCCGGATCTCCGGGCAGGGCGCCAGCACCAGCTTGTCCAGGCTGCCCTTGGCCGCACTGTCCAGCCGCCACGGCACCCCGGCGGGCGGCAACAGTCCCGCACCGTTGCCGACGGGGGCGAGCCGCGCCACTCGGATGGCGCCCTCACGCACCACGAACTGGGTGTCCCCGGTGGCCAGCAGACCCGGCAGGTCCGCGAGCACCTCAGCGAGATCCCCGTCCTCAAGGTCCACGAGCGCGATCTGTCCGGGGTGCTCCGCCTGTGCCGAACGCACCAGGCCCCACGCCGCGCCCGCGGCCACGTCCCGTACGGGCTCCCTCTCGTCGGCGGAAACGGCGCCGCGGGTGACGAACACCAGGCGTGAGGTTACTAATTCCTCCCGGTCTGCCCAGTCCTGAAGCACCCCCAGGACCCGGGCCGTCACCTCGTGAGCGCGGGCTGGCACGTCCTCGCCGGCACCGGACACGGGGACCACCACGAGGTCCTCATCCCCCGTGAGGTCCGCCAGGGACGCGACCGAAGCACCCACACCGAATTCGTCCGCTCCCAGGGACACGCACCGCACCTCGGCGGGCTGAACCTCAGGGGCCGCCACCCAGTCCAGCGACAGCAGCGCGTCGTACTCCGCTCCACGCCGTGTCGTCAACGAGCTTGCCGCATAGTCCGGTTGGCGACGCAGGACGAGTGCCTCGGCGGACAGTACGGGTGCGCCTTCGACATCGACGGCCGCAATGGACACCGAGTCCTCACCGGTCTTCACCACCCGCACCCGCAAGACCGACGCACCCCCGGCATGCAGCGACACGCCCCGCCACGCAAACGGCAGGAACTGGTCATCCTCACCGCCGACACCAGCCATCCGGTGGGACTGCAACACCGCATCCAGCAACGCCGGATGGAGCCCGAACAGCCCCGCCTCCTCCACAACCTGGCTCGGCAACGCAACCTCGACGAACACCTCGCCCTCACGCCGCCACACCGAACGCAGCCCCTGGAACGCGGGGCCATAACCGGACCCCTCGTAGAAACCCTCCAAGTCGACAACCACCGCATCCCGCGGCGGCCACACCTGGGAACCGAAGTCCCCGATCCACTCACCACCGGCCAGCGTGCCACCCACATGCTGCGTCCACGACTGGCCGGCATCGCCATCACGACGCGAGTGCACCGAAACCGTCCGAGCACCCACCTCATCGGGCGCCGAAACCAACACCTGAACCTGCGCAGCACACTCCTCCCCAAGCACCAGCGGCGCCATCAGAACAAGATCCTCAACCCGGCCACAACCGACCTGATCACCCGCCCGCATAGCCAGCTCCAAAAAGCCCGTTCCCGGGAAAAGGACGCTGCCACCCATGACATGGTCAGCCAGCCACGCATGGGTCTGCAACGACAACCTGCCCGTCAACACCACCTCACCGGAATCCGCAAGCGTCAGCGTCGCACCCAACAACGGATGCCCCGCAGGGACGAGCCCCGCACCGGTCACATCCCCGGACAGCACCGCAAGCCGAGGCCAATACCGCTCACGCTGGAAGGGATAAGTAGGCAGCTCCACACGACGAGCACCCATCCCCGCAAACCACTCGGCCCAATCCACGCCCACGCCCACCACATGCAGCCGCGACAAGGCGGTCAGCAGGGCCGTCTCCTCCGCCCGGTCCTTGCGCAGCGCGCTGACGAACACCGCGCCCTCGCCCGTGCCGTGCTGGGCCATCGCCGTCAGCACGCCGTCGGGACCCAACTCCAGGAACACCGAGGCACCTTCGGCCTCAAGAGCCCGCACCCCGTCCGCGAAACGCACGGTCTCGCGCACATGCCGGACCCAGTAGTCGGCCGAGCAGACGAGGTCCCCGGCGGCCAGCTCGCCGGTCACGTTGGAGACGACGGGGATCCGCGGAGCCTCGTACGACAGCCCCTCGGCCACCCGCCGGAAGTCCTCCAGCATCGGCTCCATCAGCGGCGAGTGGAAGGCATGGCTCACCGGCAGACGACGCGTCTTGCGGCCCTCGGACGCCAACTCCTGGGCGATGCGGAGGACTTCGGACTCGTCCCCGGCGAGCACGACCGCCTCGGGACCGTTGACCGCAGCGACCGACACCGCCTCGACGAGCCGCGCCGCCACCTCGTCCTCCGCCGCCTCGACGGCCACCATCGCACCGCCCACCGGCAGCGCCTGCATCAGTCGCGCCCGCGCCGCCACCAGCCGGCACGCATCCCCCAGCGAGAACACCCCGGCCACATGCGCCGCAACGATCTCACCGATCGAATGCCCGGCCACGAAGTCCGGCCTGATGCCCCAGGACTCGGCCAGCCGGAACAACGCCACCTCGAAGGCGAACAACGCCGGCTGCGTAAAGCCGGTCTCGTCCAACCGCTCCGCGTCGGTGAACATCACCTCCCGCAGCGGACGCTCCAACTCGGCGTCAAAGTGCGCCAGCACCTCGTCCAACGCCTCGGCAAACACCGGGAACCGACCGTACAACTCACGGCCCATACCTACTCGTTGCGCACCCTGGCCCGAGAACAGCACCGCGAACTTCCCTGCCGTGTCCTCGGCGAACCCGTTCGCCACCTCGACGGTCTCGCCGCCCTCGGACAGCAGTACCGCGCGGTGCTCCAGGTGTGCCCGGGTGGTCGCCAGCGAGAATCCCAGGTCGAGGGGCGACTGGTCGGTCAGCGCGGAGATCCGCTCAAGCTGTGCGGCCAGTGCTTCCTCGGACCTCGCGGAGACCAGCCACGGCACGGCCGACGGCGTGGTCTGAGGCGCGCTCTCCTCCTGCTCGTCGAGCTCCTCGGCGGCCGGAGCCTGCTCGATGATGACGTGGGCGTTAGTGCCGCTGATGCCGAACGACGACACGCCGGCCCGCCACGGCCGGTCGGCCTTGGGCCACTCCTGAGACTCCGTAAGCAACTCCACCGCACCGGACGACCAGTCCACATGCGACGACGGCACATCCACGAACAGCGTCTTCGGCAGGACACCGTGCCGCATCGCCAGGACCATCTTCATGAGTCCCGCCGCACCGGCCGCCGCCTGCGTATGGCCGAGATTGGACTTCACCGACCCCAGCAGCAAAGGACGTTCGGGATCACGGTCCTTGCCATAGGTGGCCAGCAGCGCCTGGGCCTCGATCGGGTCGCCCAGGGTCGTTCCGGTGCCGTGGGCCTCCACGGCGTCCACGTCCGAGGCCGACAGGCCGGCACTCGCCAGCGCCTGCTGGATCACCCGCTGCTGGGAGGGGCCGTTGGGCGCCGTCAGGCCGTTGGAGGCGCCGTCCTGGTTGACGGCCGAGCCCCGTACGACCGCGAGGACCTCATGCCCGTTGCGGCGGGCGTCGGACAGCCGCTCCACGACGAAGATGCCCACGCCTTCGGACCACCCGGTGCCGTCGGCCGCGTCGGAGAACGCCTTGCACCGACCGTCCGCCGCCAGCCCGCCCTGCCTGCTGAATCCGGCGAAGCTCATCGGCGACGACATCACCGTCACGCCTCCGGCGAGCGCCAGCGAGCACTCGCCGTTGCGCAGCGCGTGGACCGCCAGGTGCAGCGAGACGAGCGAGGACGAGCACGCCGTGTCGACGGTGACGGCCGGGCCCTCCAGGCCGAAGTTGTACGAGAGCCGCCCGGACAGGATGCTGCCGGCGAGGCCGGTGCTGCCGTGCCCCTCGATGTCCTCGCGGGAGTTCATCACGGCGTTGATGTAGTCGACACCGCTCGTGCCCACGAAGACTCCGGTCTCGGTGCCCCGCAGGGACACCGGGTCGATACCGGCGCGCTCCAGTGCCTCCCAGGAGGTCTCCAGCAGGATGCGCTGCTGGGGATCCATCGCCACGGCCTCGCGGGGCGAGATGCCGAAGAAGTCCGCGTCGAACGAGGCGGCGTCGACGAAGCCGCCTTCGGCCGTCGCGCTGCTGCCGCTTCCGTCGCTGGTGAGGATGTCGAGGTTCCAGCCGCGGTCCGTGGGGAATGCCGAGATACCGTCCCGGCCGTCCTTCAGCATGTGCCAGAGCTCTTCCGGGGATCGCACTCCCCCCGGCAGTCGGCAGGACATCCCGACAATGGCTATGGGCTCCTGCTTGGCGGACTCGGCCTCTCGAAGCCGTTGGCGGGTCTGGTGCAAGTCGTTCGTGACCCACTTGAGGTAGTCAACGAGCTTGTTGTCGTTCGGCATGACGTGGAACCTTCCGCGTGAATAAGGGGGCCGGACTCAGTGATCGCTGTGACGGCCGAGCTCGTTGTCGATGAAGGCGAAGATCTCATCGGTGCTGGCGGCTTCGATCCGCTCGGCGACCTCTGCGCCGTCCTCCTCCGCTTGGGCGTCTCGCCAGCTGTCCAGGATCTGCGACAGACGGGTGGCGACCGCGGCCCTGGTGCGGGCGTCGGGCTCGCTTGCGGCGAGCGCGGAGTCGAGCCGTTCGAGCTCCGCCAGGAGGGCTGGGCCCGTGGCGGCCTCGTCAACGAGCTCCGAGACGAGGTGGTCGGCGAGTGCGGTGGGGTTGGGGTAGTCGAAGACGAGGGTGGCGGTCAGCCGCAGGCCCGTCGCGGTGGAGAGCCGGTTGCGGAGTTCAACGGCGGTCAGCGAGTCGAAACCCAGGTCGTTGAACTCCCGCCGGGTATCGATCGCCTTGGCCGAGGCATGCCCGAGCACGGCGGCGGCCTCGGACCGTACGAGGTCACTCATCACGCGCGTACGCTCCTCCGGCCGCGCCTCCCGCAGTCGGCGGCCCAGCGTCGCCGCCGCATCGGTGCCCCTCGAGGCTCCCGCGGCCGCACGGCGGGCACCCTTGACCAGGCCCCGCAACACCGGCGGCACCGAGCCACGGTCCGAAGCGCCCGCGGCGACCGGCCCCATCGGGACGAGGTGCGCCGCGTCGGTCGCGGTGGCGGCGTCGAACAACGCCAGCCCCTGCCCGACGGTCAGAGGCGTCGCCCCGTAGGACGCGATCCGCTGCAGGTCCGCGTCCGACAGGGTGGCGGTCATCCCGCCGCTCGGGGCCCAGGCGCCCCATGCCAGGGACTGGGCGGGCAGGCCCCGCGCCGTACGGTGCCGGGCGAGCGCGTCGAGGAAGACATTGCCCGCGGCGTAGTTGCCCTGACCCGGAGTGCCGAGCACGCCCGAGATGGACGAATACAGTACGAAAGCGGCCAGGTCGAGGTCCTTGGTCGCCTGGTGCAGATGCCAGGCCGCGTCCGCCTTCGGGCGCAGCACGGCCGACAGCCGCTCGGGCGTCAGGGATGTGACCACACCGTCATCGAGAACACCGGCCGTGTGGACGACGGCGGTCAGCGGATGCGCCACAGGAACCGAGGCCACCAGCGCGGCCACCGCCTCCCGGTCGGCCACATCACAGGCAGTCAGCGTCACCTCGGCACCACGAGCGGCCAGCTCATCCCGCAGCTCGGCGGCGCCCGGAGCATCCGGTCCGCTACGGCTGGCCAGCAGCAGATGGCGCATGCCGCGCTCGGTCACCAAGTGCCTGGCCAGGGCGCCGGCCAGGCCGCCGGTGCCGCCACTGATCAGCACGGTGCCGTCCCGGTCCCAGGCACGCGGCAGGGTCAGCACGATCTTGCCGATGTGCTGCGCCCGGCTCATGAAACGGAACGCCTCCGGCGCGCGCCGCACATCCCACGTCGCCACCGGCAACGGCCGCAGCGCATCGGCGGCGAACAGATCCAGCAGCTCAGCCAGCATCTCCTGGACCCGATCGGGACCGGCGTCGGCGAGATCGAAGGCCCGGTAACGCACCGCCCGTACCGACCCGGCATCACGGATATCGGTCTTGCCCATCTCCAGGAAACGGCCACCGGGGGCGGTCAACCGCAGGGAGGCATCGACGAATTCACCCGCCAGGGCGTTGAGCACCACATCCACACCACGGCCATCGGTGACCGCCCGGAAGCGCTCCTCGAACTCGGTGCTACGGGACGAGGCGATGTGGTCCTCCGCGACGCCCAACTCCCGCAGGGTGTCCCACTTGCCCTCACTGGCCGTGGCGAACACCTCCGCCCCCAGATGCTTCGCCAGCTGGATCGCCGCCATACCAACGCCACCAGCACCGGCATGCACCAGGATCGACTGCCCCGGCCGCAACTCCGCAAGATCCTTCAGGGCGTAGAGAGCGGTCAGGAAGACCAGCGGCACCGAGGCTGCCCGATCCGCGGTCCATCCGTCGGGGACGCGGGTCAAAAGACGCTGATCGGTCACCGCCACCGGGCCGAAGCCACCGAAGACCATGCCCATCACCCGGTCCCCCGGGCGCAGTCCCTGCACCCCCGGCCCGGTCTCGGTGACCACACCGGCGGCCTCGGCGCCCAACAGCCCGGCCTCGCCCGGATACATCCCCAGAGCATTGAGCACGTCGCGGAAGTTCACGCCGGCGGCCTGGACCTGGATACGGACCTGGCCTTCCGAGAGCGGCTCCCGGACCTCCGGGCAGGGCGCCAGCACCAGCTTGTCCAGGCTGCCCTTGGCCGCGCTGTCCAGCCGCCACGGCACCCCGGCGGGCGGCAACAGCCCTGCGGCATTGCCGAGTTGAGCCAGTCGACCCACACGCACGGCACCGTCGCGCACCACGAACTGGGTGTCCCCGGTCGCCAGCAGACCCGGCAGGTCCGCCGACACCGCGGCGAAATCTCCGTCCTCGACCCCGTCTTGGAGGTCCACCAGCGCGATCCGTCCGGGGTGCTCCGACTGCGCCGAACGCACCAGACCCCACGCCGCGCCCGCGGCCACGTCCCGTACGGGCTCGCCCTCCTCGGCAGAGACGGCGCCGCGGGTGACGAACACCAGGCGCGCCGCTCCGGACTCCTCCCGGTCCGCCCACTCCTGCAGCAGTCCCAGAACCCGGGCGGTGAGCTCGTGAGCGCGGGCGGGCACGTCCTCGCCGGCACCGGACACGGGGACCACCACGAGGTCCTCATCCCCCGTGAGATCCGCCAGGGACGCGACCGACGCACCCACGCCCAGCTCGTCCGCTCCCAAGGACACGCACCGCACCTCGGCGGGCTGAACCTCAGGGGCCGCCACCCACTCCAGCGACAGCAGCGCGCCGTGTTCCGTGCCGCGCCGCGCCGCCGACTGGCCGGGGCCGGGATTCCGGTAGGCCCGCATCACCATCGCCTCGGCGGACAGTACGGGTGCGCCTTCGACGTCGACGGCCGCAATGGACAGCGAGTCCTCACCGGTCTTCACCACCCGCACCCGCAGGACCGACGCACCCCCGGCATGCAGCGACACGCCCCGCCAGGCAAACGGCAGGAACTGGTCATCCTCACCGCCGACACCAGCCATCCGGTGGGACTGCAACACCGCATCCAGCAACGCCGGATGGAGCCCGAACAGCCCCGCCTCCTCCACAACCTGGCTCGGCAACGCAACCTCGACGAACACCTCGCCCTCACGCCGCCACACCGAACGCAGCCCCTGGAACGCGGGACCATAACCGGACCCCTCGTAAAAACCCTCCAGGTCGACAACCACCGCATCCCGCGGCGGCCACACCTGGGAACCGAAGTCCCCGATCCGCTCACCACCGGTCAGCGTGCCACCCACATGCTGCGTCCACGACTGGCCGGCATCGCCATCACGACGCGAGTGCACCGAAACCGTCCGCGCACCCACCTCATCGGGCGCCGAAACCAACACCTGAACCTGCGCAGCACCCTCCTCCTGAAGCACCAGCGGCGCCATCAGGACAAGATCCTCAACCCGGCCACAACCGACCTGATCACCCGCCCGCATAGCCAGCTCCAGAAAACCCGTTCCCGGGAAAAGGACGCTGCCACCCATGACATGGTCAGCCAGCCACGGATGGCTCTGCAGCGACAGCCTGCCCGTCAACACCACCTCACCGGAATCCGCAAGCGTCAGCGTCGCACCCAACAACGGATGCCCCGCAGGGACGAGCCCCGCACCGGTCACATCCCCGGACAGCACCGCAAGCCGAGGCCAATACCGCTCACGCTGGAAGGGATAAGTAGGCAGCTCCACACGACGAGCACCCATCCCCGCGAACCACTCGGCCCAGTCCACGCCCACGCCCACCACATGCAGCCGCGCGAGGGCGGTGAGCAGGGCGGTCTCTTCGGGGCGGTCCTTGCGCAGGGCCGGAACGGCGGTCGCGGTGCCGTCCAGCGTCTGCTGGGCCATCGCGGTCAGGACCCCGTCGGGGCCCAACTCCAGGAAGACCCCGGCGCCTTGTGCGGCAAGAGTGCGGACGCCGTCGGCGAAGCGGACGGTGTCGCGGACGTGCCGGACCCAGTAGTCGGCCGAGCGGACGAGGTCCCCGGCGGCCAGCTCGCCGGTCACGTTGGAGACGACGGGGATCCGCGGAGCCTCGTACGACAGCCCCTCGGCCACCCGCCGGAAGTCCTCCAGCATCGGCTCCATCAGCGGCGAGTGGAAGGCATGGCTCACCGGCAGACGACGCGTCCTGCGGCCCTCGCCGGCGAACTCCGCTGCAATGCGAAGGACTTCGTCCTCACCGCCCGCGATCACCACCGACTCCGGACCGTTGACCGCCGCCAACGACACCCCGTCGGCCAGCCGCGCCGCCACCTCCTCCTCGGTGCCTTGGACAGCCACCATCGCACCGCCGGCGGGCAGGGCGTTCATCAGTCGCGCCCGCGCCGCCACCAGCCGGCACGCATCCTCCAGCGAGAACACCCCGGCCACATGCGCCGCCGCGATCTCACCGATCGAATGCCCGGCCACGAAGTCCGGCCTGATGCCCCAGGACTCGGCCAGCCGGAACAACGCCACCTCGAAGGCGAACAACGCCGGCTGCGTATACCCGGTCTCGTCCAACCGCTCCGCGTCGGTGAACATCACCTCCCGCAGCGGACGCTCCAGCTCGGCGTCGAAGTGCGCCAGCACCTCGTCCAACGCCTCGGCGAACACCGGGAAGCGACCGTACAACTCCCGGCCCATACCAACCCGTTGCGCACCCTGGCCCGAGAACAGCACCGCGAGCCGGCGGCCCGCCTCCGCGCGGCCCCGGGCCGCCTCGGACAGCTCGCCGTCGGGGCACTGCGCCAGCAGCACCGCGCGGTGTTCGAACGTCGAACGGCCCGAGGCGAGCGAGAACCCCACGTCCACCGGTAACGACGTGCCCGTGCGCGAGGAGATCCGCTCAATCTGCGCCGCCAGCGCTTCCTCGGTCCTGCCCGACACCAGCCACGGCACTACGGCGGGCGCCGGCCCCGGTTCCGTCACCGGCTCTTCGGCCGGTTCCGCCTGTTCCACGATCACGTGGGCGTTGGTGCCGCTGATGCCGAACGACGACACGCCGGCCCGCCACGGCCGGTCGGCCTTGGGCCACTCCTGAGACTCCGTAAGCAACTCCACCGCACCGGACGACCAGTCCACATGCGACGACGGCACATCGGCGTACAGCGTCTTCGGCAGGACGCCGTGCCGCATCGCCAGGACCGCCTTGATGATCCCCGCCGCACCGGCCGCCGCCTGCGTATGGCCGAGATTGGACTTCACCGACCCCAGCAGCAAAGGACGTTCGGGATCACGGTCCTTGCCATAGGTGGCCAGCAGCGCCTGGGCCTCGATCGGGTCGCCGAGCGGCGTGCCCGTGCCGTGCGCCTCGACCACGTCCACGTCCGAAGCCGACAGGCCGGCACTCGCCAGCGCCTGCCGGATCACCCGCTGCTGGGAGGGCCCGCTGGGCGCGGTGAAGCCGTTGGAGGCGCCGTCCTGGTTGACGGCCGAGCCCCGTACGACCGCGAGGACCTCATGCCCGTTGCGGCGCGCGTCGGACAGCCGCTCCACGACGAGGACACCCACGCCTTCGGACCACCCGGTGCCGTCGGCCGCGTCGGAGAACGCCTTGCACCGGCCGTCCGCCGCCAGCCCGCCCTGCCTGCTGAACTCCATCAGGGAACCGGGGGACGACATGACGTTCACCCCGCCGACCAGGGCCAGCGAGCACTCACCGGCCCGCAGGGCATGGGTCGCCGTGTGCAGGGCCACGAGCGAGGACGAGCACGCCGTGTCGACGGTCACCGCCGGGCCCTCCAGGCCCAGCGTGTAGGACAGCCGGCCGGACGTGGCGCTGGCGGCGATTCCGGTGCCGATGTCGCCGGTGGCGTCGGCCAGGGAGCGTACGAGCAGGTAGGCGTAGTCCTGGCCGTTGGTGCCGATGAATACGCCGGTGCGGCTGCCGCGCAGGGTGGTCGGGTCGATGCCGGCGCGCTCGATGGCCTCCCAGGAGGTCTCCAGCAGCAGCCGCTGCTGCGGGTCCATGGTGACGGATTCACGTGGCGAGATGCCGAAGAAGCCGGCGTCGAAGTCCCCCACTCCGTCGAGGAAGCCCCCTTCCTGGCTGACCGCGTTGCCGCGCTGGTCGACCCCGGCGTCCCGCAGGGCGTCCAGGTCCCAGCCGCGGTCCGTGGGGAACGCGCCGATCGCGTCCTCGCCTGCGGTCAGGAGCTCCCACAGGTCCTCGGGCGAGTGCACGCCGCCGGGGTAGCGGCAGGCCATCGCCACGATCGCGATCGGTTCCGTGGCCTCGGCGACGAGCTTGTGGTTCTGGCGGCGCAGGTGCTCGGCTTCCTTCAACGAGGCGCGGAGGGCTGCGACGACGGTTTCACTGGAGGTAGTCATGGTCCGCTCTTTCAGCGCTCTTGGGAGGAATTGCCGTCAAATGCCGCCTGCACCAGGTCGGCGACGTCCATCGCGTCGATCGACTCGTCGTAGGCGTCTGCTGCCGTGGCGGCGGCGGCCTCGGCGTCGGACGCCGCGGTCTGCTCGGCGGCGAGCTTCAGCAGGGGTTCGAGCACGCCGATCTCGCGCAGCTGGGCCACGGAGACGGAGGCGAGCAGCGCTCTGATGCCGGACGGGTCGAGGTCGTCGCCGGCCGCTTCGCGCGTCCCGTCCTCCGGGACGAGCAGGCTCAGGAAGTGAGCGGCCAGGTCGCGGGGGTTGGGGTGGTCGAAGACGAGCGTGGCGGGCAGGGTCAGCCCCGTGGCGGCGCCCAGCTGGTTGCGCAGCTCGACGGCGCTGAGGGAGTCGAAGCCGAGGTCCCTGAAGGCCCGGTCGGCGCCGACGGCGTCGAGAGTGGGGTGGCCCAGTACGGCGGCGGCCCGGGTGCGTACGAGGTTCAGTACGGCTTCGGAGCGCTGTGCGGGCGGCAGGCCCGTCAGCCGCTCGCGCAAGGCGGCATTGCTGTCCTCCTCGCCGGAGGGCCCGGCCGGGTGGGACGCGTGGGTCTCGGTGGTGGCCTCGGCCAGCTCCGCGAGGAGCGCGCTGGGCCGTACGGCGGTGAAGGACTGTACGAACCGGTCGCGTTCGACGTCGGCGACGACCTCGGTGGGGCGGCCGTCCATGACGGCCCGGCGCAGCGCCGTGACGGCGAGGTCCGGGTTCAGGGGGCGGATTCCGGTGCGCTGGGCCGCGGCGGCTGCCCGCTCTCCGGCGGCCATGCCGCCACCGTCCCAGGCGCCCCAGGCGATCGAGGTCGCGGCCAGGCCCTCGGCCCGGCGCCGCTCGGCGAGGGCGTCCAAGTAGGCGTTGGCGGCGGCGTAGTTGGCCTGGCCCGGGTTGCCGACCGCGGCGGAGGACGAGGAGAACAGGGCGAACACCGCCAGGTCCAGGTCCTTGGTGAGGTCGTGCAGGGCCAGGGCCGAGGCGGCCTTGGCGCGGAAGACGTCCTCGAAGCGGTCCGGGGTGAGGCTGTCCAGGACACCGTCGTCGATGATGCCGGCGGTGTGGACGACGCCGGTCAGGGGCGCCTCCTCGGGGATGTCCGCCAGGACCTTCGCGAGCCCGTCGCGGTCGGCGGCGTCGCATGCGGTGAGGGTGACGTCCGCGCCGAGCGCGGTGAGTTCGGCCCGCAGTTCGTCCGCGCCGGGCGCGTCCGGGCCCCGTCGGCTGAGGAGCAGCAGGTGCCGTGCGCCCGATCGGGCCAGTTCGCGTGCCACGTGGGCGCCCAGTGCTCCGGTGCCGCCGGTGACCAGGACGGTTCCGGTGGGGTTCCACTCCCGGGTGTTCCGCCCGGCCGGTACGGGTACCAGCCGGCGGCCGAGGATGGCGGAGGGCCGGATCGCGATCTGGTCCTCGCCGTCGGGGGCGGCGAGCACTTCGGTGAGGCGGGCCGCGGACCGGTCGTCGAGGGTGCCGGGCAGGTCGATCAGACCTCCCCAGCGCTCCGGGTACTCCAGGGCGGCCACCCGTCCCAGTCCCCACACGGCGGCCTGGGCGGGTCCGGGCGCCGGCTCGCTGGGCGCGGCGGCGACCGCGCCGCGGGTGACGCACCACAGGGGTGCGGCGAGGTCCGCTTCGCCGAGCGCCTGGATCAAGGCGGTGGTGAGTGCCAGCGCCTCGGGGGCGTGCGCCGGGTGGGCGGGTTCCGTGGCGAGGGCGAGCAGGGAGACCACGGCGGCGAACTCGCGCCCTTCGGCGGCCTGTTGGCGCAGCAGGTCGGCCAGGGCAGCGCGGTCGGTGCCGGGCGCCGTGAGGCACACGGTGTCCGGGCCCAGGGCGGCGACGACGTCGGCGACCCACGGGTCCTGCTCGTGCCCTGCCGGGATGACGGCGAGATGGGTGCCCGCCGGGGTGCGGGAGGGCGTGCGGGTCAGCGGCTTGAAGGTGATCTGCTGCCGCCAGCCGTCGACCGTGCCGGCTTCCTCGCGCCTGCGGCGCCAGTCCGCGAGCGCGGGGAGCACCTTGGACAGCGCGTCGCGCTCGACGTGGAGGGTGGTTTCGAGTTCGGCGAAGTCCGCCTCCCGTACCGCCGACCAGAAGCCGTCGTCCGCGGCGGTCGCCGGGGCGGGGTCGGTGGCGGGCTGGGTGGCCGGCCAGAACCGCTGGTGCTGGAAGGGGTAGGTGGGCAGGTCGGTGCGGCGGGGGGCGGCCGGGGCCCCGGTGAGTACGGCGGGCCAGTGCGGGCTCAGTCCGTCGACGTGCAGCCGGGCGAGCGCGGTGACGACACACTCCTGCTCACCGCGGTCCCGGCGCAGCGCCGGTACGGTGACCGCCTGCGAGGGCAGGGTGTCCAGGGTGTCCTGGGCCATGGCGCACAGGGCGCCGTCGGGGCCGAGCTCCAGGAAAGCGGTCACGCCGCGCTCGGCGAGGGTGCGGATGCCGTCGCCGAAGCGGACGGCCTCGCGGACGTGGCGCACCCAGTAGTCGGGGGAGCACACCTGCTGCTCGGTTGCCGCCTCGCCGGTCACGTTGGACACGAGCGGGATCGCCGGAGCGTCGTAGCTGACGCTTTGGGCGACTCGCCGGAAGTCCTCGAGAATGGCGTCCATGTGCAGTGAGTGAAACGCATGGCTCACCCGCAAACGCCTAGTCTTGCGCCCGTCGGCGGTGAACTTCTCCGCGATGCCGAGGACGGTGGCCTCGTCGCCGGAGAGGACCACCGACCGCGGTCCGTTGACCGCGGCGATGGACACGCCGTCGGTCAGGTACGCCCGGGTCTCCTCCTCGGTGGCCTGTACGGCGACCATGGCGCCGCCCGCGGGCAGGGCGTTCATCAGCCGCGCCCGTGCGGCCACCAGCCGGCACGCGTCGTCCAGGGAGAAGACCCCGGCCACGTGCGCGGCCGCTATCTCGCCGACGGAGTGCCCGGCGGCGAAGTCCGGGCGGATGCCCCAGGATTCGACCAGGCGGAACAGCGCCACCTCGATGGCGAACAGTGCGGGCTGGGTGAAGCCCGTCTGGTTCAGCCGCTCCGCGTCCTCGAACATGACGTCCTGTAGCGGGAGTTCCAGTTCCGTGTCCAGGCGTGCCGTCACCGCGTCCAGGGTTTCGGCGAACACCGGGTAGCGGGCGTGGAGTTCACGGCCCATGCCCACGCGCTGCGAACCCTGGCCGGAGAACAGCACCGCGAGCTTGCCGCGGCGCTCCGCCGCCTGGCCCCGCAGGACCTGGGGGGTGTCAAGTCCGTCGGCGAGCGCGGCCAGGCCGGTGAGCAGCTCCTCGCGGCCTTCGGCGAGGACGGCGGCCCGGTGGGTGAAGGCCGACCGGGCGGTGGCCGTGGACAGCGCGAACTCGGTGACGGTGAGGTCGGGCCGGGCGGCCACGTAGGCGTGCAGCTGCCGGGCCTGGGCCCGCAGCGCTTCCGGCACGGCGCCGGACACGGGCACCGGCAGCGGGCCGCCTGTCTCCTGGGGGCTCTCGGGCTCGTCCGCCATGGTTTCCGTGGGCTGCTCGATGATCACGTGGGAGTTGGTGCCGCTGGCGCCGAAGGCCGAGATTCCGGCCCGGCGCGGGCGGCCCGTACGCGGCCAGTCGGCCGCGTCCGCCAGCAGTTCGACGGCTCCGGCGCTCCAGTCGACGTGTGCCGAGGGCTCGTCGATGTGCAGGCTCCTGGGCAGCACGCCGTGGCGCATCGCCAGCACCATCTTGATCACACCGGCGACGCCCGCGGCCGCCTGGGTGTGGCCGATGTTGGACTTCACCGACCCCAGCAGCAGCGGCAGTCGGGGGTCGCGGGCCTGTCCGTACGTGGCCAGCAGCGCCTGCGCCTCGATGGGGTCACCCAAGGTGGTGCCGGTGCCGTGTGCCTCCACGGCGTCCACGTCGGCCGGTGCCAGCCCGGCGTCGGCCAGCGCCCGCTGGATGACGCGGCGCTGCGAGGGACCGTTGGGCGCGGTGAGGCCGTTGCTGGCGCCGTCCTGGTTGACGGCCGAGCCGCGCAGCACCGCGAGGACCTCGTGCCCGTTGCGGCGGGCGTCCGAGAGCCGTTCCAGGACGAGGACGCCCACGCCCTCGGACCAGCCGGTGCCGCCCGCGGCGGACGCGAAGGGCCGGCAGCGGCCATCAGGCGCGAGGGCTCCCATCTCGCCGAACTCGACGAAGTTCACCGGGCTGGACATCACCGTCACACCGCCGGTGAGCGCGATGGAGCACTCGCCGTTGCGCAGTGCCTGGGCGGCCAGGTGGAGGGCCACCAGGGATGACGAGCAGGCCGTGTCCACGCTGACGGACGGGCCTTCCAGACCGAAGGTGTAGGACACCCGGCCGGAGAGCAGGCTGGCCGACTGTGCGGTCTGCGCGTGGCCCAGCTGCCCCGCTTCGGGCCGGTAGTCGCCCGATCCGCCGCCGATGAACACGCCGGTGTCGCCGCCGCGCAGCTGGGCGGGGTCGATGCCGGTGCCCTCCAGGGCCTCCCAGGTGGCTTCCAGGAGGATGCGCTGCTGCGGGTCCATCACCATGGCCTCGCGCGGTGAGATCCCGAAGAATCCGGGGTCGAAGTCGGCTACGCCGTAGAGGAATCCGCCTTCGCTGGTGACGGTGCGGCCGCGGCCGTCCCGGTCGCCGTGCAGCAGCCGGTCCAGGTCCCAGCCGCGGTCTGTGGGGAAGCCTCCGATGGCGTCCGTTTCGCCCATGACCAGCTGCCACAGGTCCTCGGGCGAGCGGATCCCGCCCGGGTAGCGGCAGCTCATGCCGACGATGACGACGGGGTCCTCGGCGGTGCCGGCGTCCTTCGCCCGCGCCGCCGCGGGGAGTTCCTCCCCGTCCTCGCCGAGGAGTTCGGCCCGTAGGTGATCGGCGAGCGCGTCGGCCGTGGGGTAGTCGAAGACGAGGGTGGCGGGCAGGGTCAGCCCCGTCGCGGTGGCGAGCTTGTTGCGCAGGTCGACGGCGGTCAGCGAGTCGAGGCCGAGGTCCTTGAACGCCTGGCCGGAGGGTACGGCGCCGGCGTCCGCGAAGCCGAGCACCGCGGCCACCCGGTCGCGGACCAGGGCCACCAGGATCTCGGTGCGTTCCGCGTCCGGGCGGGTGGCGAGTTCGGCCCGCAGGCCGGTGGCGGTGCCCGCCGTGTCCGTCTCGGTGCCGCCCAGGTCCGCCAGCGCCTCGCGGGCCTCGGGCAGTTCCGCGAAGAGGGCGCTCGGCCGGTTGCGGGTGAAGGCGGGCGCGAAGGCGTCCCACCGTACGTCGGCGACCGTCACCGAGGGGGCGCCGGTGCCAAGGGAGCGAGCAAGCGCGGTCAGGGCCCGCGCGGGGTCCATCGCGGGCAGCCCGTTGGCCCTCAGGTGGGCGGCCAGGCTGTCGGAGGCGGTGTCGGCCCAGCCGCCCCACGAGACGGACATGGCGGGCAGTCCGCGTGCGCACAACGTGCGTGCGAGGGCTTCGAGTTGGGCTCCGGCCGCCGCCTCGGTGCCCCGGCCTCCGGCACCCCAGGTCCCGGCGATCGAGGAGAAGAGGACGAACGCGTCCAGGGGGCGGTCGCCGGCCGCCGCCTCGGCCACGGCCGCCAGGCTCTCCACGTCCGCGTACAGCGCAGCCAGAGCGGCGCCGGGGTCCTCGGCGGTGGCGGGTCCGTACGCGTCGGCGTCGGACGGCCCGTCCGTGTGGACCACGGCGGTCAGCGGCTCCTGTGCCGGGAGCGCGGCGAGCGCGGTCAGCAGCGCCTCGCCGTCGGCCGGTGCGCAGTCGAGCACCGTCAACAGAACGCCCAGGGCGTCGAGTTCGGCGCGCAGCCGCGCCGTGTCCGCCGCGGTGGGGTCGGCCAGCAGCAGGTGCCGGGCGCCCTGTTCGGCGAGCCAGCGGGCGCAGTGTCCGCCGGTGCCGGACGCCGGGCCGACGACCAGGACCGTGCCGGTCGGCTGCCACGGGGCTGTGGGGGGGTCGTCCGTGGCGCGCACCAGCCGTCGCCCGAAGACTCCGGAGGGCCGCAGTGCCACCTGGTCCTCGTCGCCGGTGCCGGACAGTACGGCGCGGAGCCGTTCGGCCGAGCGCCGGTCGAGCACCTGCGGTACGTCGACCAGGCCCCCCCAGCGGTCCGGGTGGTCCAGGGCCGCGACCCTGCCGAGCCCCCATACCGCCGCCTGGGCGACGCTGACTTCGGTTTCCGAGCGGCCCACCGACACGGCGCCGCGGGTGACGCACCACAGCGGGGCGGCGATTCCGGCGTCGGCCAGTGCCCGCAGCGCCTCGTCGGGCCATGCCGGTCCGGAGGGGAGGGCGTCGGCGTACGAGGCCGCGAGAAGGGACACCACTCCGGTGAACTCGGTTCCCTGTGCGGCGAGTTCGACGAGCCGTCCGGCGAGCGCGCCGCGGTCGGTCGCGTCGGCTTCAACGGTGACGGCCGACTCGCCGAGGGCCGCGAGCACGGCGGCGGTCCACTCGTCGTCGGCGCCGCCCGTCGGAACGAGCGCCAGCCACGGTCCGGCGAGGGTGCCGGGAGCGGTGCCGGTCAGCGGCTTGAAGGTGACGTGGTAGCGCCAGCCGTCTACGGTTGAGCGCTCGACGCGCTTGCGGCGCCAGGCGGACAGGGCGGGTACGAGCGCCGACAGCGCGGCGTCGTCCAGCTCCAGGTCGGCCGAGAGCGACGCGAGGTCCGCGCGCTCCACCGCGTCCCAGAACTCGGCGTCCACGGGGTCCTGCGAACCGGTCCGCGCATCCGCCGCGGGCGCGCCGTCCGGCCAGTACCACTGCTGCTGGAAGGGGTAGGTGGGCAGGTCCACGCGGCGGGCGCCGGTGCCGGTGAAGATCCCGGACCAGTCCACCTCGACGCCTACGACGTGCAGGTGCGCGAGGGCGGTGAGCAGGGCGGTCTCTTCGGGCCGGTCCTTGCGCAGGGCCGGAACGGCGGTCGCGGTG
The DNA here is from genome assembly GCF_055565615.1 of Streptomyces sp. NPDC028368. Taxonomy (NCBI): domain Bacteria; kingdom Bacillati; phylum Actinomycetota; class Actinomycetes; order Kitasatosporales; family Streptomycetaceae; genus Streptomyces; species Streptomyces sp. NPDC028368. Next base: position 196,479 of record NZ_JBVHTY010000004.1, on the reverse strand, counting down.
CCGTCCAGGGTGTGCTGGGCCATCGCGGTGAGCACGCCGTCCGGGCCCAGCTCCAGGAAGACAGTCGCCCCTTCGGCGGCCAGGGCACGCACACCGTCGGCGAAACGCACGGTCTCGCGCACATGCCGCACCCAGTACTCCGCCGAGCGGACGACGTCCTCGGTGGCGAGTTCACCGGTGAGGTTCGACACCAGCGCGATCCGCGGAGCCTCGTACGACAGCCCCTCGGCCACCCGCCGGAAGTCCTCCAGCATCGGCTCCATCAACGGCGAGTGGAAGGCGTGGCTCACCGACAGGCGCTGGGTCTTGCGCCCCTGGGCCGCCAGCTCCGCGGCAATCCGCAGGACGTGTGACTCCGCCCCTGCGATCACCACCGACTCCGGGCCGTTGACCGCCGCGATCGACACCCCGTCGACCAGCCGCTCGGCCACCTCGCTCTCCGTCGCCTGGACGGCCACCATCGCACCACCGGCCGGGAGGGCCTGCATCAGCCGCGCCCGCGCCGCTACCAGCGCACACGCGTCCGCCAGCGAGAACACCCCGGCCACATGCGCCGCCGCGATCTCACCGATCGAATGCCCGGCCACGAAGTCCGGCCGCACACCCAGGGACTCGGTCAGACGGAACAGCGCCACCTCGATGGCGAACAGCGCCGGCTGGGTGAACCCGGTCTCGTCCAAGCCCTCCGCATCGCCGAACATCACCTCCCGCAACCCGGCGTCGAAGTGCCCCAGCACCTCGTCCAACGCCTCGGCGAACACCGGGAAGCGGCCGTACAACTCACGGCCCATGCCCACTCGTTGAGCGCCCTGGCCCGAGAACAGCACCGCCAGCTTCCCGTCGGTCTCCTGGGCGACGCCGCGTGCGAGTTCCCGTACGCCCTCTCCGTCTGCCGCGAGGACCGCGCGGTGGGCGAACGCCGCCCTGCCGGTCGCGAGGGAGTGGCCCACGTCGACCGGTGAGGGACCGGTCAGCGCGGAGACCCGCTCGATCCCTGCCGCCAGCGCGGCCTCGGACTTGCCCGACACCGGCCAGGGCACGACGCCTGGCACCGTGGCGGGCTCCGGTGCCACGGGCTCCTCGGCGTCCGGCGCCTGCTCGATGATGACGTGGGCGTTGGTGCCGCTGACGCCGAAGGCGGAGACGCCGGCCCGCCGGGCATGCCCGGTCTCCGGCCACTCCTGCTGCTCGGTGAGGAGCGAGACCGTGCCGTCCGTCCAGTCGACGTGCGAGGACGGGGAGTTGAGGTGCAGGGTCTTGGGCAGGACGCCGTGGCGCATCGCCAGGAGCACCTTGATGGTGCCGGCGACGCCGGCGGCGGCCTGGGTGTGGCCCAGGTTCGACTTGACGGCGCCGAGCAGCAGCGGGTGTTGCCTGTCCTGTCCGTAGGCGGCGATCAGGGCGTTGGCCTCGATGGGGTCGCCGAGGGTGGTGCCGGTGCCGTGCGCCTCGACGACATCGACGTCGGCGGGGGTGAGGTCGGCGTCGGCGAGGGCCTGGCGGATGGCGCGCTGCTGGGCCCGTCCGCTGGGCGCGGTCAGTCCGTTGGAGGCGCCATCCTGGTTGACGGCGGTGCCGCGCACGATGCCCCATACGTCGTGGCCGTTGCGGCGCGCGTCGGAGAGGCGTTCCAGGAGGAGGACGCCCACGCCCTCGGACCAGCTCGTGCCGTCGGCCGCGTCGGCGAACGGCTTGCACCGCCCGTCGGGGGCCAGCCCGCCCTGGACCGTGAACTCGGTGAAGGAGTCGGGGCTGGACATGACCGAGACGCCGCCGGCCAGGGCGAGGGTGCACTCGCCGCTGCGCAGGGCGCCTGCGGCCATGTGCAGGGCGACCAGCGCGGAGGAGCAGGCGGTGTCGATGGTGACGGCCGGGCCCTCCAGGCCGAAGGCGTACGAGAGGCGTCCTGACATGACGCTGGCGGTGTTGCCGGTGGCGACATGGCCGCGTACGTCGGCGGTGCCGGCGCCCTGGCGCAGGAGCGTGGCGTAGTCCTGGCCGTTGGTGCCGACGAAGACGCCGGTGCGGCTGCCGCGCAGGGTGGTCGCGTCGATTCCGGCGCGCTCGAACGCTTCCCAGGAGGTCTCCAGCAGCAGGCGCTGCTGGGGGTCCATGGCCAGGGCCTCGCGGGGCGCGATGCCGAAGAAGGGGGCGTCGAAGAGGCCGACGCCGTCGAGGAATCCGCCTTCGAGGGTCGCGGAGGCTCCCTGGGCGAGCGCGTCCAGGTCCCAGCCGCGGTCCGCGGGGAATCCGCCGATCGCGTCCTCACCGCGGCTCAGCAGCTGCCAGAGGTCCTCGGGGGACCGTACGCCGCCGGGGAAGCGGCAGTTCATGCCGACGATGGCGATGGGGTCGTCGTCCGCCGCGCGGCCGGCGAGGGCCGGGGTGCCGGTGCCGGGCTCGGGCAGCGTGCCGAGGAGTTCGGCGAGCAGGAAGTCGGCGAGGGCGGTCGGGGTCGGGTAGTCGTAGACGAGGGTGGCGGGCAGCTTCAGGCCGGTGGTGGCCGTCAGGGTGTTCCGCAGTTCGACGGTGGTCAGCGAGTCGAATCCGAGGTCGCTGAAGGCGCGGTCGGCACCGATGTCCGAGGTGCCGGTGTGTCCGAGGACGGCGGCCACCTGGGTGCGTACCAGGTCCAGGACGAAGCGCGGGCGGGCGGCCGGGGAGAGTCCGGCGAGCCGCGGGCGCAGGGCCGGTTCCCGCAGGGCGGCTTCCGGTGTCCCGGCGGGCGGCGCGGCCCGGAGCAGTTCGGGCAGGTCGCCGACGAAGGGGCTGGGGCGCAGTGCGGTGAACACGCTCGCGTAGCGCTGCCAGTCGATGTCCGCGAGGGTCAGCGTCGTGGTGTCCTGTTCGATCGCCTGGCGCAGGGCGGTGAGGGCGAGTGGGGGTGCCATGGGGGTGAAGCCGCCGCGGCGGACGCGGTCCTGGATGCCGGTGCCGTCGGCCGCCATGCCGGTCTCGGCCCAGGGGCCCCAGGCCAGCGAGGTGGCGGGCAGGCCGTGGGCGCGGCGGTGTTCGGCGAAGGCGTCGAGGAAGGCGTTGGCGGCGGCGTAGTTGCCCTGGCCGGGTGCGCCGAGAGTGCCGGCGACGGAGGAGAAGAGTACGAAGGCGGTCAGGTCCCGGTCGCGGGTCGTCTCGTGCAGGTTGAGGGTGGCGGTGACCTTGGCGCGCAGGACGGAGGTGAACTGGTCGGGGGTGAGCGTGTCCAGGGTGCCGTCGTCGACGGTGCCGGCGGTGTGGAACACGGCGGTGAGCGGGTGCTCGTCGGGGATCGAGGCCAGTACGGCGGCGAGCGCGTCGCGGTCGGCGGTGTCGCACGCCGCGATGGTGACCTTGGCGCCCAAGTCCTCGAGTTCTACGGTCAGTTCACCGGCGCCGGGGGCGTCGGTTCCGCGACGGCTGACCAGGAGCAGGTGCTCGGCGCCCGCACCGGCCAGCCATCGGGCGACGTGGCCACCCAGCGCGCCGGTGCCGCCGGTGACAAGCACGGTTCCGGTGGGGCGGAACACGGGGAACGCGGCCGCCTCGGGGGCCGGTGCGACGCGGTGGTGTACCAGCCGGCGGACGAAGGCCGCGGTGGTGCGCAGGGCGAGCTGGTCCTCGCCGCCGCTGTCGGCCAGGACGGTGGCCAGGCGGCGCAGGGTGGTGCCGTCGAGCTCGTCGGGGAGGTCGACGAGGCCGCCCCAGCGCTGCGGGTGCTCCAGCGCGGCCACTCTGCCCAGGCCCCAGACTGCGGCCTGGGCGGGGCGGGCCGGGTGTTCGGCGCGGTCCACGGCCACGGCGGTGCGGGTCACGCACCACAGCGGGGCTTCGATGCCGGCGTCACCCAGGGCCTGGACGGCGGTCGCCGTCAGCAGCAGGCCCGCGTTCGTGGCGTCATCGTCGCCCTCGGCGCCTTCGCCGGCCGTCGCCAGCAGGGACAGGACGCCCGCGAACTCACCGTGTTCGACGGCGAGTTCACTCAGTCGCTCGCCCAGGTCCCGGCGCTGCGCAGCGGTCACCTCGACCCGTACGGAGTCGGTCCCCAGGGCGCCGACGACCGAGTCGGTCCAGGCGCGGTCGCCGTCGGCCGGTGCGAGCACCAGCCAGGTCCCGGCCGGGTGTCCGGCGGCGGACGTGCCGGTCAGGGGCTTCCAGGTGGTCCGGTAGCGCCAGCCGTCGACGGTGGAGCGCTCCCGGCTCTTGCGCCGCCAGGAGGAGAGGGCGGGCACGACGGCGGTGAGGGTGTCGTCGTCCAGGTCCAGCGAGGAGCCCAGGGACTCGAGGTCCGCGCGCTCGACGGCCGACCAGAACTCCGCGTCCGCCGCGTCGGCGGGGTGTGCGGGTGCGGCGGTTTCGGCGGCTGCCTCGGGCCAGTAGCGCTCGCGCTGGAAGGGGTAGGTGGGCAGATCGATCCGCCGGGCGCCGCTGCCCGCGAACACGGCGGTCCAGTCGACGCGTACCCCGTTGAGGTGGAGCCGGGCCAGTGCCGTGGTCAGTGCCGGGGCCTCGGGCCGGTCGCGGCGCAGGGCCGGGATGGCGGTGGCGGAGGTCTGCTCGCCGGTGCACTCGCGTACCGCGCCGCTGAGTACGGCGTCCGGGCCGAGCTCGAAGAAGGTCGTCACACCGTGCTCGGTGAGGTGCCGTACGGCGTCGGCGAAGCGGACGGTGTCGCGGACCTGCCGGGTCCAGTACTGCGGCGAGCACAGTTCATCGGCCGTGGTCGGCTCGCCGGTCAGGGTCGACACCAGCGGCAGCGACGGCGCGTGGAAGGTGACGCCTTCGGCGGCGCGGGCGAAGTCGTCCAGCATCGCGTCCATGTGCGGCGAGTGGAAGGCGTGGCTGACCCGCAGCCGCTTGGTGCGGCGGCCGAGCTCGTGGAAGTGGGCCGCCACGGCGCGTACCGCGTCCTCGTCGCCCGAGACGACCAGGGACGTCGGGGTGTTGACGACGGCGACGGACAGGCGCCCTTCGTACTCCGGGAGGAGGGGCAGCACCTCGTCCTCGGCGGCCTCGACGGAGGCCATGGCGCCACCCGGGGGCAGGGCCGCCATCAGGCGGCCGCGGGCCGCGACGAGGGTGCAGGCGTCCTCCAGGGAGAGGACTCCGGCGGCGTGCGCCGCGACGAACTCGCCGATGGAGTGGCCCGCGACGTAGTCGGGGCGCAGGCCCCAGGACTCGGCGAGGCGGAACAGCGCCACTTCGAGGGCGAAGAGGCCCGGCTGGGTGTAGCCGGTGTCGTCCAGCAGCTCGGCCTCGGGGGTGCCGGGCTCGGCGAAGAGGATCTCCCGCAGCGGGCGGTCGAGTTCGAGGTCGAAGCGGGCCAGTACGGCGTCCAGGGCCTCGGCGTAGACCGGGTGGCGGTCGTAGAGCTCGCGTCCCATTCCGGGGCGCTGGCTGCCCTGGCCGGTGAAGAGGAAGGCCAGCCGGCCGCGGTCCGGGCTGCCGGTGAGCAGTGAGCCGTCGGGGGCCGCGTCGCGCAGCGCGGTCAGGGCGCGGGTGAGGGTGTCGGGGTCGTCGGTGACGACGGCCGCGCGGTGCTCCAGGGCGGCGCGGGAGGTGGCGAGGGAGAGGGCGAGGTCGGTGAGCGGGAGGTGGGGGTGGTCGGCGAGGTGGGTCAGGAGCCGTCCGGCCTGGGCCCGCAGGGCCGCTTCGGTGCGTCCGGACAGGGTCAGGGGGAGGGGGGTGGGGTCGGCCGGGCGGGCCGGTGCGGTGGCAGTGCCTTCCTCGTCTGTCTCGGGCCGGTCTTCCGGGGCCTGTTCGAGGATGGTGTGGACGTTGGTGCCGCTGAGTCCGAAGGAGGAGACGCCCGCGCGGCGCGGGTGTCCGGTGCTCGGCCAGGGCAGCGGCTCGGTGAGCAGGTGGATGGCGCCGGAGCCCCAGTCGACGTGCGAGGAGGGCTGGTCGATGTGCAGGCTCTGCGGCACGGTGGCGTGGCGCATGGCCATGACCATCTTGATGACGCTGGCGACGCCGGACGCCATCTGGGTGTGGCCGATGTTGGACTTGACGGAGCCCAGCAGCAGCGGGCTGTGTACGTCGCGGTCCTGGCCGTAGGTGGCGAGCAGGGCCTGGGCCTCGATGGGGTCGCCGAGGGCGGTACCGGTGCCGTGTCCGTCGATGACGTCGACCTCGGCAGCCGGGACGCCGGCGTTGGTCAGGGCCTGGCGGATGACGCGCTGCTGGGAGGGGCCGTTGGGCGCGGTCAGTCCGTTGGAGGCGCCGTCCTGGTTGACGGCGGAGCCCCGGATGACGGCCAGGACCTGGTGTCCGTTGCGGCGGGCGTCGGACAGCCGCTCGACGAGGACGAGGCCGACGCCTTCGGCCAGGCTCATGCCGTCGGCCTGGTCGGAGTAGGCCTTGCAGCGGCCGTCGGCCGCCATGGCGCGCTGCCGGCTGAAGCCGACGAACGCGCCGGGCGTGGACATGATGCTGACGCCGCCTGCGAGGGCCAGGGAGCTCTCGCCGTTGCGCAGGGACTGGCAGGCCAGGTGCAGGGCGACCAGGGAGGAGGAGCAGGCGGTGTCGAGGGAGACGGCCGGGCCCTCGAAGCCGTAGGTGTAGGAGAGCCGGCCGGACAGGACGCTGGAGATGGTGCCGGTGATCAGGTGGCCCTCGGCGCTGTCCGGGCTCGCGCCGAAGGCTCCGTAGTCCTGGTAGCTGGCGCCGATGAACGTGCCGGTGCCGCTGCCGCGCAGGGTGGCGGGGTCGATCCCGGCGCGCTCCATCGCCTCCCAGGAGGTCTCCAGCAGCAGGCGCTGCTGGGGGTCCATGGCCAGGGCCTCTCGGGGCGAGATGCCGAAGAAGGAGGCGTCGAAGTCGGCGGCGTCGTGCAGGAATCCGCCGCGGACCGAGTACGTGTGACCCGCCCGGTCCGGGTCGGGGTCGTACAGGCCCTCGGTGTCCCAGCCGCGGTCGGCGGGGAACTCGCTGATGGCGTCGCCGCCTTCGGCGACCAGGCGCCACAGGTCCTCCGGGGAGCCGACGCCGCCGGGGTAGCGGCAGCTCATGCCGATGATGGCGATGGGCTCGTCGTCGGCGACGGCGGTGGTCGTGGTTGTGGCGGCGGCGGTGCCCGTGGCGGACCCGGCGATGGACTCGCGGAGGAAGGCGACGAGCGCGAGCGGGTTGGGGTAGTCGAAGACCATGGTGCTCGGCAGGGCGAGCCCGGTCACGGCGGCGATGCGGTTGCGCAGGTCGACGGCGGTCAGCGAGTCGAAGCCGACGTCGCGGAAGGCGCGTTGTTCGGAGAGGACCTCGGGTGAGGCGTGGCCGAGTGCGGTGGCCGCCTCGGTGCGGACGAGGTCCAGCAGAAGCCGGTCCTGCTCAACGGCTTCCAGCCCGAGGAGCCGGGTGGCGAACTCGCTGCGGGAGTCCGAGCCTTCGGTGCCCTCTTGTTCCAACTGCCGGATCTCGGGGAGGTCTTCGAAGAGCGGGGTGGGCCGTGCGGCGGTGAAGACGGGGTAGTAGCGCTCCCAGTCCACGTCCGCGATGGCCAGGACCGTCTCGTCGTCGTCGAGGGCCTGCCGCAGGCCGGTGAGGGCCAGTTGGGGGTCCATGAAGACCAGTCCGCTGCGGCGGATCTGGCCGGGGTCGACGCGGCCGAGCTTGAGGTCGTCGGCCCAGATGCCCCAGGAGACGGCGGTGGCACGGGCGCCGCGGGTGCGGCGGTTTTCGGCCAGGGCGTTCAGGTAGGCGTTGCCGGCGACGTAGGCGGCGTGCGCGCCGCTTCCCCACATGCCGGCGGTGGAGGAGTACAGGACGAAGGCGTCGAGGTCGTCGCCGAGGAGTTCGTCCAGATGCCGGGCGCCGGTGACCTTGGCGTCCATGACCTTCGCGAAGTCGTCGGGAGTCGTCTCGTCCAGCGCCGCCAGCTCGATGGTGACGGCGGTGTGCACGACATTGCGTACGCTGCGGCCCTCGGCCTCCAGCGCGGCGAGCATCTGGGCCACCGCGTCGCGGTCGGTCAGGTCACAGGCGACGACACTGGCTTCGCAGCCCGACTCGGCCAGTTCCCGGACGAGTTCGTCGGCGCCGGGTGCCGCCGGGCCGCGGCGGCTGGTGAGCACGATGTGCTCGGCGCCCTGCTGGGCGAGCCAGCGGGCCAGGTGCGGGGCGAGGGTGCCGGTGCCGCCGGTGACGAGGGTGGTGCCCCGCGGCGTCCAGGGGCGAGCCGGGGCGGGGACGGCACCGGCTGCGCGTACGACGCGGCGGGTGAGGACACCCGAGGCACGCAGGGCGAGTTGGTCCTCGCCACTGCGGCCGGTCAGGACGGCGGCCAGGCGCTCACCGGCTCGCTGGTCGAGCCGCTCGGGCAGGTCGACCAGGCCGCCCCAGCGCTGCGGGTGTTCGAGGGCGGCGGTCCAGCCGAGGCCGAGGATCTGGGCCTGGTCGGGGTGGGTCAGCCGGTCCGCGCGGCCGGTGGAGACGGCTCCTTGGGTCAGGCACCACAGGGGTGCGTCGATTCCGGCGTCGCCGAGTGCCTGGACGAGCGCGAGGGTCAGGGCGAGTCCGCGGGTGAGCGCCGGGTGCGTTGCGCTCCCCTCCTCGGCCTCGGCCAGCAGGGACACCACGCCCGTGAGGTCCGCCGCGTCGCCGAGGCCGGTCAGGCGCGCGGTCAGGGTCGCGCGGTCGGCGCAGGCGTCGTCCAGGACGAGGGTGCGCGGGTCGGCGCCGTGGGCGGTGAGGACACCGGTGAGGGTGTCGGTATCGGCCCCTTCGGGGGCGACGACGAGCCAGGTGCCTGTCAGGGCCGCCGTGGGCAGGCTGGTCAGCGGCTTCCAGGTGGCGCGGTAGCGCCAGGAGTCCACGGTGGACAGGTCGCGGCGGCGCTTGTGCCAGTGCGAGAGGGCCGGAAGGACCGGGGCCAGGGAGGTGCGGTCCAGGCGCAGGCTGGAGGCGAGCGCGTCGACGTCCTCCTCCTCGACCGCCGTCCAGAACTCCGCGTCCGCGGGGTCCGCTTCGCGCCGGTCCTGGGACCGGTCGGGGATCGCCCACAGGTGCTCGCGCTGGAAGGCGTACGTGGGCAGCGGCACCCGGCGGGCGCCGGTGGCGGCGAAGACTCCGGTCCAGTTGGCGTCGGCGCCACGGACGAACGCCTCGGCGAGCGAGGTCAAGAAGCGGTCCATGCCGCCGGTCTCGCGCCGCAGCGTGCCGAGTACGGCGGCCGGGCCGCCGGCCCCTTCGGCCGTCTCCTGGATGGCCATGGAGAGGACGGGGTGGGAGCTGACCTCGATGAAGAAGCGGTGGTTGTGGGCGAGGAGTTCACGGATGGAGGGTTCGAAGCGGACGGTCTGGCGGAGGTTGGTGTACCAGTAGTCGGCGTCGAGGCCGGTGGTGTCCAGCCAGTCGCCGGTGACGGTGGAGAAGAAGGGCACCTGGGCGGGGCGCGGGCTGATGGGCGCGAGGACGGTGTGGAGTTCGTCCCGCAGCAGCTCGACCTGCGCGGAGTGCGAGCCGTAGTCCACGGCGATGCGCTTGGCGCGGATGTCCTCGGCGGTCAGCTCGGCGACCAGGGCGTCCATCGGCGCGGTGGCGCCGGCGACGACGACGGACCGCGGCCCGTTGACGGCGGCGACGGACAGGCCCTCGTACGCGCCGAGGCGCTGTTCGACGTCGGCGACGGGCAGCGGGACCGACAGCATGCCGCCGGATCCGGCCAGCCCGCGGGCGATGGCCTGGCTGCGCAGCGCGACGACGCGGGCCGCGTCCTCCAGGGAGAGCGCCCCGGCGACGGCGGCCGCGGCGATCTCACCCTGCGAGTGGCCGACCACGGCGTCGGGGGTGATGCCGTGGGAGGTCCACAGCGCGGCCAGGGAGACCATGACGGCGAAGGAGGCGGGCTGGACGACGTCGACGCGGTCCAGGGTCGGCGCGCCTTCGGCCTGGCGCAGCACGTCGAGCAGGGACCAGTCGACGAACTCCGAGAGGGCGGTGGCGCATTCGGTCAGGCGCTCGGCGAAGACCGGGGACTCCTCGAGGAGCCGCGCTCCCATGCCGATCCACTGGGAGCCCTGGCCGGGGAAGACGAAGACGGTCTTGCCGTCGGTGCCGGCCGCACCTTGGACGACGCCGGGTGCGGAGCCGCCGGTGGCGAGGGCGTCGAGGGCTGCGCGCCGGGTCTGGTCGTCGGTGCCGACGACGACGGCGCGGTGGTCGAAGAGGGTGCGCGTGGCCACCAGGGTGTGGCCGACGTCGAGGGCGTCGGGTGCCTGCTCGCCGTCGAGGCGGGCGGCGAGGTTGACCGCCTGGGCGCGCAGCGCGCCCGGGGTCCGGGCGGACAGCACCCAGGGGATGGCGCCGCCGGCCGGGGGTACCGCCCGCGCGGGGGTTGTCTCGTGCGGGCGGGGGGCCTCTTCGAGGACGGTGTGGGCGTTGGTCCCGCTGATGCCGAAGGAGGAGACCGCGCAGCGGCGCGGGCGCTCGCCCTCGGGCCAGTCGGCGGGTTCGTGCAGCAGGGAAACGGTGCCGGGGGCCCAGTCGACGTGGCTGGAGGGGGTGTCGGCGTGCAGGGTGCGCGGCAGCTGTCCGTGGCGCAGGGCCAGGACCATCTTGATGACGCCGGCGACGCCGGCCGCCGACTGGGTGTGGCCGATGTTGGACTTGACGGAGCCCAGCAGCAGCGGGCTCTGCGGGTCGCGGTCCTGGCCGTAGGCGGCGAGCAGGGCCTGGGCCTCGATGGGGTCGCCGAGGGCGGTGCCGGTGCCGTGGGCCTCGACGGCGTCGATGTCCGCCGGGGCCAGCCCCGAGTTGGCCAGGGCCTGGCGGATGACGCGTTGCTGGGAGGGGCCGTTGGGGGCGGACAGGCCGTTGGAGGCGCCGTCCTGGTTGATGGCCGAGCCGCGTACGACGGCGAGGATCTCGTGCCCGTTGCGCTGGGCGTCAGAGAGGCGCTCCAGGACGAGGACGCCGACGCCTTCAGCGAGGGTCATGCCGTCGGCGCTGTCGGAGAACGCCTTGCAGCGGCCGTCGCCGGCCAGGGCCCGCTGCCGGCTGAAGGCGACGAACGGGTTGGGGTTGGTCATCACGGTCGCGCCGCCGGCCAGCGCCAGCGCGCTCTCGCCGTTGCGCAGTGACTGGCAGGCCAGGTGCAGGGCGACCAGGGACGAGGAGCAGGCGGTGTCGACGGTGACCGCAGGACCTTCGAGGCCGAAGAGGTAGGCCAGGCGCCCGGAGAGCACGCTGGGGCTGGTGCCGGTCACCAGGTGGCCGGCGGAGCTGTCCTCGACGCCGAGTCCGTACTCCTGGTAGGTGGAGCCGATGAAGGTCCCGGTCGCGGTGCCGTGGACGGTGGTGGGGTCGATGCCGGCCTGCTCGAACGCCTCCCAGGTGGTCTCCAGCAGCAGCCGCTGCTGGGGGTCCATCGACAGGGCCTCGCGCGGCGAGATGCCGAAGAAGGAGGCGTCGAACTCGCCCGCGTCGTGCAGGAATCCGCCCTGGGTGGAGTACGTCGTGCCCGGGTTGTCCGGGTCGGGGTGGTAGAGGCCGGTGTTCCAGCCGCGGTTGACGGGGAAGTCGGTGATGGCGTCGACGCCCTCGCTGACCAGGTCCCACAGCTGCCGCGGGGAGCGGACGCCGCCGGGGAAGCGGCAGCTCATGCCGACGATGGCGATGGGCTCGTCGAAGCGGCCCGATGACGACACAGCCACGGCCGCGGTCGGATCGCCGCCGGTGCCCAGGAGTTCCTCGCGCAGGTGGCGGGCGAGGACGGCGGGGGTCGGGTGGTCGAAGACGAGGGTGGCGGGCAGGGCCAGGCCGGTGCGGGCGGCCAGCCGCTTGCGCAGTTCCACGGCGGTGAGTGAGTCGAAGCCGGCGTCGCGGAAGGCCCGCCGCTCCGCGATGGCGTCCGCGGAGTCGTGGCCGAGGGCGATGGCCGCCTCGGCACGCACCAGGTCGGCCAGCAGCCGCTCCTGCTCGTCCCGGTCCAGGCCGCTGAGGCGTGCGGCGAACTGAGGCGCGGCGCTCTCGGCGTCGCCGTCGGCGCGTCCGAGGGCTTGGACGTCGGGCAGTTCGTCGAACAGGACGCTGGGGCGGGCGGAGGTGAAGACGGGGTGGTAGCGCTCCCAGTCGATGTCGGCGACGGTGACCGTGACATCGTCGTGGACGAGTGCGCGACGCAGTTCGGCCAGGGCGCTCGCGGGCGCGAGGAAGCGCAGTCCGCGCTTGTGGAGCTGGTCGGTGACGGCCTCGTGAGTGGCCATGCCTGCCTCGGCCCAGGGTCCCCAGGCCACCGAGGTCGCGGGCAGGCCGCGGGCGCGCCGCTGCTCGGCGAGGGCGTCGAGGTAGGCGTTGGCGGCGCCGTAGGCGCTCTGCCCGGCGCTGCCCCACACTCCGGCGATCGAGGAGACGAGGACGAAGAAGTCGAGGTCGTGGCCGTCCAGGAGGGCGTCGAGGTGGGCCGCGCCGAGCATCTTGGCGGCCATCGCCTGTGCGGCGGCGTCCAGGGGGGTTTCGGTCAGGGGGGCGTTCTGGCCGACGCCGGCCGCGTGCACGACGCCGGTCAGCGGGTGCTTCGGGGGTACGGAGGCCAGGAGTGCGGTGAGCGCGCCGCGGTCGGCGGTGTCGCAGGCCGCGACGGTGACCTTGGCACCCAGCTCCTCGATTTCCGCGGCCAGTTCAGCGGCCCCGGGGGCGTCGGGGCCGCGGCGGCTGGTGAGGAGGAGGTGGTCGGCGCCGCTGCGGGCGAGCCAGCGGGCGGCCTCGGCGCCGAGCGCTCCGGTGCCGCCGGTGACGAGCACGGTGCCGCGCGCGGTGAACGCGTCGGCGGGCGGCAGTTCTGCCTGTGGGTGGCGCACCAGGCGCCGGCCGAGTGCTCCGGTGCCGCGGACGGCGATCTGGTCCTCGCCGCCCTGTGCTGCCAGCGCGCTGACGAGATGCTGCGTGGCGGGGGCGTCGAGGGTGGCCGGCAGGTCGATCAGGCCGCTCCACAGCTGCGGGTGCTCCAGGGCGGCGACCCGGCCCAGCCCCCAGACCGCCGCCTGGAGGGGATTGGTGAGCGGGTCGGCCGGGCCGGTGGTGACCGCGCCGCGGGTCAAGGTCCACAGGGGGGCGTCGAGCCGGGTGTCCGTGAGCGCCTGGGTCAGCACGAGGCTGAGTGCGAGCCCGGCCGACGGTTCGGCGCCGGGCCGGTGGCCGGGCCGGTCGGCGAGCGGGAGCAGGGACAGGATGCCGGAGAAGGCGCCTGTCGCCGCGCCTGCGGCGTCGAGCCGGGCGGCGAGTTCGGCGCGTTCGCGGCAGGCATCGTCCAGTACGAGGGTCTCGAACTGGGCGCCGTGGCCACGCAGCGCGTCAAGGATCTCGTCGCTGTCGATGCTGTCGGCGGTGACGAGCAGCCAGGTGCCGTCGAGTACGGGCGCGGCGGCCGCCTGCACGGGGCGCCAGGCGACGCGGTAGCGGGTGGAGTCCAGCAGCGCCTTCTCGTGCCGGTGCTGGCGCCAGGAGGACAGCGCGGGCAGCAGCGCGTACAGGGAGGCGTGCTGTTCGTCGCGCAGCCCGAGGAGAGCGGCCAGCTCCGCGGCGTCGCCGCGTTCGACGGCGCCCCACAGCTCGGCGTCCGCGGGGTCGGCGGCGGCCTGCGCGAGGCGGACCTGGGCCGGTTCGGGCCAGTAGCGCTCGTGCTGGAAGGCGTAGGTGGGCAGCTCGACCGTGCGTGCTCCGGTGCCGGCGAAGTACGCGGGCCAGTCGACGGCCGTGCCGCGTACGTGCAGGCGGGCCAGCGCGGTGGCCACACAGCGCTCCTCGCCGCGCCCGGCGCGCAGCAGTGGGACGAAGTCCGCGTCCGGGTCATCGCCCAGGGTGTCCTGGGCCGGGGCCGACAACACGCTGTCGGGACCGAGTTCGAGGAAGGTGCCGGCGCCGCAGGTCTGCGCGGCGCGCACGGTGTCGGCGAAGCGGACGGCGTCGCGCGCGTGTGCGACCCAGTAGTCCGCCGAGCGCAGTTCGTCGTCGGTGGCGGGCCGTCCGGTGAGGCCGGAGATGACGGTCACCTCCGGCGCGCCGTAGGTGAGCTGCGCGGCGACCTCGCGCAGGCCGTCGAGCGCGGGCTCCATGAGCGGCGAGTGGAAGGCGTGGCTGACCTTCAGGCGCTTGGTCTTGCGGCCCTGTGCGGCGAAGTGGGCGGCGATCTCCTCGGCCGCGGCCAGGTCTCCGGCGACGACGACGGCGCGGGGGCCGTTGACGGCGGCGAGGGACACCTCGTGCTCGCGCCCGGCGAGCAACGGTGCGGCCTCGTCCTCGGTGGCTTCGAGGGAGATCATCGCGCCGTCGGCGGGCAGTGCCTGCATCAGCCGTGCCCGCGCGGCGACCAGACGGGCCGCGTCGGGGAGCGAGAGGACGCCCGCGACGTGCGCGGCGGCGATCTCACCGACCGAGTGGCCCAGCAGGACGTCGGGGCGTATCCCCCAGGTGCGCAGCAGCCGGTAGAGCGCGACCTCGAAGGCGAACAGAGCGGGCTGGGTCCACTCGGTGCGGTCCAGCAGCGCCGCCTCGGGGCTGCCCTCCGGGGCGAGCAGGACGTCCTTGAGGGGACGGTCCAGGTGCACGTCGAGGGCGGCGGTCACCTCGTCGAGGGCCTGGGCGAACGCGGGGAAGCGGGCGGCGAGTTCACGGCCCGCGCCGGGGCGCTGGCTGCCCTGCCCGGCGAACAGCACGGCCAGCTTGCCCGCGCCGCCGATCTCGCCCTCGGTGAGTGCGGAGCCGGGCCGGTCGGCGGCCAGGTCGGCCAGTGCGCGCAGCAGTTCGTCGCGGTCGCCGGTGACGACGGCGCGCTGGTCGAAGGCCGAGCGGGTGGTGGCGAGGGAGAGGGCGGCGTCGGCCAGGTCGAGGGCGGGGCGCTCGTCGAGGAAGGACCGCAGGCGGGCGGCCTGGTCCCGCAGCGCCGCCCGGCTCTTGCCCGACAGCGTCCAGGGCACGACGGCCGGGGTGAGCGCCGGCTGTTCGCGCTGGTCGGGGGCGGCCGGCGGCTCCTCGACGATGAGGTGGGCGTTGGTACCGCTGAAGCCGAAGGAGGAGACGGCGGCGCGGCGCGGCCGGTCGGCCTGCGGCCAGGGCGTCTCCTCGGTCAGCAGACGCACCGCTCCGGAGCCCCACTCCACATGCGAGGACGGCACGTCCGCGTGCAGGGTGCGGGGCAGCACGCCGTGGCGCATGGCCATGACCATCTTGATGACGCCGGCGACGCCGGCCGCGGCCTGGGTGTGGCCGACGTTGGACTTGACGGAGCCCAGCAGCAGCGGGCTCTGCGGGTCGCGGTCCTGGCCGTAGGCGGCGAGCAGGGCCTGGGCCTCGATGGGGTCGCCGAGGGTGGTGCCGGTGCCGTGGCCCTCCACCGCGTCGATGTCCGTGGCGGACAGGCCGGCGGCGGACAGCGCCTGCCGGATCACCCGCTGCTGGGAGGGGCCGTTGGGGGCGGTCAGGCCGTTGGAGGCGCCGTCCTGGTTGACGGCGGAGCCGCGTACCACGGCCAGGACCCGGTGCCCGTTACGGCGGGCGTCGGAGAGGCGTTCCAGGACGAGCACGCCGACGCCCTCGGACCAGCCGACGCCGTCGGCGCTGTCGGAGAACGCCTTGCAGCGGCCGTCCGGGGACAGGCCGCGCTGCCGGGAGAACTCGATGAGCGCACCCGGCGTCGACATGACCGTGACGCCGCCGGCCAGCGCGAGCGAGCACTCCCCCGCGCGCAGCGCCTGCATCGCCCAGTGCATGGCGACCAGCGAGGACGAGCACGCCGTGTCGACGGTGACGGCGGGGCCTTCGAGCCCCAGGGTGTAGGAGACGCGCCCGGAGACGACGCTCGGGGCGGTGCCGCTGCCCTGGTGGCCCTCGAACTGCCCGCCGGAGAGCACCGTGGCGTAGTCGTTGTACATCACGCCCGCGAACACGCCGGTCTGGCTGCCGCCCAGGGACACCGGGTCGATGCCCGCGCGCTCGATGGCCTCCCAGGACGCTTCGAGGAGCAGTCGCTGCTGGGTGTCGGTGGCCAGGGCCTCGCGGGGGCTCATGCCGAAGAAGGCCGGGTCGAAGTCGGCGGCGGTGTGCAGGAATCCGCCGAAGCGGGAGTAGGAGGTGCCGGTGCGGTCCGGGTCCGGGTCGTAGAGCGCGTCCAGGTCCCATCCGCGGTCGGTGGGCAGGCCCGAAATGGCGTCGGTGCCCTCGCTGACCAGCCGCCACAGGTCCTCGGGCGAGGCGACGCCACCCGGGTAGCGGCAGCTCATGCCGACGATGACGATGGGGTCTTCGCTGATGGCGGTGCCGGCGGTGCCGGCGGCCCGGGGGGCGCCGGCCGCGGCGGCGGCTTCGGAGCCCATGAGTTCGGCGAGGAGGTGCGCGGCGAGAGCGTCCACCGTCGGGTAGTCGAAGATGACCGTCGCGGCGGTGCGCAGGCCGGTGGCCGCGCTGAGCCGGTTGCGCAGTTCCACGCCGGTCAGCGAGTCGAAGCCCAGGTCCCGCAGCGGGCGCCGCGCGTCGATGTCGGCGGTGCCGGCGTGGCCGAGTACGGCGGCCACTTGGCCGGCCACGAGGTCGAGCACGACCTCGCGGCGGTCGGTCTCCGCCAGCCGGGACAACTTCTGTACGAGGGTGACGGCGGCCTCCGAGCCCGAGACCACCGAGCGGCGGGCCGGGGTGCGGATCAGGCCGCGCCACAGCGGCGGTACTGCGCCCTGGAGACCTTGGACACGCAGGACGGAGAGGTCGAGCCGGGTCGGCAGCAGGACGGCGGCGTCCATGGCGGTGGCCGCGTCGAAGAGGGCGATGCCCTGTTCCTCGGTGAGCGCGGGCGTGCCCATACGGGCCAGGCGCTCGAGGTCCTCGTCCGTCAGGCCGCCGGTCATTCCGGCGGTGGGCTCCCACGGGCCCCAGGCCAGGGAGAGCCCCGGCAGGCCCTGGGCGCGGCGCAGTTGGGCGAGCGCGTCGAGGAAGGCGTTGGCGGCGGCGTAGTTGCCCTGGCCCGCCGCGCCCACGGTGCCGGAGAGGGAGGAGAAGACGACGAAGGCGGCCAGGTCCAGGTCCCGGGTGGCCTCGTGGAGGTGCCAGACGGCGTCGGCCTTGGGCCGCAGCACCGCGCTGATCCGCTCGGGGGTGAGCGACTCGATCACACCGTCGTCGAGGGTGCCGGCGCTGTGTACGACGGCGGTGACGGGGTGCTCGGCGGGCACACCGGCCAGCAGCCGCTGCACGGCCGCGCGGTCGGCCAGGTCGCATGCCGTGATGGCCACCTGGGCACCGTGCTCGGCCAGTTCGGCCACGAGTTCCCTGGCGCCGGGGGCGTCGGCGCCGCGGCGGCCGGCGAGCAGCAGGTGCCGTACGCCGCGCTCGGCAACCAGGTGCCGGGCCAGTACCCGGCCCAGGCCGCCGGCGGCCCCGGTGAGCACCACGGTGCCCTCGGGGTCCCACTCCGCAGCGGCCTGCGGCGCCTGGGCGCGGGCGAGCCGCGCGGTGCGCACGGCGGTGCCGCGGACGGCGGCCTGCGGCTCGTCCAGGGCCAGGGCCCGCAGCACCGGCTGGGCGGCGGGCTCGGCGGAGGCGGGGTCGAGGTCCAGCAGTCCGAAGCGGCCGGGGTGTTCGCTCTGCGCGGCCCGCACCAGGCCCCAGACGGCGGCGGCCACCGGGTCGGGCGCCTGCCGCGCGTCGGTGGCGACCGCGCCACGGGTGACGAAGACCAGCCGGGACGCGGCGTACCGCTCGTCCTCCAGCCAGGTCCGCAGGCGCTGAAGGACGTGGGCGGTGCGGGCGTGCACGGAGGTGACGACCGCGTCACCGTCCGCACCCGCGACGGAGGCGAGGACCACCTCCGGGGCGTTGGTGGCGGCGTCCGGGCCGGGCAGCGCCGTGACCGTGAGGTCCGGCGACGAAAGGGCCCGCTCCAGGCCGAAGAGGTCCGGGCCGAGGACGGCGGCCGAGGCGGGCGCCGCCTGGGCGGCCTGGCGCGGTTCGGTCCAGCGCAGCTCGAACAGGGCGTCGCGGACGAGGGAGTTGGCGGCGCCGATCCGCTCGTCGGGCATGGTGCGCAGGACCAGCGAGCCGATGGAGGCGACGGGGGCGCCGTTGGTGTCCGCGACGGCGATCGCCACCGCGTCGTCCTCGGCCGGGGTCAGCTTCACGCGGACCGTGCTCGCGCCGCTCGCGTGCAAGGTCACGTCCTGCCACGAGAAGGGCAGGCCGCCGCGGGCGTGCTCGCCCAGGTCGGCGAAGGCCGCGGCGTGCAGGGCGGCGTCCAGCAGGGCCGGGTGAATGCCGAACGACGCACCGGACGCCGTGTCGGAGCTGTTCGCCTGAGGCAGGGTCACCTCGGCGTAGACGTCGTCGCCGCTGCGCCAGGCGGCGCGCAGCCCCTGGAACAGGGGGCCGTATCCGAAGCCGGTGTCGGCCATGCGGTCGTAGAAGCCGTCGAGGTCCAGGGGACGCGCGTCGGCGGGGGGCCAGGCGGTGGCGTCGAAGCCGGCGTGGTGCTCGCCGGCGACGAGGGTGCCGGCGGCGTGCTGGGTCCAGGGGAGCTCTTCCGGCCCGTCGGGGCGGGAGTGGACGCTCACGGCGCGGCGGCCCGACTCGTCGGGGCTGCCCACCCACACCTGCACTTGGACGCCGCCCTCTTCGGGCAGCACCAGCGGGGCGGCCAGGGTGAGTTCCTCCACGCGACCGCAGCCGGCCTCGTCCCCGGCGCGCACGGCCAGCTCCAGGAAGGCGGTGCCCGGCAGCAGCACCGTGCCGCGCACGGCGTGGTCGGCGAGCCAGGGGTGGGTGCGCCGCGACAGCCGGCCGGTCAGCAGCAGGCCGTCGGAGTTGGCGACCGACACGGCCGCCGTCAGCAGCGGGTGGTGCGCCGCGCCCAGGCCGGCGGCGCGCATGTCACCGCCCGTCGCGGGAGCGCTCTTGGGCCAGTAGCGGCGGCGCTGGAAGGCGTAGGTGGGCAGGTCGGTGCGCCGCGCGCCGGTGCCCTGGAAGTAGGGCTCCCACTGGACGGCCACGCCGCGGGTGTGCAGACCCGCCAGCGCGGCGGTGAGCGTCTCGGCCTCGGGGCGGCCAGGCCGCAGCACGGCGAGCGTGGCGGACACGCCGTCTGCGGAGCCGGGGGTGCCGTCGGAGCCCGGGGCACCGTCGGCGGTGCCGGCCGCGGCCAGGCAGGTCTGGGCCATGGCGGACAGGACGCCGTCGGGGCCCAGTTCCAGGAAGGTGGCGGCGCCGTGGCCGTCGAGCCAGGCGAGGGCGTCGGCGAACCGTACGGCGTGACGGGCGTGGTCCACCCAGTAGTCGGGGGAGGTCAGCTGCTCCACCGTGGCGAGGGTGCCGGTCAGGCCGGAGACGACCGGGATCACGGGCGCCTGCGGTGTGAGCCGGGAGACGGCGGTGCGGAACTCCTCCAGCATGGGCTCCATGAGCGGGGAGTGGAACGCGTGCGAGACGCGCAGCCGCTTGGTCTTGCGGCCCAGCGCGGCGAAGTGCTCGGCGACGGCGGTGACGTCGTCGGCCCGACCGGCGACCACGACGGCGGCGGGCCCGTTGACCGCGGCGATGGAGACGCGGTCCTGCCGGTCCTCCAGGAGGGGCCGGACCTCCTCCTCGGTGGCCTCGAGGGAGACCATGGTGCCGCCTTCGGGGAGCGCCTGCATGAGGCGGCCGCGGGCGAGCACCAGGGCCGCGGCGTCGGCCACGGAGAAGACCCCGGCCACGTGCGCCGCGGCGATCTCGCCGATGGAGTGCCCGGCGAGGAAGTCCGGCTTGATGCCGAAGGACTCGGCGAGCCGGTACAGCGCCACCTCGACCGCGAACAGCGCGGGCTGGGCGTAGCCGGTCTCGTCGAGCAGGGCGGCCTCGGGCGTGCCCTCGGCGGCGAACAGCACGTCCTTCAGGGGCCGTTCAAGACCCTGGTCGAGGTGGGTGAGGACCTCGTCGAGGACGGTGGCGAAGACGGGGAAGCGGGCTGCCAGTTCACGCCCCATGCCCGGCCGCTGGGAGCCCTGGCCCGCGAAGAGGAAGGCGAGCTTGGACCGCGTCCGGGCGGTGTCCTGCACCAGTCCCGGCGCCGGCGCGCCGTCGGCGAGCGCGGTGAGGGCGGCGCGGGCCCGGTCCAGGTCGGCCGCGGTGAACGCGGCGCGGTACTCCAGGCCGGAGCGGGCCGTGGCCAGGGAGCGGGCCACGTCCACGGGCGCGAGATCGGGGCGGGACGTGAGGTGTTCGAGCAGCCGCGCCGCCTGGGCGCGCAGCGCCTCGCGGGTGCGGCCGGAGACGAGCCACGGGACGGCGCCCGCCGCCACGGGTTCGGCGGCGGCCGGCCGTGCGGTGTCTTCCTGGTCCCCCTGGCCGGCCTCGGGCGACGGGGCGGCCGGGGCCTCCTCCAGGATCGTGTGCGCGTTGGTACCGCTGAGCCCGAACGAGGAGACGCCGGCCCGGCGCGGCTGTTCGCCCCGCGGCCACGGGACTTGCTCGGTGAGCAGGCGCACGGCCCCCTGCGTCCAGTCGACGTGCGAGGACGGCGCGTCCACATGGAGCGTGCGCGGGAGCAGGCCGTGCCGCATGGCCAGCACCATCTTGATGACGCCGGCCACGCCGGCCGCCGCCTGGGTGTGGCCGAGGTTCGACTTGACGGAGCCCAGCAGCAGCGGGTGGTCGGCGTCGCGGCCCTGGCCGTAGGTCGCCAGCAGCGCCTGGGCCTCGACCGGGTCGCCCAGGGTGGTGCCGGTGCCGTGCGCCTCGACGACGTCGACCTCGTCGGCCGAGAGCCGCGCGCTGACCAGCGCCTGCTCGATCACCCGTTGCTGCGAGGGGCCGTTGGGTGCGGTCAGGCCGTTGGAAGCGCCGTCCTGGTTGACGGCGGAGCCCCGGATGACGGCCAGGATCTCGTGGCCGTTGCGTTGGGCCTCCGAGAGGCGTTCCAGGACCAGGACGCCCACGCCCTCGGCCCAGCCGGTGCCGCCCGCGGAGTCGGCGAAGGAGCGGCAGCGCCCGTCGGCGGAGAGCCCGCCCTGGCGGCTGAACTCCACGAAGGTGGTGGGGCTGGACATCACGGTGACGCCGGCGGCCAGCGCCAGGGAGCACTCGCCCTGGCGCAGCGAGTGGGCGGCCAGGTGCAGGGCCACGAGGGAGGACGAGCAGGCGGTGTCGATGGTGACCGCCGGGCCCACAGCCCCGAAGAAGTACGCGAGCCGGCCCGAGATGACGCTGGTGGTGGTGCCCGTCAGGGCGAAGCCCTGGACGTCGTCGTCCGGGCCCACCCGGTATTCCTGGGGCATCGCCCCGACGAACATGCCCGTCCGGGAGCCCCGGACCGCCGCCGGGTCGATGCCGGCCCGCTCGAAGGCTTCCCAGGAGGACTCCAGCAGCAGTCGCTGCTGCGGGTCCATGGCGAGTGCCTCGCGGGGGGATATTCCGAAGAAGGAGGCGTCGAACTCGGCCGCGTCGTGGAGGAATCCGCCGGAGAACTCCCCCGCGTCCTCGGCCAGCAGCTCCCAGCCGCGGTCGGCGGGGGACGCCGTGATGCCGTCCCCGTCGGCGGCGAGCAGGGACCAGAGCTCCTCGGGGCTGCTCACGCCTCCCGGGAAGCGGCAGCTCATGCCCACGATCGCGATCGGCTCGCGGGCAGCCGCCTCCAGCTCGCCCACCCGCTGCCGGGAGCGCCGCAGATCGGCACCGGCCCGCTTCAGGTAGTCGCGGAGTTTCTGTTCCTGGTCCATGTTCGCCACGTTCAACCCAACCCATCTCAAGACCGGCGGACAGCAGAGGATTTCGATGTGGGCATCCGGCACTGGGACGGTCGTGCCACAGCGACTGAGTTATCTGCGTGCCCTGCACGAGGCAGCTCGACTTCCCGCACGCCACACGCCCATTCTCGACAGGAATGGCCATGGAATTCCCTAGAGTCCGCCGGACCCCGGGGTCGGCCGCGCGCCAAGGCGCCGGGGCGCCGCGGATGCTCCGCGGCGCCCCGGCGCCTTGTGTCCCGTTGGCTCGCTTTCGGACCTGTCCGGGTCCCAAAGGCAGGCCCTGGCCCGCGAGTCCGCGCGGCAAACCTCGGGAAGCGGGTGTGTTACTTGATGAAGTCGTCCACGACACGGGGCGGCCAGGTCCCCACCGTCAGCACCCCCATCGCATACGCGCGGGAAACCAGGGCCGCGCGGTTGGGAACCTTCAGTTTCCGCAGCAGTCCGGTGACGTGATACTCCACTCCCTGCCGGCTGAGATACAGCCGGGACGCCAGCGGAACCGTGGACAGGCCCGCCGCGATTCCCTCCAGTATTCGCGCGTCGATCTCGCTGAGTAATTTCTTTCGCGGCGCCACCACCGCGTCGTCCTCCGAGCCCTGGCCTGACCGCATCAGAACGAGAACCGCGGCGGGGTCGGGGCCATCGCCGCTCACGGCGGCGGCCGTGAGACAGCCGGTGAACGCGTCACCCTTCGGCCGCAGCGCCACCACGTGCGCGGCGAACCGGTCTCGGCGGCCCATCAGCAGCCGCTCGAACTGCCGCATGAGCGGCTGCCGCACGCTGGGGTGCACCAGATCGCGGAAATTGCGCCCGCAGACGTCGGGTGCCGTTGTCGAGGAATCGGAGGTGGGAGAGGCGAGGACGTCGACGGAGGCGGCGGTGTCGGTCGCGAAGTGACGGAAGAAGTCCTGGTTGGCCTGACGGATTGTCAGCGCCGGGTCCAGTACGGCCATGCACATGCCCGGCTGGTCGGGCGACGGCCGCCCTTCCCGCCGTCCGGCCTCGTCGAGCGCGCCGACCGCACTCCGGCCTGCCGAAATCTGCGGAGAATCCTCCAGAGCAGAAAACATCAAGAGACCTACATCCTTTCCAACCCCCGTCTGCAAACCAGAAACACAAGAGAGATCGAGAGAGAAACACGGAGAATGAAACGGGCCAGGTAAACCGAAGGCCCTGAAGCTGTCGGGAATGAATTCCGATCCCCCCGACACAATCGACACTAAGGAGCGAATCCGACAAGCGTCAACGCTGACCCGGTCCCCCACCGCTAAACCTGTGGTCGCACTCCCGCAGGGTACGGTCCCGCCCTGCCCTTTCGGTCCCCCGAACACCCCGCACCGTTTACCGCCGGTAAGCCGCACCGTATGCGGCACTCACGTCGGCGCACTCAGCGCGGACACGTACGCCCTGCCCGCACTTCGGCCTCCCAGCAGCTCGCGGCGCCCCACAACACCCAACTTCCGGTAACACGAAGTCAGATGCTTCTCCACCGCACGGGTACTCACACCCAGTTCATCGGCGATTTCCTGATTGGTCAGGCTCCGGCCCACCAGAGAGACGACCTTCCGCTCGCTGTTGGTGAGCGATGCCTCCACGCTCGGGGCGGCGGTACCCAGGACCGCGCAGGCGCGTTCGGTCAGCCAGGGGGCGCCGCAGGCGGTGGCGAGATCGGCGGCCTCGCGCAGCGCCGCCTTCGATTCGTTGCCGCTCTCCATGGCTCGGCCCAGCTGGAGGAGCGTACGGGCCAGCTCGAGCGTGTTGGCGGACGTGCGGAGGATCTCGGCGGACTCGCGCAGGACGGGGACGCCCCCTCCGCCGGGCAGGAGGGCCTTCAGGCGCAGGGCGCGGCCGAGGGCGGCGGGGGCCGCCCACTGCCGCGCCCAGGCCAGTTCTTCTTCCGCCAGGGCCAGGGCCGGGCGGGGCTCGCCCAGGCGGTGGTGGAGGACGATGGCGCGGGGCCGCCAGGGATAGAGGGCGGAGTTGCGCCAGCCGGCCGCTTCCAGTTGGCGGCCGCAGGCCAAGAGGGATTCCAGGGCGTGGGCGCCGCGGCCGCGGCGGGCGTCGAGCGAAGCTTTGAGGAGTTGCAGCATGGCCGTCAGGGCGAGGCTGTCCGGCCGGCGCCGGCCGGCGTCTTCAAGGAGGCGTTCGGTCAGCTGGATGTCGCCGGTTTCCATGGCCACCGCGGCCCGGATGACGGCGGTGGGCTCGCGCCAGTCCGCGTCGGCCAGTTCGGCGGCCCGGTCACCCTGTTCGCGGGCCTGGGTCAGGCGGCCGCGGGCGAGCTGGATCAGGGCGTTCTCGGCGTACACCATCGCGTGCGGGCGGTCGGAGTGCTGCTCGCTGGACAGGCCGGTGTTGATGCCCTCCACTGCGTCGGCGGCGTACAGGGCCACCGCGACCAGCGGGAGCGCGGTGCAGGCGCGTGCGGCGGTCACCGGCTCGCGTTCCAGGATCTGCCCGGCCAGGGCCGCGACGTCCGGTGCCGGCAAGGCACTCGAGAGAACCGCCACGTTGGTCAGAACGGCCGCCAGTTCGCGGGCGCCGCCGGTGTCCAAGGGGGGCGGGGTGCCCAGTGCGCGCAGGCGTTCCACCGCACCGGTCAGTTCCGTCGGGTTCTCGTGCCCGGCGTGCCACAGGCGCGCTTCCAGGCGCAGGGCGATCTCGCGAGCACGTCCTTGGTGCGGTGCCGTGGAGTCGAGGTCTTCGGAGGCACGGCGCAGCAGGTCCACCACCGAGGGGGGTGCCTCGCCCAGGAAGTTGGGCGGGATGCGCAAGGTGGCGGCGGCCCGGTCGGTGGCCGAGGGCAGGAGGCGGACGGCCTGGCTGATGTGGCGTTCACAGGCGGCGGGGTCGTTGCCACGTTCGGCGCCGGCCAGCTCGATCAGCAGGCGTGCGCGCTCGCCGTCGCCCGCGGTGCTCTCCAGCAGGGCGCGCTGCAGGTAGCGGGCGGCGGTGTCCGGCCCGCCGCGGCGCAGCGCGGCGCGCGCGGCTGACCGCAGTACCTCTACGGCCCACGGGCGGTGGGTGGCGGTGACGGACATCAGCAGGTCCGCGACGTGTTCGGCGGGGCGGCCGGCCTGGTGGAGGAGTTCGGCCGCGGCGTACCGGGAGCGTTCGCGTTCGGCGACGGTGAGGGCGGATTCGACGGCGTCGCGGACGACGCGGTGGAGGAAGCGCGGGGTGCCGTCGTGGGGGGCGAGCAGGCCGAGGTGGTGCAGGGTGCGCACGGCCTGCTGGTAGCCGATGGTGTCCAGCCGCGCGTGGCGCTGGATGAGGTCGGGCTCACCGTGGCCGCCGAAGGCGGCGATGGCCGCGGCCAGGTCGTGTACGGGGCCGGGCTGGGTGTACAGGCAGCCCGCCAGGCGGTCGCGGAGCTGGGCAGGGCGCTGCACGCGGGCCTGGTGGGCGTATTCGACGGTGGGGCGGTGGCCGCTCAGGGCCAGGTCGCGCAGGACGGACTGGAGGAAGAGGGGGTTGCCGGCGCAGGTGTCGTGGCAGGCGTGGGCGTAGCTGTCATCGGCGGGTTCGCCCAGGTGGCGGTGGATCAGGGCCCGGGTGCTGTCGAGCGAGAGCGGGGCGGGACGCAGGATGTCGGCGACGTCCGCGATGTCGCGGATGAGCGGGTGCTGGGCGCGGGGATCGCCGTCACGCAGGGTGCACACGAGGGCGGTGCGCAGCCCGTGCGGGCGCCGGGCCACGTAGGCCAGCCAGCGCAGGGAGGGGAGGTCGGCCCACTGCAGGTCATCGACGAGAATGAGCACGGGGGTGGTGGCGCAGGCTTCGGCCAGCAGGGACCACAGGCCGTGCAGGACGGCTTCGGAGGCGGGGGCGTCCTGGTCGCCGGGAGCGGGGAGGGCGCCGGTGGGGTCCGGCCGGGCGGCGCCGCCTGCGTCCTGGCCGCCGGGGACGGTGAGGCCACCGGCCAGGAGGGGGCCCAAGAGCTGGTGGACGATGCCGAAGGCGAAGTTCTGCTCCATGGATGCGGCGTTGGCCCGTAACACCCTTAAGGTATCGGGCGGATGGGTGCCGGCCTCGTGGAGGAGCGTGGAGCGGCCGATGCCCACGGGGCCGGCCAGCAGAAGTGCGGAGGACCGGCCCGCCTGTGCCCGACGTACTGCGGTGTCGATGCAGGCCATTTCCGATTCCCGCTCATACAGCATCGGTTACGTCCCTTTCCGTCGGCCGACTCCGCGCGCGGAGTTCCTTGCGCGAGGTGATGCGCAGCTTCTTGTACGACCTGCTCAGCCGGTGCTCGACGGTGCGCCGGCTCACCGCGAGCTGTTCGGCGATCTCTCGGTTGCCCAGGCCGCGGCGGGCCAGTTCGGCGGTCTGCCGCTCGGCGGGCGACAGGGCAGCCCACTCCTTGGGGAGGACGGCGTCGTCGGGGGTGGCGGGCTGTTCCAGCCGGGCGCTCAGCCACCGTATGCGTTCGGCCAGGCGGCTGGAGGTGTGGGTGACGGTGAGGCGGGACAGTTCGGCCAGCAGGCGGGCCGCGGTGGCGGCGTCGCCCTCGGTGACTTCCTCGGTGGCGCGTTCGGCCAGGACCCAGGCGTAGGTGAGCCGGGCGGGCAGCTCGCGCGGGACCCGGGGGGCTTCGCGGACGCCAACGGCCGGTTCCTGGTGATCGAGGCATCCGGCGGCGGACGCCTGGGCCAGGCCCAGTGCGCTGGGGGCGCCCCAGTGGCGGGCGAGGGTGAGTTCCTCGCGGATCAGGCGCTGGGCCTGTTCCCGGTCGCCGAGTGGGAGACAGGCTCGGGCGGCCAGCGAACGCCAGGGCAGCACTATGGGGTTGGTCCATTGTTTGCGCAGCATCCAGCGTCCGCTCTCCTTGAACAGTTCGACGGCCTCGGCCCAGCGTCCTTCGTCGGCGGCTACGCGGGCCCGGGCGAACAGCAGGTAGGGCCAGTGGGCGCCGTATTCGGAGCCGGGCGGCATGGGGGCGTCGAACAGGGCGCGGACCTCGTCGCGGCGGGTCTCCAGGGCGATGACGGTGCGTACGGCCATGAGGTGCGGGGCGGCCAAGGGGTGCCAGGCAGCGGCGGGCAGTGCCCGTTCGGCGGCGTCCGCGGCGCGTTCGGCGGCGTCCAGGCGGCCGCCGCGCAGGTGAAGTTCGGCCCACAGGACCAGGGCACGAGCGAGAGCGGGGTGGCAGTGGCGGCGGCGCAGTTCGACGACGATGGTGGCGAGGCGGTCCTCGGCTTCGGCGGTGGCGTCGGTGAGCCACAGTGCCCTGGCGGCGACCAGGCGGGGCACTACGGGTGCGGCGTTGCCTGCTTCCAGGGCGCGGCGGGCCAGATCCGCGGCCAGTGCGCGGTGCCGGCCGCGTGCGGTGAGCTGCCAGGCGCGGATGCCGGCCTGGGCGGGGCCGAGGGGGTGTTCGGGCAGGGCGGGGACGCCGGGGGCGGGGACGTCGGTGACCTCTGGCCCGATCTCGGCGGCGTACCAGTACAGCGCGATCAGGTCGTCACGCTCACTGCCGTGGGCGGTGGCGAGGGCCTGGGCGGCGGCGCGGCGGCCCCAGGAGTCGTCGCCGCGGGCGAGGCCCATGTCCAGGGCCCGTAAGCGCAGTTGGGCCCATGGTTCGCCCTCGCCCGGAGCCTGGATGAGGGTGGTGAGCCTGCGGTCGCTGGCTTCAGGAGCGGCCACGGCCTCGGCGCCGGCCAGGTCGAGGCTGATGCGGGCGCGTTGCAGGGGATCTTGGGGCTCGTCGAGGGCGCGGTGGAGGTAGCTGGCGGCGCGGGCGAAGTCACCGCGGCGCAGGGCCGCGCCGAAGCTGCCACGCAGGGCGTGGACCGCCCAGGGCTCGCCGATGGGTGGTGCCCGGAGGAGGAGGCGGGCGATGTCCTCGTCGTCGGCCACGGATCGGTAGGCGAGGTGGGCGGCGCGGGCGTGCAGGGAGGCGCGTTCGGCGGCGGGCGTGTCCTCCAGGATGCGGGCCTGGACGACGGGCAGGCGGATGCGCTCGTAGGGGCCGTCGGGGAGGGTGAAGCCGGCCATTTCCAGCGCCCCGCGCAGCCGGGATACGGGTACGGTGCGCCGCCCGGCCAGGGAACAGATCAGGGAGAAGCACAGCAGGTCGCCGCCGACGGCCAGCGCACGCAGCACGGCGGTCGCCTCGTCGGTCAGTCCCCGCAGGGCGCGCCCCGCGCGGTCGCCGATGATGCCGGTGATCAGGGTGCGCATCTGTGGGATGCGGTCGGCGGTCGGCCGGTGGCCGGCGTCGGTGAAGCAGTGCAGGGCCGCGTGCAGTACGGCGGGGCTGCCGTGGGACTCCTGGGTGGCCGCGGCGGCGAACGCCTCGTCGCAGGGGGTGCCGCAGATCTGCTCGGCGAGGGCGGCGACCGCGCGGGGGCTCAGTGGGGAGACGGTGAGATGGCGGGTCAGCCGCGCGGAGGGGGCGGCGTCGGCCGGCCAGTCGGGGCCGTGCGGGTCCAGGCCGGTGCGGCTGATGAGCAGTGCGAGGGGGATGCCGGTGGACAGGCGGCGTACGAGGCCCTGCAGCCAGTGCAGGGAGGCCGCGTCCAGCCACTGTGCGTCCTCCACCGTCACGAGCGTGGGTGTGCGGCGGGCGGTGTGCAGGAGTTCGGGCAGGCCCGGCAGGCCGTCCGGCTCGTGGTGCCCGCGCAGGGCCCGCAGGGAGCGTTCGGACACCTCGCCCATTGAGGTGAGGAGTTGGGCCACGGCTCCGTGGCGCAGGTCGCGTTCGGCCAGGGAGCCGCTGACGCGCAGGACGCGTACCGAGCGCTCCTCTGCGAGGCGGGCGGTCCAGCGCAGCAGGGCGTTGTGCCCGAAGCCGGGGCGGCCGGTCACGGAGACGACGGCGGGGCGGCCTTCGCCGAGCGCGGCCACCATGTGCCTCAGCTGCTCTTGTTCCTCCTCGCGTTCGAGCAGGGGTGGGTCGCTGCACCGACGCCCCGCCCGTATAAACCCAGCGTATAGCTGCTCGGGCTTCAGTCCCGTCACAGACATCCCCCCGACCGCCTTCAGCGCCGTCCGCGCGGCCGCGACGCCTGCCGTGGTAACCGTGCCCCGCGGACGCCCGGGGAGCGGAGAACCGCGGCGAGCTGGGCGCGCTCGGCAATGTCCAACTTGCGGTACACGCTGGTCAGATGCGTCTCGACCGTGCGTACGGAGACGTGCAGCGACTGTGCGATCGAGCGGTTTCTGGCGCCGCCGGCGGCGAGGCCGGCGACCTTGCGTTCCATGCTGGTGAGCAGGTCCAGGGGCGAGGCGGACATCTTCCGCATCCGGCCGCCCGCCGCCAGCAGGGCGCCGCGGGCGTTCTGACCCAGCGCGAGCGCGCCGCAGCGCTGGGCGAGGTCGGCCGCCGCACGCAGATGCTCGCGCGCGGCACGCCGGTCGCCGCCCGCCAACAGGACCTGCCCCAGGACGAGTTCGGCGCGGGCGTGCTCCATGCGAGCCGGTGAGGCGGACAGGTCCCGCACCGCCTCACCCAGCAGTTCCACGCCCTTCTCGCCGGGGGTGGCCACGCCGCGGGCCAGAGCGGCCAGGCCGAGGACGCGGGGGGTGCCCCAGCTCCGTGCGAGCCGCGTGCCGTGCGCGGCGGGCTCCTGGGCCTCCTCGGCGCGGCCCAGTTCCGCGAGCACACAGGCCGCCTCCGCCCACCAGGGCAGATATGCCGCGTGGCGCACTTCGGCCGCCTCCAGTGACCTGCCGCACTCGCGGAACAGCGCCAGTGCGCCCTCCGCATCCCCCAAGGCGTGGCGGGCACGGCCGTGCGCCAAGAGATAACGGGGGTGGGTCCACACGTACTGGTCGCGCCAGGCGGGTCCGATGCCGGTCAGCAGCTTCTCGGCACGCGCGGCCTCGCCACGGTCCACCAGTACGCCCGCCAGGGCCAGGCGCGGCAGGACCATCTTCTCGCCCCACCGTTCCGCGTCGCTGATCTGCACCGCCGCCCTGGCGTCCGCGAGCGCGTCCGGGAGTGCGCCCAGGCCGTGGAGGAGCAGGGCTCGGTTGGACAGGGCCAGGGAGTAGGTCCATACGGCGGAGCTCTCCCGGCCGTGGCGCAGGAGACAGTCCAGCGCGTGCAGCGCGTCCTCGGTGCGGTCGGCGAGGTTGAGGACGATGGCGGAGTTGAGCAGGGACCAGCTTTTCGGGGGAAGTTGGGGGGAGCAGGCCGCGCGCAGGGCGCACTTCACCGCCGGTTCGGGGGCCTGGTCGTCGAGTGCCGTCAGTACGGCCATCGCCGTCAGCTTCTGGCGCTGGGCGGGGGTGTCGCCCTCGGGCACGGTCATCGCCGCGGCCCGCTTGCGTGTCGCGGCGATCGTGCTGCGGCCGTGTGAGCCGACGATCAGCAGCACCGACTCGACGAGCGTGCGCAGTTCCCGGTCGGCGGGCAGGAGGTCGGAGCCGAGTTCGGCTTCGAGGGCGTCCAGGACGTCTTCGAGCATGCCCAGGGCGGCGGAGTTTTCGCGCGCGGCCAGGCCGGTCGTGCCGAACTGCGCGGCGATCCTCGCCCGGGTGCGGACGCCGACGCTGGGCGCCAGCGCTGCGCGGAGCAGGCCGATGGCCTCGGGCGGGTCGGTCTCGGCCAGTGCTCGGGCCAGCCGGACGCGGACCTCCACGCTGTCGGGGTCCACTTCCAGTACCCGGTACAGGTAGCGGGCCGCGGTCTCCGGGGCGCAGCGCGCCTCGGCCCGGACGGCGGCCTCCAGCAGGACGCCGGGCATCCATGGTTCGGAGATCGAGGGCAGCGGCAGGAGGTGCTCGGCGACCTCTTCGGCGGGTCGGCCCGCGTCGCTCAGGAGCAGGGCCGCCCGCGTGCGCAGGCCCGACAGCGCCTGGGCCTCCAGGGGTGCCAGCACCGCCGCGCGCACCGCGCCGTCCGCCAGGTGCCTGCCGCCGGGCGTCAGCAGTCCGGCCTCGCGCAGCACCGTCAGGGCGTCCTCGACGACATCGGCGGGGACGGCGGCCAGGGGGCCGACGTATTCGGCGCCCCGCTCCCCGAGGACCGCCACCGCCCGCGCGACCTCGCCGACCCAGGGCGGCCGGCGGTCCAGGAGTTCGCGTGCCCAGCGCGCCAGGACGCGACCGCCGGTCTCGACGACCCGGTTGGCGCCGCCCATGCCCGAACCGACGCCCTCTACGCGCAGTTCGCGCAGCAGGCGGCCCAGGAGGCGGGGGTTACCGCCGGTCACGGCCCAGGTGTGGGTGACGAAGGCGGGGGCGGCGGGTGCCAGGAAGAACTGCCGTACGACCTCGGCGACATCCGATTCGCTCAGCGGCCGCAGGCGCAGCGTCGCGGTGCGGCAGCGGGCGGTGAGGTCCGCCAGGGCGCGGTGGGCCGGGGCACCGTGAGCGAGGGCGGTGGCCTCGGCCTGCTGCGTGAGAACGACGAGCAGGGGAAGGCCGTCGGCCCTGCGCAGCAAGAAGTCCAGCCAGCGCAGGGAGAGTTCGTCGCAGTGGTGGACGTCGTCCAGGGCCAGGACGAGCGGGCGGCGGCTGAGTTCGTTCGCCGCGAGGCGGTACAGGCCGTGGAACGCGCTCTGGACGGCCGGGGCATGTGGCGGCTCACCGGCCAGCGCGCCGGGGGTGAGGGCGAGGAGGGCGGCGTCTTCGAGCGAGGCGACCTGCGCGGTCGGGCCGAGCAGGGTGCGTATGCCGCCTAAGGAGTCGCCCGCGGTGCCCTCCTCGCAGGTGCCGTGCAAAACCGTCGCGCGCCGGCAGGCGTCCCCACCGAGGAAAGCACGCAGGAGGGCGGACTTGCCCACTCCGGTCGAACCGGTGACGACCGCCGAGTTCGCACGCCCCCAACGCGACGCGCGGGCCAAGTGGTTGAGCGCCCGCACGTCATCGGCTCGGCCGACCAGGGTGCCGTCTAAGCAGGGATCGACGCTCCGGTCTCGCACCATAGGGCTCCTTCGCACCTCCGAGACACAACGGATGCGACGGGGCGTCACCACATCGTGCTGTAAATCACCCAAAAGAGGGATGTCTGACGTGCGTCAGAGTACCTGATCAACAGACTCCGTGGCCAGGACCACTCAGCGCGCGAACCCCTCGGCGGAGGTGAGATGTTCACGCAGCAGCGCCAGTACGGCGGGGGCCTGGGAGCTGAGGAAGAAGTGACCGCCCGGATAGACCTGGAGGTCGAACGCGCCCGTGGTGTGCGTGCGCCAGCCCTCGGCCTCCTCCAATGTGGTCTTGGGGTCGTTGTCACCGGTCAACGCGGTGATCGGCGCTTTGATCGCCGCCCCGGGGTCGCAGCGGTAGGTCTCCACCGCGGTGTAGTCGCTGCGGATCGCCGGGAGGATCATGCGCAGGATTTCCTCGTCGCCCAGCAGCGAGGCGTCCGTACCGGAGAGCAGCTTCAGCTCGGCGACGATCCCGTCGTCGTCGCGCCGGTGCACGCTCTCCGCGCGGTAGCGCGAGGGCGCGCGCCGCCCCGAGGCGAAGAGGTGCGTCAGTTCGCCGCCGTCGGCCTCCAGCCGCCGGGCCACCTCGAACGCGACCATCGCGCCCATGCTGTGCCCGAAGAACGCCGTCGGCCGCGACCTGAGCCGGTCCCGGAGGGCCGCGTACACCTGATCGGCCATGGTCGCGATGTCGCTGGGGCTGGTCTCGGTGCGCCGGTCCTGGCGGCCGGGGTACTGCACCGACAGCACCTCCGCCACGGGCGACAGCTGTGCCGACACGGGGAAGAAGAAGGAGGCCGAACCGCCCGCGTGCGGAAAGCAGACGAGCTGGCGTGGGCGGTCCGGCGCCGAGTGGTAGCACCGGGCCCAGAGCCCTTCCGCCGTGGTCGTCGTCATGGTGCTGATTCCTCCTCCTTGCGATGGCACCGGACCGGCCCGCCGGGATGCGGCGGCCGATCACCGGCCCCTGTGGTCCACACGTCCATTCCACAAGGAAGAATGCGGGAAATTACCTAGTTTCCGTGCTCCGCGTGACGGCGGGCCCGCCGCACCGGAGCCGTACGGGATACGCCCGGAGCCGGCGCAGCGCGCCGGGGTATCCCGTGTGTCCGGCTACCAGCTGGCGGCCAGCAGCAGGTCCCCGTACTCCCGCTCACGGGACGCCTGGCGCAGGTCGGAATCGACCATCATGCGCATCAGTTCGGGGAAGTCGACGCTGGGCTCCCAGCCCAGCTGGGTGCGGGCGCGCTCGGCGTCCGCGCACAGGATCTCCACCTCGGCCGGGCGCACCAGCGAGGGGTCGATGCTGACGTAGTCCTCCCAGTTCAGGCCCACCTGGTCGAAGGCGATGCGGACGGCGTCGCGGACCGAGTGCATCTGGCCGGTTCCGATCACGTAGTCGCCCGGCTCGTCCTGCTGGAGCATCAGGTGCATGGCACGGACGTAGTCTCCGGCGAAGCCCCAGTCACGTACGGCGTCGAGGTTGCCCAGGGACAGCTTGTCCTGGTAGCCGAGCTTGATGCGGGCCACCGCGAGGGAGATCTTCCGGGTCACGAACTCCGCGCCGCGACGCGGGGATTCATGGTTGAACAGCATGCCGGAGACCGCGTACATGCCGAAGGACTCACGGTAGTTGCGGGTGATGAAGTGCCCGTAGGTCTTCGCCACGCCGTAGGGGCTGCGCGGCCGGAAGATGGTGGTCTCGCACTGCGGGGTCTCTGCGACCTTGCCGAACATCTCCGACGAGGACGCCTGGTAGAAGCGCATCTGGCCGCTGCCGCCGCTGCGCGAACCATTCAGGCCGCTGACCATGCGGATCGCCTCGAGAATGCGCAGGACACCCATGCCGTTGATCTCGGTGACGAGCTCGGCCTGCTGCCAGGACAACGGTACGAAGGAGATCGCACCGAGATTGTAGATCTCGTCGGGCTGCACCTTGTCGACAGCAGAGACCAGGCTGGCCTGGTCCATCAAGTCGCCGTCGACAAAGGACAGGTCGGAGACGAGCCGGCTGACCCTTGACTTGCGGGGGTTCGCCTGACCTCGTATCAGACCCCACACCTGGTACCCCTGGGAGAGCAGGTGCTCGGCCAGATAGGAGCCGTCCTGCCCGGTAATTCCGGTGATCAGCGCACGCTTGGACATCTCATTCCTCTTCTCCGCATAGAACAGACCGCCCAAACGCAGAGGCGAGTTGACTACTTGACCTCTTGACCACTTGGCTTCTTGGCGTCGAATGGCATCGAAAACGCCGCGGTCCGGACGCTGGGTAATCGCACGCTTCCAAGCGGCCGGTCACGGTGTCAAGAAATTCCGGGCACACTAGGGAATTTCCGGGTCCCCACCACCATGAGTTTCCGGCCTGTTGAGACCGACGCTGCCGGATCCGGTACGGCCCCGCGGCGCCCTGCCGACGGGACACTAGGGATTTTCCGGTGTGCGGTGCGCTGCACTGTCCGGGTGTGCCCCCTCCAGGCCCGGTCGGCGCCCTCATCCCTCTCGCCGACCGGGCCTGCCCTCCTCCTGGAGCGTCGCCCGGTGCTGCTCAGACTCCTGCGAATCCATCTGCGGCCCCACCGGCGCTCCGTCGCGCTGCTGGGGCTGCTGCAACTGGCGCAGATCCTCGCCACTTTGGCCCTGCCGACGCTGGGCGCCGCGGTCATCGACAACGGCGTGGTCAAGGCCGACAGCGGCTACATCACGCGGACCGGCCTGGCCATGCTGGCCGTGGCGCTCGTCCAGATCGCGGCGTCCATGGGCGCGGTGTCACTGGGTGCCCGCTCGGCCATGGCGATGGGCCGCGACATGCGCTCGGCCGTCTTCCGCCGGGTGCTGGACTTCTCGGCCCGCGAGGTCGGGCAGTTCGGCACTCCGTCGCTGATGACGCGGACCGTCAACGACGTGCAGCAGGTACAGATGCTGGCGCTCTCCGCTTTCGGCGTCGCCGTATCGGCGCCCCTGATGTGTCTGGGCAGCGTCGCGCTCGCACTCCAGCAGGACATTGAGCTCTCCTTGCTCCTGGTGACACTGGTGGTGGTCCTCGGAATGTCCTTCGGACTCATTCTCGGCCGCACCGATCCGTTCTACGCCCGTATGCAGAAACATCTGGACCACATCAACGGGCTGCTGCGCGAACGCATTACCGGAGTCCGCGTCGTACGGGCTTTTGTGCGCGATGCCCATGAAGGCGCGAGATTTGACCGCACCAATTCCGAATTGCGCGACATCTCGCTGCGCGTCGGCCGGCTGCTGGCGACCATCATTCCCGTCGTACTGCTGGCCCTGAATGCCTTCATGGTGGCCGTACTGTGGTTCGGAGCCCACCGTGTCGGGGCCGGGGTGATGCGGTTCGGCGCGCTCAGCGCGTTTCTGAGCTATCTGACGCTGGTCATGATGTCGGTGGTGATGGTGACCCTCGTGTGTCTGGCGATGCCGCGGGCGAGGGTCTCCGCCGAGCGCATCCAGCAGGTGCTGGCGACCGAGCCGAGCGTGACGGCGCCGCCCGAACCCGTACGCGCCGTGCCCGCGGCCGGCCACCTGACCTTGTGCCGCGCCGAGTTCCGCTATCCAGGGGCGAAGGAGCCGGTGCTGAGCGGGATCGATCTGAGCGCCGGGCCCGGCGAGACGGTGGCGATCCTCGGCAGCACCGGCAGCGGCAAGACCACCCTGCTCAATCTCGTGCTGCGGCACTTCGACGCCACCGGTGGCTCCGTCCACGTGGGCGGCGTCGATGTCCGCACACTGGACGCGGAGGTGCTGCGCCGCACCGTCGGCTTCGTACCGCAGCGGCCATACCTCTTCTCCGGCACCATCGCCGGCAATCTGCGCTTCGGCGACCCGGACGCCACCGACGACGAGCTCTGGCGCGTGCTGGAGATCGCGCAGGCCCGCGATTTGGTACAGCGCCTGCCCGAGGGGCTGAACTCGCCGATCACCCAGGGCGGCACCAATGTGTCCGGCGGGCAGCGGCAGCGCCTGGCGATCGCCCGCACCCTGCTGCGCAGGCCGGACATCTTTCTCTTCGACGACTGCTTCTCCGCGCTGGACTACGCCACGGACGCCGCGCTGCGGGCCGCACTGGAGCCGGAACTCTCCCGGGCGACGGTGCTCACCGTCGCCCAGCGCGTCAGCACCGTCCAGCACGCACGGCGCATCGTGGTCCTGGACGCGGGGCGGGTGGCCGCCACCGGAACGCACAAGGAACTGCTGCGTACCAGTACGACGTACCAAGAAATCGCCCGGTCCCAACTCACCACGATCACCGGCCACCACGGCGACTTCGGCCCGGATGCCGGCGCCGCCACGACTCTTCAGGAGGCTGCCCATGGTCTCGGCGGACAGAACTAGCGGCGCTCGGGGCGGCCCCGCACGCCGCACGCTGGGACTGCTGCGCCCGCACCGTGCCCTGGTGACCGTGGCGGTCGTCCTCGGCATCGGCGGCGTCGCACTCAACGCGTCGGGCCCGATGCTCCTGGGCAGGGCCACGGACCTCGTCTTCGACGGCATCCGGCACACCCATGGATCCGGGAGCATGGACTTCGACGGGATCGCCCGTGTTCTCCTGATCGCACTCGCGCTCTTCGGCGCCGCCTCCTTCCTCACCCTCCTCCAGGGGCGGCTGGTCGCGGCCGTCGTCCAGCGTGTGGTCTTCGCACTGCGCCGGTCCGTGGAGGCCAAGCTCGCCCGCCTGCCGCTGCGGTACTTCGACCGCCACCCGGCGGGCGAGGTGCTCAGCCGGGTGACCAATGACGTCGACAACCTCCAGCAGACGCTCCAGCAGACCCTCAGCCAGCTGATCACAGCGGTGTTCTCCGTGCTGACCATGCTGGTGCTGATGTTCGTCATCTCGCCGCTGCTGGCACTGATCATGCTGGCCTGCGTTCCGGTGTCGGCCGTGCTCGCCACCCGGATCAGCAAGCGCGCACAGCCACGGTTCGCCCAGCAGTGGTCCGCCACCGGAGCGCTGAGCGCCCATGTCGAAGAGGTCTACACCGGGCACGCGCTGGTCAAGGGCTTCGGGCGGCGCGAGCAGGCCGAGCGTGCCTTCGACGAGCACAACCAAGCCCTGTACCGCGCCGGCGCGCGGGCCGAGTTCGCCTCCGGCGCCATCGAGCCGTCGATGACGTTCGTCTCCAACCTCGGCTATGTCGTCGTGGCGGTCGTCGGCGCGCTGCGCGTGGTCGCCGGGGCCCTGTCCATCGGCGACGTCCAGGCGTTCATCCTCTACTCCCGGCAGTTCAGTCTGCCGATCGTCGAGGTCGCCGGCATCGCCGGCCGCCTGCAGTCCGCCCTCGCCTCCGCTGAGCGGATCCACGACCTCCTGGACGCCGACGAACAACGACCCGACCCCGATCGCCCCGCGCGGCTCCGAAAGTCCGGCGGACACGTCCAGTTCGAGGGAGTCTGCTTCCGCTACTCCCCCGACACCCCGCTGATCGAGGACCTCTCCCTCTCCGTCGAGCCCGGTCAGACCGTGGCGGTCGTCGGTCCGACAGGCGCGGGCAAGACCACCCTGGGCAACCTCCTCATGCGGTTCTACGAAATCGACGAGGGGCGCATTCTCCTGGACGGCACCGATATCAGCACCCTGACCCGCGAAGAGCTGCGCTCCCACATCGGTCTGGTGCTCCAGGACGCCTGGCTCTTCTCCGGCACCATCGCCGAGAACATCGCCTACGGGCGCCCCGACGCCACGCGCGACGACATCGTGGCCGCCGCCCGCGCCACGTGTGCCGACCGCTTCATCCGCACCCTGCCCGACGGCTACGACACGGTCCTGGACGAGGAGTCGGCCAA
Source organism: Streptomyces sp. NPDC028368 (assembly GCF_055565615.1). Classification (NCBI taxonomy): domain Bacteria; kingdom Bacillati; phylum Actinomycetota; class Actinomycetes; order Kitasatosporales; family Streptomycetaceae; genus Streptomyces; species Streptomyces sp. NPDC028368. Next base: position 159,134 of record NZ_JBVHTY010000004.1, on the reverse strand, counting down.
CGTCAGCGCGGGCGAGAAGCAGCTCATCACCATTGCCCGCGCTTTCCTGACCCGGCCCTCGATCCTGCTCCTGGACGAGGCGACCAGCTCCGTCGACACCCGCACGGAGGCGCTCATCCAGCGCGCGATGCACTCGCTGCGCGCGGGCCGCACCAGCTTCGTCATCGCCCACCGGCTCTCCACCATCCGCGACGCGGACCTCATCCTCGTCATGGAAAGCGGCCGCATCGTCGAGCGCGGCACCCACGACCAGCTCCTGGCCGCCGAAGGGGCCTACGCCCGGCTGCACTCGGCCGTGGGAACCGGCGCCGGCCCGGGGGACGCCGAGCTGGAGGATGCCGCGCCCCGCTGACCGGGGCCCCGTCCCGCGCTCACCGTGTGGCAAGGGCTGCGCCGGCCGGGAACCCCGGCTTCAGCTGACGGGTGGGTGCGGGTGCTCTCCCGAGCACCCGCACCCACCCGTCAGTTCTCCGCGTCCATCAGCCGGAACAGTTCCTCGTCACTGGCCGACGCCAGGTCCGGCGCCCCACCGGGCCCGACGCCCCTACCGCTGCCCGACCCTGCCATCCCTGCCGTCACCGCCTTCAACCGCGCCACCGTCTCCTCCGAAACCTCCGCACCGGCCGTGAGCAGGGACTCCAACTCGGCCACGACAGAGGCCACATCGCGCCCGGGGGCGGCCGGCCGCGCGAGTCGTTCGCGGACGAGCCGGACGATGGCGTTCGGCGTGGGGTGGTCGTACACGAGCGTGGCGGGCAGCCGCATGTCCGTAGCCGCGATGAGGCGGTTGCGCAGTTCGACGGCGTTCAGCGACTCGATGCCCATCTCCTTGAACGTGCGGTTGCCCTCCTCCTCACGCGTCTCCTGGCCGCCGAGCACGGCCGAGGTCTCGGCGAGAACCAGGGCCAGTACGAGCGCGTCCTGTTCTGCGTCGTCGAGACCGGACAGACGGGCCTCCAGCCCCGGCGGCTCTTCGCCGGCCGCCATCCCGCCCGCGGTACCCGCGACGCCCGCGAAGCCCCCGTCGGCAGCCGGACCCGCCGAGCCCGCCGGGCTCACAGGGGCCGACGCCAGCCAGAACCGCCGCCGCTGGAACGCGTACGTCGGCAGGGCGACGGGCCGGGCCCCGGGAATCACCGCGTCCCAGTCGACGGGAACGCCATGGGCGTGCACCCGGGCGACCGCCGTGAGCAGGGCGTGCCGCTCCGGTACCCCGGTGCGCAGACTCGGCACCACGGCGGCCCCGGGCTGCGGGTCGGCCGACTCCAGGCACTCGTCGATCATCGGCGTGAGCGCCGGCTCGGCACCCAGCTCCAGGAACCCGGTGACACGCTCGTCCCGGAGCCGGCCGACCGCGTCCTTGAAGCGTACGGACTGCCGCGTGTGGCGCACCCAGTGGTCCGGATCGCGCGCCTCCTCGCCGGTGAACGGACGGCCGGTGACGGTGGAAATGAGGGGAACGGTGGGCTCGGCGTGGGACAGGGTACGGACGACCGCGCGGAACTCCTCCAGCATGGGGTCCATCAGCGGCGAGTGGGACGCGACGCGCACCGCGATCCTCCGGGTCTTGTGACCGGCGGCGGCGAGCCGGTCCGTGAGCGCGGCGAGCGGGGCCTCGGCTCCGGAGAGTACGAGGGAGTGCGGACCGTTGACGGCTGCGATCGACACCGTGTCCGCCACCTCCGCCAGCCACGGGGTCACGTCGGCCTCCGTGATGCGCACCGCCACCATCGCACCGCCGGGCGGCAGCGCGCCCATCAGCCTGCCCCGGGCCGCCACCAGCGTGCACGCGTCGTGGAGGCCGAGCACGCCCGCCACATGGGCGGCGGCTATCTCGCCGGACGAGTGCCCCACCAGGTGGTCGGGGACCACCCCCCAGGACTCGAACAGCCGGTACAGGGCGACCTGGACGGCGAACAGCGCGGGCTGCGTGTAGGTGGTGTCGTCGAGAAGGGCCGCCTCCTCGGAGCCGGGAGCCGCCCACATCACCGAGATCAGCGACCGCGCCAGCAGCGGATCCAGCGCGGCACACACCTCGCGCAGCGCCTGCCCGAAGACGGGGAACGCCTCGGCCGCCTCGCGCCCCATGCCGTTGTGCTGGCCCCCCTGCCCGGGGAAGACGAAGGCCAGCCCGCCCGGCACGGAATCGTGCAGGGTGACGTCGGCGGTCCGCTCACCGCGCCCGAACTCCTTTGTCGACGCGATCAGTTGGGCATGGCCGGGGGCACTGACGACGGCCCGGTGCCGGTGCAGGGTACGGGTGGTGGCCAGGGCGTGGGCGACATCCTGGGCACGCAGACCGGAGCCGGCGGTCACCTGCTCGGCCAGGCGCCGTGCCTGCGCGCGCAGCGCCGCCCGGCTGTGGGCGGACAGCACCCAGGGCGCGGCCGCGTCACCGGCCGGCTCCGGGCCCCCAGTCGCCCCGGACACGTACCGCGTTTCCTCCGGAACCTCGCCCGGCGCCCCTTCCGCCTCCTCGCCCGGTGCCTCCTCCAGGATCACGTGCGCGTTGGTGCCGGTGAGCCCGAACGAGGACACCCCCGCCCGGCGCGCGAGTCCGCTCTCCCGTGGCCAGGGCCGGGCCTCGGTCAGCAGCCGTACCGAACCGGCCGACCAGTCCACCTCGGCCGAGGGAGCGTCCACGTGCAGCGTCCGCGGCAGGACGCCGTGGCGCAGCGCGAGCACCGTCTTGATGACCCCGACGACCCCGGCAGCGGCCTGTGTGTGCCCGATGTTCGACTTCACCGACCCCAGCCACAACGGCTTTCCCTCAGGCCGCTGTTGGCCGTACGTGGCCAGCAGGGCCTGGGCCTCGATGGGGTCGCCGAGCGGAGTGCCGGTGCCGTGTCCTTCCACGGCGTCCACGTCCTGCGGCGTCAGCCCGGCGTCGGCCAGGGCCTGGCGGATGACGCGTTGCTGTGCGGGCCCGCTCGGCGCGGTGAGCCCGTTGGAGGCGCCGTCCTGATTCACGGCGGAACCCCGTACGAGCGCCAGGACACGGTGTCCGTTGCGCCGGGCGTCGCTCAGCCGCTCCAGCAGCAGCAGCCCCGCGCCCTCCGACCACGCGGAGCCGTTCGCGGCGTTGGCGTATGCCATGGAGCGGGAGTCGGGGGAGAGCGCGCGCAGCCGGGAGAAGTGCGCGAAGGGCGCCGGAGTCGCCATGACGGTGACGCCGCCGGCCAGCGCCAGGTCACTCTCGCCAGACCGCAGGGACCGGCAGGCCAGATGCAGGGCGACGAGGGAGGACGAGGAGGCGGTGTCGACCGTCATCGCGGGGCCTTCGAGCCCGTAGGTATAGGCGATGCGCCCCGAGACCGCGCTGCCGGCGGTCCCGGTGGTGAGCATGCTCTCCCACGCGCTGGGCGCGGCGGACGCGCCTGCGCCATAGCCGCGGTCCATCGCGCCCGCGAACACGCCCGTACGGGATCCCCGCAAGGACTTCGGGTCGATGCCTGCCCGCTCGAAGGTCTCCCAGGCCGCCTCCAGGAGCAGTCGCTGCTGCGGATCGGTCGCCGTCGCCTCCTGGTCGGACAGGCCGAAGAAGCCCGCGTCGAAGTCGCCCGCGTCGTGCAGGAAGCCGCCTTCGCGCGCGTAGGAGGTACCCGGGCGGTCGGGGTCATCGTCGAAGAGCCGGTCCAGGTCCCAGCTGCGGTCCTCCGGGAAGTGGGACATGGCATCGGTCCCGTCGGCGAGCAGCTCCCACAGGGCCTCGGGTGAGCCGGCTCCGCCCGGCAGCCGGCAGGCCATGCCGATGACGGCCACCGGGTCGGCACCCTCCGCCGAGGTCTGACACGGCTCTTCCTGGGACGGCTCCTCCTGCTCGGCCAGTACGCGCGCGACGGCCCGCGGGGTGGGGAGGTCGAAAGCCAGCGTGGCCGGGAGCAGCAGCCCGGTCTCCTCCCGCAGCAGATTCCGCAGCCGCACCGCGCGGATGGAGTCCAGGCCGAGCCGGCGAAAGTCCGTGTCGGGGCAGAAGGGGATTGCCGTGCCGTCGCTCCCGAGCACCCGGCCGACGCAGTCGCGTACGAGTTCCAGCGCCTCCTCGACCGTGTACGGCGGGAGCGCGCCGAGCCGGGCGGGAACGGACACCGCCTCAAGGCCGGCGAGCAGCCGCTCGAGCGCCCGGCGGTCGAGCTTCCCGGCGGTGGAGAGGGGAAGCTCGCGCACGGAGACCAGTTCGAGGGGGATCTTGTGGTCGGCGAGCCCCAGCCGGCGCAGGAACACGGTCACTTCGGTCAGGCCGATCGTGCGGTCCGCGTGGTCGGTCACGATCAGGCACGGGTACTCCCCGAGCCGGTCGTCCGGTGCGCCGGCCACGGCCAGCGGGCCCAGGCCCGCAAGGCCCGCGAGCATCCCCTCGACCTCGGTGGCGCTGAACTTCCGGCCGCCCGTGTTGATCAGTTCGGTGGCCCGGCCGTGCAGTACCACCACGCCGTCCGCGCCGATGGCCGCGAGATCGCCGGTCCGCAGCCAGCCGTCCTCGGTGAGGGCCGAGCGCGTCAGCTCCGGCTCGCGGAAGTAGCCGCGGAACAACCCCGGCCCCCGGTAGTGGAGTTCACCACTCTCCCCCGCCGCGCACACCTCGCCGTGCTCGTCGACGACCCGCACGTCCACGCCACGGACCGGCGTTCCCACACTGCCGTCGGGGTCGTGGGCCTGGGTGCGGGTGCCGGTGCCGATCTCGGACATTCCCCACACCACGACCACTTCGCAGTTGAGGACGGCGCGTACCCGGTCGGCGAGCGCGGGCGCGAGGGCGGCCCCCGCCGTACGCACCTGGTACGGCGCAAAGCCCGCCGGCTCGTCCGTCCTGGCCAGCCGCGCGACGACATCCCGCAGTTGCGCGGGCACGGCGAAGACGACGCGGGGTCCGTGCTCCCGCGCCAGTTCCAGGAAGCGGTCCACGTCCCAGCCGGTGAGGAGGACCTGCCCGCAGGCGGCGAGCAGCGCCGCGTGCATGGCCTGGAGGCCGAACAGATGGGTCATCGGGCAGGCCGTCAGGACCGTGCCGTCAAAGGCGTCGGCGGCCTCGGCGGTGACGGCTGCGGTGTTCGACAGCAGACCGTCGTGACTGTGCACACAGAGCTTGGGCCGCGCCGAGGCCGTCCCGGACGAGGGGATCACGACGAGCGGCAGGTCGGGGGTGACGTCCACCGGCCGGGGCTCGCTGCCTGCCCATGCCGCCAGCAGCCCGTCCAGCGACCCGGTCCCCGGCTCCTCGCGCCCCGCCTCCGGCGCACCGGCCATCAGCACGCCGCGCAATGACGGCACGCTCTCCAGAAGCGCACGGGCCGTCGCCGCACTCTCGCTCCCGGAAGCCGACAGGACGAGCAGGGCGGGTTCCGCCCGGGTCAGCAGCGCGTGGACCTCCGGGGCCGTGGTGCCCTGGTGGACGGGAAGCAGTACCGCTCCGACGGCCGCGACGGCCAGGTGCAGGGTCTGCAGCTCCCAGCAGTTCGGCAGGTGCACCGCCACCAAGTCGCCGGGCGCGACGCCCGACTCCTGCAGGCCGCGGGCCAGCGCGGCGACGTCGGCTCGCCACTGCGCCCACGTCCACGAGCGGTCCCCGTCGACGACGGCCACCGCGTCGGGGGCGGACCCCGCGGCGGCCTCGAACACCTCGGGCAGCGTGAAGCCGCCCAGTACATCCGCCGCGTCGGCGGGCGGCTTCATCGCGTAGTCATCTGTGTGGATGGGCACCATCACTCCCGGATCGCTCTCGAGCACTCTCGTCAGTTGGGGGGACGGGCCGGGGTTCGGACACGAGCTCCTGCCCGGGACAGCCCTTAGGGCCTGTCGTGCACGGTGATCGCCCGGGACGGGCACAGGGCACCCGCCAGCCGGGCCCTGGACTCCTGGTCGGCGCCGGGCTCGGCGAGGAGGGTGACGATCCCGTCGTCGTCCTGGTCGAAGACCGCGGGCGCGTTCAGCACGCACTGGCCCGCCCCCACGCAGCGGTCGGGGTCAACGGTGATACGCATGTCGATGTCTCTCCTGCGGTGGAAGTGGCCGCCCGGCGGCAGGTGGCACGTGCCGCCGGGCGGACGGGGCCGGGCGGCGGCTACCAGCGGACCGGCAGCTCGTTCAGGCCGTAGAGCACGCCGTCGTACTTGATGTCCAACCCGTCGACGGGCACGGCGAGTTCGAGGTTCGGGATGCGTTCGAAGAGCTTGCGGTAGGCGACCTCCATCTCGACCCGCACCAGGTTCTGCCCCAGGCACTGGTGCACGCCGTAGCCGAAGGCCACGTGGTGGCGGGCGGACCGGGAGGGGTCGAAGTTGCGGGGGCATGCGAAGGCGTTCTCGTCGTGGTTGGCCGCGGCAACCAGCGGCACGATGCCCTCGCCCGCCTTGATGAGCTGTCCGGCGATCTCCACGTCCTGGACCGCCACGCGCAGGGACACCAGGTCGGCGACCGAGTGGAAGCGCAGCGTCTCCTCCACGGCCCGTTCGTCGCCGATCCACTGAGGGTTCGTCAGCAGCGTGACCACGCCGAGCGCGATGTTGTTGGCCGTGGTTTCGTGGCCGGCGATCAGCAGCAGCATCAGCACGCCGGACATCTCGCGGGGGGAGATGGCGCCGGTGGCCAGCAGCCGTGTGATGAGGTCGTCGCCGCCCCACTTCTGTTTGATGTCCACCAGTCGGTTGATGTAGCGCAGGAGGTCCTTGGCGGCGGCCGTACGGTCCTCGTCGGTGGAGGAGCGCAGGGAGACCAGGACGCGGGTCCTGGACTCGAAGAACTCGCGGTCGGCGGGCGGTACGCCGAGCAGTGCGGAGATCACCAGGGAGGGGATGGGCAGGGCGAAGTCGGCGACGAGGTCGGCGGTGTTGCCCGCGGCCAGCATGGCGTCCAGTTGTGCTTCTACCGTGCGCTCGATCGCGGGCTTCATCGCGCGTACGCGCCGGACGGTGAACTCCGGGATGAGGGCCTTGCGGAACCGGTCGTGCTCGGGGGAGTCCATTCCCACGAACCAGCCCGGGATCTGGTCCTGCTTGGGCACGCCCAGGGTCTCCCCCACGTTGGGGAATCCCTCGTGTTCGGGGTTGGAGCTGATGCTCGGGCTGGTCAGTACGGTGCGTACGTCCTCGTGCCGGGTGACCAGCCACACCCGTCTGCCGTCGGGCAGGTGCGAGAGGACCAGACCCTTCTGGTCGCGGTAGTCGGCGTAGTCCGGGGGCGGGAACGGCAGGCCGGGCTTACGCACCGGGAAGTCGGCGATCAGCGGATCCGTTTCCGGCACGGCCGAGTCGGCCGCGTCCGTGGCCGGGACTGTCTGCACCGAGGCCGGGCAGGTCCGCGGCATGGCCGGATCTGTGTGCGTCATGGATGGGTATCCCCTCTCGAACGGGCCGGTCAGCCGGCGCCGTAGAACGCGCGGATCTGGTCGATCACGAAATCCTGGTCGGCGGGGCTCAGTCCGGTGTGGGTGGGCAGATACAGGCCGTCCTCGGCGAACGTATTCGCCTTGAGCGAGGGCCAGTCGGGGTGGAAGTACATGGGCTGCCGGCTCATCGGCTTGAAGAACAGCCGGGTCTCGATGGACTCCCCCGCCAGGAATTCCCGTAGCTCCTCGCGGCGTTCGGCCCGCAGGTCGTACATCCACAGCACGTCCCGAGGCGGCATCAGCGTGATACCGGGAACACCGGCGAGCCCCTCGTCATAGCGCCGCTCGATCTTGCTCCGCGCTTCGAGAATGTCATCCAGGCGCTCGGTCTGGGCAAGCGCGACGGCGGCCTGCATGGCCGTCATACGGAAGTTGTAGGCGACCTTCTTGTGCAGGAAACTGTGGTCCTTGGTGAAGGCCATGGCCCGCAGATGCGCCATCTGCCCGGCCAGTTTGGGGTCGTCGGTGAGGCAGATGCCGCCCTCACCCGCCGTAATGATCTTGTTGGCGAACAGCGAATAGCACGCGATGTCGCCGACCGGGCGGATGCCGTGGGCCTCGGCACTGTCCTCCACGACCCGCAGGTTGTACTGGTACGCGATGTCCATGATCGCGTCCATGTCACAGCGCCGGCCGTAGATGTGGACGGGCATGATGGCCTTCGTCCGTGCGGTGATCTTCTCCTCGATGCGGGTGACATCGATGTTGAGGTCGTCCCCGCAGTCGACGAATACGGGCGTCGCGCCGGTGTAGGTGACCGCCCACGCCGAGGCGATCATGGTGAACTCCGGGACGATCACCTCGTCACCGGGGCCGATGCCCAAGGCCCGCAGGGCCAGCGTGAGGGCCGTCGTCCCAGAGGAACAGGACACGCCATGCGCGACGCCGTTGTAGTCCGCGAAGGTGCGCTCGAAACGCCCGACCATCGGGCCCTGGGACGAAATCCAGCCGTCGCTGACGGCACCGGTCAGATACTCCAGCTCTCTGCCGTCCAGAGCGGGCCTGGACACGGGGTACTTGAACGACATCCGCTGCCTCTTTCCTGTGTTCCTCGTAGTCCTCGTACGTATGTGAATGCTCGTGCGGCCTTACGTCAGGGCCGGATGTCCGAGGATCAGCTCGGCAGCGGTCTCACGTCCGCCCGCCGCGCGCTGCAGGGCACCGAGCCGTTCCGCGTTCTCGCGGAAGGATGGGGTCTCAAGTACCCGCGTGAGCTTGTCGACCACGTCAGCGACGTCGATATCCCGCGGCCGGTCGAGGGTCAGACTGATACCGAAGTCCCTGCCGCGCGCGGCCTGGTCGTAACAGTCCACCCACAACGGCCGCACCACGAGCGGCTTTCCGAAATACACGCCCTCGTTGAAACCATTGCCGCCACCGTGGGTGAAGAACACCTTCACCTTCGGATGGGCCAGCACGTCCAACTGCGACGGAACCCAGCTTTCGATACGCAGATTCGCCGGCATCGACTCCTTCGGCGGCAGCAGATGCTGCTGTTCCGAGGGCAGCTTCCACAGCACCTGATGCCGCCCCTTGAGCCGGCGGGCGACCTCCACCATGGAATGGACCTGTTCCTGGGTGAGCCGGGTGATCGTCCCGAACCCCGCATAGACGACCGAGGACTGCTCGTCCAGCCATCGCGAAAGATCGTCGTCCTCCGGAGCCTCCGGCAGCGACGGCACCATCGCACCGACCAGCCGCACCTTCTCCGGAATGTCGAAGGAGTAATCCAGCTCGGCAATCGAATTGCACAGCACCAGATCGGCGTGCTCGATCCGTGCCATCAGACTGAGCTGCCCGAGCCCATGCGCCTTACGCCGCCGATTGTCCTCCGCCACCACCTTGCGCATCTCAGGGGCACAGAACATCGCCAGGTTCCGCCACTTGAAGAGCGCGTTGCTCACGCGCTGCGCGAGAGTCATCGGATACGGCAGCCCCGTGTGCGGCACGGGGAAGTCCCGCGGGGTGTAGCCCTTGGTGAAAGGTATGAACGCCGTCAGCACATTGCTGGGCACAAACGGAACACTCAGCACGAACGGAATCTTGCGAGAAATCGCCAGCTCGATCGCGAAAGCACTGATGCAGTCGATGACCATCAGCGCCGGCCGTACCTCGTCGACAACCGCCGCCAGCTTATGGAATTTCTCCTCGTGCCGGCCGGGCTTGTAGGAGTGCCGGACCACCGCGCGATGCGCCTTGAAACGCGAGGACTGAGTGACCTCGCGATAGACCGCGTCGTCCCACGTCACCGCCGACAACTCGGTGACCACCTCACCCAGCGAGGCGAACTCCACCGGAGACCCGATCCCGATCTTCTTCACGTCCTCGCGCCGCGGCTCATCGGTGGCGAACCAGAGATCCGGCACATTCTGGTGGGAGAGTTCCTCGGCGAGTACGAGCAGCGGATTGGCCAGCCCGCTCTCCGGAAGACTGACGAAGAGGATCGGCCGTCGGGCGGAGTCCATTGATTACCTTTCAGCGATGACAGACGGGGTTCGGAAAGCACACCCGCATGCGGATCAACTGGCCGCACACTCCTTTGATCTCACGTCACCCACCGGAAAATCCTTAGAACCCGTGCGATGGATTTCGAGGCAGGAACAAACCGGCCCTCCGCACGATGGGAGGGCCGGGAATGTCCACTGCGCACGCCGCATGGCCGGTCACCAACTCTTGCCACACAACGGCATATCGGCTCACTACGCTTTCCAACATGCCCCGGAACAGCGTGAACAGCATGCACAGCGAACCATCACGTGGGTATTAGCGCGCGGCCCTGACATCCTCCGCGATGATCCGCTCGATATTCCGCTCGGCCAGCGCCGTAATGGTCACGAAGGGGTTGACTCCAATGGACCCCGGTACGAGCGCGCCGTCCGTGACATAGAGGTTGCGGTAGCCGGCGACCCGGCCGTAGAGGTCGGTGGCCTTGCCCAGGACGCAGCCGCCGAGCGGGTGGTAGCAGAAGTCGTCGGAGAAGTTCTTCAGCTGCGGCCCGAACAGGTCGTAGCGGTACATCGTCGTGTTGGCCTTGTTGATCCGGTCGAAGAGCGACTTCGCGGCCTCGACCGCGGGCGCGTTCTGGTCCCGGGTCCAGCGCAGCACGGCCCGGTCGGTGGCCTTGTCGTAGACGAAGGTGCCGCGCTCGGGGTTCTTGGTGATCGCCAGATAGAGGCTGACCCAGGTCTCCAGTCCGGCCGGCATCGGCGCGATCTCCGCGAAGACCGGGGCGGCGGGGTTGTCCCAGTCGTCGATGCCCAGGGCGGGGATGGAGGACTGGTGGGCCCCGGTGGGGTTCCAGACGTGATTGGCCCGGCCGGTCATGATGTTGCCGTTGGGGCCCCAGCCCGCGCCGACCTCGGCGTTGAGGTCGGGCAGCGTTCCGGTGTCCCGGGCGCGCACCAGCAGCTCGGTGGAGCCCAGGCTGCCGGCGCCGAGGAACAGGTGACGGCAGGCGATCTCCTTGTGGGCGACGGCCTTGCCGTCGGCGTCGATCTGGTCCACGGACAGCACATAGCTGCCGTCCGGCTGCTGATGGATCGCCTTGACCTGGTGCAGGGTCTCGATGGTGACCTTGCCGGTGCCGAGCGCGGCGGCCAAGTAGGTCTTGTCCAGGCTCTGTTTGCCGTGGTTGTTGCCGTAGATGACCTCGCCCGCCAGCGCGGACTTGGGCACCTCACCGGCCTCCTCGCGCCGCATGTGGCCGAAGTCGTAGACGTTGGGGACGAAGGTGGTGCTCAGGCCCGCCTTGCCTGCCTGTTCGCGCGAGACCCGCGCGAACTTGTACCACTCCGTCTCCTCGAACCAGCCCTTGTCGATGTGGTTCACCTTGAGCATGGAGTTGGCACGCGGGAAGTACCGGTCGTACATCTCGGCGGCGTCCACCCGCGGGAGGACCTCCTCGAAGTACGAGCGCTTCGGCACGACGGCCATGCCGCCGTTGACCAGCGAGCCGCCGCCCACCCCGCGTCCCACGTACACCGACATCTGGTCGAAGTGCACCTTGTCCAGCACACCCGCGTACGGGTCGATGTTCCGGTTGATCACATCCAGCCACAGGAACGAGCCCAGCGGGGCCTCGGTACGCGACTTGAACCAGCTGGAGCGGCGATCGGGCTTGAGCATTCCGCAGAAGACATTGCCGTCGTCGGCGGGCTTGTTCCACAGCTGGCCCATTTCGAGCATGAGCGTGGGAATTCCGGCCTCGCCGAGCCGCAGCGCGGATACCGCGGCGCCGTATCCCGTACCGATCACCACGGCCGGTACGAACGAGCCGCTGCCGGCCTGCCGACTGCGCTTGTCGGCGGCAGCGGCACGCGGGGCGGCGGAAATCGTGGTCATTCCGGCTGCGGCGGCGCCGCTGAGGGCGGCCAGTCCGAGCAGACGGCGCCGTGACAGATGCTGGTTTTGCTGGTTCTCGAACACGCTGCTAATACCCGACCTTCGCCGACAGGATTCTTCCCCGCAGGGCTTTTCCACGGCGACGTCCCGGTGGGGATCACAGGCCCTGTCCATCAGCCCGAGCCGCCGCGCGCCACCATCCTGATCGAGAAAGACTGGGGGAAATTCCAGAGATACGGCGGCTGTCGGTCAGCCGCTCGCTGTCCACTACACGGCCGCAGCCTCCCTCGAGGCGGTGCTGAGCCCGGCACCAGCGACCCCGCGCTCCGCACCGCCTGACCACGACCACCCGCCGGCGCACCCCCGGCGAGCGCGCGGTGATGCCGGTATGCCCAGCATCGCGTCGTGGGTCTCGGGCCCTACCGACTCAACTGCTCCGCGATGTGCAGGAATTCGGCCTGGGTCATGAGTGGGTCGCCGGCTTCCACGGTGACGGTGTATCCCTTGGCGGGCCAGCCGATGGATCGGCTGCCGCCGGGATGCTCCTGGAGGTGGGCCGGGTGTCCGTTGATGGCTAGGGGAGTTCCGGGGCTGTGCGAGGTCGCGCCGCGGGATTCCGTGATGCTCACGTATCCGGCTTGAGCTCCCCTGTCACGATTCCGCTGGTAGGTGGTTGTCCACGTAGGTGCCTTGGCCCTTGTGTAGGGCGGGTTGGCGCGGTTCCCGGGGCCGATGATGTGGTCCGCCGGGGTGTAGCCGCGCGGCAGGTAGTGGGGGTGGTCGAGGGAGGAGCCCTTGAAGGGTGTGATGGGCGAGTGGGTGACGGAATCGGAGATCTTCCTGTCGCCCACCGGTGTGGAGAGCGTTGTGGTGACCAGCCCGTCATGCGGGTCGTCGCACACGGCGCTCCCGGAAAGGGAGAAATGCCGTTTCCGCTCGATCACCAGCGTGATGGTGTCAGCGGTTTCGTGTGCCTCAAGGTGGGGCTTGTCTTCGCAGCTTGTCCAACTGGTCGGGGTGGTCAGGGTGTGGCCGTCGCTGCTCAGGAGAACGTCGCCGGGCACGGCCGTCTCGTGAATGTGCGAGCGGTCCCATAGGACCCAGCCGACTGCGGCGGCCACAAGGCAGGCCGACAGGGCTAAGGCCCACACCGTGCGGTGGCGTCGCGAGTCTTTTCGGGACACGGTCACTCACTCCAGGACGATGGCGGATATCCGGGCTCACCCCGGGAGTTAGGCGAGGGCGGAACGAGCGGTGGGCCGAGGCGGTAAACAGCGGCAGCCCACCACTCAGACGCTTCAGACGCTTTACTGGGTCACAAGGGTCCATCCCGTGTCGTGCAGGGTCTGATAGATCGGCACGAAATACACCCCCTTGACACACCACGGCGTCCTGATGTGACCGTCAAGAACGGTGTCCTTGTTCAGCGATGACGGGCAGGTGACCGTACTGTCAAGGGCGGTGATCATGCCGCGCGCCTCATCGGCCGTGAAGTTGCCCACGCCCGCGAAGACTGGTCCGCCGCTGTCGCCGTTGACCGCCGCGGCTCCGCCGGGGGTCAGGCCGGTGGCGTAGGCGAGGTCGGTAAGGGGCCGATATGAACCGTCTCCGCCCATGATTCCGATGTCGGTTTTCGCGATCCGGACGTTGCAGTGGACACCCGAGTTCGCACCGTCGGTGCACACATAGTCTCCGACATTGTTGTGTCCCCATCCGACCACGGGTTTCGCGTACCCGTCCCGCCGGGTGGCCGGCCCGTCGTACAGGTATGGTCCGGCCTGCTTGGACGGCAGCCGGATGCCTTGTGCGTCATCAGGGATGGAGACCTCGGCGGCGTCGTTCCCCCCGACCACGTCCCCGCCCTCCCAGGTACGCCAGAGGCCGTCTCCGCCCTTGGAGCAGTGGCGGGCCGACATGAGCAGGAAGTCCCCGTCCTTGTTCTTGACGGTGAATGTCCCGGAGCAAATGCCGCCGCTGGGGATACGTAGGGCCGATCCGCCGAACCAAGGCGAGGCATCGTGCTGGCGATTGGCCGGGGCGGCGGACAAGTCCTCGCTCAACGGCCGGTACGCGGCGGTGGTGTTGATTCCGGTAAGGCGGTCCGTCAGGGCCTTGACGTCGGCGGACTTGTCCTGGCGGGCGCCTCGTGACAGGGAATCGGTGGCATCACGCTTGCCCGGCCCCCGGTCCTCGTCATAGCCGACCTCCAGGCCACTGCCGTCAAGAGCGGGCCCGATGCTGGTGATGCGGATCGGTTCACCCGTGGATCCAAAGCGCAGCGGCGTGGGCCTACCGCGCTTGAGCAGTCTGTTCCTCGCCCTGTGGAGGTCGCCCTTGGAATAGCGGGCCGGCACGACTTCGGCCGTCACACCATCGGGCAGGTCGGCGAGAATGCGCTGAACACGCGGTGAGAGGGCGCCTTTCCAGTGGAGACGCAGATGGTCGTGATCTGGGTCGACCTCGATTTCGGTGAATCCCAGGATCCTGGCTCGGTCGGATTCCGAGAGTCCTTCGGTGATGTCTCCGACTGTCTTGTCGAGAACTTCCTGTCTTTTGCGGACGGCGAGGACCCGCGGGTCCGTCTGTTGCTGGGTCTTCCCCATGGCCGCGAGCTTCGCTGCTGCGGTCCCGGCCGACTGGGACCGTGCCCCCGCAGGAGAGGCCGTCATGAGCGGGGCTAAAGCGAGTAGCGCGGTGGGGAGCGCGACCGCTGCCCACTTGCCCCTTCTGGTGCTGACCTTCAACTTTCCCCCCCATGTTATCGATTGGCATGATCACGATGTCAATCGAGGGCGGTGGCCAGCAATGGGGGAATCAGCCCCTCCATAGGGCAAGTCAGTCAGTGCGGGAATCAGGTCGACCTGCTTCTGCATCCCGTACGGCTGCGCGCCGAGGCTCGGCGCAGCGGAGGGCGCCGACAACCCACGCAGGCGGCGCGGCAGCACCGGAGCAGGGCCACCAGGGAACAGCCTTGCGGCGCAGACTCCAGTACCCCTAACCCGTCATCGACTCGTTGCGGAAGGCTGGTCAGCTGTCTCCGCGGAGTGTCCGTGCGAGTGCGGAGCGATGGGTCGGTTTCGCGTGGCTGTAACGCTTGTGGCCTTCGTCGGTGAGGACGACGAAGATGCCGCGGCGGTCGAGATCACACATGACGCGCTCGACGAGGCCGCCTCGTTCCAGCCTGGCGACCAGGCGGGATGCGGCGCTCTGGCTCAGGTGCACCACGTTGGTGAGGTCCTGGCCCCGGCACTTGCCGTGGTCGGAGGAGGCGAGGAGTTCGAGGGCCTCGAACTCGCTGACGCTGAGGCCGTGCTGTGCCTGCAAATCGTGCTCAAGAGCGTTGTGCACGGCGGCATGCCGGGCGAGAAGCCCATGCCACTCCTCGACCAATTCCTGCTCCGTACCACCGATCATGGAGCCAGGGTAACATGCGCCAGCATTTGATGCATGAAGATTAAATGCACTTGCATTCGATGCGTGTGCATGTGAGAGTCACGGCATGACTTCGTCCGCACCTCTGTCCGCCTCCACATCCACGTGGAACACAAAACTCTGGGGAGTTCTGCTCACGGTCTCCCTCGTCATCGGCCTCGACGCGCTCGACGTCTCGATGGTGGGCGTCGCACTCCCCTCCATCCAGGCCGACCTGGGCCTGTCCACCAGTGCGCTGCAGTGGATCGTCAGCGGCTATGTCCTCAGCTACGGCGGGCTGCTGCTGCTTGGTGGACGCGCCGCCGACCTGCTCGGACGCCGCCGGGTCTTCCTCACCGCGGTAGCCGTGTTCGCTGCCGCCTCCGTGCTCGGCGGCCTGGTCGACGACGGAGCCCTGCTGATCGCCACCCGCATACTCAAGGGCATGGCGGCGGCGTTCACCGCACCCGCCGCGCTGTCCATCGTCACCACCACGTTCACCGAAGGACCCGCGCGCAACAGGGCGCTGGGCGTCTTCTCCGTCTTCGGAGCCAGCGGCTACTCGGCCGGTCTGGTGCTCTCCGGCCTGCTGACCCAGGTTGGCTGGCGGTGGACGTTCTTCCTGCCGGTGCCGGTCGCGGTGATCGCGTGGATCGCGGCCAACCGCCTGCTCCCCAAGGACGGTCCCCGCTCCTCCGGCGGCTACGACATCCCCGGCGCGATCACCTCGGTCGGTGCGATGCTGCTGCTCGTCTACACCGTCGTGGAGGCGCCGGAGGCCGGCTGGGCCGCGCCGAACACGCTGATCCAGTTCGCGGTCGCCGCGGCGCTGCTGCTCGCCTTCATCCTGATCGAACGCCGCAGTACGCATCCGCTGGTCCGTCTCGGCATCCTCCGCTCGAGCTCGTTGGCACGGGCCAACCTGGGCATATCGGTGTTCTTCGGCGGCTACATCGGCTTCCAGTTCGTGGTCATGCTCTACTTCCAGTCGGTACTGCAGTGGTCGGCGATCCAGACCGCGCTCGGCTTCCTTCCGGCCGCGCTGATTGTCGCCTTCGGCTCGCCGCAGATGGAGCCCCTGATCGCACGGCTCGGCACCTCGCGCACCATCGCAGGCGGTGTCATCGCTCACCTCATCGGGTACGTGCTCTTCCTCGTCATCGACCGGGACGCCCCGTACGTCATCGGTGTGCTGCCCAGCATGATCCTGCTCGGTATCGGCTTCACCCTTGCCTTCGCGTCCTTCAACATCCAGGCCACCGCCGGCATCCCGGACCACGAACAGGGCCTGGCCGGCGGCCTGCTGAACACCTCGACGCAGGTCGGCGGCGCAATCGGACTCGCCATCGTCACCGCGGTCCTCACCGCCGGAGGCGAAGGCAAGACCGGCCCCGACGCCCTCCTCGCCGGCTTCACCCCAGCGCTGCTCACGGTCACCATCCTCTCGGCCATCGGCCTACTCATCGGACTGTCAGGAGTGCTCGCACGGCGCAAGACCGACATCCCGGCGGACGAGTCGTTGGAGAAGTCATCGGACGAGCCGGAGCTCGCCCTCGTCGACTAAGAGCCGTCCCGTAATGCCTGGTGGATCAGCGCACGGCGTCAGATGCACTGCGTTCGCCGCGCTCACTCCGTCTCGGCTCTCCCTTTGCCGCACGGATGCCGAGCTGCATCGCAAGGCGGAGGAACATCCGGATACTGGGTGTATCCGGGTGTTCCTCCAACGCGGCGAGGTGCCGTAGCTGTCGTCGTGCGCCGCCAGCGATTACGGGACAGCTCTTAGTGTGATGCGCCGGAAATCGCGGTCTTAAGTCTGTGGTGTGTTGCCATGTCGCCGGGGCCGCGTGCTGTCGAAGTCAAGCTGTCGGCCAGAATGATGCGCGCCCGCTCCGCGAGACGGGGCCCCACCGCCCCGCCCGCCCAGCGCAACAGCTCGGCCAACTCCTCAGCGGCACCTCTGTAAAGCCGCTGGAGGACGACATCAGGGCCTGGATCGACACCTGGAACGAGAACCCCAGGCCCTTTCGATGAACCAAGAGCGCCGACGAGATCCTTCACTCACTCGCCGACTACCTCACCAAGATCGCGCCGCCAACTCCCGGCAATCGGCGACAGACTCAAGACCGCGATTTCCGGCGCATCACACTAGGTGCATGGGGTGCTTGCGCGAAGGCTTCGTCCCCGGTCTCGCACCGGGGACGACGTCGTGCTCAGCACTAGCGCAAAGGAGGCTCGAACGTGATGCCCAGGTGTTGGAGGAGGCCTTCACGCTGCTCGGTTGTGGCCAGGACCATGATGTCGTCGTCGAGGTCTGAGCCTTCCTGCTCGACGCAGCGGAAGTCCCGGGGGTCATCAAGGGGGCTGAGCGCTTCGATGGCCTGCTGCGCTCCTCCCACGTCGAGGTAGTCGTTCGACTCCTGCTCAATGCCGAAGGAGAGCGGCCTGCCGTTGCATTCGAAGTGCATCGTCCCCAGGCCGCAGTCTTCGTCGTCCGGGTTGGCTTTCTCGAATCGGTAGTTGGAGACGGTGACTTTGCCACTGGTGAGGGCTGCGGCCTCGTTCAGGAGCCATTCGTAGTGCTCGTCGGCGAAGTCGACGTCATCGGAGTGGATGGACACAGCCACGTCGAAGAATTCGAGGGCACTGGCGATTTCGTGGCGTCGCTTGATCGGCTCGGTCGCGTACGTGGCGGCGTCCTCCAGGACGCTTTGAGCCTTCTCTTCAGTGATCATTCCGAGGTCGGCGAGGACTTCGGCTATCCGCACATAGGTAATCGGTTGGGTGTTCGCCATAGGGGCATCCTGCCAGCCGGCCGCGGCGGGTGTGGAGCGTGGCCCAGGACCCGTACCGCTCGGGCACATACCGCCAGGCGGAGCCGGTACGGAACTTCCACACGATCCCGTGGAGGACCCATCCGGTCGTCCAGCCGCTACTGCCCACACAACGACACAGGCAGCAACGACCGCACGAACTCCCGCTCGGCGCCGGACAGTTCACGGCGACGCATCACCCGTCATGATCCAGCACGCGAGATCATGTGCAGACTCTGCTGCTGACCTGTACAGATGCGATTCCAGGAGTGCGAATGCCTGGAACTCACCCGCCACTCACTCGGAGGGCCGCCGATGACGTCGCGTCCGTGGTGATGCGCCTCGGTGCGGGGCCGTTGTAGGGAAAACCAGGGACAGCCGTGGCGCGCTCGCTCGGGTCGCTGTCGCCGTGGCGGAGGAAGTCGCCGCGGACCGCGTCGACATCAGCGGCGGCGGGAGCGCGGCACCGGTCGCCTTCTCGGTGAGGGGAGCGGTGCTGAGCCTGGGCTGCTGACGGGCCTTCAAGCGGCGGGGATCACCGGCAGCAGCAGGTACGACGGATGCTCCCCGCCGCTGACGAGGGTCGTCCTGCCGCCGTACACATCGGGGTCGCGGTCCCGCTCGTCGGTGTGGACGAAGACGCCGTTGCCGCGCATGGTGCCCCCGAAGGACACCGGCCCCTCGCCGGGGAACTCGAAGTCCCTGCCCATTACGGACACGCCGAGGCGATGCCCGGCGGGGACGATCACCGACGTGGGCGCCGATGTCGCGTCCGCCGGGGTCCCGCACGCGTAGCGTGAGGAACAGATGATCGGCATCGGTCGTCGACGAGGCAACCCGGAGCGACGCGGAGGCGGGTCCGGTCACCTCCAGCGGCTCGGCCAGGGGCTCGGTCCAGAAGGTCAGACCGTCCCCGAGCGCGTCGAAATCGGCGCTGTGCTCGGTGGGATCGCCCGCGCGGGCGAGGGTGCCGGCTGCGATGTCCAGGTGGAACGGCGTCCACTGCGTCCGTGCCCGCGGCCATGCGAATTCGCTGCGCTGCTCGAAGGTGCCGTCAACCCGCCGTACGTTGAGGAAGACCGGGGGCTGCTCGTCCCAGCCCGTGTTCTCCCCCTTCAGGAAGTGCCCAAAAAGCGTTTCTGCAGGGCGACTCCGTAGTCGGTGTAGAACTCCACCCAGTGCTGCAGGCCGTGCACCTCGAGCCACTTCTGCTCGCTCGCGACGTCCAAGTAGCCCTCGAAACCACCGCGCGTGTGCAGGTGATGGGCCCAGTTGGTCGCGGACAGCACGGGGACGGTGATCTCCGGCAGGACGGCGGTCCGGTCCCTGCGGCGGCATCCGGGCTTCCGTTCATTCAGTAGAGCGGAAAGGTCTGGTCTCCGGGGCATCAAGGTCCTTCAGCGATCCTCCGCCGGCCATCCGATGGCCCGGAAGACGGCGACGGGGTCCAGGTAGTCCCGCCAGTGCGTCGCCCTGCGGTCCTTGACGGTGATCACGGAGACGAAGTGGTTGTCGTAGGCCCGCCCGGTGCGGACCGCCCGCCCGTGCACCGCGTACTCCAGCACGACCACGGACGTCTCGGGATCCCGGTGGACAGCGAGCCCGTCCGCGCTGTGCAGCACCATAACCTCGCCGTAGCCGCGGTACAGGTCCGCAACCGCCCGGCGTCCCTGAACCCGGCGCGGGTAACCGGGCACGGAGATCACGTACTCGAAGACCACGTCCTCGGCCAGGAGGTCGAAGAAGTGCTCGCCGTCGACGAGGCCCGCCAGCCCCTCCCGGACGATCCGGAAGAACGGGTCCAGCGCCGCGAAGTCGGTGATGTCGTCGATGTTTTCTGGGGACATGGTCACCTCGCCGCCGGAGAGGTCCAGGCGTGGACGCTGCGCCGGGCGAAGTCGTGGAAGGTGGCCGGTGGTTGTCCTGTGACCTTCTCGATGTCGTCGTTGGGCGTGGAGCCGTTGCCGGAGATGATGCTGCCGGTCAGCCAACGGAGCATCACTGCGTAGTCGGCAGGGACGAGGCCGGCCGCGACCGCACCGCCGATCCACGCGCCGGGGTCGATGTCGTGGTGCCTGACGGGCCGGCCGGTCACGGCGGCGAGGGTGTCGGCGACTTCGCCGACCGTCAGGGCCTGCGGTCCGGTGGGTGTGTACTGCGCGCCGGCGTGGGCCTCGGGGGCGAGCAGCGTCTCGACCGCGACCGCGGCGATGTCGGCCGCGTCGACGAAGGCTTCCGCGCCGCCGCCGGTCGGTACCGTGATCGCTCCGTCGACGACCGGCAGGTGTGCGTCGCTGAAGTTCTGCATCACCCATGCGGGGCGCAGGATGGAGTGCGTGAGGGCCCCTCGGGCGGCGAGGCCGGCCTCGACGGCCCTGATATCGACCTCCGGCGGCGCCTGTTCGCCGCCGTAGGTGCTGAGGTACGTGACGTGGCGTACCCCCGCGGCTTCGGCGAGGTCGAGGAAGGCGGCCACCTGGTCGGCGTAGGTGACGCGCAGGACGGGCGTGACGAGGTAGAGCCGGTCGACGCCGTCGAGAGCACCGGGGTGGGTGGTCGGGTCGTCCCAGTCGAACAGCACGTCGGCGCCGTGGCGCGCCGCGGTGCGGGCACCCAGCCCCCGCTCGGCGAGCTTCCTCGCGACGAGCGAGCCGGTCCGCCCGGTGCCGCCGAGGACGAGTGCGGTCTGCGGTGATCCAGTCATGGATCAATCGTGAGAGCGCGCGAGGAGTGAATCAATGCGCGTCTCACTCATTCTTTTACGTCAAACGCTCGGATCTATGCCCAGTGTGGTTGTCTCGCTGATACTGATCGCGTGGACATACTGCACGATCGCCTTGCGCGGGCACGCGCCTCCGGCGCCGTCTTCGCCCGGACGGTGGCCGAGCCGCCGTGGGGGTTGCGGCTCGCCGGCTCGATCCAGCTGTCCGTGCACACCGTCGTCCGGGGCAGGGGATGGCTGTGGCTCGACGACCCCGGCAGCGCGGTGGAACTGGTGCCGGGTGAGGTGACGCTCGTCCGCGGCGGAGCCGATCACTACATCGGGCACGAGCCGGGCGCCGACTGCCTCGAACCGGAGGACTTCCGGGCCCGGCACGCCCACGACGGGAGTTCCGAAGACCCGCGGGCGACGGTCTTCCTCTGCGGCGCCTACCGGTTCTCGGGCGACATCGGCAGCGGGCTGCTGGAGGCACTGCCGCAGGTACTGACCCTGTCAGCGGCAGTCGGCGATCCACTGCGGGACGTGATCGCGCTGCTGTCGCACGAGCTGGCCACCCCCGAGCCCGGCCGGCCCACCGTGCTGGACCGGCTCCTTGACGTTCTCCTGGTGCTCGCCATCCGCAACGACTTCCGCCGCAGCTCGACCGCACCCCGCTGGTACCGGGCATCCGCGGATCCCCGGCTGAACGCCGCGCTGCAGGCCATGCACGAGAACGCCGGCCATCCCTGGTCGATCCCCGAACTCGCCGCGATCAGCGGCCTGTCCCGGGCGGCCTTCGCACGGACCTTCCGCGACGCCCTCGGCCAGACCCCCATGCAGTACCTGACCGACTGGCGGATGGCTCTCGCCCGCGACCACCTGCGCACCGGCGAGCTCGGGATGACACATATCGCCCGCACCATCGGCTACAGCTCGCCCTACGCGTTCGCGGCCGCCTTCCGGCGCCACCACGGCGAACCGCCCGGGACCTGGCGACGACGGGAGTCGCTCCACGCGCAGGAACGCCCCGGGGACGATCCCCACACCCACTGACACCCGCCCGGCTCTCCCCGCGCCAGAACCAGTCGGTGCCTCTTCGATCAGCAGCGCGTTGTTCCGGCCACTGGGTCTCGGTGCTCGTACTGGCTGGCGGCTGGCGGCTGCGCCGGGTCCTTACTTGCTGTGCACGATCTGGATCAGGTTGCCGCAGGTGTCGTCCAAGACCGCTGTGGTGACCGGGCCCATCTCCAGCGGCTCCTGGGTGAAGTGCACCCCGAGCTCGCGCAGCCGGTTGAACTCCACAGGTACGTCGTCCACGGCGAAGGAGGCGGCCGGGATGCCGTCCTTGACCAGCGCCGCCTTGTACGGCTTCACCGCGGGATGGCCGTCGGGCTCCAGCAGCAGTTCGGTCCCGTCGGGATCCTCCGGCGAGACCACGGTCAGCCACCGGTCCTCACCCAGCGGGACCTCGGTCTTCTTCACGAAGCCCAACACGTCCGTATAGAAGCGCAGGGCCTTGTCCTGGTCATCGACGAAGACGCTGGACAGGTGGATCTTCATGGGGCGCTCTCCGGTGCATCGGGCCTGAGCCATCGGGTCACGATGCGCTCAAGGGGTTCGGTGTTCAGATCGTGGCTGTTCCGATCGTGGAACTTGTAGCGGCCCTGGCGCCGCGAAAGGACCATACCCGCGGATTGGAGTACGGGCAGATGCCGGCTGATCGCCTGGCGGGGCAGCCCCAGACCGTGTCTGGTCACCAGCCGTGTGCACATCTCGAACAGTGTCCGGCCGTCCCGTTTCCACTCGGCGCCGGTCTCAAGTCGGGAAAGCCGGACCGGAGAGTTAGTTTGGGATAAGTAACTGATCCAGCCTTCCTCGTTCGAGGACATGCTCATGACTGCGGGGTCCGCGGTATCCCGGGCGGCGCGGCGGCGGGCCAGGGCCGCCGCCGATATCGCCGGCCCGCACTACCCGTGGGTCGTGCTGTCCAACACCACGCTGGGTGTTCTGATCGCCACGATCAACGCGTCGATCATGCTGATCGCGCTGCCGGACATCTTCCGGGGGATCGGGATCGACCCTCTGCGGCCGGGGAACACAAGCCTGCTGCTGTGGTTGATCATGGGGTATCTGGTGGTCACAGCGGTGCTCGTGGTCACCTTCGGCCGGATGGGCGACATATACGGCCGGGTCCGTATGTACAACGCGGGCTTCGCGGTCTTCACCGTGTTCTCGGTGCTGTTGTCGGTGACCTGGATGCATGGCACGGCGGGCGCACTGTGGCTGATCTTGATGCGGGTGGGCCAGGGAGTCGGCGGCGCGATGCTGATGGCCAACTCCAATGCGATCATCACCGACGCGTTCCCGGCCGACCGGCGCGGCCTGGCGTTGGGGCTGAATCAGGTAGCTGGCATCGCCGGCTCGTTCGTGGGCCTGGTGCTCGGAGGGCTGCTCGCCCCGGTGGAGTGGCACATGGTGTTCCTGGTGTCGGTGCCGATCGGTGTGTTCGGCACGTTCTGGTCGTATCGGAAACTCCACGACACCGGGATCCGGCGGCCCGCCCGGCTGGACTGGTGGGGCAATGTGACCTTCGCGGTCGGGCTGATCGCGGTGCTGGCGGGCATCACGTACGGCATCCAGCCCTATCACGGGCACACCATGGGCTGGACCAGCCCGTGGGTGCTTGCCGCCCTGATCGGCGGCGTGGTCATGCTGGTGATCTTCGGCGTCGTGGAGACACGGGTCGCCGAGCCGATGTTCCGTATGAGCTTGTTCCGCATCCGTGCGTTCACCGCCGGGAACCTCGCGAGCCTGCTGTCCGGGATGGGCCGCGGCGGGCTGATGTTCATCCTGATCATCTGGCTGCAGGGCATATGGCTGCCCCGGCACGGCTACAGCTTCACCCAGACCCCGCTATGGGCGGGCATCTACATGCTGCCGCTCACCGTCGGGTTCCTGATCGCCGGACCGATCTCGGGCTGGCTGTCCGACCGCTTCGGGGCACGGCCGTTCGCCACCGGCGGCATGATCGTGGCGGCAGTCAGCTTCGTACTGCTGGCGCTTTTGCCGGTTGACTTCCCCTACCTGCCCTTCGCCGCGATCCTGCTGCTCAACGGGATCGGGATGGGACTGTTCGCTTCCCCGAACCGGGCCGGGATCATGAACAGCCTGCCCGCGGACCAGCGTGGGGTCGGCGGCGGCATGAGCACCACCTTCCAGAACTCGGCGCTGGTGCTGTCGATCGGGGTGTTCTTCAGCCTGATGGTCCTCGGCCTGGCCGGCACGCTGCCGCACACCCTGTCCAGCGGTCTGGTCGCCCAGGGCGTGCCCGCCGCTGACGCGGACCAGGTGGCGGCCCTGCCACCGGTCTCGGTGCTGTTCGCCTCACTGCTGGGCTACAACCCGGTCGAGACGCTGCTGGGCCCGAATGTGCTGGGTCACCTGCCGGCGAGCCAGGTGGCCTACCTGACCGGCCGTGGCTTCTTCCCCGCGCTGATCTCCGGGCCGTTCGCGAAAGGTCTGGACGCCGCGTTCGTCTTCGCCATCGCCGCCTGCCTGGTAGCCGCCGTCGCCTCCTGGCTGCGCGGCGGCAAATACGTGCACCACGACCGGCCGACCACCGTCGGCACCACGGACTATTCCTGCCCGGCACTCCGAGGACCGGAGACGGCACACCGCGGCTCCGTGACACCGGACCGAGCGGCCGTGCCCGTCGGAACCCACGGCCTTGCCTCGGGCGTCGCACGCTCCACCCCACCGGCGGTCGGCCCCGGCACCGCTCGGGCCAGGCCGCCCGGCCTGCGCAAAGACCGCCCGCACTCCCCCGGGGACTTCCCCGTCAAGGTGTGCACGCTGGTCGTCACGGCACCTGGCCACCGCCAGGCCACGTACACGATGACGACCGGCGGCAACGATCGGCCCGCCGCCGCGGAGACCGCCTCCAGGGTGAACGGGCAGATCGCCGGCGTGGTCTGCGGGCCGAGCCCGGACCGCCCACTGCCCGGGGCAGTCATCCGCGCTGTCGATGGGACGGGCACGCTCGTGGCACGCGCCACCACCGACCGCGACGGCCGGTTCCTGCTGACCGGCCTGCCCCGCCGCCTGTCCGCGGTAACCCGGGCTCCGAGCCCGACGACACCGCCCGACGTCAACGGCCCGGCCGGCGCCACCTTGCACCTCACACTGGACGGCACGTGGTCATGACCAAGCCAAAGCAAGCAATGCCCGGACCCGCGGCACCGACCCCGGGCCGCGACGAGATCGCGGCCCGGCTGCGGGCGGCAGTCCTGCGTCTGGCCCACGGGCTGCGCGCACCGGCAGAACGGCACGACCTGACCCCAAGTCGTCTGACCGCGCTGGGTGTTCTGTCCGCGCACGGCCCCCTACGGGTCGGCGACCTGGCCCGCGGCATGGGAATCGGCATGCCCAGCGCCTCCCGACTGGTCGACATCCTGGTGACCGCCGACCTCGTGGGCCGCCGCCCCGACCCGCACGACCAGCGCGCTTTGCTCCTCGTCCTCACCCCGACCGGCACAGCCGTACTGGACAGCATCCGCCGCGAGAGCCTCCAGACCCTGACCACCCACATCGCCATGCTTCCTGACGACCAGCTAGCCACACTTGGCGCCGCCGTGCCCCTACTGGACACGCTGGCTCAGCGATTGGCCCCCGGCGACCTGCCGGCCCACGAACTCGCCACGCCCTCCGCGCACCGTCCGCATCACCATGCAGGGGGTGACGCGCCTTACTGATCCCGCTGTGTCGAGGGTGCCTTCCTCTGCGGGGACACGACATCGCCCACTCCGCTCATACGCTGGAGACGTCGGGAAGAGGTTGAGACCATGTTCGAATACGGGACGGACGGTCCGAAGGTGATCGTCGTCGGCGTGGACGACTCCGAGTCGTCGTGGCGCGCCGCTTCCTACGCCGGGGGCCTCGCTCGACGTCAGGGCTCGCTGTTGGCCATGGTGTATGTCCAGTCCCTGCCCGCGATGGCGATGGCGCCCGGCCTGTCCGCGGCGGTGGTGGAGACCACCTCCCAGATCGCCGAGGACATCGTCTCGCAGGTACGGGAGGGGGCCGAGCGCCTGGGCAACGTCTTCCGGGTGCGGTGGGAGTTCCACACCGTCGAGGGCGACGCGTTCGGTGGCCTCGTGCGGGTGGCCGACGAGCTGAAGGCCGACGCTGTGGTCGTCGGGGCCTCCGAACACGCAGGTCACCGCTTCATCGGCTCGCTCGCGGTGCGCTTGGTCAAGGCAGCCCGGTGGCCGGTCACCGTAGTCCCGTAACCGTTTCGAGGGACCGGACCGTTTCGAGGGACCGGAGTTCCGTTCATGCGGCGTCGCCTGCCGGGCGGCCGACGGTGGGGCGGGTGACGCCGAATTCGTCGCTTGACGTGCGCCGACGGCCGGGAGACGCAGGTCACATTCGTCCATGTCACAGGGCGTCGGGCTACCCCGTCTCAGGTGTGTAGCCACTGACGACCACAGAGGAGCACACCATGGACGCGCGACTGAACTACTTCGCCGGCCCGACCGCCGGCAAGGCCCTCAAGCACGTCATGTCGGCGGGCAAGGCCCTCAAGGACTCGCCACTGCCGGCCGCGACGCAGGAGCTGGTGGCGCTTCGCGTAAGTCAGGTCAACGGCTGCGCCGTCTGCATCGACATGCACACCAAGGAGGCCGCCGCTGCCGGCGAGACCTCGGTGCGGCTGAACCTGGTCGCGGCGTGGCGGGAGGCCACGGTCTTCACCGAGGCCGAGCGTGCCGCGCTGGAGCTGGCGGAGGAGGGGACCCGGGTCGCGGATGCGGCCGGTGGGGTCAGCGACGAGGTCTGGGCGCATGCCGCCAAGCACTACGACGAGGAGCAGCTCACTGCCCTGGTGGTCCTGGTCTCCTTCATGAACATGGTGAACCGGCTGAACGTCATCGCCCAGCAGCCGGCCGGTAACTACGAGGCCGGGCAGTTCCACTGAGCCGGGCGGTTCCACTGAACGGCATCAGCGACTGGCTCGGGGTCCGGCTGCGGGCTCAGGGCCCCCGGGCTCGGAGGCGCTGATCTGGCCCGCCGGTGGTCCGGATGATCGCCACAAGACGCCTGCGCCGGCGAGTGCGCCCGCGTGGGAGGGCTTCAAGGGGAGGGGAGTCGGCGTGAGCAAGAGTTGGATCCCGCTTACGGGGTGCTGACTCAGGCACAGGCGGTTATTGCCAGCATTCGACGAATTCCGCCAAGGCGCCGCTCGAGATCTTGGAGTGGAAGCAGGACCATGTAGCGGCGGGGTTCGCCGGCCACGTCCCAAGTGTGGCCGTCCCCTTCAGTTGCCGACCCGCAGCACTTCGCCCCGTCGGATGACCGACGGGGCGAAGCAGGCGGAGCCGAGCAGTGTGCTGTCTCGCCCGGTCTACTTGGTGAAGGCCGCGACGCCGTTCGGGGTGCCCAGGCCTGTCGGGCCGTCGTAGTCCTTGCCTGCCTGGCAGAGGTAGTTGCCGCAGGACCCGTTGGCGCCGTCGGTGACGTCGTTCAGCTTGTCCGTGTGGGCGTACGGGTACGAGGCCGGCACATCATCCGCGCCCGGGGTGCCCGCGAGGGCGTAGACGCCGGCGATGAACGGTGCGGAGGCGCTGGTGCCGCCGTACACGTTCCAGCCGCTTGCCTGGTAGGTGTCGTAGACCGCGAGGCCGGTGGCCGGGTCGGCGACGGCCGCGACGTCGGCGACGGCGCGCTGCTTACAGCCGCTGTCCTTCTGCCAGGACGGTTTGGCGTCGTACTTCGAGCAGCCCGAGCCGGCTCCCTCGCCACCGGCGGAAGTGCCCCAGACGGACTCGGAGTAGCCGCGCGTGCTGCTGTCCTTCTTGAGCGAGGTACCACCGACGGCGGTGACGTACTGCGAGGCAGCCGGATACTCGACGCCGTAGCCGCCGTCGCCGGAGCTGACGGTGATGGCGACGCCGGGGTGCTTGAAGTACTTGTCGTCCGCGGAGGTGTCGGCGGCTTCCTCGTCCCCGCCGTAGCTGTTGGAGATGTACTTGGCGCCCTGCTTGACGGCCTGGTTCACGGCCGCACCGAGGTCGTCCATGCTGGCGGACTTGGCCTCGACCAGCAGGACGTGGCACTGCGGGCAGGACGCGCTGACCATGTCGACGTCGAGAGAGATCTCGCCGGCCCAACCGGCATCCGGCGCCGGGTAGTTCGAGCCACCGTCCTGGTCGATCTTCTTGAAGCAGCCGTTGCCGGTAGTGCACTCCGGCAGGCCGTACTGGGACCGGTAGGTCGCCAGGTCCTTCTCGGCGTTCGGGTCGTCGTTCGCGTCGATGATCGCGACGGTGCTGCCCTTGCCGGCGTCCTTGGGGAGGTTGTAGGCGGCCTGCAGGTCGCTAGGCCCGTAGCCCTTGGGGGTGTCGTGGCGGCCGAGGGACCTCTGCGACGTCAGGTCGGTGCGGACAACCGCTTGACACGCCATGTAGCCGGGCTTGCTCGGCTCCGAGCAGAGCCGGTGGGTGTGCACCGTGGACGCTGCGGGCGACGCCGTACCCGACGTTGCGAAGGCGGCCGTCTGTGACGTGGCGATCACGCCACCGGTTATCAGAGCCGCGGCCGACAGCAGGGCCGGTGCGCCGCGACGTATCAGATTCTTTCTGCGATGAGACCGCAAGGAACTGCCCTCCGTGGGGGGATGGATGGCTCCGCGACGGTCATCGAGACAGCGGGTCGGCATGTAAATGTCAAGCACATGACAACTCGTATTTCGAGTGGGGTGCCGAAGGGGAGCCAAGGTTCGAGCATGGTGTTCGTTGCTGCCACCCCGTTGAGTGGTGGCTATTAACGAAAGTATTGACAGCTTCCCCAAGGAGATAGAGGTAGTTGGTAAAGCCTTCCCCTCAACTTCTGAGTGTTGGCATATACCGTGTGTGGCCATGGAGTTGGAAGAAGGACCCATCAACGACCTGATGGCGCTCGGCCTGGCCCGGTACGAGGCACGGGTCTATCTGGCGCTCATCAGGCGTGATTCGTACACGGCCGCCGAGGTGGCCCGCGAAGCCGATGTGCCGCGCCAGCGGGTCTACGACGTGTTGGACGCGCTGGTACGGCGACGCCTGGCCACCACGCACCCGGGGCGAGTGGCCAAGTTCTCCGCTGTCACGCCCGAGTTGGCCGTTGCCCGGCTGATGGCCCTGCAGCGCGAGTCCATGGACCGGCTGGAGCGGGTCTCGGAGGAGTTGGCCGGTGTCCTGCAACCGCTCTGGTCCGACGGGAGGGTGCACACCGACCCGCTGGACTACGTCGAGATTCTGCGCGACCCGAAGGCGATCTCCGAGCGCTTCGCCGACATCCAGCGGCAGGCGCAGCACGAACTTCTCACCTTCTGCAAACCACCGTTCGTCGCCCCCTCGGAGAACACGGAGGGCATCAAGGTGGTCCGCCGGCTCCACCGGGCGGGCGGCACGGTCCGAGCGATCTACCTCAACGACGCCCTGGACAACCCCGACACAGTGGAGCACGTACGGCGCTTCGCCGCCGCGGGAGAGGAAGCCCGCTTCGCACCCGAACTTCCGCTGAAACTCGTGATCGCCGACGCCTCCCTCGTCCTGTGCGACATGCCCGACCCGGTGGCCGGAGCAGGCTCCACCACCACGCTCTTCATCGAACACCCGGCGCTCGCAGGCTGCCTACGGCTGGCCTTTCAGACCGTTTGGGAGGGCGCGGCGCCCGTGAAGGAGTCCGGCCTGGCGCCGTAAACGCCCTGTCCCGCCCCGCGTTCGCCCGCCGGTGGGCGGGCCCGTGCGATCGTGACCGGCGCGGCGGGTTCGGCGAAACCAGACCCCCTGGGGCGGCCGTGAGTTGACGGAAGATTGACCCCTTCGCGGGAGTGCCCTGACGCAAACCGACCATATGGTCAGCGCCATGCCCCCACGCCCTCCGAGGACCTCGGTGCTCCCCGTCCTCCCCTACCGCAAACCCACACCCGGCCGGGACTACTGGGTCCTGGACAATGCACTGCCCGACGTCGATGCCGTCCGGGCGCGCTGCCTCACCAAGGGCGACTGGGTCGAAGGCTATCCGCACAAGCCCGAGAGCTGGCCCGGTCTGCGCACGATGCCCGGACTCGAACCGGCTGAGCTGGCCCACGTCGAAAAACTGGTCATGAAGGCCACCGGCGCGCGTCAGCTGTGGCAGCAAACCGCCCCTGGTGGCGGCACCCACAATCACAACTGCATCCAGGTCGTGGGCAAGGACGAGTGCGAGCCACGGCCCCACACCGACTCGCGATCGCTGTGCCGCTACGCCGCGGTGCTCTACCTCAACCCCCATGTGCCCAAGGACTGCGGAACGAGCTTCTACCGTCAGAACCTGCCAGGCGGCCGACTCGGCGGAAACATGGTGACCGCGCCGCACAACAACCTGGTCGATGCCCTCGGGACGCGCTTCGTCCCGCCTGACTCCTTCGCCGAGGACGTCCGCGTGGCGCACCGCCACAATCGGCTGCTGCTCTACACGGCCAACATGCTGCACAGCGCTACCGGTTACTGGGGCAGCACGCTGGAGGACAAGCGGATGACCGCGGTCTTCTTCTGGATGGCTTGACGGCACGCCGGACCAGCTGGAGAAGCCGGTCCGGGCGTGCCGCCGTCCAGCGGGGCGGTCGCCGGACATCACCAGGAGGACTTGGTGACTCCGGGGAGGAATCCGGCGTGCGCCTGCTCGCGCATCCGTACCCGGGACATGCCGAACTTCCGCAGGTGACCTCGGGGGCGGCCGTCCACGCTGTCCCGGTTCCGCACACGGGTCGCACTGGCGTCGCGCGGCTGGCGCCGCAACTCGGCCTGGGAGGCGGCGCGTTCGTTGTCGGTGGAGGAAGGCCGCCGGATGATCTCCTTCAGCTCGGCACGCCGGGCCGCGTAGCGCTCGACGATCGCCTTGCGCTGCTCGTTCTTCGCGATCTTGCTCTGCTTCGCCATCAGACCTTCACTCCTCGTGCGCGGATTCGGGCCACCGCGGCCTCGATCCCGATCGAATCGACCGTCTTGATCGCCTTGGTGCTGAGGGTGAGCCGAATGTGGCGCCCCTCACTCGCCAGCCAGTAGCGCTTGCGCTGGATATTCGGGTCGAACCGGCGGGAGGTACGCCGATGCGAGTGGGAGATGGTCTTGCCGAAGCCCGGCTGGGCGCCGGTCAGCTGGCAGTGGGCGGACATGGTGTGGGACTACCTCTCGTCAGGGCCGTTATCGACAATGGAAACCATTGCCATATAGTAGCGCCCATGGCCCGCACCGAACTACGCCCGATCATCAGCCGGCATGTCGACTTCCGCGAAGAACGCTGACGCACAAGCCGACCTCACAGACAGGAACACCGTCATGAAGCCCGGGATCCACCCCGCCTACCGACCGGTCATCTTCCGCGACAAGGCAGCCGAGTTCGCCTTCTTCACCCGTTCCGCCGCGACCAGCGACAAGACCATTGAGTGGGCGCAGTGATGACGGAGAACGGCAGGCTCCCCGTCGTCCTGGTCGGCGGGCTGCACTCCGACGCCCGCGCCGAGGTCGTACTGCGGCTGCTGCACACCGTGCGCGGCAGTGTGGCGCTGCACCACGACCTCTCGACGGCGGCGGAAGGCACCGTACGGCGCACCGTGCGGGACGCCTCGGGCGAGCTGTCCGCCGGCGAGACGCCCCTCGTCAACGACTGTGCGTGCTGCGCCATGCGCGAGGACCTGGTGCCCGAACTCCAGCGGCTGGCCGACAGCGGTCTGTACCGGCTGGCGGTGGTCGAGCTCTGGGATTCCGTCGAGCCCCGGGCGATGGCCGAGGTCATCGTGTCGTACGGCGACGAGGCGCTGACGCTCTCCAATGTGATGACCGCGGTGGACCCCGCGCTCGTACTGCCGTATCTGTCCAACGGGGACGATCTGGCGGAGGCGGGACTCGCGGCGGCCGCAACCGACCAGCGGACCGTCGGGGACACCTGGGCGCGCCAGCTGGAGTACGCCACCGTGCTCGCGCTCGTCGACGGGGCGGAGGAGGCGGCGGACGACCAGGACCGTGCGCTCCTCGCTCAGTTGCACCCGACCGCACGCCGTGTGTCCGCGGGTTCCAGGCAGCTCGCGGAGGTCGCGTTCGCCGGATTCGACGTCGAGACGGCTGCCGCCGCCCAGCACCCGGCCTGCGCACTGCTGCCACAGGAAGCGGAGGAGTCAGGAGTCGCCACCCTCGTATGGCACCGCCGCCGTCCCTTCCATCCGGAACGGCTCTACCAGGCGCTGGAGGACCTGGCCTGTGCGGCGGCCCGCAGCCGGGGCCGCTTCTGGCTCGCCGACCGCCCCGACACCCTGCTGTCCTGGGACGCCGCGGGTGGCGCGCTGTGCGTGGAGAACGCCGGCCCCTGGCTCGCATCGCTCCCGGACGCCGCCTGGGAGATGGTGCCGGCCATGCGCCGAGCGGCTGCCACCCTCGACTGGCAGCCCGAACACGGCGACTGCTGCCAGCACCTGGTCTTCACCGCACCCGGCCTCGACCGCGAGGGCCTGGAACGGTTGCTGGACTCCTGCCTGTTGACCGAGGGCGAGTTCGCCGGCGGGCGCGAGGCGTGGAAGCGCCTGCCGGCCTCGTTCGACGCGCTCCTCGACCCCGTCTCCTGAACCCCCGCCCGGACACCTCTTCCCCCATCCGCACGACCGAGAGAAGGAATCCCCATGCCCCGCCGCTCCGATCCCCGCAAGCAGCTCAAGGCGCGCCCCAACCCGCTGGACCAGGCCGATATCACCTACGTCGACTACAAGGACACCGATCTGCTGCGGAAGTTCGTCTCCGACCGCGGCAAGATCCGCAGCCGGCGAGTCACCCGGGTCACCGCCCAGCAACAGCGCCGGCTGGCCCGCGCCATCAAGAACGCCCGGGAGATGGCCCTTCTGCCGTACGGCTCAAAGTAGTTCGCTCCCCGTGTGCGGTGGCTCCGGACTCCGTCTTCGGCCTAGGGCCTGTCGGCCTAGCGGTGCCACCGCACGGCGTCCTCTGCGTCGCGTCGGCCCCAGGCAGAATCATCCGCCGAGTGCCCGAAGCCGGTGCAGATGCGGGCCAGGGCGGTCGGCCTCCGCGACGGCCTCTCCCCCGTCGCCCACCGTCCCGGAAGCTCACACCCCGCCCTCGCGGGCTGCGCGTGCCGCGCGGGCCAGGTCCATGTCCGTGGTCTCCAGGGCCAGGAACTGCGATACCAGGCCGCCGAGTGCCGGCACCCCCCGCGCCGACGAGGAGCACGAACTCCGCGCCGAAACGCCATGCGCCTCGCTCCGCCCGCGGACGGCGACTGGGCACGGGCCACGGTGCGGGCCGTGCGCGAGATCTCCGGAACACTGGACATCAAGCGGCCCCTGCGCGAACTGGGCGCCGATCGCGGAATGCTGCCGGCCATCGCCGCGGGAGGGGTCGCGGACGCGGTGACCAAGAACGCTCCGCTGCTGCCCAGCGAGGCGGAGGTGCTGGAGATCCTCACCCGGGTGTACTGACGCGCGGCGCACGATCGCGCGGGGGCGGATGCGGAGTTTCGTCCAGGGGGCGGGCGAGGCTCGGGGCGCGATAGCGGGGGCGGTTCGGGGACGGGAGCACAGGGGCGGTACGGGATCACCTCCGTATCGCCCCTGCCGGAAGCCGAATCCGAACGGTGCGTAACCGGCCGTGTCGCACACCGGGTGGGGTCGGGCGCCCACCCGTCGTAGAGCATGCCCAAAAGTGTGGCGGAGCCGCGTTCTCCTTGCTCAGGGCGAGATCGGTCACGAGGAGTGCGGGGCGCTCACCCAGCCACTACCGGGCGAATTGGGTTAGGGGCACCAATATGAAGCCAAATGTGGTGTTCAGCGCCCAATGGCCGTTCCGCTGGTCGCTCCTAGCGTCGTTCTCACTGACGCATTCGGATCCCCGATCTGTAGGAGCGGAACATGAACGCGACACATGGCACTGCGGTCGGCCCGGGGCAGACCGTGCCGAACGGCGCTTTCCCGAGTGGCAACGGATCGTCCGGGGTGGAGCCGCCGGTACTGGGCGGACCGGAGCACTCCGACTACTACCTGCTGGACAAGCTGCTCACCGACGAGCAGCGGGCTCTCCGGGAGAAGGTCCGCGAGTTCATGGACCAGGAGGTCACCCCGATCATCAACCCGTATTGGGAGCGGGCGGAGTTCCCCTTCGAGCTGGTGCCCAAGCTGGCGCAGCTGGACATCGCGGGCTTTCAGATCTCCGGTTACGGCTGCCCGGGGATGAGCAATGTGACGGCCGGCCTGGCGATTCTCGAGCTGGCCCGGGGCGATCTGAGCATCTCGACGTTCACCGGGGTCCACTCGGCCCTGGCCATGATGTCGATCGCGCTGCTCGGCTCCGAGGAGCAGAAGCAGCGCTTCCTGCCGCCGATGGCGCGTCTGGAAAAGATCGGCGCCTTCGGCCTGACCGAGCCCGCGCACGGCACGGACGTGGTCAAGCTGGAGGCGACCGCGCGCCAGGACGGTGACTCCTACGTCCTCAACGGTTACAAGCGGTGGATCGGCAACGCGACCTTCGCCGACTACGTGATCGTCTGGGCCCGCGGCGACGACGGGCATGTCGGCGGCTACGTGGTCGAAAAGGGCACACCCGGGTTCGACGCCCAGGTCATCAAGGGCAAAATGGCTCTGCGCTGTGTCCAGAACGCGCAGATCTCCCTCACCGACGTCCGGGTGCCCGCCGAGAACCGGCTGGCGAACGTGCACACCTTCCGCGACACCGAGAAAGTCCTGCTGGCCTCGCGCTTCTGCGTCGCCTGGGAGTCGATCGGCGCGGCCATCGCGGGCTACGAGACGGCTCTGGCCTATGCCAAGCAGCGCAAGCAGTTCGGGATGCCGCTGGCCGCCTTCCAGCTCATCCAGTACCGGCTCTCCCGGATGCTGGCGGACATCACCGACATGCTGTGCATGCAGTACCGGCTCAGCCAGCTCCTGGACGAGGGCGAATACTCGATGCCCCGGGTCGCGCTGGCCAAGATGCACTACACCGAACGGGCTCGGGCCATCCTCGCCGACGCTCGCGACATGCTCGGCGGCAACGGGATCCTGCTCGACTACCACGTCGCCCGGCACCTCTGCGACATCGAGGCGATCGACACGTACGAGGGCACCGACACCGTGCAGGCGCTGATCGTCGGCCGCGACATCACTGGCTACAGCGCCTTTGTGCCTGTGGCGCCGAGCCACTGACCCGGCGTGTACCGCGGCGCCCTGTTACAGCGAGCGGCCCCCGGGCGCCGCGTGCGACCGCACTGAGGACAAGGAGTAGTCATGAGCAACACGCCCCTCCTGGAAGGACTGCACGTCGTCGATCTCGCGAGCTTCATCGCCGGGCCCGCCGCGGCCACCGTCCTCGGTGACTTCGGCGCCGACGTCGTCAAGGTGGAACCGCCGCGCATGGGCGACGCGTACCGTTCGCTCAGCCGCGTCCCTCCCAACCCCCATGTCGAAGGGGTCAACTACCCCTGGCAGCTGGACAACCGCAACAAGCGCAGCATTGCGCTCAACCTCAAGTCGCCCGGCGCCCGGCCCGTGCTCGAGAGTCTGGTGCGGTGGGCCGATGTGCTGGTGACCAACTTCCCGCCGCGGACGCGCGAGAAGCTGGGCCTGGAATACGACGCTCTGGCCCCCCTCAATCCCCGGCTGGTCTACGCCGATGTCACCGGCTTCGGCGAGGTAGGTCCGGATGCGCATCTGCCCGGCTTCGACGTGACGGCGTACTGGGCGCGCAGTGGCCTGATGGACCTCACACGCCAAAGGGACGTGCCGCCGGCCATGAACGCGTTCGGATCGGGCGATCACTCCACGGCGATCACCCTGTTCGCCGGGATCATGACCGCGCTGTACCGGCGGGAGAAGACCGGCCAGGGCGCACGGGTCACGGCCTCGCTGCTCTCCGAAGGCGCCTGGGCGGCGAGCATGTGGCTGCAAGCCGTACTGGTCGGGGCGAATCCCCCCCGACCCATCGACCGGACCGACCCGCCCAACGCGCTGGCGAGCACATACCGCACGGCCGACGACCGCTGGATCGTCCTCGGCTTCGCCAACGAGGACAAGCAGGTCCCGCCCTTCCTCAAGGCCATCGGTCATCCCGAGGCGGCGGAGAACCCGCGCTATGCCGACACCCCGAGCCGCCACGCCCACGCGGCCGAGATCGCCGCCCTGCTGGACAAGACGTTCGCGACTCGCTCCCTGGCCGAGTGGCGCGAGCTGCTCGACGCCGCGGGCCTCACGTACGGAATCGTCCAGACACTCGAAGAGTGCGCTCAGGACCCCCAGCTCCTCGCCAACCGGGTGTTCGTGCCGATCGACGACGGCAGCGATGACCCGCACCTGACCATCGACAGCCCCGTCCGACTGGACCAGGAACCGAAGGTCCGTCCGGGCCCGGCCCCCGACCTGGGCGAACACACCGAGTCCGTGCTCCGCGACCTCGGCTTCGACGCCGCCGGAATCGAGGAGCTGCGCAAGGCCGAAGCCATCGACTGACGCCACAGCCCAGCCGCGCGAGAGAAGACGAGAGAAGCGCGAGAGAAGAAGGGAAACACCATCATGACCACGGCCACGGACCCGCCGACCGTACGGACTGAGGAGAAGGACGGCATCTTCGTGATCACGATCGACCGGCCGAAGGCCCGCAACGCCGTCGACGGGGCCACCGCCCGAGCCCTGGCCGCCGCCGTCGACCACCTCGAGGCCCGCGACGACCTCCTGGTCGGCATCCTCACCGGTGCCGGCGGCGTCTTCAGCGCCGGCATGGACCTCAAGGCCTTCGCGGCCGGCGACAAGCCCATCGTCGAAGGACGGGGCTTCGCGGGGATCACCCGCGCCCAGATCAAGACCCCGCTGATCGCCGCCGTCGAGGGCTATGCGCTCGGTGGCGGAACCGAGATGGCGCTCGCCTGCGACATGATCGTGGCCGCGCGGAACGCCACCTTCGGCCAGACCGAGGTCCACTACGGCATCGTGCCGCCCGAAGGAGGCATGGTGCGCCTGCCCGAGCGCATCCCGCGCAATATCGCCCTGGAGCTTCTGCTCACCGGCGAGCCGTTGCCCGCCGAGCGCGCCGAGCGATTCGGCCTGGTCAACTACCTCACGGAACCGGGCCAGGCCCTGCAGCGAGCCCTGGAACTGGGCACCAGCATCGCGCACAACGCGCCCCTGGCCGTGGCGGCCGTCAAACGCGTCGTCAACGAGCGGCGAGCGTTCAGCGACCAGGACGCCTTCGTCGAGCAGGACCGGATCGCCGCACCGGTTCTGGCATCCCACGATGCGCAGGAGGGCGCCCATGCCTTCGCGGAAAGGCGCTCACCGCAATGGCAGGGCCGCTGACGCCGGCCCCGCCCGGCAGGTGCTTGCCGTCCCCACCCGGCAGGTGCTTGCGGGCCCCGCCCAGGCACAGCCGCCTTCGCACCGCAAGGAAGGGTGACCAACGATGACCGAGCAGTCCACCGTCCGAAGCGTGACCTACGATCTGC
This sequence comes from Streptomyces sp. NPDC028368, assembly GCF_055565615.1. Taxonomy (NCBI): domain Bacteria; kingdom Bacillati; phylum Actinomycetota; class Actinomycetes; order Kitasatosporales; family Streptomycetaceae; genus Streptomyces; species Streptomyces sp. NPDC028368. The sequence continues at coordinate 121,984 of NZ_JBVHTY010000004.1, read as the reverse complement.
TGCGGACTCTGCGCCTCACCACGGTCTTCGGCAATCCCGGCTCCACCGAGCAGACGTTTCTGCAGGATTTCCCGGCGGACTTCACCTACGTACTGGCGCTGCAGGAGGCCTCCGTCCTGGCGATGGCCGACGCCTTCGCGCAGGTCACGCAGCGCCCGGCACTGGTCAACCTGCACTCCGCGGCCGGTCCGGGCAACGCCATGGGAAGCCTGATCGCGGCCTACCACGGGAACACTCCCTTGATCGTCACCTCGGGACAGCAGCACCGTGAACTGGTGATCGGGGAGCCATATCTGGGCAACCGGGAGGCCACCACGCTGCTGAAGCCGTGGGTGAAGTGGTCCTACGAGCCGGCCCGCGCCCAGGACGTACCGGAGGCGTTCATGCGGGCCTATGCGGTCGCGCTGCAGCCTCCGGCAGGACCGGTCCATCTGTCCCTTCACATGGATGACTGGAACGAGCCGCTGTCCGCCTTCGCGCGGGTGCGGACGGTGAGTGCCCGGGTCGCTCCCGATGCGGAACGGCTGCGCGGTTTCGCCGATCGCATCTCCGCGAGCCGGCGTCCCGCACTGGTCTTCGGGCCGGATGTGGATCGCGCCGGCGGATGGGACGGGGCCGTGGCTCTGGCGGAGAAGCTGCGCGCTTCCGTCTACGGCTCCCCGCTGCTCGACCGCGCCTCCTTCCCGGAGGACCACCCCCTCTTCCGCGGCCCGCTCGGGATGTCCGTGAAGACCGTCGGCGACCGGCTGACCGGGCACGACCTGGTGGTCGTGATCGGCGCGGAGGTGTTCCGGTACTACCCCTACGTGCCCGGCGACTACCTGCCCGCAGGCACCGAACTGCTGCAGATCACCGCGGACCCCGATGCGGCCGCGGCGGCACGCGTGGGCGACAGCCTCATCGGCGATCCCAAGACGGCGATCGAGCTGCTCCTGGACATGGTCGAGAAGGGATCCGCACGCGCCATGCCCGAGCCGATGGCGCGGCCCCGTGAGCTTCCACGGGTGCCGAGCAGCCCCCTCACCCCGCCGGAGGTGTACGCCGCCCTCAGCAGGGTCAGGCCGCCCGACGCGGCCATCGTCAACGAATCGACGTCCACCATGGCCCAGCAGGTCGAGTGGCTTCCGACGGTCAGGTCCGGCTCGTTCTTCGCCACGGCCAGTGGGGGCATCGGCTGGGGCACCCCGGCAGCGGTGGGAGTCGCGCTCGGCGACCGGGACAGCGGCGTCGACCGGCCGGTGGTCGGCCTGATCGGCGACGGCTCCTTCCAGTACTCCGTGCAGGCCATCTGGACGGCGGCGCAGCACAGCCTCCCGATCGTGTACGTGGTCATGCGGAACCAGGAGTACTCCATCCTCAAGTCGTTCGCGGTACTCGAGGAAACGCCAGGCGTTCCGGGACTCGACCTGCCGGGGCTCGACATCGCCTCCGTGGCCCGCGGCTTCGGATGCCGTGCGGTCGACGTGGCAACCGCCGAGGATCTGGAGCGGGAGTTCAAGACGGCGCTGACCGCCGGCACCACCACGGTCATCGTGGTCCCCACACAGCCTCAGAAAGCCATGTTGTAAGACCGTGTTGCAGTGCCTTGTTCGCACCGTGCCTTGTTCGCACCGTGCCTTATTCGGGGCAGGTGCGAAGGAGGGTCGAGCCGAGGTACTGAACGGCGCGCAGCGCGACTTCCAGATCGGTGTGCCCTTTCTGGACGGGGTGTCCCATGATTTCCTCGGCTTTCCGGATGCGGTACTGCACGGTGTTCTTGTGCAGAATTTGAGCGCTGGCGGTAGCCGTATAACTGCAGCCGTTGTCCAGGAAGATATGCGCGGTCTCCCGAAGCCGTGCGGAGTTCTCGTCATCGACGGCCAACGGACCCAGGATGCCCCACACCCAAGCACGCATGTCGTCGATGTTCGTGGCCATCAGGGCGATGGGGCCGACATGGGAGAAGTTTGTGAACTGGGGTGCTGGATTGGCCAATGCCGCAAGTTCCTGCGTGCGCAGTGCCTGCCGGTGCGTGGAGCGGAATCCCTCGATTCCGTAGCCCACGCATCCGGCGCACATGCGCACGGAGGGATCGCTCTGCTCGACGACATTCGACACCTGTTTCCAGGAGACGTCGCAGTGCGAGCCGAGCGGCAGCCAGGCCCAGGACACAATGGCATCTCGGGGGACGAGCAACGGCCTGGCAGGACAGCCCAGCTTCTGGGCGATCTCGTTGATGATCCGGTGGAGTCGAGCAAGTCCCTCACCCCCACCCGTCAGTGTGGGCAACCAGGCTACGAGCCCGAGGTGATGCTGCCGGAGCCGGTAACCAAGGGCTGGTTCAGCCCAGTTGAGGTCGACGTCCTTCTCGGCGAGGATGTCTCGCACGCGCGCGGCGCGCGCCGCGGTCTGGCTGAGCAGCCAGTGATCGCGTTCCTGCTGGTAGACCACGATGACCTGCTCGGATACCCGGTCGATGTAACCGAAGCTCACCTGCAGCATGCGCCGGTTGGTCGCGGTGGCGAGCTCCTCGTCGGCGTCCTGTCGGTTGAGTTCGCTCAGACACCACTGCAGAAAACGCCAGTGGCCGATCCTGTAGGCCCTGACCATCGCGCTGAGGGGGATACCCCGCTGAGCCAGCCTCCTGGCGTACTCAAGAGCAGCCGCAGGCGCCTCGATCTTGTCCAGAGTTATGTCGTTCTCGAAAATGTGCAGCAACGTGGCAACATTTTCCGCGATGCTCGCCTTCAGGATTTTAATGACGGTTACGTCGCCCCTGAGCTCCGGGATCTCGGCAATAACGTACGCACCTACGTCGCGGCTGACCTCCGTGATGTGTGACCCCACGTTCTCCGCAACCACGGACAGTTGCTTCGCGGCCTCGGGATGCTCCGCAGCCATATTTCAAGCTTACAGAGTGGTTCATGATCCACCCACTTCCCCGGGATGCGATAGGCCGGACTCCGGCCGGCCTGTGCGATGACCGCCGGCGGATTGGTCCATCGGCACCAATTCCCACCCGAGGGTCGTAGTGCGCGCCCAGTGGCTTTCGTACGGTCCAGGCATAGCCTCTTCCAGCGGACGGAACCGTCCGGCGTTCGGCCTGCGGGGATCGACCGGCCTGTCCGGGCAGAACAAGATCTGCCCCATCCCGTCGAGGGCGAGGGCGATACCGGCATTCCTACCGATCCCGCTGGGCTGCGTGGCCGAAAGACCCAGAAATTCGAGGAGAGGAGCTGACATGAACCTCGCATCCCACTTGGTGAGCAGCGCTCGGACTCATCCGGATCGCGCCGCGCTCCGTCTCGAGGACGCCGCCGTGTCCTATCGCATGCTCGACCAGGGCAGTGCCCGCATGGCCGGACTGCTCCACAACCGTGGCGTGCAGCCCGGCGACCGCGTCGCGATCATGCTGCCCAACGTGCCCGAGTTCGCCCTCGCTTACTTCGGCGTACTCCGGGCCGGCGGCATCGTCGTCCCGATGAATCCCCTGCTCAAGTCCCGCGAGGTCGCCTACTACCTCGACAACTCAGGCGCCCGGCTCCTGTTCGCCTGGCACGCCTTCGCCGACGAGGCGGGTGCCGGTGCACAGCAGGCCGAGGCCGAGGTGGTCGTTGTCGGTCCCGACGCATTCGACGAGCTGCTGGTGTCCGCCCCGCTCATCGAGGACCTGGCCGACCGGCACGAGGACGACACCGCGGTGATCCTCTACACCTCGGGAACGACCGGCCGGCCGAAGGGTGCCGAACTGACCCACGCCAACCTCACCCGCAACTGCGACATCGTGGCCACCGAGCTGCTCCAGCTCACCGCCGACGACGTGATCTTCGGTGGGCTGCCACTGTTCCACGCGTTCGGACAGTCCTGCACCCTCAACGCCGCCGTCGCCTCCGGCGCGTGCCTCACGCTGCTGCCGCGCTTCGACGCGGCGAAGGCGCTGGGAATCCTCGGCGAGCACGGGGTGACCGTCTTCGCCGGGGTGCCGACGGTGTTCAGCAGGCTGGTGCGGCAGCCCGACCGAGACGCCTACGACCGCCCCCGGCTCCGCGTGTCCCTCTCCGGCGGCGCCGCGATGCCGGTCCAGGTGCTGCACGACTTCCAGGCCGCTTTCGACTGCGTGGTGCTCGAAGGGTACGGACTGTCGGAGACCTCACCCGTCGCCTCGTTCAACACCCTGCGGGCCGGACCCAGGCCCGGTTCGGTCGGCACCCCGATCCGGGGCGTCGAGATGCGGGTGGTCGACAACGGCACGGAGGTACCGCACGGGGAAACCGGCGAGATCGCGATCCGCGGGCACAACGTGATGAAGCGGTATTGGCAACGCCCCGAGGAGACCGCCGCCGCGATCCGGGACGGCTGGTTCTACACCGGCGACCTCGGCCGGGTCGACCAGGACGGATACTTCTGGATCGTCGGACGGACGAAGGACGTGATCATTCGGGGCGGGTACAACGTGTACCCCCGCGAAGTCGAAGATGTGCTGTACGAGCACCCTGCGGTCGCCGACGCCGCGGTCATCGGCCTCCCCAACCCCGATCTCGGCGAGGAGGTCGGTGCGGCGGTCGTCCTCAAGCCGGGCGCCCGAACGACAGCCGAGGAACTGCGTGAGTACGTCAAGCGTCAGGTCGCCGCCTACAAGTATCCGCGGAAGGTGTGGATCACGGACGCGCTGCCAAAGGGACCCACCGGCAAGATCCTCAAGAGGGCGATCGTCCCGCCGGCCGAGCCGGACAGGCGATGAGGCGACCGGGCCGGCAGGGTCTGCGATCTTCCTGACGCCCGGAGATGCGTGGCGACGACGAGGCCATCGCCGCCTACCTCACCGCAGCCTTCGCCTGGGCCGCGGGCGATTTCGAACGCCGGACGCCCGGCGGCGAGGACTGCGTGGAGGTTCGGCTCATGGCCGCGGCACGGGCAGCCACGAACGGTAACGGCGCAGCGCGCGCCGCTGTACGAGTTGGTCGGTCACCAGCGCGCAGGCCGGTCGGGTGCCGAGCGCGGGTTCCGCTCCGCGGGCGATCCGGCGGATCTGGTGGCGGACCAGCGCCATGCCGGCTGCCGAGGCGAGGATCTTGTCCGACCAGGTCACCGGCCGCAACTGCCCGTCCGCTTCCCGGCCTTGCCGCCAGCGGTCGGGCAGGTCCGGCGTGACGGCGAGGGCGGTGCCGATGCCGATGAGCGCGACCCCGCCGGCGAGGACCTTCTCGGCGGTCTCCTGCCGTGTGATGCCGCCCGTGAGCATCAGCGGGAGCGGGCTGGTGGCGACCAGGTCCGTCGCCATGTCCAGAAAGTAGGCTTCGCGGGCCTGGGTACGCGCGTCACCAGGGCGACCGGACATGGCCGGGCTCTCGTAGCTGCCGCCCGAGAGCTCCACCAGGTCGACGCCGAGCGGTTCGAGCATCGCGATCACGCGCCGCGCGTCGTCGACGTCGAACCCGCCGCGCTGGAAGTCGGCCGAGTTGAGCTTCACGGCGACCGCGAACGACGGCGACACCGCGGCGCGGACCGCGCGCACGACGTCAAGGAGTATCCGGGCCCGGTTCTCCAGTGACCCTCCCCAGGCATCGGTGCGCCGGTTGACCAGCGGGGACAGAAACTGCGAGAGCAGGTAGCCGTGGGCTGCGTGCACCTCCACGCCGTCAAATCCCGCCTGCTCGGCGCGCGCCGCAGTGACCGCGAACCGTTCCACGGTGGCCTCGATCTGCTCCGGCGTCATGGCGGTCGGCCGGCCGAACCGCCTGCTGTGCCTGCCCAGTTCGACGCCTACCGCCGACGGCCCCCATACGACGCCGGGCATGTCGGCCTGCACCTGGCGGCCCGGGTGGTTGATCTGCATCCACATCGCCGCGCCGGCTGCCTTGCCGGCCTTCGCCCACTGGACGAACGGCTCCAGCGGCGCGGCGTCGTCGAGCACCAGGCCGCCGGGCCCGGTCAGGGCCTCGGCGTGCACCATGACGTTGCCGGTGATCAGCAGCCCCGCGCCGCCCGCGCCCCAGCGCCGGTACAGCGACAGCGACCGCTCGTCCGGCAGCTGCCCGACACCGGCCATCCCTTCCTCCATGGCCGCCTTCGCGATCCGGTTGCCCAGAACCGCCCCGGAACGCAGCGACAACGGCGAGAACAGCGCGCTCGACACCACGGCACCTCCACTTCACCCGATACGATGTATGCACCGCTCACATTAGGGCGGCAATGTAAGCAGCGTCAACTTCACGAGGGTGCACCATGCCGAAATCGAGCGGCCCCTACCATCACGGCGACCTGCGCGCCGCGTGCCTGCGCGCGGCCCGGGAACTGCTGGAGGAGGGCGGCAGCGCGGGGCTCTCACTGCGGGCGGTGGCACGGCGGGCGGGCGTCTCCCCCACCGCGCCCTACCGCCACTACGCCGACCGCGACGCACTCGTCTCCGCAGTCGCAGCAGAGGGCTACCGCGACCTCGCCGGATACCTGACCGCGGCGCACCCGTCCCCCTCGACACCCGCCGACCTGGCTGCCGTCGCCGTCGCCTATGTCCGGTTCGCCCTCGAACACCCGGCGCTGTTCCGGGCGATGTTCGCGGAACCCTGTGACCCCGACAACGATGAACGGGCCGCCGCGACGGCCGCCGTCTCCGAGTACGTCACCACCCTCGTCCGGCGCGCCTTCCCCGACGTCAGTGCCGCCGACGCCCTGTCGACCGCGGTCTGGGCGCTCGTTCACGGCCTGGCGTTCCTCTATCTCGACGGCAAACTCGACGCCTCCACACCCGACGTGATCGCCGATCAGGTGCACGCGACCATCCACGCACTGCTGGCCGCTTCAGGCACGGGAGGCCGCTGAGACCGCCTCACCCGCACCGCCGTCACGGAAAAACTACACAAGTAACTTGGCAAAGTTACTTGTGTAGTTCTATCGTGAGGCCATGAACACGAATTCCAGGCCGCAGCAGTCCGTCGCCGCCGCGCAGCGCCTCAACCAGGCGATCAAGCGGCTGCGCGCGCGACTGCGCACGGAATCCGGGCAGCACGCGACCGGGCTGACCGCCACGCAGCTCTCCGTGCTGGCCGGCGTGGTGCGGGAGGGCCCCGTCACCGCGGCCCGGCTCGCCGCGCTGGAGCACGTGAGCGCGCAGTCCATCGCGCAGAGCCTGGCGGTGCTCAAGGCCGCCGGGCTGGTCGGCAGCGAGCCCGATCCGCAGGACGGCCGCAAGAAGCTGATGCGCGCCAATCCCTCCGCGACCGAGCTGGTCGAGAAGCTGCTCGCGGGCCGCGCGTCCTTCCTGGCGCGGGCCATCGACCAGGTGGTCGCGCCGGACGAGCGCGAGGACCTGGAGAAGGCCATCGAGCTGCTGGAGCGCCTGGCTGCGGCCGATCTGAGCGACGGCGGCATATGAAAGCCGACACCACCCGGGCCGACGTTGCGGCACGCGGTCTCGCGCACAAGCCCTTCGCGTGGACGTTCACGACCCCGCTCTACGTGGGCTCCAGTCTCAATCCGGTCAACAGCTCCATCATCGCGACCGCCCTGGTGCCCATCGCCACCGAGCTGCACGTCTCGGTGGGCAGCACCGCCATGCTGGTCTCCTCGCTCTACCTGGCCAGCGCCATCGCACAGCCCACTGCGGGCAAGCTGGCGGAGGTGCTCGGCGCACGCCGGATCTTCCTCTCCGGCATCGTGCTGGTGCTGCTCGGCGGCCTGGTCGGCGGCCTCGGCCAGAACCTGGCGATGCTGACCGTCGCCCGGGTCCTGGTCGGCATCGGCACCTCGGCCGCCTTCCCCTGCGCGATGGTGCTGATCCGGCGCCGCGCTGAGGAGGCCGGCATGGACGCTCCGCCGGGCGGGGTGCTCGGCGGCATCGCGATCGCGGGCATGGCCACCGCCGCCGTCGGACCGCCGATCGGCGGGCTGCTGGTGGGCGCCGCGGGCTGGCGCTGGGCCTTCCTGATCAACATCCCGGTCACCGCGATCGCGATGGCGATGGCCATGCGCTGGCTGCCCAAGGACCCCGTGCCGGACCACGGACACAGCGGTTTCCGTAAGGTCGCCGACCGGATCGACCTGCCCGGCATCCTCGGCTTCGCCGCGTCGATGACCGCGCTGGTCATCTTCCTGATGGGCCTCCCCCGCGTCGAGTGGATCGCTCTCGCCGTCTTCGTCCTGGCCGCCGTGCCCACGGTCGGGTGGGAGCTACGGAAGACCACGCCGTTCTTCGACTTCCGCGGCCTGGCCGCCAACGGGGCCCTCGCCCGCACCTACCTGCGCCAGGCCCTCACCCTGCTCGGCGTCTACTCCGTGATGTACGGCATGACCCAGTGGATGGAAGCCGCACACGGGATTTCCACGGTGGGGGCGGGACTCCTGCTGCTGCCGATGGGCGCCGTCTCCGCGCTGCTCTCGCGCCCGCTCGCCACCCGCAACCTGGTGCGGGGACCGCTGATCGCCTCGGCGGTGACCATGCTGCTCGGCTCTGTCGGCATCATGCTGCTCACCTCGCACAGCCCGGCGATCGCGATCGTGCTGGTCTCCCTGATCTTCGGCGTCACATCCGCCGCCACCACGGTCGGCAACCAGACCGCTCTCTACCTCGCGGCGCCACCCGACCAGATCGGCACCGCCTCCGGGCTGTTCCGGACCTTCGGATACCTCGGCACCATCACCTCCGCCGTGATCGGCAGCATGGTCTTCCGCGACGGAGCGAGCGACCACGGCCTGCACACCCTCGGCATCGTGCTGGTCGCGGCGGGCCTCGCGGCCCTCCTGCTGACCGTCCTCGACCGCCGGCTGATGAACCGCGGCACGAGCCGCCGGACCGACGCCCCCCACACCCCCGAAACCCCCGACTCCACTGAAGACCTCAGGGAAAACCCCCGTAAGAACCCTCGCAACAACCCCCGTGAAAACCCCACCAAGGAGAATCTCGCGTGAGCACCCCCGCACTCCCCACGATCACCCCCGAGCGGACCGCCCTGCTGGCCATGGACTTCCAGAACGGGATCGTCGCCCTCGCCCCCGGCGCCGACGCGCTCGTGGAGCGGGTCAAGGGCTCCATCGCCGACGTCCGCGCCGCCGGCGGCACCATCGGCTACGTCCGCGTCGCCTTCACCGAGGACGACTGGGCAGCGGTCCCCGAGACCAACAAGACCTTCACCGCGGTCGCCGCGGCGAAGATGCTGCACGACGAGGACGCCGGCTCCCGGATCGACGAGCGGATCACGCCCGAGGACGGCGACATCGTCGTACGCAAGATCCGCATCGGCGCGGGCTCCACCACCGATCTCCACGAGCAGTTGAGCGACCGCGGCATCGACACCCTGGTGCTCGCCGGGATCAGCACCAGCGGCGTCGTCCTGTCCACGCTCATCGACGCCGCCGACCGCGACTACCGCGTCTACGTCCTGTCCGACGGCATCGCCGACCCCGACCCCGAGACCCACCAGGTACTGCTCGACAAGGTGTTCCCGTCCCGGGCCCACGTCATCGACACCGCCGGGCTGCGCGAGCTGTTGCGGTCCGCCTGACCCGGCAGCCCCAGGTCGACGAAGAGAACCACGCTCACCGCTGCGGCTGAGGGAAGACCACCCGGAGCCTTTGGACGCGTCCGTTCCGGCGGAACATGAGCCAGGGTCGGCGGGCAAGGGACTCGGCGCGTCCGTTGCGCAGCCGGATGCCGTGGAGCATGCCGGGCTCGGCGAACCAGCGTCCCTTGTCCTGGCCGGGCCTCGCGCTGACGACGGCGCGCCCTCGCCGCCCACCACCAGCAGCCCCAACTGCCGCACCTGGCGCGGCAGCATGCGGTGCAGGCGGCCCGTCCCGGTCGGATTCAGACCCCGGAATCTCCCGCGCCGCCGCCCGTCTCCCCGCCGCCTGGCAGCGGGACCGTGCTGCCCCGGGGGATCAGCCGGGTGGGCAGGACGATGTGCTGCGCCGGGTCGGCGTCCGGGTTGTCGAGAAGGGATCGGGCCAGTTCGCCGACGGCGCGGCCGATGTCCTCAGGGGACTGGGCAATCGTGGTGAGGTCGGCCCATTCGGCGATCGGGTGGTCGTCGAAGCCGAGGACGGAGATCCGCTCCGGTACGTCGATACGGGCCTTGCGCAGCGTCCAGATGACGGAGGCGGCGAGCTCGTCCTGCTCGGCGAAGATCGCGGTGGGCGCATCCCGCAGGCTGAGCAACTCACCGACGGCTTCCGCGATGCTGCGCTTGTCGGCGACGGGGGCGGCGACCACGAGATCGTCGTCCAGGGGGATGTCCGCCTCGGTCAGCGCCTGTTGGTAGCCGGTGAGCCGTTCGTTGGAGCTGAAGGCAAATCCGCTGGCGCCGACCGACTGGACGAAGGCGATACGGCGGTGTCCGAGATTGAGCAGATGCTGGGTGCCGCGACGTGCTCCGGCCACATCGTCGACATACACGCTCGGGCTGCCCTCGGCGTGCTGGCTGACGTAGATCACCGGCATCTGGAGGTCGTCCAGCCGCGCGGTCTCCTCCTCGGTGAGGTCGAAGCAGAAGACCAGCAGCGCATCGGCGTTCCGTCGGGCCGGCAGCCGCTCGAAGAAGTCGGCGCGCTCGGTCATCTCCGAGGTGACGTAGACGAGCAGGTCCATGCCCGCCGCGCGCAGTCGCGGCCCGAGTGTGGAGATGGCCGAGCCGATGAACCAGGAATTGAGCGTCGGAGTGAGTACCGCCACCACGCCGGTCTTGCCGGTGACGAGGCTGGCAGCCTGCCGGGAGACCGCGAAGTTCAGCTCGCGGGCGGCCCGCTCGACGCGCGCACGGACTTCGGGCGAGACCGTCGACAGACCGCGCAGCGTGCGGGAAACGGTGGAAGGGGAGACCCCGGCCCGCTCGGCGACGTCGGCCATCGTGGGGTGCCGTTGAGCTGGAGACATGAGCGGACGGTAGCACAGCGAGCACATGATCACGGCGGTGAATGACAGCGCTGTCATGACAGTGCACCGCGTGGCACGCGCACTAGTTTCCCCTTGTAAAAACTGCAGAGTGCATCGAAATGACCTGCGGATTACCGCGACGTAACGCATTGACTTCGCCTACATGGGCTCTTAGCTTGAAAGCGCTGTCATGGAGTGGTTGAAGCCATTCACGCGGAGCGAACCTCTGTTGCTTTGACCTGGCGTTTTGTCGTTCCCAGCGGGGCGGCAACGCAATCACGGCACCTTCACCGTGTTTTCATGGCTCTCTTTCGCGCCCCGTCACATTTCCCACCATGTCGCCCGCCCGGCCATCCACTGCCGTGGTGACCAGCAGACCGCTTCGTAGCACTCGCCCAGGAGAGACGTTCCCTACCACTCGACCAGGAGAGACAGTGTGAAGACCAGGACCACCAGAGCCCTGAGCGCGGGCGCGGCTCTCGCCGGGCTGGCGTCCGTCGCGGCCTGCGGCGGCAGCGGCGCCGGCAACGTCGCGGTCGGCAAGCCCTCTTTCGACGGGCGCGGGCCCATCACGTACGTCGCCGGCAAGGACGCCAGTGGCGTCGTCCAGTCCGTGCTCGACCGCTGGAACAAGCTGCACCCGAAGGAAAAGGTCACCTTCATCCAGCTGCCGACGGACCCCGACGCGCAGCGTCAGCAGATGATCCAGAATGCGGAGACAAAATCCGATGCCTACACGGTGCTGTCCCTCGACGCCGTGTGGACCTCGGAGTTCGCCGCGCACCGGTGGATCGACGGGCTGCCGCAGGACCGTTTCCCGCTGCGCCGGATGCTGAGGCCGATCGTGGAGACCGGCACGTACCGCGGCGGTCTGTACGCCGTCCCGATGAGTTCGGACGGCGGGATGCTCTACTACCGCACCGATCTGCTCGAGAAGGCCGGTATCGCCAAGCCGCCGGTCACCTGGGCGGACATGAAGGCGGACTGCGCCAGGGTGAAGAAGCTGCCCGAGGCGAAGGAGATGGCCTGTTACGCCGGGCAGTTCCAGAAGTACGAGGGCCTGACGGTCAACTTCGCCGAGGCCGTGAACTCCGCCGGCGGCGTCGTCACCGACGCCAAGGGCCGGCCGCACGTGGACGGCCCTCAGGCGAAGAAGGGCCTGGACTTCCTGGTCGGCTCCTTCAGGGACGGCACGATCCCCAAGGACGCCCTCACCTACCAGGAGGAGGACGGCCGCCGCGCCTTCCAGGCCGGGAAGCTGATCTTCCTGAGGAACTGGCCGTACATGTATCCCCTGGCGTCCAAGAAGGACGGCTCCAGCAAGGTCGCCGGTAAGCTCGCCGCCGCGCCGCTGCCCGGCCTCGACGGCCCCGGCACCTCCAGCCTCGGCGGCCACAACCTGGCGCTGTCGGCCTCCGCCGAGAACAAGGCCACCGCGATCGACTTCATGAAGTTCTACGCGAGCCAGGAGATCCAGCGGTTCACATTGTCCCGCGCACCGGGCGCACCGACCTACCACGCGCTCTACAACGACCCGAAGCTGATCAAGCAGTATCCGTACCTCCCGACCCTCAAGAAGTCGGTCCTGCGCGCCGTGCCGCGGCCCCGGGTGTTCCAGTACGGCGATGTCACCGCGGCGATCCAGCGAGAAGCGTATGCCGCCGTGACCGGCAGCAAGAGCAGCGCGCAGGCGCTGAAGGACCTGCAGAAGACCCTTCGGCAGCAGCCCGCGGCGGACTGAGGAAACGAGGAGTACGTCATGGCGACAACAGACACCACGGCGGCGCCGCGGGCACCGCTGTCCGTACCGGCCAAGTCCCCGAGACGGCAGCGCAAGGCGACCCCCGGGTCCGGGCGACTCGCGGCCCTGCTGGTATCCCCGACGCTGCTGGTGCTGACGATCGTGGTCCTCTACCCGACGATCGTGGCCCTCAAGGACTCGCTGTTCGGCACCCCCGGACTCGACCCCAAGACCGGATTCGTCCGGGATACCGATCCGTTCGTGGGAGCCGAGAACTACACGGCGATCTTCGGCGATGCGGGCGCCCGGTTCTGGAATGCCTTCTGGAACACCACCTTCCTCACCGTCACCACGGTCGCGCTGGAAACCGTGATCGGGGTGGCGATGGCGCTGGTCATGCACCGCGCGTTCCGGGGTCGGGCCTTGGTACGGGCCGGCATCCTGGTGCCGTGGGCGGTACCCACCGCCGTCAGCGGTCTGCTGTGGCGCTGGATCTTCAACAGCGACGGCATCGCCAACGCCCTCACCGGCCGGCATGTGCTGTGGACGACCGAGGGCTTCCACGCCAAGGTCGCGGTCATCATCGCCGACGTATGGAAGACCGCGCCGTTCATCGGGCTGCTGGTGCTGGCCGGTCTCCAGGTGATCGACAAATCGGTCTACGAGGCGGCCAGGCTCGACGGGGCAAGCGCCCTGCGGCAGTTCTGGCACCTCACTCTTCCCCTGGTGAAGCCCGCCCTGCTGGTGGCCGTGCTCTTCCGGACGCTCGATGCGCTGCGCATGTTCGACCTGCCGTACATCCTCATCGGCGCGCAGAAGACGTCGGTGGAGACGCTGTCGATGCTCGCCCAGGACCAGGCCGCGAACGTACGGTTCGGACCCGCCGCGGCCTATGCGGTGATCCTCTTCATCTATGTCTTCCTGATCGCGCTGGCCTTCGTCGGGCTGCTCGGTGCCAATGTCGTCGGGGACGACGATGCGGGCCCGAAGCGCGGCCGGTGGCTGCCGCGCCGGCGTACGGAGGTCTCGGCATGACGAACTGGCTGAGCTGGCGCAAGTGGCTGCTGTACGCGGGAGTCGCCGCGGTCGTCGCCTACTGCCTCGCACCGTTCTACTGGATGCTGGTCTCCAGTCTGCGCCGTACGTCCGACATCTTCGACAACTCGCCGTTCCCCACCCGGATTTCCTTCGAGAACTACCTCGCGGCCCTCGACCCCTCCCAGTCCTTCACCCGTGCCCTGCTCAACAGTGTCGTCGTGGCCGGCATCACCACCGTCCTGGCACTGATCCTCGCCACCTTCACCGCCTACGCGATGGCCCGGCTGGAATTCCGGCTCAAACGGCTGGTGCTCACCCTGATCATCGCCACCTCGATGTTCCCGGTCGTGTCGATCACGGTCCCGCTGCTGAAGATGTTCGTCGACTTCGGCTGGATCAACACCTACCAGGCGATGATCGTGCCCAGCATGTCCTTCACTCTGCCGCTCGCGGTCTGGAACCTCACCGCGTTCTTCCGGCAGATGCCCCACGAGCTGGAGCATGCGGCCATGGTCGACGGCTGCACCCGCGGCCAGGCGTTCCGCAAGGTCATCATCCCGCTGGCCGCACCCGGCATGTTCACCACCGCGATCATCACCTTCATCGCGGCCTGGAACGAGTTTCTGATCGCCTTGTCGATGACGAACAAAGCGGGAATGCAGACCGCGCCGGTGGCGATCTCCAAGTTCTCCGGGGCCACGCAGTTCGAGACGCCGTTCGGCAGCCAGATGGCGGCCGGCGTCCTCGTCACCATCCCGCTCGTGATCATGGTGCTGATCTTCCAGCGCCGGATCGTCGCCGGCCTCACCGCCGGCGCGGCGAAGTAGCCCGCCCCTTTCCCTTTACCGCGCCCCTTGCCGTAAGGAGTACGCACGACCATGCCCAGCACCGCACCCTGGTGGCGCAGCGCCGTCATCTACCAGGTCTACATCCGCAGCTTCGCCGACGCGAACGGCGACGGGATCGGTGACATCGCAGGCATCCGCTCGCGCCTTCCGTATCTCAAGTCCCTTGGTATCGACGCCATTTGGATCAACCCGTGGTACACGTCACCGATGGCCGACCACGGATATGACGTGGCGGACTTCCGGGAGATCGACCCGCTGTTCGGCAGCGTCGCGGAGGCCGAGGCGCTCATCGAGGAGGCGCATCGGTACGGCATCCGCGTCATCCCCGACATCGTGCCCAACCACACCTCCGACCAGCACGCATGGTTCCAGGCCGCGCTCGCTGCCGGGCCCGGCAGCCCTGAGCGCGCGCGCTACATCTTCCGGGACGGACGCGGCCCCGACGGCGCCGAGCCGCCCAACGACTGGAAGTCCGTCTTCGGCGGCCCGGCCTGGGAGCGGCTGCCCGACGGACAGTGGTATCTGCATCTGTTCGCCCCCGAGCAGCCCGACCTCAACTGGGAGAGTCCGGAGGTACGCGCCGAGTTCGAGGACATTCTGCGGTTCTGGTTCAGCCGGGGCGTCGACGGTTTCCGTATCGATGTGGCCCACGGCCTGATCAAGCACCCCGAACTGCCCGACCTGCCACCCCTCCCGGACCCGGGCGCCCCGGAGCCCCAGGTGCCGGTCGACCACCCGCACTGGGACCGCGATGAGGTGCATGAGATCTACCGTGCATGGCGCCGGGTGGCCGACGAGTTCCCCGGCGACCGCAAGTTCGTCGCCGAAGCCTGGGCGCCCAGCCCCGAGCGGCTCGCCCGCTACGTACGGCGGGACGGCCTGCACACCGCCTTCAACTTCGACTTCCTGATGACCAGTTGGGATCCCAGGGCGCTGCGCGAGGTCATCGACAGTTCGCTCGCCACCCTCGGCTCCGTCGGTGCCCCCGCCACCTGGGTGCTCTCCAACCACGACGTCGTACGCCACCCCAGCCGCTTCGGCCGCACGGTGGTCAAGAAGTGGACCGCCAATACGCCCTACCGGCCCGAAGGGCCCCTCGACCTCGAACTCGGCACCCGGCGCGCCCGCGCCGCCGCCCTGCTGATGCTCTCCCTCCCCGGCGGCGCATACGTGTACCAGGGCGAGGAACTCGGCCTCCCGGAGGTCGAGGACCTGCCCGAGGACGTGTTGCAGGACCCCATCTGGGAGCGCTCGGGACGCACCGACCCGGGCCGGGACGGCTGCCGTGTCCCGATCCCGTGGTCCGGGCGGAAGGCACCGTTCGGCTTCAGCCCCGACGACGCCACCGGCGCGCCCTGGCTGCCCCAGCCGGCGGACTGGCACACCCGCAGCGTCGAGGCGCAGACCGGCGACGAGACGTCCATGCTGGAGCTCTACCGCCGCGCCCTGCACCTGCGCCGGGACCATGCCGCGCTCGGCGACTCCAGCCTGACCTGGCTGGACTCACCGGCCGGAGTGCTCGCCTTCACCCGCGACCCGGGCTTCGCCTGCGTCGTCAACCTCTCCTCCGAGCCGTACCAACTCCCGGAACACGACGCGGTGCTGCTGGCGAGCGGGCACATCGAGGACGGCCGGCTGGGGGCGGACGAGGCGGTCTGGTTGGCACTGTAACGGCGTAACAGCGCCAACCGCCGCACGTGGGCGATCGACCGCTCCGGGCCGGTCGGTCGCCCACGGGGGCCTGCGCACGCGGCGAGGCAGCTCTCGGACGTCCAAGCTGTGGTGTCGGAGCGGATGCCATAGCGAATGAACGCATCGCTTCGGTTAATAAGGGGACATCGGTGACTGTTTTCGGTCGAAGTCCGGCACGTAACGCTCAGCGCATGATCGCCCGGTCTCGACCTGCGGTCTCCACGGGACCCCCCGCCCGCAAGGGGGTGCAGCATGTCGCGGTCATCCGGTAGTTGCCAGGATCTGCCGAAAAATTTCCTGTGACAGTGTGCAAACGGTGAAGAAAGGCGACTGAAAGTGTGCATTGGCTTTTGACCACTGATCGGCCGTTCAGCGATGGTCGTTCGCATGCCCGCCACACCCCGACCCGCGGCCAGCGGCCCACTGCGCATCCGCGACTTCCGTCTCCTGCTCGCCGGCGCCGCGGCCGGACAACTCGGCGCCCAGGTCACCCTGGTCGCCCTGCCCCTCGTCGCGGTACTCGAGCTCAACGCCCCCGCCTTCCAGGTGGGGTTGCTCACGGCCGCAGAGACCGCCGCCTTCCTCCTGGTCGGACTGCCGGCCGGAGCCTGGGTCGACCGGATGCGCAAGCTGCCACTGATGATCCGGGCCGATGCGGTACGGGCCGTGGCGATGGCGAGCATCCCCCTGGCCGCCGTCGCCGATGTGCTGACAATGGCACAGCTGTACGTCGTCGCCCTGGTCACCGGCGTGGCGACCGTCTTCTTCGACGTGGCCCACCAGAGTTTCCTGCCCCAGCTGCTGCCCAAGGCTCATCTGGTCTCGGGCAACGGAGCGCTGGAGACCATCCGTTCCTCCGCGCAGGTAGCGGGCCCCGGGCTCGGTGGCGGTCTCGTCCAGCTGCTCGGGGCTCCCCTGGCCATCGTCGCCGACGCGGCCGGATATGCGCTCTCCGCACTGTTCCTGTGGGGCATCAAGCAGCCCGAGAGCCGCCCGCAGCGCACTGCGGGTTCATCCCTGCGCCAGGACATCGGGGAGGGGCTGCGGTTCGTGTTCGGGCACCCCCTGTTGCGGGTGATCGCGGCGACGGCCGGACTGGCGAACTTCTTCACCGCGACGCTGATGGCCACTCAGACCGTCTTCCTGGTCCGGGTGCTCGGGCTCGCGCCCGGAGTGGTCGGCCTCGTCCTGGCCGCCTCGGCGGTGGGCGGGCTCGCCGGCGCACTGTGCGCCGGCCGGCTCGCCGCCCGGTTCGGCCAGGCCAGGATCATCTGGCTGTCCGCGCTGGCCACCGGCCCGTTCGCGCTGCTGTGGCCGCTCTCCGGACGCGGCGCCGGCGCCGCACTGTTCGCGGTCGGCTCCGGCGTGGTCTCCTTCGGTGCCGTCGTCTACAACGTCGCCCAGGTGAGCTTCCGTCAGGCGCTGTGCCCGTCCCGGCTCCTCGGCCGGATGAACGCCACCCTGCGGTTCTTGATGTGGGGCACCCTGCCGCTCGGTGCCCTGGCCGGCGGTGCGCTGGCCGACGCCTTCGGCGCCCGCACGGCGCTGACATGGTGCGCGGCCGGATTCCTGGTCGTGCCGCTGCCGCTGCTGCTCTCCCCGCTGCGCCGGATGCGTGAACTGCCGGTCACCGGCGCGGACGAGGACACGGCTGCCGCTCGGGCCGGCTCCGCGAACCGGGCCGAGCCCGCGTCCCTCGGCTGACGGCCGACCGCCGCATCCGGCCTCGCCCGTCCCTCTCCCCCATCTGGCCTTCCCACCCCGCATCACCTCCGGCGATGTGTGTCCGTCACGACAAACGTGTCAGTCACGACAAGAGGATCACGTGCTCAGCATCACGAGCCAGTACCTGGCCCGCTACCGGCGACTCGACACCGGTGACGAGGCCCCGGTCCTGCTGCCCGTCACGGGCGCCCAGCGTCGCTTTGCGCTGGTGCGTGCCATGGACCCCGCCGGGCGGCCGGATCTCGTACCGATGTTCTTTGCCCTTCCGCGCGGCACGGTGGATCCCGTACGCCTCACGGCAGCCGCGAACCGTCTCGCCGCCCTGCACCCTGTGCTGCGTGCCCGCCCCACCGTGCTGCGCGGCACACCCGTACTCCGCCTGGAGCAGCCGCGGGTACCCGTAACCCGGATGGGCTGCGCGCCCGGCGAGGACGCGGCCATCGTGCTGCGTCGCGCCCTGGGTCACTGGGCCCCGCAGGGCTCGCCGCTGCGGCTGTTCCTGGTGCCGGACGGTCCCGAGGGTGCGGAGGAGGTGCTCGCCGTCGTACTGGACCACAGCGTGTGCGACGGCCAGTCGCTGGCCCGGATCATCGGGGAACTCGGCGCCGGCTACGACGAAAGTCCCGGCGACCACGATCTCTCTCCCGCCGATGTCGCGGCCGAGCTGGCCGCCTACCGTGATGCCGTGCTGCGGCAGCTCGACGTGGAGGAGCTCGCGGGCACACCGACGTCCATGGCGTACTGGGGCGAACGGCTGCGCGCGGTACGCGAACAGGCCGCTGCGCCACGGCCGGAACCTCTCTCCCGCGGTACGCTGCCGAGCGGCTCGGCCGCGCTGCGGATGCCCGCGCCCCCCGGCGGTGTGCCCTTCCCCGAGTTGCTCAACGCCTGCCGGGCGGCGGCAGCGGTGCTGTACGGAGCGGGCCATGTGGTGCCGCTCAGCTACCCGTGGGGTGGCCGGCCGGCCGGCGCCGCACCGGTGCTCGGCTGCTTCCTCAACACCGTGGTCTTCCCGACCGCGACAGGAGACGAACCCGCCGCATCCGCGACGGCGGGCGCCTGGTGGGACGACCTGGACCATGCCGCTACCCCCTTCGACGCCGTGGTGCACGCCGCCCGCGCGGCCGGCTCCGGCTGGACCGGCCGGCTCGACGGCATGCTGACCGTGGACGACACCCGGCGCCAACCCCCGCTCCGCCTGGGCGGCGTGACCGGCCGGGAGATTCATATCGGCGGCAGAGCGGTCCGCGGCCCCTTCGCGGTCTCCGTCACCCAGGGCCCCGACGAGTTGCGGCTGCGCATGGTGTGGGACCGCGCGATCCTGCCCGATCGCACCGCCGAGAGCGCCTTCACCGCGCTCACCGACGCACTGCGCACCCCGGCGCCGACAGCCGGCTGACCTGCCCCGGGGCCCCGCCCCTCATTCACCAGCCGATACCGCCAGACCTGCCGCGCGATCCGCGGCCGGTCTGCGCCCCCCAGGCCGGGCACGACCAAGCCCTGGCCGGAGAACCCGACCCGACGACCTCAGGGATCGCCCATGCTTCCGCTCTCCTCTTCGCAGGAGATCGTCTGGCTGCACGAACAGGTGCAACCGGGCAGTCGCGCATACAACTTCACCGCCGCACTCGACCTGTGGGGCACGCTCGACGCCGAGGCGCTGCGCCACGGACTCACCGCCGCCCTCGACCGGCACGCCGGTCTGCGGCTGGAACTCGTCGCCGTCGCCGGGGCGATGCCGGGACAGCGGGTAACCGATGCCTGCACGCCGCGGCTGCGCACGGTGGACCTGGGCGGGGCTGCGGACCCGGAGACCGCGTTCCAGGAGCTGCTGCGCACCGAGGCGGAGACCCCGCTCGACACCTACGAGGCACCGCTGCTGCGCTGGACGCTGGTACGGCTGGCGGACGACCGGCACCGGCTCATCCATGTCGAACACCATCTGATCCACGACGGTCACTCGTTCGCGATCCTGCTGCGGGATGTATTCACCGTCTACCGGGGCCGCGTCCTGGGCGAGCCGGTGGAGCTGCCGCCCGCTCCCTCGTACGCCGACCATGTCCGTGCCCGGTCCCGGGACGAAGCGACCGCGGAGCGGCGGGACGGGCTGGAGTTCTGGGCCGGTGAACTGCGCGAGATGTCCTACGACATGCCGCTGCCCGGTCTGGCCCGGCCCGGATCCCGGCGCCGGCACCACGGCGGCCAGCTGCGTCAGTCGATCGGCGCGGATCTGGCGGAACGCCTCCGTGCCCACACCCGTTCGCGCGGTCTGACGCCGTTCGCCACACTCCTCGGGCTCTTCGCCGAGCTGCTGCGCCGGCACAGCGGCCGCTCGCAGATGGTGATCGGCACCGCGGTCGGCAACCGCCCGCGCGGTTTCGAGGACGCCGTGGGCATGTTCGTCAACACCATCCCGCTCCCCCTGCGGCTGGACCCGGTCGCCCCGGCCGAGGACTCCATGGACGAGGTGACCGACACCCTCATCCGCGCTCTGCCGCACCAGGAGGTGCCGATCCAGGAGCTGACCCGCGCGCTCGGCCTGCACACCTCGGGTGCGGACAACCCGTTGTTCAGTGTCATGTTCAGCGCTCACGACGCCGAACTGCCAGAAGTCGAGGTCCCCGGCCTGGACATCACCCTGTTCGAGGGCTTCAACACCGGCACCACACGGTTCGACCTGGACGTGGTGCTGCTGCCGGACGACCGCCGCGGCGTCGGTCCCCGGCACGGCGCGCCAGGGATGACGCTGGTCTGGGACTACGACGCCGATATGTTCGGCGAGGACGTGGCGAAGCTGCTCGCCGGGCGGTTCCTCGATCTGCTGCGGGCGTATCTCGACGCGCCCGGAACCGCCCTCGCGGACCTGGCACCCCCGCCGGCACCGCCGGCCCTCCCGGCCGCCGCTCCGCAGGCGCCGCACCACGACCCGCTCGACCCCGCCACCGCCCACGACCGCTCGCTGCCCGCGCTGCTCGTCGGCGCCCGCCGGATCACCTACGGCGATCTCGAGGACCGGGTCGCCTCGCTCGCGCAGCGGATGCTGGCGGCGGGTGTGACCGCCGGTCAGCCGGTGGCCGCCGTGCTGCCCCGCGGTGCCGATTCGGTCGTGGCGCTGCTGGCCTGCCTGCGGACCCGGGCGGTGTACTGCCCGCTCTCGCCGTCCGATCCGCCGGCCCGGCTGGAACTGCTGCTGGGCCGACTGGGTCCGGCACTGGTCCTGACCTCGGCGGACGCCGCCGTTCCCGTTCCCCACGGGCTGCCGTCGGCCACGATCGACGCTCCGGTCCTGCCGCCGGCGCGGGTGGCCGAGGCCGTGCCCGGTGCGGCGTACATCATTCACACCTCCGGCTCGACGGGCATACCCAAGCCCGTGGCCGTCGGCCGCGCGGCGCTGGAGAACCATCTGACCGGAGCGGCCGGCCGGTTCGGCCTGGGCCCGGGTGACCGGGTGCTGCTGTTCGCCCAGCCGTCGTTCGACGTGGCCCTCGAAGAGGCACTGCCGTCGCTGTACGCCGGGGCGTGCCTTGTCGTCCCCGAGCGCGAGGTACCGACCGGCGCCGAGCTGGCCGAACTGCTGGTCGCCGCCCGGGTCACCGTGGCCAATCTGCCCACCAGTTACTTCCTGGCCACCCGTCAGGAGATGTGCTCCGCGCTCCGGGACGGCCAGTGGGCACCTCGGCTGCTGGTGCTCGGCGGTGAACGCCTCCCGGCGGATGTGCTGCGCGTGTTCCTGGCCGACACCGACAGCACCGTGCTCAATGTCTACGGTGTCACCGAAGCCGCCATCAGCTCCACCGTCCACGAGATCACCCGGGACGGCCTCGCCGAGGGGGCGGAGATTCCGCTCGGCACCGAGCTGCCCGGCGAACGGGTCCATGTCCTGGACGCGCACCACCGGCCGCTGCCGGACGGTGCAGTCGGTGAACTGGCCATCGCCGGGGCCGGGTTGGCCGAGGGCTATGTCGCTGACCCTGAGACCACCGCCGCACGGTTCCGCTGTATTGAGGCCCTCGGCGGTGAGCGGGTCTACCTCACGGGCGACCGTGGCTACCGTGGCCGCGACGGGCTGCTGTATTTCCTGGGGCGTCTGGACAACCAGGTCAAACTGCGGGGCTACCGCATCGAACTGGAAGAGGTGGAGGCGGCCGCCTCTGCTGCGCTCGGCGGCCGGTCCTGCGCGGTCGTCCTGGACCGCGAGGCCCCGGGCGGGCCGCAGCTGGTCGGCTTCCTGGAGAGCGCGGACGAGGAAGAGCCGTGGGACGAGCAGGCGTTGCACACGGAGCTCAGCCGACGGCTGCCTGGTGCCCTCGTACCGGGGCGCTGGGTCCGGCTCGACGTCATGCCGAGGCTGGCCGGCGGCAAACCGGACCGTACCGCGCTCACCCGCAGCGCCGCCGCACTGGAGCCGGCGGCCCCCGCCGAGCAGCCCGGCAGCGGACAGCCGCCGGAGCCGAACGATCCGATGACGGCGCTGCTCGCCGAGGGCTGGCGCGAGGCTCTGGGCCACAGCCGCTTTGATGTGTCCTCGGACTTCTTCCGGTCCGGTGGCCACTCGCTGCTCGCCGCACAGCTGGCCTCCTGGCTGGAACCCCGGCTGGGACAGCGTCCGCCGCTGCGGCTGCTCTTCCAGAACCCGGTGCTGACCGACCAGGCCGCCGCGCTCGCCGCCGTCGGCACCGCCACCCCCGTTGCCGCCGCTTCGACCACCGTGACGGAGTCCTGATGACCCAGCCGATGACCGCCCGGACGGCGGCCCCGACGACCACCTTCGGCACCGAACGGCACACCCCGCACCCCGGCGCGCTCAGCATCGCCCGTGGCGCCTCCCCCGCCACCGACGGCGCGACCGGAGTGCTCGCCCGCTTCGAGGAGTGGACCCGGCGCTCCCCGGAGGCACCCGCGGTGATCGACGGGACCCACAGCTGGACCTACCGGCAGATCGGCACCGCCGCCGCCGAGGTCGCCCAGGCACTGCGCGACCGGGTACGGCCCGGTGACCTGGTCGGCGTCTGCCTCGACCGGTCGGCCGCACTCGTGGTGACCGCCGTCGCTCTCGCCAGGATCGGCGCTGTATATCTGCCGCTGGGGCCCCGCCCCGGTGAGCGCCGCACCGATGCCGTCACCGAGGATCTGAATGTCGTCTGTCTGATCGGCGATCCCGGGAGCCTGCCGCCCCGGCACCGGACGGCCGACCGGATGAAGCTGGCGCTGCCCAGCGAGGGGGCCAATGCCACCGCCACAGTCGTGGCGGCGTTCGCCGCGCCCGGTGCCACCGCACATTCCGCGCCCGCCGAAGCGCTCTACGCCGTGCTGACCTCCGGCTCCACCGGCCGCCCCAAGGCGGTGGCCGTCGGCGAGCCCGCGCTCGGCAGACTCCTCGACTGGTACCGCGCCACGACCGGTCTCGCCCCCGGTGACCGGCAGTCCCTGCTGATCGGCGCCGCGTTCGACCCCCATCTGATGGAGCTGTGGGCCGGGCTGACGTCCGGAGCGGCTCTGGTGCCCGCCCCGGACCAGGTCCGCTGGGACTCCACGGTGCTGACCGACTGGTGGCGCGAGGCCGGGGTGTCGGTGGGGGTCGCGGCGACCCCCATGATCGAGCCGCTGCTGGACCGGCCCTGGCCCCAGGGCCTGAGGCTGCGTCATCTGATGGTCGGCGGTGACCGGATGCGCCGCCGACCCGGGCCGGATGTGACCGCCACCGTCCACAACGCCTACGGGCCGGCCGAGGCCACCGTGGTCACCACCACGTACGCCATGCACCGCACGGACAGTGCGGCGGGCACGGACTGCGCGCCCCCGATCGGCCACCCCATACCGGGGGTGACCGTGATCGTCGCCGACGCGGACGGCCGGCCCGTCGAGCGCGGTGCGGAGGGCGAACTTCTCATCGGTGGAAGCGGTCTGGCGCTCGGCTATCTGGATTCCGAGCTGACCGCGCGCCGCTTCACCGCTGTTCCCGAGGGCCTCGATCTGCCGGGAGTGGAGCGTTTGTACCGCACCGGAGACCGGGTGCGGATGCCGGCCGACGGGCGGCTGGAATTCCTCGGCCGCCTCGACGACCAGGTCAAGATCAGCGGTGTCCGGATCGAACCGGCCGAGGTGGAGGCCGCGTTCGAGAAGGACCCGGCGGTGCTGAGCGCCGTGGTCACGGCGCCGCGCGCCGCCGACGGCCGCGCCCGCCTCGTGGCGTACGTACGGACGGCCGCCGATGCCGGGCTCACGGCGGACGCTCTGCTGTCGGCCCTACGGGCCTGGCTGCCCGAGCAGGCCGTCCCCTCGGATGTACGGATCGTGGGCTCCTTCCCCCTGGACGCCAACGGCAAGGTGGACCGCGCCGAGCTGACCCGGCGGGCGGCCGACTCCGGCGCATCTCGCGGCGGCACCGGCCCGGACAGCGGACAGTCCGCCGGCGCCACCCCCGGTGAGCAGCTCGTGCTGAGCGCCGTACGCGACCTGCTCGACCGGCCCGAGACCTCCCTGGCGGAGAACTTCACCGAGGCCGGCGGCACCTCCCTCCTCGCCGCCCGGCTGCTGGCCGCCATCGAGAAGGAGAGCGGTGTACGGCTGCGCGCCTCCGAGCTGCTCCGCCGGCCGGACCTGCGTGCCGTGGCCCTGCTCATCGACCAGCGCCGCGCCTCCCGGCAACCGGCAGGAGCCTGAGATGACCACTCACACCCCCGCGCCCCCGTCCTCCCCCGACACCCGGAAGGAAAGCCCCGTGCCCACCGAAGGCAACCCGTCGCACGCGCATACCCCGTCGGGTGATCGCACCGCGCCCGTCCCGACGACCGGACGGCCCGCGCCCGCAGCCGGTCCGGCGGCCCTCGTGGCATGGCACGCCGCACGGACCCCGCACGCCCTGGCCGTGGCGGACGGCGACACCACCCTCACTTACGCACAGCTCGTCTCGTCGGCCCGCGCTCTCGCCGCCCATCTGCGTGAGCACGGCGTCGGCCCGGGTGACTCCGTGGCGCTGCTGATGCCCCGCTGTGCCCGGACGGTCGTCGCCCAGCTCGCGCTGTGGTGGGCGGGCGCCGTGTGTGTGCCGCTCGATCCCGCGCATCCTCGCTCCCGCTCCGAGGCCCTGGCCACCGACGCGGGCGCGACACTGACCGTCGGCGACAGCAAACTCCTCGAATCCGCGGCACTCGCCGGCGCCACCCTTGCGCTGCCCGACGAGCTGCTGGTGAGCGGCGACCACATCCCGGCGGCCGAACCAGGCCCGGACACACCAGCGTTCATCATGTTCACCTCGGGCTCCACCGGCCGCCCCAAGGGCGTGGCCGTGCCGCACAGCGCGATCGCCGAGTTGGTCTCCGATCCGGCGTATCTCACCCTGACCGCCCGCGACCGGGTGCTCTTCCACTCGCCGATGACCTTCGACGCCTCTACCTTCGAGGTGTGGGGAGCCCTTGCCAACGGCGCCGCGGTGGTGGTGTGCACCGCCGAACGGCCCTCGTTCGAGGACCTGGCCCGGCATGTGGAACGCCAGGGCGTTACCGTCGCGTTCTTCACCACCGCGCTCTTTCACCAGCTCGCCGGCCGCCGCTCCCGGGTCTTTTCGCTGCTGCGCACGGTGATCGTGGGCGGCGAGGCACTGTCCGCGCACCATGCCCGCGCGGTCCTGCGGGCCTTCCCCTGGCTGGAGCTGGTCAACGGCTACGGGCCGACGGAGGCGACGACGTTCACCACGGCCCACCGCGTCACCGATAGCGACTGTGACGGCCGGGTGCCCATCGGCCGGCCAATCGCCGGTGCGACCGTGCATCTCCTCGACGACAGCGGCCGGCTGGTCCGGGAAGGTGAGCGCGGCGAACTGTGGATCGGCGGCAGCCGGCTGGCGCGCGGCTACACCGGGCAGCCGCAGCTGACCGCCGAGCGCTTTGTCCACCACCCCGAGCTGGGGCGCCTCTACCGCACCGGCGACCTCGCCTCCCTACGTCCGGACGGGCACCTCGATTTCCACGGGCGCACGGACGACCAGGTGAAGATCCGCGGCTTCCGGATCGAACCGGCGGAGATCGAACACGCCCTGCGGGAGCAGCCCGAGGTGGCGGACGCGGCCGTCACCGTGCACCGCCCCTCCCCCGATGATGCCCGCCTCGCCGCGTTCGTCGTGGCCCCGTCCGGTCCGGTCCCCCACCCCACCGTCCTGCGCGACAGGCTCGCCGCCGTCCTGCCCGCCCATCTGGTCCCCGACGAGGTGCAGATCGTCGACGCGCTGCCGCTCACACCCTCCGGCAAGGTCGACCGCCACGCACTGACGGACCTCGTCGTCGCGGACGGGCCCGGCGCTCCGGCCGGGCCGCTCAGCCCCCTGCAGCAGGCGGTCGCCGAAGTCTGGAGCCGGTCGCTGGGCCGTGAAGTGGCCCGCGCGGATGCCGACTTCCTCGCGCTGGGCGGTCACTCCCTGCTGGCGCTCGCCGTCACCGACGACCTCCGCGAGGAACTCGGCGTCGAGCTGACTCTCGCCGACTTCTTCGCCGCCCCCACGGTGGCGGGACACGCCGCGCTGGTCGAGCGCGCGCTGCTCGCCGCGCACAGCGATCTGCGCCCCGGCACCCCGGAGGACACCGATGGCCACTGACACTCCAGCTGCGGCGGCTCTCCAGGAGGAACTGCTGCGCCGGGCGCGCTCCCGCGCCGCCCGCCCCGCGCCCGCCCCCGAGGCCGTCCACCACGGGCCCGCGCCGCTCTCGCATGCCCAGCGCCGGATGTGGCTGATGGACCGGCTGGGCCATGGCAGCGCCTCGTACAGCGTGCCGTTCGCCACCCGGCTGCGCGGCCCGCTC
This sequence comes from Streptomyces sp. NPDC028368, assembly GCF_055565615.1. Lineage (NCBI taxonomy): Bacteria > Bacillati > Actinomycetota > Actinomycetes > Kitasatosporales > Streptomycetaceae > Streptomyces > Streptomyces sp. NPDC028368. Next base: position 95,302 of record NZ_JBVHTY010000004.1, on the reverse strand, counting down.
GACCTGGACGCGCTTGCCGCCGCGCTGGCGTCGCTGGTGGGCCGCCACGAGATTCTGCGTACCCGGTACGGGCAACTGGACGGTGAGCCGTACCAGGATGTGCTGCCGGCACCGGAAACGATCGCGCTGCGCGTCGTGGAGTCGGACGTCGACGGCTCCCGTGCCCTGCTGGCCGAGGAGGCACGCCGCCCGTTCGACCTGGCCGCCGGTCCCGTTCCGCGCGCCTTGGTCCTGCGGCACGGGAAGCAGGACCACACCGTTCTGCTGACGTTCCATCACATCGCGCTGGACGGTACCTCGCTGGAGACCGTCGCCGAGGAACTTGCCCAGCTCTACTCGGCCGGCGCCCACGGCACCACAGCCGAGCAGCCGGCACCCCCGCAGTACGCGGACTTCGCACGGCGTGAGCAGGCCGCCGCCGACCGCCTCGAACAGGGCCTGTGCCACTGGGAAGGCCGCCTCGAAGGTATCTCCCCGCTGCGCCTGCCCCGCCCCTCGAACCCGCCCGCCGACGCCGGCACCCGGCCCGCCGGAACGCACACCGCCCCGCTCGACCCGCGGGTGCCGGCCGCCCTCCGTGAGCTGGGCCGGCAGCACCGGGCCACCCTGTTCACCGTGGCACTCGCCGCCGCCTTCGCCGCCCTGCACCGCTTCACCGGCCAGGACGACCTGGTGATCGGGGTCGCCGGTACCCACCGAGAGGGCGCGGAGATGCGCGGTCTGGTCGGCCTGTGCGTCAACACCCTCCCGGTCCGGGTGAACACGGACGGCGATCCGTCCTTCACCGCGCTCGTGGAGCGCGTCCGGGAGGCGCTGCTCGACGCCCAGCAGGGCCGCGACGTGCCCTTCGATCTCATCTTGGAGCGGCTCGGCGCCGCCGCCCGCGCCCCGGACGGGACGGCGCTGATCCGGGTGACCGCGGATGTCCTGGGCGCACCTACAACCCTGCAACTTCCGGGCACGGTCGGCGAGTACGTCGAGGTCAGCCCCGGCGAGGCCAAGTTCGACCTCTCCTTCGGCCTGGTGGACACCGACGCCCCCGCCGGATTCGTCCAGTACGGCCGGAGTGCGCTGGACGAGGAAGCGGCGGCCGATCTCGGTGCGCACTACGCCGCGCTGCTCACGGCGGTCGCGGACGAACCGAGCCTGCGGCTGTCCCAGTTGCCCGGTGCGGCGCCGGCGCCCCAAGGCGAGACCGGCGGGCACCCGGCCGAAGCGCTGCTGCGGTCGCACCCCGGGGTGGCCGAGGCCGCGGTGCTCGAACCAGTCGGCGGCCCCCTGCTGGCGTATGCCGTACTGCGCGAGATCGGCGGCCCCTCACCGGCCGAACTCCGCTCCCGTCTGCGCGCCGCACTGGCTCCGGAACTGGTACCCGTCGCGGTGTCCCTGCTGGACACGCTGCCGCGTACGGCCGACGGCGCGGCCGACCCGGCCCGGCTCCCCGGGCTGCCGTCCGCGCCCGCGCCGGAAGGCGCTGTCGCCGACGCCGTGACCGAAGGCTTCACCGCGCTGCTGGGCCACCCGCCCCGGCCGGACGACGACTTCTTCCTCCTCGGCGGCCACTCGCTGATCGCCGTCGAGCTCGCCGAGCGGCTGCGCCGGGCGCTGAAACTGCCGCTGACCGGCCTGGACATCATGCAGGCCCGTACACCGCGCGCGGTCACCGCGCTGCTGGACGCCCGCGAGGCGGAGCGTGCCGCCGCTCCGCCGGCCACCTCTTCCCGCCCACGGCGCTCGCGCGAGGGCACGGTCCTGGTCACCGGCGGCACCGGCGGGGTCGGCGCGTTCGTGCTGCGCGAACTGGCCGCCCAGGGGCGCCCGGTGCTGGCCCTGGCCCGCCCCGAATCCGCGCACCTGGTCGCCGCGGCGGGCGTGGACGTCATCGAGGGCGACCTCACCGACCTGGCCGGTCTGCGCAAGGCCGTCGACAGTGCCGATGCGGTCATCCACGCGGCCTGCACCTTTACCCGTCCCGAGGTCGATGTGACAGCGATGGCGGCGATGGTCGGCGCCTGGTCGCGCGGTCCGTTCGTCTTCGTCAGCAGCGTCGACGCCTACGGACACCCCGTCGGCGAGTGGGTGGTGGAGGAGTCCGCCCCACAGCAGCCGCTGAGCGGGTACGGGCAGGGAAAGCTCGACTGCGAAGGGCTGCTGCTGCAGGCAGCCGGCTCCCAGGGCCGGGGTGGGGCGAGCGCCGTACGCTCCCCCCTTGTCTGGGGCCCGCACCAGCGGCTGCGGGACCAGTTGCGCTGGGGTGCGACCGGTCTGCTCTACCAGGCGGCGCGGGAGGGCCGGTCGATGGCCCTGCCCCGGCCGGGTACCCATGGCCATGCCTGGTTCGGCGCGGCCTGGGTGCACGCCGCGGCCCTGGCCCGTGCCGTGGTCTCCTGCCTGGAGTCCCCCGTGCACGGAGTCGCCAACGCCGTCAGCGGGCACGTCACTTGGCGGGACCTCGCCGCAGACCTGACCGAACTGCTCGGCAGCGACAGCGAGATCCACGAAACGGTCGAGGTCCACCCGGACCTCAACCACCGCTGGCACTACCACTCCGACCGTCTGGCCCCGTCCCTGCGCCCCCAGCCGGGCGAGGACCGGCGCTCCGTACTGGCCGCGATGACCCACTCGTCCGAGCGGTGAGCTGCCAGACGTGACGAGGGCGCGGCGCCCGGTGGCTGCCTGGCCATCGGGCGCTCTGCCTCCGTCCGCGCCGCCCCACCCCGACATCGAGCGGATCGCCGCGGTCGTCGTGGGCGTGCACCGCCTGGGCCGTCGTCGCGTGCTGGACCGGCGGGGTCCGGGCCGCGGGGTCCTGGGCACACTGGTCAGCGACCGGGTTTCGCGACCGCAGGTCAGCCCAGGCGCCCGAGGGCGAGCAGATCGAGCAGCGTAGGGCCGCCGACGTAGGCGGATACACCGCCGTCGATGGTGAGGCAGCTGCCGGTGACCAGCCTGGATGCGTCGCCGGCCAGGTAGACGGCGGAGTCGGCGATCTCCTCGGGAGTGCCCCATCGGCGCATCGGGACAGCGTGCATCAGTCCGGCGGACACCTCTTGGTTCTCGCGGACCTGCGCCGTCTCCGCGGTCGCGGTCCAGCCCGGGAGGATCGCATTGACCCGGACACCGGCTGATGCCCATTCCGCGCCGAGGGTCCGCGTCAGGGCGACGACGGCGGCCTTCGACACGGCGATCGTCGAACGGGAGGGAACACCGGCCACCGCGGCCACCGAGGAAACGTTGATCACCGATCCGGTGCCCCGTTGCAGAAGATGTGGCCCCACGGCCCGGCAGAAGTGCAGCACGGATTCGAAGTTGACTCGCATGTCTCGCTGCCATGCGTCAACCGGGATCTCCACAAAGGGGCCCGCGGTGGGGGTGCCGCCCGCGACGTTGGCGACGACGTCCAGAGGCCCGAGCGCGCGAATCGCCTCGGTGACAGCGGCATGGATCTGTTCCTCTTCGGTGACGTCGCAGGTCAGCACCACGGCCTGCCGGCCGAACTTCTCCACCTCGACGGCGAGTTCACGTAGGTCGTCGGTACTGCGCGCCAGGACGGCCACATCGGCGCCCGCCTTGGCGAAGGCACGTGCGATCGCCCGGCCGGTGCCGCGTGAAGCCCCGGTCACCAAGGCTTTCCTACCGTCGAGATCAAACCGAGAGGACACGGCACAGCCTTTCGTCTCGTTGAATTCCCTTGTCCGATTGCGAGTTGCGGCACTTTGCAGATACCGGCTGTGCGAAGCGTCGGCGGAAGACGGCGATACGGGCAAGCCCCGTTCCACTGTGCGGAACGCTTATAGCTCTCTGAAGAAAGGCCCATTCGCGGACGCGTTCCGCTCCCCGGAACGCCCGCTTGCCGGACGGCCGACGCACTTTACACACTTCACGCAGGCTGGAGAGAAAAGCCGCACTTCCGGAATGCCGCACAGAGGAAAGCAGACCCCGCAGACCTGTGCGGTAGGGCACCGCCCGGCGCGGAACACAGCCGGGAAGCGTGTGCGTGCGCTCCGGGCACACGCGATGGTTCGGGACGGGACCCACGCCGCGACCTGACCGACAACTACACAAGAAGGTGACGGCATGCCCCCGCACATGACGGCGCAGCACGGAGAGCTGCCCACGTTTCTCACCGAGTACGCGGCCACCCGCGGTGCGAAAAGGATCCTTCCCCGTTTTCTGGGTGGCCGCCCCCTGGCCACCGGGCGCATCGGCGAGGTGTGGCACGTCGCGGCGCAACGCAACCCGTCCCAACTGCTGATCGCCGACCGGCCGCCCGACATCGACCCCCAGGGCTCGTCGACCCGGACGTTCACGCAGTGGGCGTCGTTGGTCGATGAGACGGCCGCCTGGCTCTACGAACTGGGCGTGCGCGAGTGGGATCGCGTGGCCATCCTCAAGGCCAACCACTTCGACCTGCTGGTCATCTCGTCGGCCGCGGCGCGGATCGGAGCCATCCCCGCACCGCTGTCCGGTGTGTACGGCCCACCGGTGGGCGGCACGCCGATCTCCCACATCCTGCTCGGGCGCCTCGAGCGGCCGTTCCTGGTCACCGACCGGGCCCACCTCGAGACCTGCGCTCTCGACCCCGCCGCCGTCGCGCGGCTGACCCGGCGGACGGTGTGCGTCGATGACGTCGAAGGCCGCCGTGATCTGGTGGACCTGGCGAGCCTGCGGGGCGGGGCCGCGGCGGCCCCGCGGCTGCGGGCGCCGGACGAGCCGATGTGGGTGACCCATACCTCGGGTACCACCGGTGTGCCCAAGCTCGTGATGCATTCCGGTACGTCGGCACACGGCATGGATCTGGTCGAGGCCGAGCGCTGGCCGCTGTGGATGAACCCGCGGGACACCTGGGCGTTCTGCGACCCTTTCTGGCACGAGCGGGTGATGGCCAATCAGCTCACCGTGGCGACCATCGGGCTTCGCATGATCATGCTCTCCGACGCCACGTCGCCGGCGGTACGCCGACTGCTGACCGAGCACCGGCCCACCGTCGTGGAAGCCATGCCCAACATGTTCCTTGCCTGGGAGGACATGGCGCGCGACCCGGTCCGCCCGTTCGGCAACGTACGGCTGTTCCTGAACTCCTTCGACGCGATCCACACCCGCACCATCCGCACCTTCCTGGACGCCAGCGACCGTCGCGTACCGCTGTGGATCCAGGCCTGGAGCCAGACCGAATGCGGCCCGATCGCACTGCGGCCGTACTCGCGCCGGTCGGTCCGGCGGCGCGGCAAGCGACCACCGGTCAACCAGAATCTCGGCCGGCCGATTCCGGGGTACGGGAAGATCCGGGCCGTGGATCCCGAATCCGGGCGCCCGGTGCGCCGGGGCAAGGTCGGCCTCATCGAGTTCTCGCAGCCGGGTCGCTGTCTGGCGTACATCGGGGAGCAGGACCGGCACGAGCACAAACGTCACGGGGAGTGGTGGAACACCGGAGACCTCGGTGTGATCAACCGGTTGGGGACGGTCCGGCTGATCGACCGGGAGATCGACCAGATCGCCGGCGGCAGCGCCATCGAGTTGGAGGACGTCCTGCTGGACCGCCTGCCCCAGCTGACCGAACTCGTGATCCTGCCGGCTGCGAAGCAGCTGCCCGTCCCGGTCTACAGCGCCTCAGGTGACGTTCCCCTCGATCCCGACGAGTGGAAGCAAGCGGCCAGAGATCTGCCGGAGTTGGCGGCGCCGGTCCGCATCCGCTGGGAGGAGTTCCCGCGAACCGGCACATGGAAAATCGCCCGGGTCCGCCTGCGGGAGAGGCTGCTGCCCGATGTCCGGCCCGTCGGTACGGGCCGCTGGACTTGACCGGGCTGCCGAGCATGACACAGCACACGCTCACCGAACTGCTGGAGGCGGCCGCCTCCAGCACCGGCACCACAAGATTCCTCGGCCTGCCCTCGGGCCCGCAGGTCCAGCAGATTCCGTTTGCGCACCTGTGGCAGCGCTCCGAGGCCGCTGCCGCCTTCTTCCGGGACCTGGCCGCCCGTCCAGGGGAACCGGTCGGCCTGCTGATGGCCGCCTCTCCGGACTGTCTGACCGCGCTGCTCGGCGCCTGGCGGGCGGGACTGACCGCGGTCTCGCTCCCCCGGCCGGGCCGTGGCGTCACTGCCGCGGAGCACCGGTCCTCCCTGGCGGACATCTGCCGGCGGATGGAGATCGGCACTCTCGCCGTGCCCGGTGAGTCCCTCGGCCTGGTCGCTGGTTTGGCGCGGCATGTCGTCGACGTCGCCGCGTGTGCGCGGCACGGCCGGCGATGGGAGGCCACCGGCGCAGGCGACCTGGTGCAGTTCTCCTCAGGCAGTACCGGCACGGTCAAGGGCGTCCATCTGACCTCTGAGGCGATCGCTGCCAACGTCCTGGCGCTGCTGGACCGGCTGGGCGGCGCCGCGGAGGGTCTGGTGTGCTGTTCGTGGTGTCCGCTCTCGCACGACATGGGGCTCGTTGCCGCCACCTTGGCGACGTTGGCCGGAATGGGACAGCCCTGCGCCGCCCGGGAACTGACCCTCATGCCGCCGAACTGGTTCCTCCGCAGCTGGTTGTGGGCCTGTTCCGAGCGGTCGGCCACCGTGACCTGGACGCCGAACTTCGCGCTCGAGCTGGTGGCGCGATACATGGGCGTCGGCGGCGGGTCCGGCTGCGATCTCCGTGCGCTGCAGGCTGTCGTCGTCGGCGCGGAACCGGTCCGCGGGGAGAGCCTGCGCCGGTTCGCCGCCGCGATGGCACCGTACGGTTTCGACGAGACCGCACTGTGTCCGGGCTACGGCATGGCCGAGGCGTCGGTTGCGGTGAGCCTGGTGGCTCCGCATCAGCACTGGACGTCGGTGCGCGTCGAGCCGGCCGCGCTGGGTGAGCTGCGCTGGCAGCCGGCGGGGACCGGAATCGAGCTGGTCTCCTGCGGGCCTCCGGTGGCCGGTGTCCAGGCGCGGGTCCCCGGCGAGGTGGGCAGGGTCGAGCTGCGCGGCGACTGCCTGATGACCGGGTACACCGGCGATGCGGAGCCGCGCCGGGCCGACGGCTGGCTGGTCACCGACGACTTGGCGGCCGTTCGGGGCGGCGAGCTGCACATCGTGGGACGGGCCGACGACGTGATCCTCACCGTAGGCCGCAACCTCTACCCCGCTGATCTGGAGGCGACCGTCAGCGGGCTCCTGGCCGTCGGGCAGGACCGCTGCGCGGCCGTCGCGGACGGCGAGGGCGGATATGTCTTCGTCGTCGAGCGGCGGCGCAACGAGGGTCCGTCGTTCGGGAGTTGGGCGGAGGCGTGCCGCCTGGCCAGGCAAAGGCTGGTCGAACGGCACGGTGCCGGCCCATCGGCGGGCGTCGTCATCGTCGCCGGTGCCATGCCGCGCACCTCGAGCGGGAAACTGCGGCGAAAGCGCCTGCACGACCTTTACGTCCAAGGCCGGCTGCCGGTGGAGACCGCCGTGCGTTTCGGCGCCTTCCAGGAATGAGGATGTGAGGTCGTTGGTGCGCGACTGTCGGTACTCCTTGCCGTGTGACACCAGTCTGTTCACCCCGCTCCAGCTCCAGCCCGTCATGGCGGGCCGCATCGCCAACACGGCGGTCGCCCGCTGGCTCTGCGAGCATCTGGTCAGCTACCGAAGACTGCTGGCCGAGTACCGCACCGGTCTGGTGGTGTGGTCGGTCCGGATCTGCTACGAGCGTCCGCTGCGCTTCGACGACACCGATGAACTGCAGGTCAGGGTCGAAGGACGGACTCGTCAGGGCGGCCGGCAGGTGGAGTGGGAGACCTGCATCGGCGCCGGGCCGCAGCACGCCTCGGCGGTGGCGGTACGGGTGTACCTGGTGACGGTCCCCGTCCATCTGGACGGAGACCCCGCGCTGTCCGCACGGCCGGCACCCCTCGGGCCGGAGCTGCTCCGCCGGTTCCCCCAGGACGAGACCCTTGAGACACCCCGTCTCTCCCCCGTCCCCGGGCTCCGTCGGGACCTGGAGCGTGCGGCTCCTCCCCTGGCCCGGTCCGTCTCGCCGTTCTTGATCCACCGAGGGGCCTGCGAGGTGGCCGACCAGTGGGCCTGGACCGAGCTGGTCGCCCTGGCCGCGGCCGGCAGGGAGAGGCTCATCCTTGACCACGGAGAGCGCATCCCGCAGTTGCGCGCGGGCCTGCAGCATCCCGTACGCACCCTGGAAGCCCAACTCACCAGGCCCTGCTACCTGTTCGACCGGGGCGAGGTGACCAGCCGCTGCTGGCGCCGCAGCCCACGCATGGCCTTCGCCCACGTGGTGCGATCCCGGGGAAGCGACCACGCCGTGGTGGTGGAGCAATGGTGATTCCTGCCGCGTACCGGTCGTCGGCGGCTCTGGAAGCGGCGCTCGGCGACCCGTTCGATCCCGCCGCTCCGGTCCCGTACCGCAGCGTGATCGCGCTGGACGAGCGGGAGCAACGCCCGGACGAGGCGTTCAGGGTGGCCGGACAGTGGGGCATGTCCCGCCACTTGATCCCGGAGGGGGAAGGGGGACGGCTGACCTGCTTCGAGGAACTGCTGGGCCTGCTGCGGGTGCTGGCCCGCCGCGACCCCGTACTGGCCGTGGGGCACGCCGCGTCCCTCTTCGCCGGCCTTCCGGTGTGGATGTGGGGTACCGCGGCGCAGCGCGCTCTGGTGGCGGAGCGACTGGCCGCCGGCGAGTTCGGGGCCATCGCGATCAGTGAGGACCGGGCCGGCAGTGATCTGCTCGCCACCACGACGACGGCAACCCGCACACCGGCCGGGTTCCGGCTCGACGGCGAGAAATGGCTGATCAGCAACGCCACCAGGGGAACGTTCTGCACGGTACTGGCCCGCAGCGGGCAGCGCCTGGGACTGTTCCTCGTGGACAAGCGCTCCCTCCCGGCAGACCGGTTCCGGCACCTGCCGAAGGTGCCCACGCTCGGCCTGCGCGGCAACGACCTGAGCGGGATCGCCTTTGACCGCTGCGCGATTCCCGCCGCCGCGCAGGTCGGCGACAGCGGACGCGGCTTGGAGATGCTGCTGACCGCGTCGTCCTACATGCGCGTGCTTGCCTGTGGGGTTGCCCTGGGCACCGCCGACGGTGCCTTGCGCATCGCGGCCGCCTGGGCACGCGAGCGGAGACTGTACGGCCGGGACCTGCTGGCCCTGCCGCCGGTGCGAGAACTGCTCTCGGCGGCCTGCCTGGATCTGCTGACGGCGGAGTGCGTCGCGGTCTCGGCCGCCCGCGCGGTGACGCTCAGCGCGGACCGGGCCCGGTTGTGGTCCTCGGTCGCCAAGTACCTGGTGCCGCTGCTGTGCGAGAGAACGGTACGGAATGCGGCGCGGGTGCTGAGCGCCCGGTTCTATCTCCGCGAGCAGACGGCCTCGGGCATGCTGCAGAAGTTCGCGCGCGATATCCCCGTGATGGGCATCGTGGACGGCACCTCCATGGTGCAGCTGAACCTCATCGCCTCCGCACTGAGAAGCGTGGCCGCCCCGCACGCGAAGGACCAGGGCACTGTCCTGGACCTGACGAGCCTGTTCTCCCTTGCGACACCGGCGCCTCGGTGGCACCCCGGGCGCACCGGTCTACGGCTGCGGCCGGTCGCCCGGGACGAGATCACCCAGGAATGGGGCGGCCCCTGCCTCGAGGGCCGGTTCCAGATCTTCGAAGCCGAGCGCGCCGACCTCGCCCGACGGATCCACGCTCTGACATGGACGAACGGAACACCCCGTGCGGCGTTCGCCGTGGCGCGCCGGCACTGCCTCCTGCACGCGGCCGCCGCCTGCGGACACACCTGGGCGCACAACCGCCGGCTGCTGGATCCCGAACTCGCCGCCCCACAGTGGCTGGCCGCGTGCTGGGACCGGCTGCTGGCGATGCTCGGCCTCAGTCCCCCACAGCCCGCCGTCGCCGTTCCCGAAGACGACCTCGTGCACTGGCTCTCGCGAACCTGCGGCGAGGGTCGCTGGCCCTCGCTGCTCTCTCATCCACCGCCGATCAAGGGACAACGCCATGGACAGGCCAACGGCCGCGGCGGTGCTGCGGTCCGCTGACGCGGACCGGCACACACACGCCGCCGTCTACCTGCGCACACTGCTCGCCGGCTGCCTCGGAACCACACCTGACCACGTCACACTCGAACAATCGCTGGAAGCGCAGGGCTTTGATTCGGTGACCATCGCCGGTATCTCGGTGATCATCGAGGAGGACCTGGGAGTCCGCGTGCCGATCGCCGAACTCGCCAGGTCCGGTCTCGGGGAGCTCGCCCGTCTCCTGGCAACCGAGGTCCGAACGGGCGAGGGGAAGGTGGGTGATGATGCCCCTGTGGACCGACGACGATGACGTCGCAGCCCTGGTGCGCGACCGCTGGGGCGCGCTGCTGGCCAGGGTGAACACGGATGTGTCCGAGCGGTACGCGGCCGGTGAACCGCTGCCCCGTTGGTTCGCGAAGGCCGCGGCCGACACCGGGCTGACGTCGTTCGCACTGCCCCGCGAAGCCGGCGGAGAAGGCGCCGGTCCCCGAGCCTGGGGACGGGTGCTGGAGGAGATCGGCTATCTGTGCGAGGACGATGCGGTGCCCTACACGGTGAGCATGCAAGTGGGCATTGCCACCGCGCTGTTGGATGCGGACCGCAGCGAGCCGGCCCGGCGGTATCTGCCCCCGATCGTCGAGGGGACCTCGCTGGCGGCCCTGGCCTACTCCGAGGACGCGGACCCGTTCGCGCTGGTCACGCTGCTGCGCGGCACCAGCGACGGATACCTGCTCACCGGACACAAGACCCATGTCAGCGGCGCCGCCCTGGCCGACTTCTTCCTCACCTACGCCCGCGACGAAGACGGCGACATGAAGGCGCTGATCGTCGAGCGCGACGACCCCGGGGTGGAGTTCGGGCACACCGCGTCCGTGGGCCACCGCACCAACGGACCACGGACGTTGACCTTCCGTCACACCCCCATCCCCGCCGACCGGCTCGTCACCGCGGTGGACGGACTGGGCCATGCACAGTGCTTCCTCAACGCACGCCGCCTCGTGGCCGCGTGCGGACCGCTCGGACGGGCCAGAGCCCTCCTTGAACGGTGCGTGCACCGCTTGGCCTCCACCACCCGGTACGGGCGCCCGCTCTGCGAGATGCCCAACGTGCAAGGGGCGCTGGGGCGGATGTACATCGCCCTGCAGGCCGCGCAGGCCATGCTCCACCGCGCCTTTGACCGGGCCGAGACCGGCCGGTGCGATCCGCTCTTCGATCCCGTCATCACCGCCGCCAAGTACTTCGTGGTCGAGCAGGTGCGCTACGTCGCGGACCAGGCGTTCCGGGTGCTCGGCGGACATTCCTGCTACGGGGATCCCCGCTACGGGACGGCGCTGCGCGACTTCACCGACCTCGTGGTGGCCGCCGGCGCTCAAGACACCCTCGAAGTTCTGCTGGGGACGACCTCGATCTCGGCCTGCCACACCGCTTCACGAGAGGAAGCGCCATCATGATGTTGCAGTTCAGCGGTACCTTGCAGCGCTTCGTCGACTTCGAGCGCGTGCTCACCATCCCTGCCGGGACACTCGGGGAGGCACTGCGCTGGGCGGAGAGCCGTCATCCGCAGCTGAGGCAGGTACTGCGCGACAACAGCGGCAAGCTGCGCCGGACCCACCGGGTGGTGATCAACGGCGAACTGGTGCCCTCACCGGACGATGAACTCGCGCTGCGGGACGGGGACAAGGTGGAGATCCTCACCGCCATCGCCGGAGGCTGAACCGCTCCCCTCGCGGGCCGCCCAGGCCCTGGCCTCAGCCGAGGCAGCGCGCCGCGGCGGAAATGCCGAGCGCCGTCCTACGGACCTGGTTGACCATCGTCGTCACCCCGATGGCCGGGGAGCCTCCGGCGATCTCCACCGCGGCAACCACCCGGCCGGTGCGGCCGATCACCGGAGCGGCAGCGCAGATCACACCGGAGTTGTACACGGCGGTAAGGACGGCGACCCGGCGGCGCCGGATGCCGGCCAGGCACCGTTCCAGCCCAGCTCCCGGCGCGGCCCCCGTGCCGCCAGGCCGTGCGGCGCGGGCAAAGGCCAGCAGCACGCGTCCCGCGGCGGTGTGCCCAGCCGGTACCCGGTTGACGTCGTCAGAACCGTCGTCCACCCGGTCATGCCCATAGATCCGCTCGATGAACACCACGTCGTCGCCCACGAGAATGCACAGACTGACCATCTGGTGCGTCTTCTCGTAGAGCTCGACCAGATGGGGCAGAAAGCACCGCCGCGGCAGCGAGAGGGGTGCCCGGTCGGGTACGGGTGCACAAGCGGGGGACGCGGCCGGGCCGAGCAGATAGCCGAGGTCACCACGTCGCACGAGGCCGGCACTGCTCAACGAGGCCAGTAACCGGTGGACGGTGGTCTTGGGCAGGCCGGTACGGCAGGTAAGTTCCGCCAGAGACAAGGGAGTTGCCGCTTCGGCCAGTTCGGCCAGGATCACGCCGACCCTGCGCACGACACCGGTCACGGTCACCTGGGCAGTACGGTCCGGCAGTGCCGATCGGCACCGAGCATCGTCCGAGACTCCGGACGCCACGCGAAATGCCACGCGCACACACCTCCGGTATGGGGCCCTGGTGGACCGCCCGCGCTGATCACGATGTCGGCGACGGCTGGAGTCCGGCTCGCCTTGGGCGGTTCGCCCCGAGAGCCGTGGTGGGCAAGTGTGGGCTTCGGGCATCCACGTGCGGGAACCGGACCGGTTCTCTCCAGTTGACCCTCGCCCTCAAACGGAGACAACCCCTCCACAACGGCGCACGGAAGCATCCCGTTCGTCCAGGCCGCGGCCGCATCTGCTCACGGCCGGACCGCGGGACGCGCGCCTCCCGAGGGACCGTACGCGCCGGTGCCATACCTACCCGAGGAGCCTTGTACGCCGGTACGCCGTGCCGCGGGCAGACTGATCGTATTCCCCGCCGGTGTCGCAGCTGCTCGTCGTCGTGGCGAGGGCCCCGTGCTCACCTTCGCCTGAGCAGTCTTCGGGTGCCTGCTCTTCGTATGTGCAACCAGACTCACCAGTACGGGTCGCACGTGTCGCCGAGGCAACCTGGACTCAAACACCAGGGCCCATCATCTGAGACCGCATGTGTGAGCTTCTTGGTCGATTTGCCAAGCATTTGCCATTCGATTTACGCACGTACCCTCACGGATGCAGGATGCATGGTGACGAGATATGTATGCGGTTGTCGGAGGCCGAGGAGCTGACATGACAGCGCACTCGCGCTGACGCGCAGGGACAGCGCCCCTCCCCCTGATTCCTGCTCACAAGGCGAGGTAAGGACCCATGACCACACGCACCCAGGACGGCAGCGCCGGAGACGTGGACTACGGCGCCATCGGCTCCGGATACTCCGCCCACCGGCGGCCCGACGCCCGTATCGCCCAGGTCATCGCCGAGGCACTGGGCGGGGCCCGAACGGTCCTCAATGTCGGTGCGGGCTCCGGGTCGTACGAGAGCGCCGCGCGGTCCGTGACGGCCGTCGAACCGTCCGAGTCCATGCGTGCGCAGCGCCTCGCCCCGGCCGTTGACGCCGTCGCCGAGGACCTGCCCTTCGCCGACGGCGAGTTCGACGGCGCGATGACGCTCTTCAGCGTCCACCAGTGGAACGACGTGACGGCGGGCCTGCGCGAGATGCGGCGCGTCACCCGTGGCCCCGTCGTCGTCCTGACCTGCGACCCGAGCCTCGTGCGCGACTTCTGGCTGTACGGGTACGCACCCGAGGTCCTCGACACCGAGGCCCGCCGCTACCCGCCCGTCGAGGACATGGCCGCGGCACTGGGCGCAAACGTCACCGTCCGGACCGTACCGATCCCCGGGAACTGCACCGACGGCTTCAACGAGGCGTACTACGGGCGCCCCGAGATGCTGCTCGATCCGGCCGCCCGCCATGCCTGCTCGGCATGGAGTTTCGTCGATGACGGCGTCCGTGAACGCTTCGACCGGAATCTGCGCAACGACCTCGCCTCCGGCGCCTGGGACGAGCGCTTCGGGCACCTGCGCACCCAGCCGACCTATCAGGGGTCGCTCGTCATCGTGCGCGCGACCCCGTAACGAGGAAGAGGGACAGCACCATGGCAGTACCCGACCGTATGGACGAGCAGTTGCGCGCCCTTGGGCTGGTGGAGGCTCAACGCAGGGCCGCGGCCCTGTTCGCCGAGGTGGAGGCACGGGGACTGGTGGCGCCCGGATCCGGTGAGCGGGAGGTCAGCGACCGGATCCGGGACCTCGCGAACGAGATGTTCGGCATGACCAAGCACTGGCACAAGCGGATCATCCGCTCCGGTCCGAACACCCTCTTCCCGTACAAAGAGAACCCTCCGGACCGGATCATCGGCGAGGACGACATCACCTTCGTCGACTTCGGCCCTATCTTCGAGGAGTACGAGGCGGACTTCGGCCGCACCTTCGTCTTCGGCGAGGACCCCGCCAAGCACCGGCTCCGCAAGGACCTGCCGGTGATCTTCGCAGCCGGGCGGGAGGCATTCCGAGCCGATCCGGACATCACCGGCGGGCAGCTCCACGCCGAGGTGCGGGCGCTCGCCGCCAAGGCGGGCTGGACCCTCGGGGGCTGGCACGCAGGCCACCTGGTGGGCGAGTTCCCGCACGAGTCGATCGACGGCGCGCCGGCCGAGTCGTACATCACCCCGGACAACGACCACCCGATCCGCCGCACCGACCGGGCCGGCTGGCGCTGCCACTGGATCCTGGAGATTCACCTCATCGACGAACAGAACGGGTTCGGCGGTTTCTATGAGCAGCTGCTGGACCTGGCGTGACGCCGCAGGAGCCGGCGGCCGGTGCTCGGTGCCACCCGCTGCCCGGGTACGGCTCCCGCGCCGACTGCAACCCGGCAAGCTTGCGGCAACTCGACCTCTGACAAGGATGGTTGTGCTGGTTCATCCGGCCAGTGATCAGGACGGAACCGGGGCACAGGACCGTAGTGCGAGGCGGGCCGGCCCTTGGCCAGGCGCTGCCCTGGAGCAGGGACTCCGCCAGACCACCGCGGGCCCTGGGCTCATCACGCACCGGAGGACCGTCACGCCTGACTCCCCGCCGGCCACCCCACTCACCCTCGGCTCGCACTCTGGCATATGCGGCGCCCTACACGGCATCCTTGCGCATGCGCGGCCTGAAAGCGCCGCAATGGCTCGAATATAAGGAGCGGTGCGTGGCGGTCATCATCATTCACCACGGACCGGCCGAAGGCCCGTACGCCCTCGGTGTCGCCCTGGAGGCAGCCGGGCTGAACACCCAGACCTGCCGGACGTCGGCAGGCGATCGCGTGCCTGAGAGCCTCGCCGGAGTCGACGCCCTGGTAGTGACGGACGCCCCGGGGGCAGCCGGCTCCGACGAAGGCGCCGACACGACCCGTGCCGAACTGCAGCTGCTGCGCGCCGCCCTGGCCGCGGAAGTACCCGTACTCGGCATCGGCCTGGGCGCGGAGCTGCTGGCGCTCGCGGGCGGCGGAACCGCCCTACCCGCGTCTGCCGCGCAGACGGGCTGCCTGCCGCTCGGGGTCGCCTCGGCAGCGGGCACCGACCCGCTGTTCGGGGGCGCTCCGCCGCGGCAGTCCCGGGTGACTCGGTGGCACGGCGCCACCGTGGAGCTCCCCGTCGCGGCCGTGGTCCTGGCGTCGGACGACAGCCGCCACGCCCAGGCATTCCGCATCCAGGAACGGTGCTCGGGGTCGACGTCACCCACGCCATGCTCGCTGCGGCGGCCCGCGTCGGCCGTTCCGGCTCCGGGCAGCTGCTGATGGCCGACTGCGCCCGCCTCCCCCTCCCCTCGGCGTCGGTGCACGGAATTTTCGCGGCGGGGCTCCTGGACCACCTCGCCACCCCTCGTACCGCCTTGGGCGAGTGGGCACGCGTCAGCGCTGCCGGCGGCACGCTTCTGGTCTTCCACCCGTCAGGCAGGGCCGAGCGGGCCGCCCGCCACGGGCAGCACCTCAGCCCCGACGACCTTCGCGCCGAACCGAACCTGCGGCCGCTGCTGCACGCGACGGGCTGGCGGCTGACGATCTACGACGACGCCGAGCGGCACTTCGTGGCCCGCGCCGTCCGGGTGGGCTGAACGAGGTGTTCGTGCTCGCGGAAAGCGCTGTCAGTATCAGTAGACGTCGCGGACGTAGCGTTTGTCTGCGGAAAGGCGCCTGACATAGGCGGTGGCCTCGTGGTCGTCCATTCTGCCGTGGGTGGCGGCGATGTCCTTGAGTGCCTGGTCGACGTCTTGGGCCATGCGTCCCGCGTCGCCGCAGACATAGAAGTGAGCCCCGTCCTGGAGCCACTGCCACAGGCGGGAGCCGTTCTCCCGCATCCGGTCCTGTACGTAGATCTTGTTGCGCTGGTCGCGGGAGAAGGCGACGTCGAGGCGGTCGAGGTGGCCGGATGCCTGGTTGGCCTCCAGGTCCTGGCGGTAGTAGAAGTCGGTGGCCTGGCGTTGCTCGCCGAAGAACAGCCAGTTGCGGCCGGTGTGGCCGCGGGCCTGGCGGTCTTCGAGGAACCCGATGAAGGGTGCCACGCCCGTGCCGGGCCCGACCATGATCATGGGGGTGGCGGGGTCGGCCGGCGGACGGAAGTGCGGTGAGCGTTGCACGAACACCTGCACCGGGCCGTCGTCCGCGCAGTCCGCGAGGTACGTCGAGCACACGCCTTTGCGTTCCCGGCCGAGGTCGTTGGTGTAGCGGACGACGGAGAGGGTGAGTCGGACCTCGCTGGGGTGGGCGAGCGGGCTGGAGGAGATGGAGTACAGCCGGGGCTGGAGACGCTTGAGGACACCGGTCCACTCCGCCGCGGAGGCGCGTACGGGGAACGCGGCGACCAGGTCGGCGGCCTGGCGGCCCCAGCTCCACCTGGCGAACTCGTCCTTGTTGTCGGGACGCAGCAGCCGCTTCAGGTCGTGGCTGCCGGTCCGTTCGGCCACGAACTTGAGCAGGTCGGTGGTGATGCGTGCGATGTCCAGGCGGGTGCGCAGGGCCTCGCTGAGCGGGATGTGTGTGGTGTCGCCGACGTCGACGGGCTCGTGGGGGTCGAGGCCGGTGACGGCGAGCCATTCGGCGACGAGCTCGGCGCCGTTGGCGGGCCACACGCCGAGGGCGTCACCGGCGTCGTAGGCGAGTTCACCGTCGCGGGTGTCGAAGGCGAACTGCCGCACTTCCTTCTGGGACCCGGGCAGGCTCAGCAGCCGGTTTCCGATCAGCAGGGTCGCGAACGGTGACGCCTTGGTGTAGCCGGAGGACGCGGGCGGGGATGGCTGGGCGACCGCGGGCGGGGCCGCCGGCGCCGTAGGTGCGGCGGTGGGGGCGGGGGCTGCGGTGCGGGTCCCAAGGGCGGTGTCGGGCTGCCGGTCGACGGCGGTGGCCAGGGCGGTGACGACCTGGTCGACCCACTGGTCGGCGGCCTCTTCGTAGTCGGGCTCGCAGTCGGTGCGGGCGACGAGCCGGGTGGCCCCTAGGGCGTCGAACCGTTCGTCGAGCCGGCGGCCGTATCCGCAGAAGTCGTCGTAGGTGGAGTCACCGAAGGCGAGGACCGCGTACCGGACCCCGTCGAGCCGGCCGGTGTCCGGGGCGGACAGTGCCTGCCAGAAGTCGGCGCCGTTGTCCGGGGCGTCGCCGTCGCCGAAGGTGCTGGTGACGACGAGCACATCGGTGTCGGCGGTGAGGTGCGCCGGGGCCGTGTCCGTCATCGGCAGCAGCTCCGGGGTGTGGCCCGATCCTGCGAGGCGGGCGGCGGCGGTGGCGGCGAACTCCTCGGCGTTGCCGGTCTGCGACGCCCACAGGATGGCCAGGCGGCGGGCCGGTGCGCCCGTGTCGGCTGCCGGTGCGGCAGCGGGCGCGAGGGCGGATGCGCCGCCGGTGGGCACCGTGACACGCGAGAACTTTCCGGCGAGGACTCCGTTGACCCACAGGGCGTGGCCGGGGTCGAAGGGCGCGCTCGGCGGCAGTACGGGGACGCTGCCGTCGGGCGGGGTCAGGGCCATTCCGGAGAGGTATCCGGCGAGATAGCGGCGTTCCGGCTCGGCCAGGGCCACCGGGGCGAGATCGGTGATGCCGAACAGGGCGGCGAGCTCGTGGACGGCCGGGTCCGAGGCGCCCGCCGTGGCCGGAACGGGGGGCACGGGGGCTCCTCCCCGGTGCTGAAGGCCCGCCGCATCGGCGGTGGCCGGGCCGGCCTCGGGCTCGGCGCTCGGGAGTGCCGCCAGGGCGGGGGCTGCGGTTTTGGCGAGCGTGACGGCGCAGGCCTTGAACTCGGGCTGGAAGGAGATCGGGTCGACGGCGTCGTTGGTGACGGCGTTGATGCTGAGGTATTCGCCGAACAGGTCGTTCCAGTGGAAGGGGGCGAAGCAGGTGCCCGGCCGGACCCGGTCGGTGACCACGGTGGGCAGTACGGCACGACCGCGGCGGGAGGCGACCTCCAGGTGATCGCCCTCATCGACGCCGAGCGCGTCGGCGTCCTCGGGATGGACCTCCACGAACGGGCCGGGGTTGAGCTTGGCGAGCTTGGCCACCTTGCCGGTCTTGGTCATCGTGTGCCACTGGTGCTGCAGGCGACCGGTGTTGAGGACGAACGGGTAGTCGTCGTCGGGGAGTTCGGCGGGCGGCAGGTGCAGGCGGGCGAAGAACTGCGCGCGTCCGCTCGCGGTGGGGAAGGCCAGGCGGGGGCGGGTGCCGTCCTCGCGTTCCAGGAGGCTCTGGCTGATGCCGTCGTTGAGGTAGCGGATCGGGTTGCGGTCCGGTCCGTCGGCGGTCGGCGCCGGCCACTGGACCGGCGTGGTGCGCAGCCGCTCATAGGTCACGCCGCGTACATCCCAGCCGGTCTTGGGATTCCACGCCTGCTTGAGCTCCTCGAACACCTCCTCGGCCGAGGCGTAGCTGAACGCCTCGGCGAAGCCCATCTCGCAGGCCACCCGGGCGATCAGTTTCCAGTCGGGCAGCGCTTGTTCCGGCGGGTCGACGACGCCTTGCACGAGGGTGAGGTTCCGCTCGGAGTTGATCATGATGCCGTCGGACTCCGCCCACAGCGTCGCGGGCAGTACGACATCGGCGTAGGCGTTGGTTTCGGTCTCGGCGAAGACGTCCTGGGTGATGACGAGTTCGGCGGCCTCCAGACCGGCGATGACGGTCTTGCGGTTGGCGACCGAGGCGACGGGGTTGGTGCAGATGATCCAGCACGCCTTGATGTCGCCGGCGGCCATCTGCTCGAACATCTCGACCGTGCCGCGCCCGACCTCGGTACGCAGGGTGCCCTCGGGGATGTGCCACAGGTTCTCGATGTAGGCCCGCTCGGCGTCGACCAGAACGGAACGCTGACCGGGCAGTCCGGGGCCCATGTAGCCCATCTCGCGGCCGCCCATGGCGTTGGGCTGCCCGGTCAGTGAGAAGGGGCCGGAACCCGGGCGGCAGATGGCGCCGGTGGCGAGATGCAGGTTGACCAGGGCGTTGGTGTTCCAGGTGCCGTGGGTGGACTGGTTGAGGCCCATGGTCCAGCAGCTCATCCACTCGCCGGCCTCGCCGATCCACCGCGCGGCCTGGCGGATGTCGCTCTCAGCGAGGCCGGTGATCTCCGCGACCCGGTCGGGCGGGTAGTCCGCGAGGAAGGCGGGCATCTCCTCCCAGCCGTCGGTGAACTCGGCGATGAACCCCTCGTCGGTGTGGCCTTCGGCGACCAGCAGGTGCAGCAGGCCGTTGAGCAGAGCCAGGTCGGTACCGGGCCTGATCTGCAGGAAGAGATCGGCCTTGTCGGCGGTGGCGTTGCGGCGCGGGTCGACGACGATCAGCTTGGCTCCGGCCTTGACCCGATCCATCATGCGCAGGAACAGGATCGGGTGGCAGTCCGCCATGTTGGCGCCGATCACGAAGAACACGTCCGCCTGGTCGAAGTCCTGATAGGAACCCGGTGGACCGTCCGCGCCCAGCGACAGCTTGTAGCCGGACCCTGCGGAAGCCATGCACAGCCGGGAGTTCGACTCGATCTGATTGGTGCGCACAAAGCCCTTGGCCAGCTTGTTCGCCAGGTACTGCGCCTCGAGGGACATCTGCCCGGACACGTAGAAGGACAGCGCGTCCGGCCCGTGCTCGTCCAGGATCGCCCGCAGCCGGCCGCCGACCGCCGATATCGCCCGGTCCACATCCGTCTCGGCCGGGTCGGCGCCACGCTCGGCACGTACCAGTGCCTTCCCCACGCGCCCGGATGCGGCCATCATGTCCGCGCTCGTCGCCCCCTTGGTGCACAGACGGCCGAAGTTGGTGGGGTGGGCTTTGTCGCCCGAAGCCTTCGCCGCTCGGCGTCGTCCGTCGGACGGGTCCCTCGCCACATCCAGCACGATCCCGCAGCCCACCCCACAGTACGAGCAGACCGTGCGGACACCCCCGTCCGTCGAGCCAGCGGCCACCGAACCTCCACCTCCGCGGTGCGTGTACCTTCCCGAGCCGGGACGCGCCGCCGACGGCTGGGCACCCCGTAACCAGCACCGTAGAAAGATCGCGTTTCCGACCCGTCACACCTCGGGAACATCCAGGGTTACGCACCACACACACGAGGGGTCGCCTCCGTGTGAGGCCCCCGGCCCGCGCGATCGCGAAGGCCCGCCGACGCACTCCGCAGCCTTCGCCGCCGTTGGCGCGTTGACAGGAAAACGCGCTGGTCACGGCACATGTGGCGGGCCTGGTGATCATCCATCGGCCCAGGTGGGTGCCGGCCTGTGGGGCGTCCGGATCTCGGCATCGGGTGCACGAGCCGACGCTCTCGCGCGGCCGTCGATCTGCGGTCAGCGCCTCGGCAGCGTCTCCTGCAGCCAGTCGAAGACGATGTCGGAGTGCTGTTGCGGCGCCATGGGCGAGCAATGCAGCTGCGCGCCGGTGGCCGAGGTGAGTTTCATGTAGTCCTTGGGAGAGGTCAGCTTGTCGAACATCTGGCGCGGCTGTCCGGGATAGAACTGCTCGTGCTCGTAGTCGAGGACCAGGGTGGGCATGGTGATGCGGCCCACGATGTCCGTGATGGTCAGTGCCTCGATGCGCTTGGCCGGGGTGTAGAAGTCGGTGAAGACCTTGCCCTCGCGGGCCGCGAGCATCGCCGGGACGGAGAAGGGCTCGAACCGCTTCGTCATCGTCGCGGTGGCGGCCGCGGGGAGCTCGGGGACGACCTCCTTGTTCCAGATGTTGTTGGTCTCCGCCTTGTCCGGGGTGAGGATCTTCCGGATCTCCGGCGGAAAGCCCCACCAGGGTTCCAGGCATCCCGGCATCGCCACCACGGCGGCGATCCGCTTCTCGAAGGCCGCGGCCCGGGGGGCCAGGTTGCCCGCCATGCTCAGCCCGGTCAGGGCGATCCGCTCGGCGTCCACGTCGGAACGGGCGACCAGCCAGTCGACGAGCGGAGTGACCACCGTCTCCCAGCGCGGTGTGAAGACCGCACGGTTCACGAAGAGCAGCTGTCCCTGGCCCGGCCCGTCGTACACGAGGGCGTTCCAGCCGCGCTCCAGGGCCGCCGAGACGCCATAGGCCCACATGTCGATGTTTTGCCCGTCGCTGCCGTTCGTGAGGATCACCGTGGGGCGCGGCTCATCGGAGTCGTCCGGGCGGAAGAACCACACCGGCAGCGGGGTCTTCCCGTACGGGACGTTCGCCGTCACCGGCGCTGGGTCGCAGAGCTTGCAGAACGTGTCCCAGGCGCCGCGTCCCGCCCTGTAGAGCTGCTCCTCGCTGCTGGGGTTGTCGGAACCGAGGACGAAGAACAATGCCTGGGCGTAGTACTGAGCGGCCCGCAGCGCGCGAAAGCGCCTGGTCTGCCGGTCCGGCTTGCTGCCCTCGGGCGCTTCCAGCAACTGGTCGCCGAGCTTCTTGAAGGTTTCGACGTACGTCTGCGCGGACAGGCCGGCCTTGTTGATCGTGTTCACGGCGGTGAGCACCTCGCCCACCTCACTGCCGCTGAAACCGGCGCCGCCGAGGGCCCAGAGGCCCGTGAAGTTGAACGTCGGGTCCTTGAAGAGCGTCATCACACCGGGTGTGGCGCCGCCCGTGGAGCCCGTGGCCGAGACCGAAGGACGCGGAGCGGGCCGCCCTTGTGCGGTGGTGCTGTCCGAGGCCGTGCAACCGGCCGCCAGCACGGCCCCGGCGGCACCGACGAGTCCGGTGAGCGCGGTGCGTCGGGTCGGGTGGGATGCGTCCTGCGCTACGTGCGTCATGCCGGCTGACCGTAGGAGCTGCGACACCCGCATCTTCCTGCACGACACAGGCGGTTCCCCCGAACGGCCCGGGGGCCACGGTCAGCAACCGTGCGTCGCGGTCGGGTTGGCCAGGGTCGACCGCGGAATACCGGGCGGTCCACCACGGCGGATCGGAAGACGAGATGGCCGGCAAGGTCGGCGGCGGTGCCGAGGCGGTCGCCCTTCAGCCGGGGCTGTCCCGGGCGGCCGGAAGCAGCCCCTCAGCTGGTCCAGCACAGCCGGCAGTGAAGCGGATACGCCATGCGTCCGGCGAGATGGAGCGGACCGTCACGCTCCGGATCCCTGTTGCCCCGGGCCCGCGCCTGGAAGGCGCCCTCGACCCAACTTCCCCGAGAGCGGAGAGACCGTCTGCGGCCGACGCTAGGGCCTGTCGTTTCTTGGGCGGGGGGTGAGTGAAGCCAGCGCGGTGGGCTGCACCGCACCGGCGGCGGCCGAGCCGAGCAGCAGCTCGGTCAGGTCATGGGGCTGCGCCTGCTCACCCGTTGAAGCCGCTGCGGCGATCCGGTCCAGCCGGAAGCCGCGACCGGCCCGCCGCGTGCGGCACCAGGCGATGAGGTACCACCGGCCGTCGGCGGTGAGCAGTCCGGCCGGTTCCACGACGCGATCGCTTTCGCGTCCTGCCGCGTCGGTGTAGGACAGCCGCAGCACCATGTTTGTGGTGAGGGCCCGTTCGACTGCGGCGCGGACCTCGGAGTCGGTCCGCGACGGCAGCGCGACGATCCGTGCGGCGAGTTCCTGGGCCGCCGCCGAGGCGGGGCCGGTCATGGAGGCCGCGATCTTCTGGGATGCCGTGCGGGCCGCACTGGCGTAGGGGGTGGAGGCGTCGGCCGCAGCGAGCGCGGCGGCCAACGCGGAGGCTTCATCGGCTGTGAAGTGGATCGGGGGCAGGGTCATCGCCGGGTCGATCGACCAGCCCCCGCCACGCCCGGGTGTGGTCCGCACCGGGACACCGGCCTCCATCAGCGTCTGAAGGTCACGCTGCACCGTGCGCGTGCTGACCTCGAATCGCGCGGCGAGCGCCGCGACCGTCAGCGGTCGCGGCGCCGCCGCGCGCAACTCTTCCACCAGCGCATAGAGCCGAGCAGTGCGGTTCACGCCGCCGACGCTACCTTCCCGTGGTGGACAGGAAGTCCCGCTCGCGCCGCAGTTCCCGCTCGGTAATGGTCAGCGGGAAGAGGGTGAAGCCGTGCATCGCGCCGGCGACGACGCCGAGCTGCACAGGCGCGCCTGCCGCCTGCCACCGTTGGGCCAGGAACAGCGAGTCGTCCAGCAGCGGATCCTCGGTCCCGACGACGATCCGGGCGGGCGGCAAGCCGGCCAGGTCGGCGAACAGCGGTGAGATCTCGGGATCGCGGCGCTGTTCCGCCCCCATCCCCGGTGTGAACAGCTCATAGCTGCCCCGAATCGATTCGGTATTGCTCAGCAGCCGCTTTGACCCAAACGACCGCTGACTTGGTGTCATCGACAGGTCGTAGGGGCCAAAAAGCAGGTGAGCCGCCCGGAACGCGCCGGTGATGCCGTGCCGGTCGCGAAGGCGCAGCAGGGTCACGACACTCAGGTGGGCACCGGCCGACTCACCACCGATCAGCAGCCGTTGAGTGCCGAACTCGGCTGCGGCCCGGTCCACCAGCCACCGGGCGGCCGCTTCACAGTCGTCAGGCCCGGCGGGGAACGGGTGTTCCGGCGCAAGGCGGTACTCCACGCTGACCACGGCCAGCCGTGCCCGCTCGGCGAGCCGCCACAACCTCTCATCCTGCCCGTCCGCGGAGCCGAATGCCCAGCCGCCTCCGTGTATGTGCAGGTACACGCCGTCGACGTGGTCGGGTACGAACACCCGGACTTTCACCCCGCCCGCAATGACGCGGTCTTGGCCCTGCGGCAGTCTCACCGGTGGTGTGTCGCCACCGAGCCGGTTACGCCGCAGGGTGGCCAGCAGAGTGGCGTCCGGCATCCCTTCGCGAGCCGGGCGGCTCGCGGCAGCGGCGGCAAAACGCTCGTTGAACTTCAGGGTCTCGGCGAGGCAGTCCTCGTCTGTGATCGTCATGCTGTCGACAGTCGCAGCCGTCCGCGACAACGTCCTGTCACCCTTTCCTGGTGAGCTGTGTCACAGACCTGTCGCCTCACCTGTCGCTCGCACGCCGCGCGCCAGTCCGGGCTTCCTGAGCACCGAGGATCTCCTGCAACAGGTGTGGGACGAGAACGCCGCCCCGTTCACCAACACGGTGACCGTCACCATCGGCCGGTTGCGCCGCAAACTGGGCAGCCCACCGGTCATCACGCGGACGCCCGGGGTGGGCTACCGCATCGCCCGGTCGTCGCGGCGCCGACGTCGCAACAAGGCCTCAAGGTGAGGCGCAACGGACACGCCACCCCGGAACGTTCCTCCAGGGAATGGGCGCGGGTGGATATAAGTGATCGCACACAACGAAATCACCCAAGGGCGTGGCGCTGAGAAGGAAAGGTACGGCTGTGACTACTGCATCGTTCACAGGGAAAGTCGCGCTGGTGACGGGGGCGACCAGCGGCATTGGTGCGGCCGCCGCGGAGATGCTCGCCGAGCGCGGTGCGCACGTACTGGTGGCGGGCCGGGACCGGGGGCGCGGTGAGGGCGTCGTCGGAGCCATCCGGGAAAGCGGTGGCACGGCGGAGTTCGTGGCCGCCGACCTGCTGGACGCCGGCTCGGTCCGACAGCTGGCGCGGGACGCCGTCGAACGGGGCGGCCGGGTGGACATCCTGGTCAACAGCGCGGGCATCTACCCCTTCGGACCCACCGAGCACACATCGCAGAGCGACGTCGACGCCGTCTACGCGCTGAACGTGAAGGCTCCCTTCTACCTGGTGGCGGAACTCGCACCGGCGATGGCCGAGCGGGGCAGCGGGGCGATCGTCAACCTCAGCACCATGGTGGCCGAGCTCGGCTTCTCGGGATCGGCGCTTTACGGCTCGAGCAAGGCGGCCGTGAACCTGCTGACCAAGGCCTGGGCCGCCGAATACGGCCCGCGCGGGGTCCGGGTCAACGCCGTGCAGCCCGGTCCGACACGGACCGAGGGCACGGCGGGCATGGGGGATGACCTCGACGCCCTCGCCTCTCAAGCGCCCGCCGGACGGCCGGCTTCACCGAGGGAGATCGCCGAGGCGATCGCGTACCTGGCCGGCGACGCCGCGAGCTTCGTGCAGGGCGTGGTGCTGCCTGTCGACGGCGGCCGCACGGCCGTGTGAACCGCATACGTCCCTCCGCATGCGTCTTTCCGTGCGCGTCTTTCCGCGTGCGCCTTCCGCGCGCGATCCCACGTATTCGCATGCCGGGGCGGTATGCGGCCAGGCGCTCGTGGGGTCAGCGGGCCCTGGCCTCGTCGGCGTCCAGGCCGCGGTCGATGCCGTGGGGGACGACCCTCTGTCCGGGCTCGAGGTGCAGGCGCTTGCCGTCGAGAGAGACCTCGACCTGGTCCGGTTCGAACGACACCAGGTCACCGATCCGCTCAACCTCCCCGTAGGCGTTGCGGTACGACCAGGCGGCGCGGTGGACGTCGCCGATGTCGTAGTAGTCGCACAGGCCCTTGTACGGGCAGAAGGTCTGGCCTTCGACGGGGCGCAGCTGGGTCTCGTCGATGTCGGCACGTGGGACGTACCAGCGCGGGGCGAATCCGGACTCGAAGAGCACGACGGGGTGTTCCGAGCGGTCGATCACGGTGTCTCCGAGGCGGACCTCCAGAGTGCGGGAGGTGTTGCGGATGTCGATGCGGTGGTAGGGGTCCGCGGCGTGTCCGAGGATGCGTTCGTCCTCTTCGTAGAAGGCGTCCATCGCGCGCCACGCGAAGGCGATGCGGCCCTGGAGTTCGGCGGCGTGCCCGGGAAGTGCGGTGAATGCCCAGGCGGCGCGTTCGGTGGTGCGGTCGTTGGCGTGCACCGCGTACCAGGCGGTGTCGCCGAGGTCCTTGTGGTGGGTGGTCTTGCCGCTTGCGGCCAAGGCCTGCGCGTCGATGTCTTCGCGGGGGAAGTAGGCGACGGGGTAGCGGCCGGGCTCGTGCAGCAGGATGACGTTCTCGCTGTCGGCGATCCAGGTGTCGTGGCACTTCACCCGCATGCGGCGGCGCAGCCGCTCGGTGAACAGGAGGCGTTCGGGCAGCGGTTCGGGGGTCAGGAAGTGTCCGATCGCTTCGGCGGAGAGGGGTCCTTGCTGCCAGGACAGTCCCATGGCGGGATCCTTCCGGGTGCGGGGTGGGCAGGAGTCCGCACCCCAGGGTGTGGGTGGTTGTTGTTGACGGTCAGGGCGTGCAGGAGTAAGCGCGGCCGTCCGCGCTTGCGTGCTGGACGGCGTTGCCGGCCGGTTCCGAGACGCAGGCCCGGATGTCGTCGCGGCGTCGGGACCCGCCTTGGGTGCCGAGGGCCTGCCTCGCGAAGTTGCGGGCGGTACGAACTCTCTGCGGGGCGGCGCTGAGGGCGTGTTGGGCGAGGTGTCGCATGGCGGGTCCTTTGCCGGCGGCGGCGGGAGGGGTGTGGTGGCCCGCGGCCGCCCCGGCTCCCTGCGCGTCAGGCGAGGGCGCGGGCACGGGCGAGGAAGCCGCGCATGTGCTCGGTGATGGTCTCGAGGTGGCTCTCCAGGGCGAAGTGCCCGGACTCGAGCAGGTGGATCTCGGCGTGGGGCAGGTCCTGGGCGAATGCCTTGGCGCCGTCGGGGCCGAAGATCTCGTCGTTCGCGCCCCAGACCGCCAGCAGCGGGACCTGCGAGTCGCGGAAGTACTGGTGGACCCGCGGGTAGAGGTCCACGTTGGTCGGGTAGTCGCGGAAGAGCTTGAGCTGGATCTCGTCATTGCCGGGGCGGTCCAGCAGCGCCTGGTCGTGGACCCAGTTGTCGGGGCTGACCAGGCTCGGGTCAGCGACTCCGTTCACGTACTGCCAGCGGGTGATTTCGGGGGTCAGGGCGCCGCGCATGGAGGCTTCGGTGTCCGGTCCGGGCGCCTGTGCGTAGGCGAAGACGCCGTCCCAGAAGGGCTTGACGAAGCCCTCTTCGTAGGCGTTGCCGTTCTGCGTGATGATCGCGGTGACACGGTCGGGGGCATGGAGGGCGAGCCGCCAGCCGATGGGAGCGCCGTAGTCCTGTACGTACATCGCGAACCGGTCGATGCCCAGGTGGTGGAGCAGTCCGGAGGTGACGTCGGTGAGGGCCTCGAAGGTGTACGGGAAGTCCTGCAGGGCCGGCATCGCGGACTGGCCGAACCCGATGTGATCGGGGGCGATGACGTGGTAGCTGTCGGCGAGCGCCGGGATCAGGTGGCGGAACATGTGCGAGCTGGTCGGAAAGCCGTGGAGGAGGAGCACGGCGGGTGCCTTCGGGTCGCCGGCTTCCCGGTAGAAGACCTCTAGATCGTTGACAGTGGCGGTGCGGTGGTGAACTGCGGAGACCATGTCTATAACCTCTCTATCGACCTTTAGTGGTTACATATCCAGTCGAGCACGATCGACCTAACCTGTCAAGGCTCTTTTGCTGGTTAGATGACGGTTGTGGTCGGGGACGCCTGCGCGTCGGGACGGCAGGACATCGACCCGCCTCAAGCCTCCGCCCGCAAACGGCCGCCAGCCAGCACAGTCACCCTTCAGGCCCCGCCTTCAGGCCGGCCCTGCCTTCAGACCCCGCCTTCAGGCCCTGCCTTCCTGCCACGACTGTTGAGCGTCCGGCCGGCGCAGCGCCGCAGTCGAGGGAACCGAGCGGGTAACCTGTCAAGCGAACCAGTACGGTTAGGAGGTGTGATGGTGGCCGGTCGAGAACAGCAGGACGCACTGCTGGAGCTCCTCAACACCACGCCGGTGGTCAACGGCGTAGCCCAGGACCAGCTCGCAGACCCGGAAGCCGCCAGGTCCTGGCAGCTGGCCCACGGCGGCAGCGGCACCACAGACGAGCTCCGAAGCCTTGTGCAGGCGCGCGATGCCCTGCAGGACGTGGTGCGCGGCAGCCGGCCCGCCACGTCGCTGGCCCCGCTCCTGAAAGGCGTCACCTCCCTCCCGCGCCTCTCGTCTGCGGGGGTGTCGTGGGAGCTGGACGCCCCTGCGGAGCGCCGAATGGCGGTAGCGGCGGTCATGGCATGGAGCACGCTGCAGGAGACGATGCCCGGTCGGCTGCGGGCGTGCGCCAACGCGGAGTGCCGACTGTTCCTCCTCGACCGCAGCAAGCCCAACAAGGCCCGCTGGTGCTCGATGGCCGTCTGCGGCAACCGCATGAAGGCGAGGCGCCACTACCAGCGCACCCGCGACGCAGCAGCCGAGTGACTCCGGCAGCCCCCGGACACGCGGCGGGGGCTCGACCCTTCGCGGCAGGACCACTGCCCGACCAATGCCCTGCTTCGGTGTTCACCTTGGCAGCCCCTGCCGCCGCAGGCCGGCGGTTCGCCGGCTCGGCCCGCGCAGGTTCGAGATCGGGGTCCACCAGGTACAGGCCTTGCACCGAGCCGTGCACGGTTCGGCGCCGGTGAGACCGACTCCATGATTCGTGATCAGGGAATCGCGGCGAGACCGGCACAGAACTAGCATCGGCCCCAGCGCACAGATCACAGCGCCATGAGGGGCTGCCCCGCCGGCCACCCCACAGGAGGGTCCGCGATGGCGATGCTGCTGTCCGTCAATGTAGGAATCCCCAAGGACGTCTCCTGGCAGGGAAAGACCGTCCACACCGGAGCCTGGAAGTCTCCCGTGCACGGTCCCCGGATGGTGCGGCGGCTGAACATCGACGGAGACGGTCAAGGGGACCTGGCCGGGCACGGCGGCGAAATTCGTGCCGTCCTCGTCTACCAGCTGCAGTCCTACCAGTACTGGCAAAGGAAACTCGGTCGCGACGACCTGACCTTCGGGATCTTCGGGGAGAATTTCACGGTCGACGGCTTGCCCGACGACGACGTGTGCATCGGCGATCGGTACCGCATCGGCGAGGCCGAATTCGAAGTCACCCAGCCGCGCGTCACCTGCTACCGCGTCGGCATGCGCCTGGGCCAACCCACCATGGCCTCCCTGCTGGTCGCCCACCACCGCCCCGGCTTCTACCTGCGCGTCCTCGCCGAGGGGCGCGTCCAAGCCGGCGACGAGATCACCCTGACCCGCAAGGGTCCCGAAGAAGTCAGCGTCGCCGACACCGACGCACTGCTTTACCTCCCCGACCGCGACCCCGCCAAGCTGCGTAAAGCACTGAACATCCCTGCCCTCAGCCCCGGATGGCAGCAGTCTTTCCGTGAACTCGCCGCCGCCCAGCAGCCCAAACAGGAACCGGGATGGCCGGGCGAACTCGCCGGCACCCAGCAGCCCGGAGAAGAACCGGGATGGCCGGGTTTCCAGGCCATGCGCGTCGCCCGCATCGTCCCCGAGACCCCCACCGTCTCGTCGATCTACCTCGACACCACCGACAACACGCCCCTACCCGAGGCCCGCCCCGGCCAGTACCTCTCCCTCCGCCTCGCCGTCGGCGGTGCCGCGCCCGCAGTGCGCAGCTACTCCCTGTCCTCCGCGCCCACGGCCGGCACCTACCGCATCAGCGTCAAGCGCGAGCCCCAGGGACAAGTCAGCAGCTACGTCCATGCCTCGCTCCACCCCGGGGACCTCGTGGACATCGCAAGCCCCCGCGGAACGTTCGTGCTCGAAGACGGCACCCACCCGGTCGTCCTCATCTCCGCGGGGATCGGTGCCACTCCCGTGCTCGCCATGCTCCACCAACTCGCCGACGCACAAGACCCACGCCCCGTCTGGTGGATCCACGCCACTCACGACCGAGGCCACCACGCCTTCGCGGACGAGACCCACGCGCTCCTGGCGCAACTCCCCCACGCCCACGAGCACATCTACTACACCGCCGAAGCCGCCCCACATCCCGACGAGCCCCACATCACCCAGGGGCGTCCGACCGCCCCCTCACTCGCGGCCATGGGCATTCCCACCGACGCCGACGCCTACCTCTGCGGACCGCCCGCTTTCATGGACGACCTCGGCGGTTACCTGCGCGCTCACGGCCTGCTCCCCGAGCGGATCCATACGGAACAGTTCAGCGCGCTCCCCGCCATCAATCCCGGCGTAGCGTCCGCGGCCGCGATCCGGCCGCACCAACCGCCCGGCCCACCGGCCACCGGCCCCCTCATCACCTTCGCCCGCAGCGGCATCACCACCCCATGGTCACCCGCTCACGCGTCACTCCTCGATCTCGCCGAAGCCTGCGACATCCCCACCCGCTGGTCCTGTCGCACCGGCGTCTGCCACACCTGCATCACCCACCTCGTGGCAGGCGACATCGCCTACACCACCCAACCCCTCGAACTCCCCGAGGCCGGCACGATCCTCGTCTGCTGCAGCAAACCGACCACCGAAGTCGTCCTCGACCTCTAAGACCACCACCAGTGGGTGGCAGATCGGACGGGGATCTGCCACCGCCTGGTCGGACCGTCCATTCCTTGGGGCCATCGGAATCGCTGACTCATCGACACGAGTGCGGGGCGGGTCATTTCTCGCGGCCCCGGCGCTGACGCGGCAGCCGCCTACCGTGCAGACTCCGCCGACACGTCGGGCTCCGCGGCCGCTCGGCTCCGTCGTGCGTCCTCCGGGGCCTGTGCCTGCGCCTTCCCCCGCATCCGCGACACGGCGACCCCGGACAGGCAGAGGAGGCCACCGAGGAGCGTCAGCCAGCCGGGCACCTCGCCGAGGAACAGCCACGACATGAAGACGACGAGCACCGGGACCGCGTAGGTCGTGGCGCCCATCTTCCCGGCGGTCGTACGAGACAGTGCGTAGGCCCACGTGGTGAACGCAAGGGCCGTCGGGAAGACGCCCAGGTACACCATCTGCAACGTCGCCGACACGGGAGCCTGGCTCACCTGGGACACCAACTGCCCGGCGAACGGCAGGCATGCCACCGCTCCGGCGAGCGCACCGAACGTCGTCACCTGTATCGGCGTGGCGTGCTTCAGCGTCGGCTTCTGCACCACCACACCCACCGCGTACACCACCGCCGCGAACAGGCACAGCAGCACGCCGATGAGAGACGACTCTCCCCCGCCGGACATGGACAGTCCGACCACCACGGCCCCGACGAACGACACCGCCACGCCCGCCATCAGCCTGGGCGGGAAGCCCTCCTTCAGCAGCCAACCGCCCAGGATCGCCATCAGGATCGGCCCGACATTGACGATCAAGGAAGCCGTTCCGGCATCCACGTGATGCTCACCCCAGTTCAACGCAACCGTGTACGCGCCGAACCACAGGACTCCCGAGGTGATGATGCCGGGCCAGGCCTCGCGGGGCGGGAACCCACCACGCCGAGCCAGCAGGATGGCGCTCAACACGACAGACGCCACCGCAAGCCTGCCGAAGGCGAGCGCGCCCGGCCCGAAATGCGCACCGGAGCTGCGGATCGCGATGAACGACGATGCCCAAAGGATCACGGTGACGGAGGCTGCGGCAAGCGCGCGGCCGTCCGCCCTGCTCGCCGACCCGGTATCGCCATCCGCCGCTGTTGTTCCCACCCGCCGACTCACGGTGGCGTCCTCCCAGAGCTCTCTGCGCGCGCCCTGCGCGCGCACGTGAGATGCAAGCTTGCAAGAGGCGACGCTCTGGTGACAACCGAGTAGCGGGGCTTGTGGGTTGGGGCTGGGGTCGGGGTTCCCGAGGGCGGAGTGGCTCCCGCGTACGGACGCGCCGCGATGGCCGAGGCGGCGCCGGTGCGTTCTGCTGGTCCTTCTCAGTCCATCAAGTCCATCAAGTTCCTCAAGTCCATCAAGTCCCTCACATCAGCACTATTTCATCGAGGTTTCACCGCCTCGCGAAAGAGTTCGGCACGTCGCGTCGGGTCCCCGGTGCGCCCTCGCCCCGGGCCCGGCCCATGGGAGTGGCCTGTGCCGTTCCCGACGGCGAGAACCGAACGGAAAAAAGCGAGTTGCCCCGTGAGTGAGACCCCTCAGTTGGACCCCCGAGAGGGCTCTGGCGAGACCGGCCCCACCCAGCCGCTCCCGCAGGGAACCCCGGACCCGGGACCCGCGGCGCCGGCCCCGGGCCAGGCACCGCCTCCTATGCCGGGCCATGCGCCGCCGCCGATCCCGGACCGGGCGCCGGGCGCGCCCTCTGCCTGGTCGCAGACGGTTCCGGCGACGCTGCCGCAGAACGGCGACCCGGCCGCGGGGCGGGCGCGCGGCAGTGCGCGGCCCTGGCTGATCGGTGGCGGCGCGGTGCTCGCCGTGGCCGCGATCATCGGTGTGGTCGTCGCCACGTCGGGAGGCGACGGCAAGAGCAGCGCGTCGGAGAAGTCCTCCGCCGCTCCGGGCGGCGCCGCCAAGCCGCCGGGGCCCGGGTCGGCGGAAGCCACGGGGAAGACCTACACCAAGGTTCCCGAAGGCTGCGAGCTGATCAAGGCGTCCACCATCGCCCGCATCGCGCCCGGAACCGAGTGCAAGCCGTCGCAGTTCGACAACGCCACCATGGCAGCGATGATCACCAGGATGCCGAGCTGGAAAACGCCCTTCGGCTCCGGCGGCGCACTCCTCGACCTGGACGTGAACCTCTCGGTCGCCCCAGCGGCGAAAGGCATGTACGACATCCACAAGAAGACCGCTCTCACCGGCTTGGGCAAGGTACGCAAGGTCACCGACTCCCGGCCGCTCGGCGATCTCGGCGACGAGGCCCACGTCGTCCACGCCGTCGACAAGGAACCGATGAGCCTGGCCGAGGCAACGGTGATCGTCCGCGCCGGCAACGCCACGTACACCGTGGGCTACACCTACGACATCGAACGCTCCGGCATGAACCAGCAGCAGTCCGAGGACGCCGCGATCGCCGCCGCCCGCGATGTGCTCGGCTCGCTCGGCTGACCCCGGCCGCCGCGAAGTGGAGACACCCGAACACGGCGGCAGCGGCGCGACGCTGCCGCAGACCCGTCAGCGCACCACTCTCCCGCAGCCGCACGCCCTGGTCCCGGCCCCGCTACAGCCGGGGCCGGGCCGGATCGGCCCGTACGAGGTCTTCCAACTCCTCGGCGAGGGCGGCATGGGCCGGGTCTTCCTGGCCAGGTCGCCCGGCTCGCGCCTGGTCGCGCTGAAGGTCATCCGGCCCGAGTACGCCGAGACGCCGAACTTCCGCGGGCGCTTCCGGCGCGAGGCCGACGCCGCCCGGAAGGTGAGCGGCTTCTTCACTCCGCCGGTGCTCGACGCGGACGCCGACTCCCCCCAGCCCTGGCTGGCCACCGCCTACATCCCCGCACCCTCCCTGCACGACGTCGTACGAGGCTTCGGTGTGCTGCCCGAGCCGGCCCTGCGGGCTCTGGGCACCGGCCTCGCGGAGGCGCTGCTGGCGATCCACGCCGCCGGCATCGTCCACCGCGACCTCAAGCCCGGGAACGTGCTGGTGGCCGAAGACGGGCCCCGCGTCATCGACTTCGGTATCAGCCGGGCGGCGGATGCGACGCAGCTGACCCGGACGGGCGCCGTGATGGGGACGCCCGGATTCATGGCCCCCGAGCAGATCGTGTCGAGCCGCGAGGCCGGACCGGCAGCCGATGTCTTCTCCCTCGGCTGTGTCCTGGTCTTCGCGGCCACCGGCCGGGGCCCCTTCGGCACCGGAAACACTGCCGAGATCCTCTACCGGGCCGTTCACGCCCCGCCCCAGCTGACCGGTGTACCCGACGCGCTGCGTCCCCTGGGGGCGGCCTGCCTGGACAAGGACCCCGCCCGCAGGCCGTCCGCCACCGCGGTGCTGGCCGCACTGGGTCCCGCCGAGCCCTCCGCGCTGCTCACGCCGGGTCTGCGGGAGGATCTTGCCAGGCGGGAGGCGCACGCCGCCGTCCTGGTGACCGCGCCTCCAGTGCCCATCACCCCGCTGGTCACGGCGGCTCCGAGCGGGCCGAGCCGCCGCCGCTTCCTGTGGCTCACCGCGGCCGGCGGCACCGCGGCAGCGGCCGCGGGCGCGGCGGCCCTGGCCGGGTGGGGGGCGAAGCCCGGCCGCACCCCGGGCCGTGGCAGCGCCGGCGGCACCGCGGTCCGGCCCGGCGTCAAGGTGCCCCCAGGACCGAAGCCGCAGTGGTCGAGCCCGCTACGGCGCCTGCAGAACGGACAGCTGCGGCTGCTCGGCGACACCCTGGTGCAATGGGACCAGACCACGGCGATCGGCTATGACACCGCGACCGGTAAGGAACGGTGGACGGCCGCGCCCCGCGTGCCGTCCGACGTCAGCGGCAAGCCCTCCTGGCTCGGCGTCCAGGGGTCGACGCTGTACGCCACGGCCTGGGGCGACCGCGGCTATCTGCTCGGCCTGGACGGCAACGGCAAGCTGAAGTTCAGCCACCCGGTCACCGAACCGGAGGAGGGGACCTCCTTCAGCGACCACATCCAGGACGTCTTCTGCGTCGCCGACTCGGTCGCCCTCCTCGGCACCTCCGGCGACCAGGGGTACGGCGTGTGCGCCGTGGACCTCGCCGCGGGGAAGGTGTTGTGGTCCCGAAAGGTGGCCGGCAGCGACTTCCATGCCTCCTCCGACGGACGCCTCTGCTTCCTGCACGACGGCGGCACCGTCCACGGCCTTGGCCTGCGGACCGGCGAGGTGCGCTGGACGGTCCGGGACGTCGTCAGGCCCGGCGACTACCCGGACTTGGCCACCGACGGGAACGCGCTGCTCGTCACCAGCACCAAAGTGCAGGCGTTCCACGCCACCGACGGCCGCAAACTGTGGACTGCCGTGGACGAGCCGACCAACCTCAATCCCACCACGGTCCGGCGTAAGCGGGCCTATGTCGTGGACGGCCAGGCCACCGTCTTCGCCCTCGACACCAGCAACGGCAAGCAGCTGTGGCACACCGCGAGTCCGCTGCCCCTCGACCCCGGCGGCGCATCCGATCCGGGCCCCTCCGTCTCCTCGTCCCTGCTGGCATACCCCCTGTTCAGCGCCGACACCCCGGGCTTCATCGTCCTGCGCGCCACGGACGGCAAAGTCCTCTGGGCGCACCAGGGTTCCGGCGCTGAAACCAAGAACAAGAGCAGCGCGTGGCGGGTGCAGATCACCGGCACCACCGTCTACGCCGCATCCGACACCACCCTCTACGCCTTCCGGAGCGCCGCCCGATGACCACGCCGACCGCACAGGCCGACACCGCCGCCCCGCACATCGGGCCGTACCGAGTCATCCGGGAACTCGGCGCGGGCGGCATGGGCCGCGTCCATCTGGCCGCGTCGCGCAGCGGCCGTGCCGTCGCCGTCAAGGTCGTACGTCCCGAATTGGCCGCCGATCCCGACTTCCGGCGGCGCTTCAAGGCCGAGGTGGACGCGGCACGCGCCGTCAGCGGAGCCTTCACCGCGCCCGTCGTCGACGCCGACCCCGAGGGGCCGCAGCCCTGGCTGGCCACCGCGTACATCCCCGGCCCCTCGCTCGCCGACGCCATCGAGGCGCACGGGCCCATGCCCGAGGCCACCCTGCGTGTGCTCGGCGCGGGCCTGGCCGAGGCGCTGGCCGCCATCCACCGCGCGGGACTGATCCACCGCGACCTCAAGCCGTCCAACATCCTGCTCACCTTCGACGGGCCCAGAGTCATCGACTTCGGCATCAGCCGGGCCGTCGACGGCACCGTGCTCACCGCGGAGGGCCAGATCATCGGGTCGCCCGGCTTCATGTCGCCCGAGCAGTCGACCGGCGCCGAACTCACGCCCGCCGGCGACGTGTTCGCCCTCGGCGCCGTGCTCGCCTACGCCGCCACCGGTACCCCGCCGTTCGGCACCGGCGCGGCCCACGCGCTGCTCTACCGCGCCACCCACGAGGCGCCCGAGCTGGACGGCGTCCCGCACGCCCTGCTGGGCACCGTCGCCGCCTGCCTCGACAAGGCCCCGGACCGGCGGCCGACCGTCGCGCAGTTGCAGGAGTGGCTGCGTCCGTCGACCACCGCGGGCTGGCTCGGCGCGGTCGAACTGCAGGTGGCCGAGTCGGAGCGCAGCCTTGGCGACGAGGTGCGCACTCCCCTGCTCAGTCGGCGCCGGATACTGCTCGGCGGCGCGGTGCTCGCCGCGGCCGCGGCCGCCGGAGGCACCGCCCTGCTGCTCCGCTCACGCGACGAGAAGGCGGCGGCCGCCCCCGAGCTCTCCTGGACCGGGGACCTCCCGCAGCCCGGCATGTCCCTGCTCACAGTGACCCCGTCCACTCTGCTGTGTGCCGGGAAGACCTCGGGGGCCTGCTTCGACCGGGCCACCGGCAAGCTCCTCTGGAAGGACGTCAGCGGCCAGAACATCGCCGCCCTCGCCGATAACAAGCGCGTCTACACGGTGCGTACCGACGGAAAGGTCCACGCCCTCGACGGCCGCACCGGAAAGGAACTGTGGGACGCGTCCCCGACCGGAACGGGCGCGCCACACCTGGATTTCGCCAGCGGCTCACTGGTCGTGACCATGGGCGACAACGGGCGCTTCCAGGGGCTCGACGCATCGACCGGCGAGGTGCGGTGGAAGTCGCCGGACATGGGCGCAATCTCGGCGGTCGGTACCACCCCGGCGGGCCGGCTGATCGTCTGGGGCAGGGCTGCGCAGACGTCCACGACCGCGAGTCTCAACGGATACACCGCCATCGCTTCGGACACCGGCGACCGGCTGTGGTCGAAGGACCTCGTCGCCCTCTACCCGCCGTCCAGGGGCAAGGTGCTCTATGCCATCGACGGCGACATGAACCTGCTCGCCCTCAACTCCGCCGACGGCGACACACTGTGGAGCAAGCGCACCGCACTGCCGTCGACGAACAGTCAGATCCTGATGTACGAGGGGTCCTTGAGCCTGCACGACACAACCCTGTTCTGCTACCCGGGCACCGGCGCCAGCGGCTCGACCAGCGGGCTGCTCGCGGCCTTCGACCCGGCGACGGGGAAGACCCTGTGGAGCGTGCGGACCGCCGCCCGGGGAAACCGGGGCTATGACGTGTCCGGCGCGACGGTCTGCTATCTCGACAAGGTTCTGCACGCCGTCGACTCCCGTACCGGAGCGGTCCGTTGGACGGCGGGTTCCGGCCTCGGCACGCTGCAGTTCCTGGGCGCCGTACGCAACCTCTTCCTCGCCGCAGGGCCGAAGGGGCTGTACGGCTTCCACGCCGAGACCGGCAAGCAAGTCTGGCAGTACCCGGTCAGCGGCGGCTCCGGCTCCTGGTCGGCGTTCCCGGTGGAGGACCACGTCTTCGCCAGTTGGTCCGGCAAACTCTTCTCCTTCTCGGTGCCCGAGGCGTAGCAGCCCGTGCCGCCCGACGGTGCGGCCCCACCGCCCAGAGCGAGCAAGGGGCAGCTCGTCCCGACGGGGCCGACGGTCACGCCGCCATCGGTTCGAGTGCCGCGATTTCGGTGAGCGACAGGCTCATCTGCGCATGCAGAAAACGGACGATCGTCCAGTGCGGCAGCGCGCCCTCGTCGAATGGCCCGAACTCCTGGCAGTACAACGGGATCCAGCGCAGTGCCTCTTCGAGAGCCTGCTCCCGTCCCGGCTTCTGCTGGTAGTCCTCGTAGGCGATGCTGCGGTGCTCGATGAAGAACGTGCCCGGCAGCCGTTCCTCGCACAGCGTGCGGTATTCGCGGGTCTGCAGTATGAGGTAATGCCAGATCTCGTCGATGTCCTGCTCGACCGGCAGGAAGAGGCCGCTGAGCCGGTCGCGGTACCGGGAGACGAGATAGAGATAGCGCAGGCACTCGGTGACCTGGCGTGCCACGAACTCTCTTGGTGCATCGGTCCTTTCGACGAAATGCTCCACCACCTCGGAGTGCAGCGCATCGCCGAGCAGTGCCTTGAGGTCGTCGGCGGATATCCGCGGCTGACTGGTCATGCTTCTCCTGTCCGGGGGGAATGGCCCGTGTGGTTCAGGCGTCGTTGGCGAGCCAGGCGTATTTCCCTGACTTCCCGATGGGGATATGCGTACGGTGGTCGAGTCGGCAGCGCCGCCCGGTCAGCTCCTGGATGCCGTCTTCCAGCGCCGCGGCCTCGGCCGGTTCGATGGGTGCACCCGTGAACGTCGTATAGGCCAGCTGGGCTTCGCCGGTGCCCGGCAGCCGCAACTGGTGCACAAAGACATGCGATGACGCTTCGCTGACGCATCGGTCGAGATCGCCCTGGGCGATGGGACCGTGCGGCGAGGCGAGCAACTCCTTTTCCCGGCCGCAGAATTGGGAGATCCTGTCGAGGTCGGGCGTACCGTCCAGAGTGCGGACGCAGTCTCCCGAGCGGTACCGGATCAGCGGCATGTACGGATTGCGCACGCTGGACACGATGAGCTGGTAGATCGTGCTTCCGGTGGCAACCGGGACGAGTTCCACGCTCATCTTGTCGAGATGCGGATGGTACCGGCCGCGGCGGTCGCTGAAGAAGAGATAGCCGAGCTCGGTACTGCCGAACAGGTCGATGATCGGGCACGCGAAATGCTGTTCCAGGAAACGCCGGACGTTCACCGGGGTGTATTCGTAGGCGTGGATGACGCTGGCGGGCGGCGGGAACGCATCCCACAGCCCCCACTCGATCACCTTTCGCAGCAGATGCGCCAGGTGATAGCTGGAACAGTCGAGGTGATACCAGCCGTGCGGGTGCGCCTGTGCGGCCGTCCGGATCTCCGTGAGCATCCGCTCCACCTCGTCGCGCTCCCAGAGCGCCGGGTCGAGCCGCAGATTGAGATAGCAGGTACGCGCGTCGAGCCATCGGTCGTCCAGGGGCGGTACGGGATCCGCGTCCACACCGCGTTTCTTGGCATTCACCCGGGCGACGTGTTCCGTCGCCAGCACGGTGGTCAGCGAAACGCGTCGGCAGCCCGCTTCCCAGGTTTCGGCGATATCGGGGTGCTCGCGCCACAGCTGGTAGTAGGAATTCAGGAGGAAATACGGGGGCCGGATGATCTGCATACGGGCATGGTTGGTACCTGTGGACAGTACGAACTCGGCCTCGCCGGACTCCAGCGCGGCGGCCAGTCGGGGCGTCATCCAGTTGTCGGGAAAACCCCGGGCGATCTCCGGCTTGTCGAGAATCGGGAAGTGCCCGCGCTCCAGCGACTGGCGGTAGATCGGAATGTCACGGATCTGCTCGATGACCTCGGCGGTCGGCTGACCATCCATGGACCCCTCCTGTGTGCTCGGAAGGTGGGCGTGTGGGGTGGGGCGTTGCGCCCGGGAGCGGTCCGGCGGCGGGAGAACCTCCACCGGACCGCTCGCGTGCGCTCATCGGTCGGCCATCCGGCCGGTCAGCGGGTGACCGTCAGGAGATACAGCCGGTCTTCCGGGCCACGCTGATGCAGCCGGACTTGGGCGCGGCGCTGATGCAGCCGTCCTTCGCCGCCTGCTGCGCCGAGTTGGCGGCCAGCCAGCCCTGCCAGACGTCGTCCTGGGCCATCTTCTTGATGAGCAGTTCCATGTGGGACCTCCCGGAGCGTGTGGGGAATGCGGCGATGACCTGTACTGATGCCGCACCCCCCGAACGTAAAGGGATACCCAAATCCATGTCAATGAAAGGCAATGTCGCCGAGGCTCGGATCGCGCTCCGTGCGCCAAATTTGGCGCAACACCGACGAGATGATCGCGTCTGGGAACTAGCTGACGAGGGGTCAGATGGTGGCGTCCCTGCGCCCACTACGAAATCGGCAGCCATCACGCTCATGACCAGGCAACTCACCCACAAACCAGCTCGCGCAAGCCGCACCGCGGCCCGTAACTGCGGGT
Source organism: Streptomyces sp. NPDC028368 (assembly GCF_055565615.1). Classification (NCBI taxonomy): domain Bacteria; kingdom Bacillati; phylum Actinomycetota; class Actinomycetes; order Kitasatosporales; family Streptomycetaceae; genus Streptomyces; species Streptomyces sp. NPDC028368. The sequence continues at coordinate 55,448 of NZ_JBVHTY010000004.1, read as the reverse complement.
AAGTGATCAGTTTCACTGAGCATGGGACCCCGCTCGCAGTCCATGCCGGTCTCCCGACTGCCATCATCCCTACCGATGCGGAGTTCAGTCGACTCCGCACAGACCGAAACGACAGCGAAAACAGGGGTGTTGGCGTGAGATTAGCGTGGGCGCGGCGGGTCGTGCCAAGGCGGACGGGCACCGGCGCGGGTTCCGTTGCGAGCGGGCCGGGCGTGGCCCGTCGCTCGTTCGCGGCGAGGCGTTTCGCGGCGGCCGGCGCGGCCGCCGTGCTCCTCGGCCAGCTCCTCGGCGGGCACCCCGCCGCGGCGCAGACCAGCGTCTTGCCGGGATCCGCGTTCCCCCTCGTCCTCGACGTGGACTTGACGCCGAATCCGGTGTGCAGCGGAGCCGTGCACGGCCGGGTGGAGGTCTACGATCCCGCCGCGGCAAAGGCCGGGGCCACCGTGGAGTGGCGCGTGCGCGCCGGCCAGGAGCAGTTGGCCGGCGGGCGCCTCACCATGGCAGCCAACGTCGGCACGGCGGAGTTCAGCATCCCCTACAACCAGGTGCCCGCAGCCGAGACCGCCCTACAGGTCGACGCCCGCATCGCCGCCTCGCCCGGCGACCCGGCGCCGGGCCACTACGGCAAGGTCTGGCGGGACACGGTACGCCGGGGGTGCCACCCGGTGCGGGTGGCGTCCGTCGGTGACTCCGTGGTCTGGGGGCAGGGCCTGGACCACGACCAGAAGTTTCCCTATCTGACAGGTGAGTTGCTCGGCCGTAAGACCGGCCGGGGCGTCCAGCACTTCGACTACTCGATCTCCGGCGCGGTGCTCGATGCGCCCGAGCTGCCCGCGGGCAACAATGACGCGGCCTGTCTGCACACGACGGAGAAGCAGGACCCGGACGGCGACGGGGAGATGGAGTTCGGCGAGGTCACCCAGCAAATGCCGGACGTGTTCTGCCAATTGGAAAAGGCGGGCGCGCAGGCGCGGGCGGGCCGCTACGGTCTCGATCTGGTCGTGATCAACGGGTGCATCAACGACCTCGACCCCTTCTTCGGCATCGGCGTCGGCATCACCCCCGGCTCGAAGGACCTGCCCAAGGCAGTGAAGCGCGAGTGCTCCGGCATCGGCGCGGCAGCGGAGAACCCGGCCAAGGACGTGCCCTACTTCAGCGGCGCGAAGGTCGGATACGGCGGACGCGGGATGCAGGCGGCGATCGAGAAGGCCCATTCCCTGCCGGGGCGGCCGAAGGTGATCGTGGCCGACTTCTACTACGCGCTGAGCCGCAGCAGCTCTCCGATCCCGGTGAGGACCTGTTCGATCCCGGGAGTCGCCGGGGCACGGCTGACCTCCTGCAAGAGCGCCCTCGGCAGCGTGGCCGAACGCTACGAGCAGTACACCCAACTGGCCAATGCCGCCTACCATCAGGCGGCGGCCGCCGCCAACAAGGCTTCCACGGACGGTCCGTACGCGGCTGCGGCCGACGGACTGTTCACCGTGGACAATGCCCTTCTCACCCGGGACTCCAAGGTCTGGAACACGCCGGTGACCGACCCGGCGTTCCCGCTGCGCACGCGGGCCTGTCCCGAGCTGAGCGCAACGCCTCTGCAGTGCCTGAGCGCGGCGGTCGGTCACCCCGACATCGAGGGCGCCCGGCAGTACGCCGACGCCTTTCTCCTCAACCCGAGTGTCCGCAAGTGGTTCCACCTCCCCCGGCAGGGGCCCCGGGCGCAGCTGAACATCCCGGAGAACGCGCACGTCGGCAGTGAGGTGCCCATGTCGGTGACGGTGAACGGAAAGCCGCCCGCCGTCGGGTACCGCTACCACTGGTACTTCGGCGACGGTACGCAGCGGGAGACGAGCGAGGCGGCCGTCACCCATGCCTACGACCGTAAGGGTCCCTGGCTGTCACGGGTCGTGATGACCGGTCAGGATGGAGGAAAGGTCCTGGTCGAGGCTGCCCGAGCCATCACCACGGACTGAAGGCTCCGGCCGAGGGGGCGGCTCGCAGGAGCGGGCCGCCCCCTCGGCACGGCCGCGCCGACATCCTTATCCGCCGGCTTCGGTGATCGCTGCCGTGCCCGGTGCCCCGCCAGGCACCGTGATCAACGATCAGGGTCTCGACGCGCACCGCCAACCGTGCACAAGCTCGTCAGACGCGCACGGCCGAGTCTTTTCGCGCTACCTCAACCATGAGTTCCCGGAGCCTCTCGACGCACAGCCGCATGTTCTTGGACGCGATGCCGGTGTCTGGATAGCGGCTGGCGAACTGCAGACCCTCGTGGAGCCTGGTGACCCACGCGCACACCTGGTCGCCGTACGAAACCCGGATCAGCCCGTACGCCTTGAGGTCCTGCCACCGTTCCGACCCCGGGACGCCGCGCGCGTCGACGAACGAGACGATCGAGTACAGGTCCGGAGACGTGGGCCGGAAGTCGGAACCCAGCAGACGGAGCACGCGCGCGATGGGCATCCGTGACATTCGCCGGTTCTCCCGCAGCGCGGCGCGGACCCTCTTCAGTGCGCTGTCGAAATCCGGCGCCTGCGCCACGGGAATCTCGATCGGCGCGCCACCCACGTACCAGCCCACGGAACCCGACCACTGGGATTTCACCCTGGTGTGGAACGGCACCACGGTGCGGTACACCTCCTGCTCGCCGATCTCACGGACGATGAGGCTGACGGCCGCGAGGATGCCGACCAGGCTTCCGCCGTACGGACGGCAGTATTCCTCGAAGGCTTCCGCGTCCGTGTCGTCCACGAGCATCTCGTGCATGAACTTCTGGGTGGGCAGCGGCCCTTCGGGGGCCAGGCCGAGGTCGACGGGGAAGTTCGGCAGCTTCCCGCCGCATTGGGCGATGAACTCCCGCCAGCGGGCGACGATTTCGTGCCTGTCGTCGATCCGGTCGGCTTCCGTGCGTTCGGTTGCGCAGAAGTCGATATAGCTGGCGACCGGTGGCGCATCCACGGCACGGCCTTCGAGGCCGGCCGCGTAGAGCTCGTGGATCTCGGCGGTGATGCGGTGGATGGAGTACGCGTCGACGTTGCTGTGGTCGAACGCCATGTAGACGCTTGTGCCGTCATCCCTGACGACCGCGGTGAAAATGAAGTTCGGCCAGGTGAGCGCGTTCGCTGCGACGTCGAAGCGGTCCTGCAGGTACCGGGTCAGCGTCGCCGCGTCGGAAAAGGTGCCGATGTCTTCGCGGTGCAGCGCGACGGCATCGGCGTCCAGCGTGAAGCGTCGCATTTCGTCGCCGACCCAGCGGAAACCACTGCGCAGCGTCTCGTGTCGAAGTGTCCAGTCCCGTAGCGCGCCGTGGAGAACGTCAAGATCGACTTGTCCCGGGATATCGAATGCCGTGCCAAGCCAGGTCGGTACGAACAAGCCGTCTTGGCGTACCGATCGCGCAGTTCGGACGTGGGACTCCTGTACGTACGCGGGCGGGCGGGAATCATCCGGCGAACTCATCGCGGCCTCGACGCTGGTCCGATGCAGCGTCCATTCCACGACACGGCCGGGCCGGACATCGCAACCCTGGATGTCGGTCATTCGCACGGGGCTCTCCGTTCACATGCCCTCGGGAACAGGCATGGCAGGGAAGGTTCGGATAAATAACGAGCGCGAGGTTGTGGCCGCCAGCCGCGCCGTGGGGGCACCACCGCCACTGGACCGCCGTCGGTCCATGCCTGTGGGCATCGCTCATGGCACAGCTGGACCAACGATCGGATGATCGGAAAGAAACGCCCTGGATGGCCGCTGCGGCCGCGCGCACGCTGGGGGCCGGTCGCGCGCACGCTGGGGCCGCGTACGGTCCGATGCTGCGTCAAGCGGTCCGGCCACGGTGGGTGGGCACTTACTCGGTTGCGTCACCCTGACCCGACGGACGGCGAGGAATCCCCCTGCGCCGGCCTTCGAAGATCAGGATTGCCTGCGCTGACGAGACAACCCAGCGCCACCGGTTGCAGTCAAAACAGGTGCAGCACAGCACTCGACAACACAAAACGGAGGAAGTATCCCGTGAAGCCATCTCGCGTCAGCCACCGTGTCGCCGGTACCGTCGTCGCCGCCGTCATGCTCACCGCGGGCGCGGTTGCCATGGCCTCGCCGGCCGCCGCCAAGGCCAACTCCATCGCCCTGGGCAAGGTCGCCCTCGACACACGGCATGCGCCCGTCATCAAGGCCGATGTCACCTACTCCTGCGACCCTGGTTCCGACGTGCACGTGAAGGCCACCGTGACGAAGCCGGCCCAGGTGAACGGAGGGCACCCGTCCATAGCCACCGGCACCTTCCCCAACAGCAAGCTCGTCTGTGACGCGGACAAGCACGTCGCGCGGCTGACCCTGCGGCCGCAGCCGGGGTCCTCGTTCCACAAGGGGGATCACGTCAAGGCCGCGGCGAGCATCGTGACCCCGGCCGGCGACCACTACGCCGACGCGAAGGTGGCCGCCACGCTCTGACAGCAGCGACGCGGGGTACCGGTCCGGGCGCAGCATGGCGGGTAGCCCTCTGCCGCGCCTGGCGGCGGCAACCTCCCCTGTTCGGGCCCACGCCAACGTTCAGGACGCAGCGAAGTGCCCGGCCAGCGCGCGTAGTCCCGTCGCGAAGATTTCGTCCCGGAAGGACGTTGTCAGTTCGTCGGCCGCGGAGGGTTCGCAATCGAACACCGCCGACCAGCTGACGAACGCTTCGCCGGTGGAGGTGAGCGGCTGGACCCGCATGGTGGCCCGGTACGCGCGCATGGCGTATGGGGAGCGGGCGATGTCGTAGGTCAGCGATCTTTGATGGTCGTCAAGTGCGACGAGGGTTTCCACCACGGATTCACCGTCCGCCATGAGCAGGGTACGGACGCTGCCGACGCGGTCAGGTGCGTCTCCGTCACGCAGGACGCTACGCGCGACGGCAGGTTGCCAGTTGGCCAGGCCGCCGAAGTCGCGGAGGGTGCGCCACACTGCTGCGGCATCGGCTGGGATGACGGCACTGGCGAGCGTTTCAGGCATGAGTGGTCTCCTGGGTCGGAGCGGGACAGGGGTCGGTCGAGCGGTCGCGCCAGGCCTGGGCGCCGGACCCCGCACTGCTTCTGGCTTCTGCCGCGACCGCTGTTGTGCGGTCGGTGTTGTTGCTGCCGTTCACGCCGTCGAGGCTAGGAGCACCGCGGTGGACATGGGAGGGTGCACTGCGCCCACTCAGCGCTCCTGGCCTGCGTATGCCTACGTGAAGCCCCCGTCGGTGGGGGATCGTTCCGGCGCGCCTCGCCGACTCCTGACTCATCGTCCGACCGGCTGGAGGCCCTGTGCGCAAGTGCGGGCGACCGGAAGAGTGCCAGGTGAGGAGCGCCGGCCTGCTCGGGTGGGTGCATCACACCCATTCACTCGCCCGTTGTCCTGCCTAGCCTGGTCGGCATGGACGGTGACAACAAACTCGGTGACTATCTGCGTGCTCGCCGCGATACGACCATGCCGCGGGATGTCGGCTTCCCCGACGACGGCTCACGCCGGGTGCCCGGTTTGCGGCGGGACGAGGTGGCGCTGCTCGCCGGGGTGAGCACGGACTACTACATCCGGCTCGAACAGGGCCGCGAGCGGCATCCGTCCGAGCAGGTGCTCCAGGCGATCGCTCGTGCACTGCGGCTGGACGATGCCGCGACCGCCCACTTGTTCCGGCTGGGGCTGACCACTCCCTGGCCGTCGGTGGCGCCAACCACGGCAGTCGGCCCGGACCTGCTGCGGCTGATGGACAGCCTGCGCCATCTGCCCGCATTCGTGGTCGGCGCCTCCCAGGACGTCCTTGCCGCCAATGCGATGGCGCAGGAGCTGTACCGCGGCTTCGCCCGCTACGACAACCTGCTTCGGATGATCTTCCTGGATCCGTACGCCCGGAAGTTCTACGGAGACTGGGACAGGGCGGCGCGCATCGCGGTGAACAACCTTCGCGCGTCGTCGGCCCAGTTCCCGGATGACGAGCGCATCGAGCGTGTGGTCGGCGAACTCGGCGTCCACAGCCCTGCGTTCGCGACCTTGTGGGCACGCTACGAGGTCCGCCCGCGCACACACGAGGACAAGCACTTCCTGCATCCGCAGGTGGGTGAACTGCGCCTGCACTTCGAGGCGCTGGCTGTCACCAGCGCTCCTGGTCAGCACCTGTCCGTCTACAGCGCCGAACCCGGCAGCGCCAGCAGCGACGGCCTGATCCTGCTGCGCAGGCCGGCTGAGCAGAGCACCGCTTCAGAGGAAGGACATATCCACTCATGACCGATCCCGTCGCCCACGCTGCCGGTAGCTTCGAGATCGCCGGAAAGAAGGTCGCCCGCCTCGGCTTCGGCGCCATGCGGCTCACCGGGCTCGGCGTGTGGGGTGAACCCGACGACCGCGACGAGTGCATCCGCGTGGTCCGCCGCGCCGTCGAACTCGGCGTCCAGTTGATCGACACCGCCGACTCCTACGGACCATACGTCAGCGAGGAGATCATCCGGGAAGCCCTCCACCGCTACCCGGACGAGGTGCTCATCGGCCTGGACCACATCGACCTGTTCCAGCTGCACCGGGTCGACCCGGAAGTGCCGCTGGAGGACCAGGTCGGTGAACTGAAGAGCCTCCAGGACGAAGGCAAGATCGTCGCGATCGGCCTGTCCCAGGTGACCGTCGGCCAGATCGAGCAGGCACGGCGGATCGCCGACATCGCCACCGTCCAAAACCGCTACAACCTCACCGACCGCGGCTCCGCCGACGTTCTCGACCACTGCGCCCGGGAACGCATCGGCTTCATCCCCTGGGCGCCGGTGGGCGGCGGCCCAACTGCGCCTGAACGACCAGGAGATCGACGAACTCGCCCACGCCATATGAGAGCCGCCGCACGGTGACCCCGGATCCCTCTCTCCTTCTCGTTCGCCTTCTCCAGAACGGACTCGATTGATGCTTCTGCCGGCTGATGAGGCAGGCCAAGGACGGGCAGTGGTACTGCTCCACGCCCGGCCCACGGATCGGACCATGTGGCGCACGCACCTGCCGCTCCTCGCCCAAGCCGGTATCCGTGCGATCGCCCTGGACCTGCCCGGTCATGGCCAGGCGATCGTGCAGGACCAGCGCGTGGTGGCGCCATGGGCAGACGTCCTCGACACACTCGACCAGCTAGGGGTCGACCGCTTCGTGATGGCCGGGAACTCACTCGGCGCGCTGGTGGCCCTCCAGGTGGCAGTGACTGCGCCTGACCGGGTCGACGGCCTGTTCCTGGTGGGCTACCGGCCGCATGACCAAGCACCCTCCACCCGTCTCCAGACAGCTTGGGACAGGGAACGAACAGCGCTTGACGCCGGCGACATCGACGCAGCGGTACGGGCGGGGCTCGAAGCGTGGACCTCTGACGGCGCATCCGACGACGTAACAGCACACGCGGCCGACATGCTCCGCAACCAGTTGGAGTCACAGCTCGCCCACGGTGAGCCGCCCCGGGCCAGGGACCCGCTCAGCAAGGACCCGGCCGCGCTGCGCGCACTTTCCACCCCGGCCGTGGTGGGCGTCGGCGAGCACGACATGCCCGACTTCTTCCGCGGAGGTGCGGATCTGGCCCGGGAACTCGACGCGGACGACCTCGCGGTCATCCCCGCAGCAGGCCACCTCGCACCACTGGAGCAACCCGCGGCGTTCTGCGAACTGCTCGTGGACTTCGTGAACCGCCTCCCGAGACCAACACCCTCCGCATGAGAAATGCGCCGGGCCGCAACGCCCCCGGGGAAGATTCGCCTGCACACAGCTCTGACCGACCACACCCGCCTGGCCTGCATGCCGCCCCACCCCGCCCTCGCCCCTACGACGTCACGCTCCCCTGAGAGCTGTCGTCCCCCGCCCCGGACGGGGCCAGGACCGCCGCCGCCAAGTGGTCGCGGAACCAGCGGTGTCCTGGGTCGGTGGAGTTGCGGGGGTGCCAGGCCATTCCGAGGTCGAGGGGTGCCAGGTCGAGGGGGATGGGGAAAGTGCGCAGTCCCAGTGCAGCGGTGGTGCCGGGGAGCCAGTCGGACAGGGTGAGCGCAACGAGGTCCGTGTGCCGGGCGAGCATCATCGCGCTCGTATGGCTGGGTACGACGACCGCGATCCGGCGCCGCAGCCCACGTTCCGCGAGCGCGCTGTCGATGGGCCCGAGGCGCTTGCCGAGCCGGGAGATGCCGATGTGGTCGGCCGCGGCGAAACGGCGGGCGTCGATCCGTCCGTCGAAGAGGGGATGACCGCTGCGGGCGATGCCGACCAGAGGCAGCCGGGTGAGCTGTTGGGTTTGGATCTCCGGGTCCAGGTGTCCCAGGACGCCCAGTTCGACGTCCACCCAGCCCTGCCGCAGCGCGGGGCCGCCCTCTATCGCCTCCGGCAGGAAGACCACGTCCACGTGCGGGGCCTCCGTGTGGATCCGGTCGGTCAAGGTCCCGGCCAGCCCCACCAGGAGCAGGTCGGTGGCCTGCACGGTGAAGGTGCGCTGGAGGTGCACGGCATCGAAACCGGCTCCGGGCCGCAGGACGTTGTCGCAGCTGCGCAACAACGCGCTCACCTCTTCCCGGAGTTCCAGGGCTCGCGGGGTCGGGACCATGCCCTGGCCCGCGCGGACCAGCAGTGGGTCACCGACGGCGCGGCGGAGCCGGGCCAGGGTACGGCTGACTGCCGCGGGCGACGTGCCGAGTCGCTCCGCGGCGCGGGTCACACTGTGCTCCTGGAGTAGGGCGTCCAGGGCTCGCAGCAGGTTGAGATCCATTGAGTGATGCTCCTGACCTGCACTTTTACGCCTGAGTCAATGATTGGATGCCAATCTTTGCATTGTCGCGGAACCCTCTCGTGCGGAGAGTGGAGATGTCCGCGAAAACGCTCAGCGTGACATCCCGTTCACCCCGTTCAAGGAGCCCTCTGTGCAGCACTCCCCCCGCGCCGGCCGAGAAGGCGATGTCCTGGCCGTGGTCAGTCAGAGCGGACCGACGGTCTCGTTCTTCGACGCCGCCTCCGACCGGCACATCGATACGCTCGAACTCCCCGCCGAACCACACGAGTTGTGCTTCGACCCGACGCAGCGACTGCTGTGGTGCACCACGACGTATCACTCGGGCTACTACCACGCGAACAGCGGCCGACGCACCGAGCTGACCGTCATCGACCCTGACACCCGCCGCATCGTCGAGGTCGTCGACCTCGCCCCGGAACACGGGCCGCACGGGCTGGCACTGGACACGGCGCGCCGTCGCCTCTACGTCAGCGTGGAGAGCTCGGCGGATCGGCCCGGCGGTGTCGTGGTGATCGACACGGAGACCCGTCGACCCCTGGGCAGGATCGACACGGACGCGCCCGGCCCGCACTGGTTCGCCATCGATCCGGCGGGAAGGACGGGCTACGCCACCAACAAGGAGGCGCCGTTCGTGTCGGTCGTCGACCTCGAACGGGGAACCCTCACCGCGAAGGTCGAGGTGCCGGGCAGCGAGGGACTCGCCGTCTCCGCCGACGGCACGCGGGCCTTCGTCGCCTCGCCCTACTACGGTGGTTCCTTCTCCGGCGCCGCCGAGGAGCGGCCGGCCATGGGAATCCGGGTCATCGACGCCCGGACGGCCTCCGTCGTCGACACCTTGCCCACGGAGAACGTCGTCTTGCCGGTACACCTGACGTCGACGGGAATGCTGCTCGCGGGCGAAGTGCTTATGGAACCCGACCCGGTGTCCCGGCTCGGACGCCACGCGCCGGGCCGCCTCAGGGTGTTCTCCGCCGAGACCCACAAGCAGCTGGGCGAGCTCGAGGTAGGGCTCTGCCCGCTGACCATCACCTCGTCGCCCGATGGCCGGATCGCCTACGTGGCCTGCGTCGCCTCGTCCACCGTCGACATCGTCGACCTGGAGACGCTGCAGGGCCTGGCCCGGCTGGACATCGCCAAGCTCGGCGAACCCGGCGCCCACGGCCTGGCCTACATCCCACGCCCGGCCTGACCCCCGAGAGGACGACGCGCCATGCCCTCAGCCGGTGGTCGCGCGGCGAGGGCCCGGTTGGTCAACGCCGTGTGCCCCGGCTACGGGCCGGTGCGGGAGGCATGGTCGCGGAATCGAGGGCAGCGCCTCTCCTCCCCGGCTCCGCGGTCGGTCGGCACACCGGGGAACTCAGTCCGTCGGCATGGTGTCCGGCAGACCCAGCGCTGCGGCCACGAGGCGCCAGATGGACGTGAGCGCCGTGCTCAGGGTGACCGTCGGATCGCGCAGCATGAGGCGGATGCCGTAGCCGTCGCTCAGGGACAGGACGAGCGTGCTGAGGTCGTCCACGTCGGTCGGTGTGAACTCACCCGACGCAATGCCGCGCCGTACCGCTTCGGCCACCCAGGCGTGCAGTTGCGCGTACAGGTCCACGGCGAAGACGCGGGTGGTCTCGTCGCGCAGCGCCCGGACCCACAGTTCCTGCCACAGCCGCCAGTCCTGGTGCAGTTGGGGATCGGTCGGCAGCAGGTTGCGCAGGATGCGGGCCAGGATGACCGCCGCCGGCGCCGTCCCCGCGTCGCGTTCGACGTCCAGGGCGGTGTTGGCGAAGGAGTGGGTCATCGCCTCGGTGAACAGCTTCTCGCGCGTGTCGAAGTGGTAGTGCAGCAGCGCCGTCGACACACCGGCCCGCTCGGCGACCATGCGCATCCGGATCTTCTCGAAGCCGATGTCGGCGATGGCTTCGCACGCCGCGGTAAGGATGCGCTCGCGCGTGTCTGCCGTGCGCGCCTTGGTGGACACCCTGCGGCTCCCCTCGTTCGGTGGGCGGATGCCATGACCATCTTCCCTCACCGCTGACTCGCCGGTGTCACCCGCTCGCGCTCCGGCTGGCTGTCGTACGCATGGAAGCCCCGCCCGGACTTCCGCCCCAGCAGGCCGGCCTCCACCATCCGGGACAACAGAGGCGGCGGCGAGTACTGGGGTTCGCGGAACTCGGCGTACAGCGACTCGGCGATGGCCCGTGTGGTGTCCAGCCCGATCAGGTCCGTCAGGGCCAGCGGACCGAGCGGGTGGGCGCAGCCGAGGACCATGCCGCGGTCGACGTCCTCGACGGTCGCGCTGCCCGACTCCACCATGCGGATGGCGGCCAGGAGGTAGGGGACGAGCAGCGCGTTCACGACGAACCCGGCCTTGTCCCGGGTCCGGACCACCTCCTTGCCGAGAGTGCCGGTCACGAAGCTCTCGGCCCGTGCCGCGGTGGTGGGCGAGGTGAGCAGCGACGGGACGAGTTCGACGAGTCGCAGGACCGGTACGGGGTTGAAGAAGTGCACGCCGACGACGCGGTCGGGGCGGGTGGTCGCGGCGGCGAGCCGGATGACCGGGATGGAGGAGGTGTTGGTCGCGAGGAGGGTGCGGTCGCCGGTGACCACGGAGTCGAGGCGGGCGAAGACGTCGAGTTTCAGGCCCTCGTCCTCCGCGACGGCCTCGATCACCAGGCCGTGGTCGTGCAGTGCCTCGATCTGGTCGACCACGGTGATCAGGGCCGAGGCGGCCGCGCGCCGCTCGGCGCTGAGCTTGCCGTGTGCGGCGGCGCGGTCGAGGGAGCGGGTGATGCGCAGCAGGCCCGCGCGGGCCGCCTCCGCGTCGCGCTCCACGACCGTTACCGGCACGTCGGCGCGTGCGCAGACCTCGGCGATCCCGGCGCCCATGAGGCCGCAGCCGACGACCCCTACACGCTCGATGTCGGTCACGTCGGTCACATCGGTCACATCAGCGATATCGGTGATATCGGTCATCCGTCTTCGTCTCCGATCTGTGGCGGTCGTCCGGTACCCGGTTGATGCCGGCTACGGCCGGCCGCGGCCGGGGCGCGTGACGGCCCCGGCCGCCGGGCGTCATGCGACGGGCAGGTCCAGGACGCCCGAGCCGCGCCTGATGAGCTCGTTGGCGATGATCAGACGCTGGATCTCGGAGGTGCCCTCCCAGATCCGGTCCACGCGCAGCTCGCGGTAGAGCCGTTCGACGGCGTACGAACGGTCGTAGCCGCGGCCGCCATGGATCTGCAGGCACCGGTCGATCACCCGGCCCGAGGCCTCGCTGGCCGAGAGCTTGGCGATGGCCGCCTTGGCGTGCAGGGTCTTGCGGTCCTCGGCCGAGGCCTGGTCGATCTCCCACGCGACTTGATGGGTGTAGGCCCGGTTGACGGCGATGTCGACTGCCGAGTCCGCGAGCATTCCCTGGATCAGCTGGTACGAGGCGATCGGTGCGCCGAACTGCTCCCGCTCCACGGCCCAGTCACGGGACAGCTCCAGTGCCCGTTCGGCCGCCCCGGTGGTGCGTGCCGCGATCATCAGCCGCTCCTCGGTGAACCAGGAGCGGGTGATGTCGTACCCCTCGCCGATGCCGCCGAGCACGGCGTCCTCGCCGACCTGGACGTCGGTGAAGGTGAACTCGGGGTGCTCGTAGACGAAGGTGTGCATGAAACGCGGTACGCGCGTCATCTCGATGCCGGGGGTGTCCTTGTCGACGAGGAAGAGGGTCGGTGCGCGGTCCGGCCCGGCGGCGGCGAGCACGATCATGAAGTCGGCGTGGTCACCGACGGTCACGAACCACTTCTCACCGTTGAGCACCCAACCCTGGTCGTTCTTCGTCGCGGTGGTGGCCAGGTTCTGCGGATCCGAACCCGCGCCGGGCTCGGTGACCGCGTAGCAGTCGCGCCGCTCGCCCTTGATCACCGGGATGAGGAAGCGCTCCCGCTGCTCGGGGGTGCAGAACCGCAGGGCGTTGGCGGGCCGCCACACCATGTCCCACAGGGCGCCGGTGAGCCGCCCCAGTTCCTCCTGCACGGTGACCTGCTCGGCGATGGTGAGTCCGGCGCCGCCCCATTCGGCGGGCATGTTGACGGCCTGCAGCCCCGCGTCCAGGACCGCGTCGCGGATCTTGGCGTGCGCACTCGCGGGCAGGCCGTTGTCCTCCTCGCACGGGAGCTCGTAGGCGGCGATGAAGTCGGTGAGGGCGCGCGCGTCGGCCTTGAGCTGTACCTGGCGCGGGGTGAGACGGAAGTCCATGGAAGTCCTCGCTGTGCGGGTGAGGGGTGGGCAGGGGCGGCGGGCGAAGGTTTCAGGGCGTGGGCAGGGCCAGGGCTCGGGTACCGCGCTTGATGAGCTCGTTGGCGATGATCAGACGCTGGATCTCGGAGGTGCCCTCCCAGATCCGGTCCACGCGCAGCTCGCGGTACATACGCTCGACGGGATAGGTGCGGTCGTAGCCGCGGCCGCCGAAGATCTGCAGACAGCGGTCGGCGACCCGGCCGGCGGCCTCGCTGGCGGCGAGCTTGGCGGTGGAGGCCTTGGCGTGCAGGGTCTTGCGGTCGGTGCCCGGCTGATCGGCCTCCCAGGCGACCTGGTGGGTGTAGGCACGGTTGACGGCGATGTCCACGGCGCAGTCGGCGAGCATGCCCTGGATCAGCTGGTACGAGGCGATCGGTGCGCCGAACTGCTCCCGCTCCACGGCCCAGTCACGGGCGAGTTGCAGGGCGCGCTCGGCCGCGCCGACGGTGCGTGCGGCGATCATCAGGCGTTCGTCGGTGAACCATTCCTTGGTCAGCTCGTAGCCGTTGCCGACGCCGCCGAGCACGTCCTCGTCGGCGACGAAGACGTCGGTGAAGGTGAACTCGGGGTGCCCGTTGACGGCGGAGTGCATGAAGTGGGGCACGCGGGTCATCTCGACTCCGGGCGCGGCCTTGTCCACGAAGAACAGCGTGGGCAGCCGCTCGGGGCCGGCATCGGCCTGCACCAGCAGGAAGTCGGCGATGTCGCCGCAGGTGACGAACCACTTCTCCCCGTTGAGCAGCCAGCCGCCGTCGGTGCGGGTGGCCGTGGAGGTGCCGGAGGAGGGGTCCGAGCCCGCGCCCGGCTCGGTGACGGCGAACGCGTCGAACCTCTCGCCGCGGATCACGGGCAGCAGGTACTTCTCCCGCTGCCGCTCGTCGCCCTGGGCCAGGACGTTGGCGGGCCGCCAGGGGATGTCCCAGAGGCAGTTGGTGACCTTGCCGAATTCCTCCTCGACGATGACCTGGTCGAGGAGGCTGAGGCCGGCCCCGCCCCACTCGGCAGGCATGTTGATGGCGTAGACGCCGGCCTCCATCGCGGCCCGGCTCAGTTCGGTCACGAGCTGCTGCGGCAGAGGTCCGCCGGCTTGCTCGGACTGGTCCTCGTAACGCATCAGCAGTCGGGCGTACTCGGCGGCGCGGCGCTTCAGGTCGGCTTGCTCGGGGGTGTAGCGCATGTCCATGGGGGCCTCTTCGGTCAGGGGGACGGTGTGCGGGGTGGGTCAGGCGAGTACGGCGCGGGAGTCGAGGGCGAGGGCGCCGCTGGGGCGTACGAGAAGGGGGTTGACCTCGATTTCGGCGATCTCGGGGTGGGCGGCGGCGAATGTGGTGACCGTCTCGATGGCCCTCGCGGCCGCTGCGACATCGACAGGCGGGCGGCCGCGCACTCCGTCGAGCAGGGCGGCGGTGCGCAGTCCGCGCAGCAGGCTCAGGGCGCAGCCGGCGGGCACGGGGGCCAGGGTGAAGGCGACGTCGTGCAGTGCCTCGGCCAGCACTCCGCCGAGGCCCACCATGGCGACCGGGCCGAAACGCTGATCCCGGTTGACGCCGACGATCAGCTCGACGCCGTCGGTGAGGTCCGCCATGGCCTCCACGGAGTAGGAGGAGGCGCCGAGCCGGGCGTGCATCTCCCGGAAGGCGGCGCGCAGTTCGGCGGGTCCGGCCAGGCCCAGCGCCACACCGCCCGCGTCGGACTTGTGCAGCAGATGCAGGGCCTTGAGGACATACGGTCCGGTGAACTCCTCGGCTGTGGCCAGCAGTTCGGTCTCGTCGTGGATCTCGCGGGCGGCGGGGAAGACGAGTCCGGCCGCTTCGAGGGCCCCGCGGGTTTCCATGTAGCCGCTCTTGAGCAGCGGTGGCGCGGGCGGGGGAAGGGGCGTGACGCCGGCGCGCACCGCGCGCGGAGCCGTGACGGCAAGGGCGCGGGCGGCGTCCTCGGTGTCGGCGAAGACCGGTATGCCGGCGTCCCGAAGGGTGCGGCAGCTCGGGGACTGGGGGTACATCGACTGCACCACCAGGGGTTTCGCGCTGGCGCGGTGACGGGCCGCGATGCGGCGCGCGGCCGCCCGCTCGCCCTCCGCCAGCACGGCGCCGCCTCCCCCGAGGCCGCCGCCGGCAGCCGCGTAGCCGCCGAAGTAGCCGGTCATCAAGACGGCGTCCACCTCTCCGGCCGCCAGCAGCGCGGCAACGGTCTCCGCGTACGAGCCGGGGTCCTGCTCGCCCATGCCTGCGAGGTCCACCGGGTTGGCGACGGCCGACTGGTCCCACAGCACCTCCCGCAGGTGCCGCCGGGTCGGCTCCGGGAATTCGGGCACGGTCAGCCCGGCCGCCTCGACGGCATCGGCGGCGACGACGCCGTGGCCGCCGCCGTCCGTGAGTACGGCGACCCGGCGAGCGGCCGCCGTCCGACGCGTACCGCTCAACGCCGCCACCGCGACGGCGAGTTCGCGGGGGGTGGCGACCAGTTCCACACCGGCGTCGCGGCACGCCGCGGTCACCACGTCGGCCGAGGTGGTCAGCGCTCCGGTGTGCGACTGGGCGCTGCGTGCGGAGGCGTCGCCGCGGCCGGCGGTGAGCAGGACCACGGGTTTCCCGGCGTCGGCGGCTGCCTCGGCGAAGGCACGTCCGTCGGCGAAGTCCTCGGCGTAGACGGCGATGGCGCGGGTGCCCTCGTGCCGGGCGCAGTCGGCGAGCAGGTCGACGAGGGTGACGTCCGCCTGGTTGCCGAGCGAGACGAAGCGGGAGAAGCCGAGGTCGTGCGGAGCGAAGCGGAGCTGGAGTTCGAGGGCGAGGTTGCCGCTCTGGCTGAGGAGCGCGACGCCGCCAGGGGTGAAAGTGTCGGAGGCCAGGAAGAGGTCGGTGGTGTTGTCGGCCAGCCCAAGGCAGTTGGGTCCGATCATCACGGCACCCGCGGCGCGTACGCGTTCGGCGACGGCGTGCTGGCGGGTCCGCCCCGCGTCGCCGGTCTCGGCGAAGCCGGCGGTGATCGCGACGATCGCCCGTGCCCCGCACCGCAGGGCCTCGCCGACGGCGTCCTCGAAGCCGGCGGCGGGCACGGAGACCACCGCCAGGTCGACGGGCTCGCCGAGCGCGCTCAGGCTGGGGGCGGCGGTACGGCCCAGCACCGTGCCTCCGCGACGGTTGACCAGGTGAACGGGGCGCCGGCCGTTCGCGCGGATGGCCTGCGCGGCGATGGCGTGGCCGTACTTGGCCGGGTCGTCGCTGGCTCCGACGACGGCGACGGAGACGGGGTCGAAGAGAGCGGACAGGTCGCGTCCCATGTCACTTCACCAGCCGCAGGGCGGAGTTCGGGCAGGCGGCCACCGCATCCGCGGCGGCTTCCTCGCCCCCCTGCGGGACGTCGTTCCCGCGCATCTGCGCGTAGCCCCACTCGTCGAGGTCGATCAGTTCGGGGGCGGGTTCCTGGCAGAGGCCGTAGCCCTGGCAGCGGGTGGAGTCCAGCAGGAGTTTCATGGTGCGGTCCTTTCGGTGCGGCGGGTTCGGTCGGCGAGGTGGGGGTGTGGGTCAGGGCACCGGCACCGTGAACCGGCGCCCGTCCTCGGGCGCCGGGTCCAGGCACGCCGGGCAGGCGGAACCACGGTGGGCGTCGACCCAGTCGGGGAAGTGGGCGAGGAGGGTGGCGACGATGCGGGCGGCGGCGTCGAGCAGCCCGCAGGCCCCGCGGCCGGGCAGTTGCCGCGACCAGCGGCGCAGCTTGTCGGCCGTGTCGTCGCTCGCCTCGCCGCGTGCGACGGCGGTGAGGGTTGCGGCCAGCGCCCCGGTGCCGGAGACGCATACCCCGCACTGCCGGGCGCTCTGTGCCGCCAGATAGGCCGCCGCCTCAGTGGCCACGGCGACCGGGCAGTCCTGCGGGTGCACGAAGTGCAGCGCTCCGCAGCCGAGCGCTCCGCCGGCCGCATGGAGACGGTCGTGGTCGAGCGGAAGGTCCGTCCAGCCCGCACCGTGCAGGCCGCCGAACAGGCCGCCCAGCAGGACCGCTTCGGCCCTGCCGTGCCCACCCAGGTCGGCGAGGACCTTCAGGTGCGTACCGGCGCTCACCTCGACCAGCGCGCCGACACCGGCTCCGACTCCGGTGCCGGCACTGGCACCAGCACCGGAGACAGTCACCAGGTGGGTACCGGCGACAACAGCCGCGGCGTCGGGGCGCGAGTGCGTCAGCGCTACGCGGGCCAGCGTCTCCACGTTGGCGACGAGGGTGGGCGCGCCGCCAACGCCGCTTTCGAAGGGGCGCGGCGGTTTCGCCGTGGGCAGGGCCGGTCCGCCGTCGATGCACCGTACGACCGCGGTCTCCTCCCCCGCTACGTAGGCGTGCTCCGCCCGTACGACGTCGACGCGCAGGTCCGGGGGGCGTTCGGCGAGCGCCTGTCGGACGGCGTGTTCGGCCGGGGCGTCGGAGAGGTACACACAGCCGCGTTCGGCGCCGGTCATGGCCGCGGCCAGCCTGAGGCCGTCCAGGACCACGTGCGGTCGGTGGCGCAGCAGCCAGCGGTCCTTGACGGAACCCGGCTCGCCCTCCTCTCCGTTGGCGACGACGACGGGCCGACCGGGTGCGTCGCGGACGGCGCGGAGCTTGACGGCGGCGGGGAAACCGGCCCCGCCTCGGCCGCGCAGCCCCGCGGCGGCTATCCGGTGGAGCAACCGGTCGGGCACCGGCAGTGGCGCGTAACCGCCCACGGCGAGGTAGCGGGCGAGATCCTCGCCACCGCCGAACGGCGGGACGAGCAGGCCGTGCCGTCCTTCGGGAAGGAGGGAGAACACGCCGGTCATAGGGTGCTCCTGGGCTCGGAGTGGCCGGCGGAATCAGTGCCGTGGCCGGCTCGCAGTTGCGCCAACGCCCGTTCCAGATCCCGCCGTTGGGTGGCGGTCCGCGCGTAGCCGGCCCCGGGCAGGCCGATCAGCATGCGGTGGTGGTCGAGGACGACCTCTCCGGCGACCAGGGCCGGCCGCGGATCGGCGGTGGCGGATCCCGCCGCGGCCTCGACGACGAGGGCGGTGACTTCGCCGAGGTAGCGCAGCCAGCCGCGTTGCGTGCCGCGCAGCACCAGCCGCTCGACGCGGTGCCGCTCGGCGGCGACGAGGGCCGACGGCAGGCGGTCGTCCGCCGGGGCTCGCAGGGCGGCCACCGCAGCGGGCAGTTCCTGTTCGGGCTCGGGCGTGAGGCCGAGCCATACCAGACTTCGGCGAGCGCTCATGCGTGCCTCCGGGGGCGCACCGTCTCCGGGTGGTCCGCAGACGGGTGGCGCGGCAATGGCGTGGACGGGGATGCTCCGGCGCCGTGAGAAGAGGGGCGGGGAACTGTGCGGGGTGCCTGGCCGGGGGCCGTGCACGGCGTGGACGGAGAGTGTCCGGATCGGTGTGTGGGGTCCGCCTGGGCCGACACCTGCCGGACCGGAGGCGTCCGGATCCGGACGCCCGGTGTGGTGCGGACGGTGTCCGCGGGCTCACGGAATGCACCTGGGCGGCCGTCTGCGGGCCAGGCCATCCGCCTGCCACGAGACTAACTAACCAATTAGTCAGCCCACAAGTCTTGACTTGATCCCACACCGGGCACACTCTGACTAACCAATTAGTCAGTCGGATCCCGGCAGGTCCGGAAGCCACACAGGTCGCACCTGCCGCCCATTCCGCGCGCAGCCTCACCGCCCATCGCCGCCCTCGCGGCGCGGAGGAGGACCCCATGCACCCCTCGACTCCCCGGACAGCCACCCACGCCCCTGCCCCGCCGGGGCCGCCTCCCGAGCAGCATCCCGGGGAAGCGCTGTCCGCGCGCTACTACAACGATCCAGCCATCGCCGAGGCGGAGACGGAGCGCATCTTCGCCAGGTCCTGGCAGCTCGTCTGCCACGAATCCGACCTCCCCGGCCCCGGCGCACGCCTCGCCGCCACCGCCGCAGGCCGGGAGGTGCTGGTCGTCCGTACCGAGGACGGCGGGCTCGCCGCCCACCTCAACGTCTGCCGGCACCGCGGTACCCGCCTGGTCAGCGCACCCGAGCCCTCGGGCAAGGCGATCCGCTGCCCGTACCACGGCTGGACCTACAAACTGGACGGGCGGCTCGTAGGCGCCCCCGAGGCCCGCCGGATCCCCTGCCTGGACAAGCCCCGGCTCGGGCTGCACCCGGTCAAGGTGGAGTCCTTCCTCGGCTTCGTCTTCGTCAACCTCGACCTCGACGCCGTCCCGCTCGCCGAGAGCTGCGCCGGGCTCGCCGAGGCCGTCGGCCGCTACGCCGGGCCCGGCCTCGTACCCGTCGGCAAGTACCGCATCCACGACCTGAAGGGCGGCGAGGAGCAGAACGCCAACTGGAAGGTGATCGTCGACAACTATCTCGAGGGCTACCACGTCCCCGTGGCCCACCCCGCGCTCATGCGGCTGCTGGACTACCAGGCGTACACGGTGGACGTGCAGGAGAACTACGTCCTATTCGAGTCCCCGCTGCGCGACAAGCCCTCCTCGAACTGGACCGAGCGGCTCTACCAGCGGCTGGCGACCCCGATGCCGGGGCTGACCGAGGCCGACCGGCGCGTATGGCGGTACGCCGTGATCTATCCGAACACGCTCATCGACTTCTACCCTGACCACGTGCTCGCATGGACCGCCCTGCCCACCGCCCAGGACCGGGCGGCGATCCCCGGCGCCTTCTACACCCGGCCCGGGGAGAGCGTCCGCACCAGGCTGGCCCGGCGGCTGAACATCCACATCGGCTGGGTCACCAACGACGAGGACGCCGAGCTGGTGGAGAGCGTGCAGGCCGGTCTGAGTACGCCCGGTTTCGAGCCGGGTCCGCTCTCCGCCCGCGAGGCCGCCGTCGGCTGGTTCGCCCGCCGGGTCCGGGACGACCTGGACGGGGACGCGCAGTGACGCCCTCGCGCACGGCGGCCGCGCCGCACCCGCACGCCGTACGCCTCGCGTCGGGCTTACCCCACCCCCGCTGACGCACGCACGCACCCTCCCCAGACCGGTCTTCACTACGGAGTCAGGGCCTCCGTGAGCCGACCAAACCGGTCCCGCCCTGGACTTGTGCCGTTCCTCGACGGAGAGGACGCTCCATGTCCCCCGAGGTACCCCCACCGACCCGACGCGCCGTGCTGCGAGCAGGCGCCTGCGGCCTGCTGGGCGCCGCGGCCGGCGGCTGTGGGTTCATGCCCGCGAAAACACCCGACGCGCATCAGCTCGCCCCGGTCAAGGCGCGCGTCGACGGCGATCTCGTCTATTTCAACTGGGCCGACTTCGTCGACCCGTCCGTGTTCAAGGGCTTCGAGAAGGAGTACGGCGTCAAGGTCATCCAGTCGAACTTCGACTCGATGGAAGGCATGGTCGCCAAGCTCAACGCCGGTAACCGCTACGACATCATCTTCCCCACGGCCAAATGGGCCCAGCGCCTGGTCCGCGGCGGCCGGCTGCGCCGCATCAACCACTCCCAACTCACCCGCGCACACGCCGTGTTCGGCACCTACACCTACTTCGCCGACCCCTGGTACGACCCCGGCTCCGCGCACACCGTCCCCTTCACCGCGTACAAGACCGGCATCGGCTGGCGCCGCGACCGGATCGGCGAACTGACCGGGTCCTGGAAGGACTTGTGGAGCGACAAGGCCAGGGGCAAGGTCTTCCTGCTGGACGACCGCGACGAGGTCCTCGGCATGGGCGCCCTCGAACTCGGCCTGGAAGTCAGCACCGGAAACACCGGCGACCTCGATCGCATCACCTCCCTGCTGGACACCCTGCGACCGCGACTGCGCGGCTTCTCCAGCGACAGCTACAACAACCTCCTCAACGGCAACGCGCTCATGACGCAGGCGTGGAGCGGCGACATGGCCGCCATGCTCCAGCAGGCCAAGGACCCCTCCGTGTTCGGCTTCCAGGCCCCCAAGAAGGGCGCTCCGATCAACTCCGACTGCTACGCCATCCCGTGGAACGCTCCCCACCCCGGCACCGCGATGCTGTTCATCGACTACATGCTGCGGCCGGAGAACGTGAAGAAGAACATCGAGTACATCGGCTACCCGATGCCGGTGGCCGGCTCCGAGAAGATCTACGCCGACCTGGTCAAACCCTTCCCCGAGTGCCTCGTCACCGAGGACGACCTGAAGGCGGACCTGTTCTTCCGCAACGGCAGCCGCGCCGCGGAGGACGCCCGCGACGCCGCCTGGACCCATGTGAAGGCGGGCTGACATGACACTGCTCCGCCCCTCCTCCCGCGCCCGCCGCCGCGGCCCGGACGCCGACGGCACCCGCATGTGGACCTGGCTCATGCTGCCCGGCACGCTGTGGATGACCGGCTTCCTGATCGCCTCACTGGTACTGGTCGCCGTCCTCGCGGTCGGCACCACCGACCCCCTCGGCAACCCCCGCTTCGGCTTCGACCTGTCCGGCGTACGTGCCCTCGCCGACCCCGCCTACACCGAGGTCCTGGCGCGATCCCTCGGCTACGCCCTGCTGACCTGCGCGATCTGCCTGCTGATCGCCTACCCGGTGGCGTACACCATCGCCCGGTACGGCGGACGCTACAAACACGCGCTGATCGCCGCGATCGTGGTGCCGTTCTTCGCCAACTACCTGGTACGGATGTACGGCTGGTCGGTGGTGCTCTCCGACGACGGGCCCGTGCTGCGCGTGCTGCGCGCGGTGGGACTGGCCGACGGGAGCACGAAGATCCTCAACACCGGCATCGGCGTGGTCGCCGGACTCGTCTACGGTTTCGTCGTCTTCATGATCATCCCGCTGTACGCGGCGGTGGAACGGCTGGACGGCTCCCTCATCGAGGCCGGCCGCGACCTGTACGGCGGCCCGTTCCGCACGTTCCTCTTCGTCACCCTGCCCGCGACCCGGCAGGGCGCGGCGGCCGGACTCGTCCTGGTCTTCCTGCCCGCCATGGGCGACTTCGTCAGCGCACAGCTCATGGGGGGACCGGACCAGATCATGATCGGAAACCTCATCCAGGACAAGTTCTTCCAGGGCCAGAACTGGCCGCTGGGCTCCGCGCTCACCATGCTGCTGATGCTGGTCCTGCTGATCGGGATGTTCGGCTATCTGCGGCGCACCCGCAAGGACGAGGCGGAGGCCGGCCGATGACCCTGCTACGCCGGCCCTCCGCCACCACCCCGGCCCGTCCGGCCCGCCCGGCCGCCCGGACCCGCGCACGGCGCGGCCGAGCCGACCGCAAACCCCGGATCCTCCTCGCCGTCACCGGGCTCTTCTTCGCGCTGCTCTACCTGCCCATCGCCGTGGTGGCCCTGTTCTCCTTCAACTCCAAGAAGTCCCTGACCGTGTTCGGCGGGTTCAGCCTGCGCTGGTACCACGCCTTCGTCCACGACGACGTCCTCATCTCGTCGCTGGGCACCAGCCTGCGGATCTCGCTGGTGGCGATGGCCGGTTCGGTCGTCCTCGGGGTGGCGCTCGCACTCGGCCTGGTCCGCTGCCGCACCCGGCTCGGCTCGCTGGCCGGCCTGATCATGCTGGTGCCGCTGATCACGCCGGAGATCGTCACGGGCGTCGCGTCGATGCTGCTGTTCAAGGGCCTGGGCGTGACCCTGTCCACCGGCACGGTGATGCTCGCCGAGATCACCTTCTCGATCTCCTACGTCACGGTCGTCCTCCGGTCGCGGGTCGCCGCGCTGAACCCGGAGGTGGAGGAAGCCGCGATGGACCTCGGCGCCACCCGCTGGCAGGCGGTCCGTCTGGTGACGCTGCCGGCCCTGCTGCCCGCCGTGCTCGCCTCCGCCGTACTGATCTTCGCACTCGTCTTCGACGACTTCGTCCTCGCCTACTTCACCACCGGCGTCGATCCCCAGCCGCTGTCGGTACGGATCTACTCGGCGATCCGCTTCGGCGTACAGCCCACCATCAACGCGGTCGGCACGCTGATGCTCGCCGGATCCATCGCCCTGATCGCCCTGGCTCTGTTCATCCCGCGCCTCTTCGGCCGCCGCGGCGGCCTCGACATCCTCTCCGGAGAGTGACCCTCATGGACGCGACCCCCGCCGTCCGGCTCGACGGCGTCTCCAAGCAGTACGCGGACTCCTACGCCGTCCACCGCCTCGACCTCGACATCGAGGCCGGACACTTCTTCTCCCTGCTGGGCCCCTCCGGCTGCGGCAAGACCACCACACTGCGCATGATCGGCGGGTTCAGCGACCCCACCGAGGGTTCGGTGCTGCTCGCCGGTGAGGACGTGACCGCACTGCCGCCGAACAGGCGCAACGTCAACACCGTCTTCCAGAGTTACGCGCTGTTCGACCACCTGAGCATCGCCGACAACGTCGCCTTCGGCCTCAAGCGCAAGGGCGTCGGCAAAGCCGAGATACGACAGCGCGTCGGCGAGATGCTGGAGCTGGTCCAGCTCGACGGCCTCGCCGACCGCAAACCCCGTACCCTCTCCGGCGGCCAGCGCCAGCGCATCGCCCTCGCCCGCGCGCTCGTCAACCGCCCCGCCGTCCTGCTCCTCGACGAGCCGCTGGCCGCCCTCGACCTGAAGCTGCGCCGGCAGATGCAGGTGGAGCTGAAGCAGATCCAGCGCGAGGTGGGCATCACCTTCGTCTTCGTCACCCACGACCAGGACGAGGCGCTGACCATGTCCGACCGGATCGCCGTGATGAACCAGGGGCACATCGAGCAGTGCGGCACCCCCGAGGACATCTACGAACACCCCGCCAGCCGCTTCGTCGCCTCCTTCATGGGCACCTCCAACCTGATGACCGGCACCTACCGCGACGGTGAGGTCGCCCTGGACCAGGGGCCCGCGCTGCCGGTGGGCTCCCGGTCCGGCATCGTCGACGGCACCGCCGTCAGCGTGTCCGTGCGCCCCGAGAAGATCTGGCTGTCCGACTTCGAGCCGGGCATGTCGAAGCTGCACGGCGTCGTCCGCGACACCGTCTACAGCGGCCCGACCACGACCTACCTCATCGAACTCGCCCCCGGCGTCACGCTGTCCGTCCTGGAGCAGAACACCGACCGCGCCCGGATGGAGGACCGCTGGGGCGGCGGCGAGACGGTCGAGTTCGGGTGGCGTCCCGAGCACTGCCTGGTCCTGGCCTGACCGCCCGCACCCGCACCCGCACCCGCGTACCGAATCCTGCAGCGGACGAATCTGCCGCACAGACGAAAGCGAAGCTGATGCATCACGACGTGATCGTGCTCGGCGCCGGGCTGGCCGGGCTCGCCGCCGCCCGGGATCTGGCGGCCGCCGGCACCGACGTGCTCGTCCTGGAAGCCCGGGACCGCGTCGGCGGCCGGGTCGAGCAGACCCGGACACCCGACGGCCGTACCGTCCAGCTGGGCGGCGAGGTGGTCGGCCACGGGCACACCGCCTACCTCCAACTCGCCAAGGAACTCGGCCTCGAACTGGTCCCCAGCTACGTCCAGGAACCCGGCCGCATCACCCGCGCCACGCCGGAGGGCCGTTCGGCCGGCGATCCTCCGCACTGGTTCGGCCCCGGCGACGCGCTGCTGCACGAGCGGCTCGGCGCCGAGTTCACCGCACTGGCCGCCGGCGTCGATCCCGACGACCCGTGGTCGCATCCGGAGGCGAGCGCCCTGGACCGGCTGTCCGTGGCCGACTGGCTGCGCTCCCGGCACGCCACGCCCGCCGTGGTCCGCCTGTGGGACATCGGCCAACTCGCCCTGGCCGGTGGCTCCTACGAGCGGATCTCGCTGCTGGCAGCGCTGCGCAAGAGCGCGGCGGTCCCCGGCTCGGGCACCGGCGACTACGACTACGACGACTGGGAGGGACTGCGGCCGGCGGCGGGATCGGCGACGCTTGCCGAGGTCATGGGCCGCGAGCTGGGCCCGCGCATCCGGCTCGGCTCCCCCGCCGCCGCCCTGGACATACGCCCCGGCCGCTGCGCGGTGCGCCTGGTCACCGGTGAGGTCCTCACCGCCGGGGCCGTGGTGAGCGCCCTTCCCGTGGGCCCCCTGCGCGCCGTCGCCGTCAGCGGCGTGAGCGAGGCCCGGCTCGCCTCCCTGCACCGCCAGCGCCACGCGACGGCCGCGAAGTTCGCCGCCGTCTACGACCGTCCCTTCTGGCGCGCCGACGGGCTGAACGGCCTGTCCGAGTCCGAGGGCGTGCTCGGCAGCACCTGGCCCCAGAGCGAGGGCATCCTGTCGGCGCTGATACCGCCCGAGCGCTACGGCGTCCTGCTCGGCACCCCGCCCCACCTGCGCACCCCCGAGCTCCTCTCCGAGATGGCCGCCATGTTCGGCGACGAGGCACACCGGCCGACCACCTGCTACCTGCGGCTGTGGGGCAGCGACCCGTGGACGCAGGGCTACGTCACCCAGTGGCCGCCGGGCGAGGTCACCGCCGTCGGCCCGCTGCACGGCACCCACGAACCGCCGTTCTACGTCTGCGGCTCCGACCAATGGGTCGCCGGATACATGGAAGGCGCCGTCCGCACCGGCCGCGCCGCCGCCGAGGAGGCGCTGCACCGTGGCTGATACCGACCGCCTCACGACCGTCCTCAACCACATCGGCGGCAAGGAGGTGCCGGCCGCCTCCGGCGCCACGCTGAGGCTGGTCGACCCGGCCACCGGCCTCCCGCACGCCACGGCCCCGCTCTCCGGCCCCGAGGACGTGGACGCGGCCTGCCGAGCAGCGCAGAAGGCCTTGTCCGGCTGGTCGGCGACGACTCCGGCGCAACGTCAGGCCGCGCTGCTGCACATCGCCGACGCCCTGGAATGGGAGGCGTACGCGCTGGCGAGCGCCGAAGTGGCCGATACGGGCAAGCCGCGCGCCCTGTTCCTGGCGGACGAACTGCCCGCGATCGTCGACGTGCTGCGGTACTTCGCCGGAGCCGCCCGGAACCTGCCGGGCACCGCCGCCGCCGAATACACGCCGGGCCGCACCTCCGTCCTGCGGCGAGAGCCGGTCGGCGTCTGCGCCCAGATCACCCCGTGGAACTACCCACTGATGATGGCCGTGTGGAAGATCGCCCCCGCGCTCGCCGCCGGCAACACCGTCGTCCTCAAGCCGTCCGACAGCACGCCGTCGTCGGCCATGCTCCTCGCCCGGCTGGCCGCCGAGCATCTGCCGCCCGGCGTGCTCAATGTCGTGTGCGGCGACCGCGACACCGGGCGCTCCCTCGTCGCCCACCCGCATGTCCGGCTGGTGGCCGTCACCGGAAGTGTCCGCGCCGGACAGGAGATCGCCGCCGCGGCTGCCGCCGACCTCAAGCGGCTCCACCTGGAACTCGGCGGCAACGCACCGGTGCTGGTCCACGAGGACGCCGATGTCGACGACGCGGTCGAGCAGTTGTCGTCGCTGTCCTTCTACAACGCCGGCCAGGACTGCACGGCCGCCACCAGGATCCTGGTCCATCACCGGATCCACGACGCCTTCGTGGCGGCCTTCGCCGATCGGGCAGCACGGCGCCTGCCCGGAGCCCCCGACGACGCTCACGCCGACTTCGGCCCGCTCGCCACCGCTGCCCAACTGGCTTCCGTACACGGCCTGCTGAAGCGCCTCCCGGATCACGCCGAGGTCGTCACCGGCGGTGCGGCCCTCGCCCGGCCCGGCTACTTCCACCAGGCGACGGTGGTCGCGGGGGCGCGGCAGAAGGACGAGATCGTACAGAGCGAGGTGTTCGGCCCGGTGGTCACCGTCCAGCCCTTCACCGACGAGTCCGAGGCCATCGACATGGCGAACGACGTACCCCAGGGACTCGCCGCGAGCGTCTGGACCCGCGACCACGACCGCGCCATGCGCGCGAGCCGCGCACTGCACACCGGCATCGTCTGGGTCAACACCCACGGCACGACGGTGTCGGAGATGCCGCACGGCGGCGTACGCCACTCCGGCTACGGCAGCGACCTCTCCCCCACCGGCCTGCTCGACTACACGCAGGTCAAGCACGTCATGCTGTGACGGACCGCGGGGAGCTGAGCTGCGGGGTGTGGGGACGTCTCGGACCCGGGCCGGGCCCCTGATGCCTCATCAGGGGCTTCTCGGGGGTGGCTCAGGGGTGCCCCTGATGACCCGACGATCTTGGGGTGCGAGGGTCGTTGGCAGTTCCCGAAGCACCCGCCCCTGTTTCTTTCCCGGCTGGAGACCGCATGCACCGCCGTTCCATGGCCCTTGCCGTGGCCGCCTTGACGGCCTGCACCATGGCGTTCGGCGCGGTCGGCCCCGCGCAGGCGGCGAAGGCGCCTACGGACCTGGACCCCAGAGCATTGCAGGAGGCGATCGCCGTGCACCCGGGCGAGGGGGCAGCGGGTGCCGTGGCACGGGTGAGCAAGGACGGGCAGACGTGGCAGGGCGCATCGGGGGACGTTGTCACCGGTACGCGGGTCAAGGAAAAGGCCCACTTCCGGATCGGCAGCATCGCCAAGTCATTTGAAGCGGTCGTGCTGCTGCAGCTTTCGGCCGAGGGCCGGGTGGACCTCGACGGGACGGTGCAGCACTACATGCCGGGTCTGCTGCCGGACACCTTCGCGCCCATCACCGTGCGGCAGCTGCTCAACCACACAAGCGGGCTGCCCCAGGACTTCGAGGGTGCACCCACGCCGTCCCAGGACGAGGTGATCGATAACCGCTTCGACTACTACACGTTTGACCAGGTGATCCAGCAGACGCTCCGGCCCGCGGGCAGGCCCTGGCCCGGCCCACGCTTCGCGCCCGGCACCAAGCAGGAGTACAACTCATTCGGTTACCGCGTCGCCGGGAAGCTCATCGAGGAGCTCACCGGCCACTCCCTCAAGCGGGAGATCACCACCCGCGTCCTGGCCCCGCTGAAGATGAACGACACCTCCGCGCCGGCCCGCAACACGCGGATACCCCGTCCGTACCTGCCCGGATACGTGCCCAACGGCAAGGGCGAGCTGGTCGACGTCAATGAGCAGGGCGGCAATCCCTCCAGCATGATCTCCACAACCGCCGGCCTCGACCGCTTCATCACCGGTCTGTTCGACGGCCGTCTGCTGCGCCCTGCCCAGGCCGCCGAGCTTCGCGCACTGCCCCGGGGCTCCGACGGCAAGCTGCTCCCGTACGCAGACGGCTCCAACTGCAACATAGGTCCCGACAAGGGCTCTGCCTGCTACAGCATCGGCCTGATGTCCTTCCCCTTGCCCGACGGCTCGGTGTTGTGGGGCAAGACGGGCAGTGACCTCGGCTACATAAGCGGGGTCTTCGCCTCCCCCGACCTGAACCGGCGCGGTGCCTACGGGGTGGGTACGGCCTCATCCAGCAGCAGTGCCGCATCGAGTATCGGCAAGCGTCTCGCCCTCGCCGCCTTCAACGGTTGATGCCGCGCGTTCCACCGTGATCCCCTGCCGGTAAAGCTCGGCGTCGTGGGCGACAAACCGCCCGCCCCAACGGCCCTTCTTCTTGCCGTTGGCAGCCTGGTCCTCCATCTGACGACGCCTATCCGTGGAACGACGGTGCACACGAGTCCCGAGGCGTACAGTCGCAGGCGTCATATCGCGTGGCCCTAAGGGGGCATGGACATGCACAACCGCCGAATCGGCAGCACCATGGCCAGCGCCATCGGGCTCGGTGGGATGCCGCTGTCCATCGTCGTGGTATTGCGACGGCGGGCCTTGGCGCCGGACTCTTGCCAGTCGCCGGAGTGGTGGCGGTTGCCGGGCAGTGGCCGACCGACCATGACCTCAGGCGACTGTCGGCGTCGATGACGACCTGGTGGACGGTGGAATAGCGGTAGTTCTCAGGCTGCTCGGCGATGGCGTGATCGCGGGTAGGCACCAGAGTGCCGTCCACGATCAGCACGGTGTCTCTTCGGAAACCTCCATCGGAGCCCACTGCCGCCGCCATCCCACATTGGCCCCAGGCCGGCCCCGGGCCATGCGCGTCAACCACACCTACGGCCGCGGCGGTGCTCTGGGCTTCCTGGTTGAGTTCACCACCTCCGACCTGGACGAGCTGCCGGCTAGCGCCTTTTTGATGTACGCAAGGGAACTCGCCATACCCCGCAGAGCCTCCCCTCATGCGACAACGGAAACGGATCTCGAGCCCCATTCAAGGCTCGAGAATGAACAGGAGCGGTGGACGGTCACACATGCTCAGCCTCGGCACAAAGCGCCGATCACTCATACTCTGCTCCGCAGTCGGTGCCTCACTCCTGATGGGCGGAGTGACTCCCGCGAACGCCGACACCGACGCCAGCACCAGTCCCAGCGCCAGCGCCAGCGCCAGCGCCAGCGCCAGCGGGGACGACATCGGCGAGTACATCTCCGTTCCGGCAGGCGAGAGCCCGGAGGCCACGTACAAGCGTGTGACGGAACGCGCCGAGGGCATCCATGCCCGCACGGCGGCCGACAAGAAGTGCACCGGTGTCTGGAAGCACACCGTCGCCAATGTCGACTGGGACCGGACTCCGGGCGGCACGGTTCGCTGGAGCTTCAAGCTGACCGCCAGGTCGCGTGCCAAGCTGGGTCCGGCCGTGACCGTCTCCATGCCCAACGCCTGGGTGAACAATCACGCCATCAACTCCCCCTACGGGCCGCACTCCAGGGTGAGCACCTATGACTTCCACGCCAGCATGAACAAGTACAACCGCAAGGGGAGCGCCAGGAAATACACGATCAGGACCAAGAACAAGATCACGTTCTTCTGGCTCATCAAGAGCAACAGCAACCCCCGGGCCGGTGCCACGCGGTACATCACCTGCAAGGTTCCCCCCAAGGGTTCGAGCTGAGCCAGGGACAGCATGGGGAGCGAGCCATGGGCAAGGGCAAGGGCAGGCACGGGAGCATCCCGGCGGAGGCGGCCATGAGCCTCTCCGTCCTGAACGGGCAACACGAGATGACCATCCATCGCCTCAGGACGACCGCGGAAGCGATCCGGCTCGACTACCGGATCACGCCGCCCCTGCCGGAAAGGTGGCGGGACGAACCGGACGGCTCGCTCGCGGCAGTGGGTCCGCCGACCTTCTTCTCCGTCGAGGGAGTTGACGACGCGGGACAGGAGTATCTGGACCACGGAGGCGCGTTCGGCACCGACCCGGACGGGCGGTTCACCGAGGGCTCGCTCAGCCTGGCGCCCTGCCCTGCTCCCACGGCGCGATCCCTGACGCTCACTCTGGTTCTGACCTGCGGTGACACAGAGAGCACCCACCGCTTGGAGATTCCCCTCGAGGGTTCGCCTCAATAGCGTCGACCGTACGGATCACCGACCCTGCCCCGGGGACATCCCGGATCTCCCCGGGGCGGGCCCCGGGCCTATGACGGGGCCTGCCCCGCATATCTGACCAGGCTCCCGACACAACACCGGCTCCGAAGCAAACCCCCGAAGGACTTCCGGGCCAACCACTACGTGGGCTCAGAGCGACTCGATCGGGCCCCGCAGCACGGGCATTTGCCAGTGTTGCGTGAGCCAATGCTCCACAGTTGGCCGTTACGAAATCCGTCGTCCTCCACGAACTGCGAGCGCACCACCTTGACCGCGGCCAGGCGCCCGTCCGGCGTAGCACCGAGCAGCACCCGTCCACCGGGCTGCGGCAGTCGGCTCAGTCCACCGTTTGGTCGCCGTCGGGAAGATCGACGACCGTCACCTCTTCCCGCGGCACCCCGAGTTCGTCCGCCACCACCGTGGCCAGGCCGTCCGGGTCGGGCTGACTGGGTACAGGTACCTGCTCGCCCTCCGCGTAGCTCTCAATCGCCTTGGTGAAGTAGCTCGGGTCCCAGGCTCCGACGGCGCCCCTGACCTCCACCGCGCGCACCTCTCGCGCCCCGACTCGCCGCTTGACCGCAGCGAGGATCCGGTCCGACCGGTACTCCCCCGGCACCTGGAACAAGCTGGCGTGCGCGCCCACCTTTCCACCGCCCTCGAGGCGGACGGTCACCGTCAGGCAACTGGTCACGCTCGGGTAGGTGATGACCCCACCGGGCCCGACCTCGCCGACCTGCCCCTCAGCGATCCTGATGCTCGCAGGCGCGGGTATGACGGACCCCGGCGTACGGACCGGAGGCGTCACCGGCCCCGACCGAAAGCCACTCGCGACCGCCGGCTGAGCCTGGACCATGACCAGACAGGTGGCACCCAGTGAGAGGGCCAGCAGTGCGGTGACGGGCATCAACGCCGTGCCACGTGCACGCTTCCCCCGGATCCGTGGAACCAGCGCCTCATACCTTTTCACCTCGAGGGTGCACCTTCTTCCCATCCCGCTGCCGTCCTGTTCCCGTATCGATCGCCACTTTGGACGGCATCAGTACACCGCATCGGTCGGGTCGAGCTGGATTTCCGGGATCCGTACGTGTGGGGGCTGGTTCAGGGTCCATTCCACTGCCCTGGCCACGTCCTGGGCCAGTAGAGGGTGGCAGGGCCAGTCGGCCATGCACCAAGTCGTCACCCCTGCTTGCGAGTTGGCGCGCAAAGGCCTGGCCGATGCCGCTGCCGGCTCCGGTGATGAGGATCTGGGTGACGGCGAGCAGCGGCAGAGCGAGAGCGGTCACCTGCCGGCCCAGGGAGCCGGCCGCCTGCTCAGCACAGAGGAGGACGAAGGGGTGGTGCCGGCGCGGAGCCAAGGATCAGTGGCGTGAACGAGGAAAGGACCCAGCAACACCACAGCGAAGTCACAGGGTCCCTGGACCGCCCTGCCGGCCGGCGAGATTTTCCGCAGCGCAGCCGTGCCGACCGGCGCGTGAGCACGCTGCCGGATCGCGCTCAGGCGCCGCCCCTGCCGCGGCGGGCTGTCACCAACTGTGTCTGTTCTCATACAGTACGTGCTGCCCGCCCTCCGTCAGGGGCCAAGCCCAGCAGTTGACCAGGAGCGAACTGTGGCCACCGAAGCCAGCCCCGGCCCCCTCCCGCACGTTCCCGGAGCGGGGCGGCCGGTCCCCGAAGCCGAGCCCGCGCTCATGGAGCGATGGCGTTCCCGTGGGGGTGAACTGGTCGATCTGCTGGCCCAGGTGCGCGAACAGACCGGCGGCATCGCCGCGTTCCGCCTCGGGCCGCACCCCACCGTCCTTGTCACCGACCCGCAGGCGGTCCACCACGTACTCGCCCGGCAACCGGAGCGGTACGTCAAGCGCTCGCACCGCGCCCGGCTGCTGATCGGCGACGGCGTGCTGGCCGCCACCGGCGCGGCGTGGAAGCGGCAACGCCGCCTGCTGCAGTCCCAGTTCACCGGTCCCGGGATGCGCCGCTACGAACAGCGGATCACCGAGGCCGCCCGGACCACCGCCGGGCGCTGGTCGGGGTACGCCCGCACCGGGCAGACCTTCGATGTCGGGCGGGAGATGCACCGCTTCGCCCTGGACACGATCTGGCGCTCCCTCACCGGGTACCCCCTCGATGACGGAACCGAGCGCGAACTGGCCTCTGTGGCGGCGGTGGTAGCCGCCCTTCCCACTCTGCCTGCCGATGCCTCCGACGCGCAGGACGCCGTTGCCGCCGACCTTGCCCGGATCGACGCCGTCGCCCGGCACGCCATCGAGGCCGCCCGCAGCGGGGCCGTCGGTCCCCACGGTCCGGGCCTGCTGCACGTCCTTGTCGATGCCGCCACCGAACGCCCCGAGTACACCGACCGGCTGATCCGCGACGAGCTGATCACGCTTCTGGTAGCCGGGCACGAGACCACCGCCACCACCCTGACCTGGCTCTATCTGCTCCTCGACGACAACCCCGCCGCCCGCGAACAGGCTCTCGCCGCCGGCGGCGAGGGATCCGCGCAACGCCGCCAAGCCATCCAGGCCCTGATCCATGAAACGCTCCGGCTCTATCCGTCCGCCTGGCTCCTGCCCCGCCACGCCGCCGAGGACGACACCCTCGCCGGCTACGCCGTAGCGGCGGGCACCGACATCCTGGTCTGCCCGTATCTCACACACCGCGATCCCCACCTGTGGCCGGACCCCGAGCGCTTCGCCCCGCAGCGCTTCACCGCCTCGGCCGGCCGCCCCACCCATCAGGGTTCGTATCTTCCCTTCGGCATCGGCCCCCGCGCCTGCCTCGGCCTGCAATTCGCGCTCCGCGAAGCGACCGTCCTGCTCGAACACCTGCTGCCGGCCCACACCGTGGCGTTCCAGTCCACCCCGACGGCGGCGGCGTACGGCATCGTCGTCCGCCCCGATGGCC
This sequence comes from Streptomyces sp. NPDC028368, assembly GCF_055565615.1. Lineage (NCBI taxonomy): Bacteria > Bacillati > Actinomycetota > Actinomycetes > Kitasatosporales > Streptomycetaceae > Streptomyces > Streptomyces sp. NPDC028368. The sequence continues at coordinate 22,395 of NZ_JBVHTY010000004.1, read as the reverse complement.
CCACTCCCGCAACCCTGGAGCCCTGGAACCGCCACTGATCCGAAGGAGGGCGGCTGGCCGGTGTACCGCTACGTGGGCGATAAAAGGACTCGGCGTGGCCGATGAAGTCGGCGTGCACGGACGCGTGCCTGGACAAGTGGCCTGTGGTGAAGCCGGTGGAGAAGAGCGACGCACCCGGCATCATCAAGGAGAACTTCCTGGTGATGAAGGGCCCCGACGAGACGCCCCGGGGATCTCTCCCGCTTCGCAGAGCGCTGCTCACGGCGCCGACGAACGGGCATCCGCCCCGAGGGAGACCGCTGAAGAGTGAGGCAGGCGGCAGCACGATTGCGGGTTGCCCGACGGGAAATTACGCCGCTTGGCATGAGCTGCCGCCCCAATGGAGATCAGGTCGCCCGTTAAGATGCCCCGAGAATGCCACAAAACTCCCATATACGAGGCAATCGGTCTTCGGGGCACGGCCCGGACCGTGTGTTCCCACAGCGGCGGGCGAACAGGGCCCCGGAGGGAGAGGACGCTGCGTGAGCGTGCAACGGGTGGGCGTCGTCGTCCACGGGGGGCGTCCCGGCGCCGTGGCGACCGCCGACGTCGTCCGACGGTGGTGCGAACGCCAGGACGTCGGCTGCGTCGCCATCGACGTGTGGAGTCAGGACGAGCAACGGCGGGATGCGCGGGAGGAGGTCGACGCCGCCGGCAGCCCCGACCTGATCGTCACGCTCGGCGGGGACGGCACCTTCCTTCGCGGAGCACGTCTGGCTGCACAGAACGACGCGCTTGTCCTCGGTGTCGACCTGGGCACCCTCGGCTTCCTGACCGAGGTCCCGGCCGAGGACGTCGAGCGCGCCCTGGACGCCGTCCATCGTGGCCAAGTGGACGTCGAGACCCGCCTGATGCTGACGATGCGAGCGTCCTGTCCGCTGGCACTCCCCGAGGGGATGGAGGCCCTCCTGCGCTACGGCCGGGGCCCCGCGCTGCCGCCTCCGCAGGTGCGCAACGAGTGTGCCGTCGCCCTGGACTGGGGGGTGGCCCTGAACGTGACGGCCCTCAACGACATCGTCCTGGAGAAACTGGCGCGCGACCGGCAGGTCTCCCTCGGCGTGTACCTGGCAGGCCGACTGCTCGCCTCCTACTCCGCCGACGCCGTCCTGGTCGCCACACCCACCGGATCCACCGCCTACAGCTTCGCCGCCGGCGGCCCCGTCATCTCCCCCGGAGCCGACGCCATCGTTTTCACCCCCGTCGCTCCGCACATGACCTTCAACCGCTCGGTAGTCGTCGCACCCGACGAGGCCGTCGCGCTGCGCGTCCTGGGACATTCCGGCCGCGTGGCGGTGAGCGTCGACGGCCAGTTGCGCGGCGTCCTGGATCCGGGGGACTGGATCGGTGTCTACGCGGCTCCCCAGCGCCTGCGTGTCGCGCGACTCGGGCCGACCGACTTCTACGGCAGGCTGCGTGAACGCATGCGCCTGACCGATGCCCCCGCGGCAGCCGACCCCGAGACCACCCCCTTGTGGCCCCACACCAGCCCCGCCCCCGACGACCTCGCACACCTGCGCCTTCCGCCCCCGCCCGCGGACGTCAACTGAGGCCTGCCCGAGGCGCCGTTCCCCTCTTGGCTCTTCCGCCGGGATGTCCGACCGCGCCGTACGGGCCGCCTCTCCCCGCTTCCGCCCGTACGACTCCTGCGTCAATCTCGCCACGACGCGGACCACACCCCTTGAAAAATATGTAGACCGGTCTATTATTTGCCCATGGTTGAAACCAAGGGAGCCAAGACCAGTACACGGCTGGCGGAGTCGATGCTCGAACTGATCCAGCGGCACGGCTACAGCGGCACGGGACTCAACACGGTGGTGGAGCACGCGGGCGCCCCCAAGGGATCGCTGTACTTCCACTTCCCCCAGGGGAAGGAGGCGCTCGGCGAGAAGGCCATCGAACTCGCGGCCGCGCGGTTCGGCTCTCTCGTCGCCGACTCGGCGCTGGAGACGGCCACACCGGGCGAGGTGGTGCGCCGCGTGATCGACGTACTGGCCGGGATGCTCGACGACAGCGGCTTCCAACTGGGATGCCCGGTCTCGGTGGTGACGCTGGAGATGGGTACGCAGAGCGAGCGGCTGCGGGACGCCTGCGCGAACGCCTTCGAGTCGTGGATCGCGCCGGTGACCGAGCACCTCGTCGCGCACGGCCGTCCTCGTCCCGCCGCCCGTGCCATGGCGACAGCCGTGGTCAGCATGGTGGAGGGAGCGGTGATCGTGTCGCGTGCCCAGCAATCCACCGAGCCGCTGCACTGCGCCGCCCAGGCGCTCGCCGTCCTGCTGGACCAGGATGCGGAGGCCTCGGCATGAGCGCGGCGGACCGGCACGCACTGGTGCTGGGCGCGACCGGCTTCATCGGACGCCACCTGGTGCTCGCACTCGGCCAGGCCGGCGTCCGGGTGAGCACGGCCAGCCGGAGCCACGAGTCCTACCGGCGGCTCGCCGGGTGGCTGGCCGAGCACGGGCACGACAAGGCTCCCGCCGACCTCCGGGTCGATTTCGCCAAGCGGTCGCTGATCGAGGGCGAAAGCGACGACATCACCATCACTGAGATCTACAACTGCGCCGGTGCCTACCGGTTCGGGATGCCGGCGGACGAGGCCCGTCGCGCCAACGTCGACAGCGTCCGCGCGGTGGTCGCCTTCGCGGCGCGACTGCCGCACCTGCGCCGCCTGGTTCATGTCTCCGGGTACCGCGTGGGAGGGCACGGCCCTGCCCGCTGGAGCGAGGAGCAAAGACGGGCGGCCTACCGGTCGCTGGGCGCCTACGAGGCATCCAAGGTCGAGGGTGACGCCGTATTCCGGGCCGAGGCAGAGCAGTTGGGCGTTCCCTGGTCCGTCGTCAACCCGGCCAGCGTGATCGGTGACAGTGTCACCGGCGAGTCCGACCAGTACCTGGGGCTCGCCTCCAGTGTGAAGGACCTCTGGCAGGGCTCGCTTGCGGCGGTGCCGGGGAACGCGCGGACGTTCGTCCCGGTGATCGCGGCCGACTACCTCGCCCGGTTCATGGCCCAGCTTCCAGTCGACGAGGCCGCCGAGCGCACCGCGTACTGGCTGCTGGACGACGACACGCCCGCGCTGCCCGGCGTGCTCGAGCTTGTCGCGGAGCACTACCGGGTCAAGGCACCCCGTGCGCGGATCCCGGTGCCCCTGGTCAAGCGCCTGCCCCGATGGCTCACCAAGGCCGATCCGGAGACCTTGACGTTCCTGTCGAGCGACCGGTACCCCACCGATTCGGCGCATGCCTTCGCCGCCCGTCACGGGCTGACCATGCCGGACACCACGGAGACGATCCGCCGCTGGGCCGACCACCTGGCGGCGCACCGCTTCGGCGACGCCCCCGCGGGCGGCAGGCGGTTCATCGCTCCTGGCGGGATGCGGACGTTCGAGCTCGGCGAACCGGGCGCACCCACGGTGGTACTACCGGGTCTGCCGGTCAACGCCGACACGTGGGCGCCGGTCATCGCGGCACTGGGTCGCGCCCGCGCCGTCGACCTGCCCGGCCTGGGGATCAGCGCCGGACGCCGCGACGACTGGTCATCCTGGCTGACCACCCTGGTGACCGAGTCCGGTGCCCGTCACCTGGTGGGCCACTCCATCGGCGCCGCGGCCGCCGTCGAGGCCGCAACCGCCCATCCCGGCGCGGTGGATCAGCTCACGCTCGTATCGCCGTTCTTCCTGCAGGCGCATCCGGCTCGCGCTGCTCGGTGGGTGTCCCTGACCCGCTGGTACCTGAGCCACGTACGCCCCGAGGCGCTGGCCGAGCGGCTCACGGGCACCACGGCGCACGCGAGCGCACTCCGATCGAGTGTGGCGGATCTTCGTCGCGGCACCGTCGCGGGCACCACCGCCCGGCTCCTGGCCGCCACCGCGAAGCCGCAGTGGCGGGACGACCTCGGGGCCAAGCTGCAGCGGTATCCGGGGCGCGTGCACGTCGTGGTGGGCTCCCACGATCCGCTCACCCCCGAGGGACAGGCCCTGCTGGACACGCTCCCGCGCGCCACCGTGACCGTCATCGCCGGCGCGGGCCACCATCCCCAGCTGACGCACCCAGAGGACGTCGCCCAGGCCATCGGTCAGCACACCGCCTCCCCGAGCTCGCACGGCGATCCGGAGGTCAGATCGGTCCGAGAACGTTTGCGGTGAGGAGGAGGCTGCGGCGCAACCGCTCGGTTGATCCGCAGCCTGGGCGGATAACCCATCGCGCCAGTCAGCGTCAGGCGGACGCTCCTTGACGCGTAGGCCTGTCGCGCGGCGCCGAGTGAGCGTGGAGCGTGGTGTCGCGCACCCCGGTCGTGCCGCAGTGCGCCCCCGCTGCCGACGTACGACGCAGCGGTCACGGGGTACCTCACCAGCGCCCACGGCAAACGGATCAAGTCGAGTCTTGCCACCAAGCAGCGGGGTGGCATGCTCGTCGGAGGAGAGATGTGCCTGTGAAGAACAGAGCTGTCCAGCGCGGTGGTAAATGGGGGAAGGCCGTCGTCATCGGTGGAGGGTACGCCGGTCTCGTGACGGCCCGTGTACTGGCCGATCATTTCTCTGAAGTGGTCATCCTGGAACAGGACTCGGTGGACGAGCGCACGGGTACCCACCCGCATGCGCCGCAGGGCTATCACGCCCACGCCATGCTGGCGAAGGGCGCGGAAGTCCTGGAGAAATTCTTCCCAGGTCTCCGCGCGGAACTGCAAGACATCGGAGCACCGGTTTTCGACTACGGAGAGCACATCAGTTTTCTCCTGCCCGCCGGGTTCGCCCCGCGCAATCGGACGGGCGTAGAGGTCCAGACGTTCACCCGGGATGAACTGGAGCGGCGCCTGCGCGGCAAGGTGCTCGCTCTGCCTGAAGTGACGCTCCTTCCTTCCACTCGGTGCGATGGCCTGAAAATGAGCAGCCCCGGCACAGCGAATCGGGTGCTGTACCGGACGGAGGGCGCCGAGCAGCCAACGGAACTCGTAGCGGACCTGGTGGTCAACACCTCGGGGCGGTCCAGCGCTTTGGACAATTGGCTCACGGAGATGGGTCTTTCCGTGCCCGAGAAGCGCGTGGTCAAGGCGAAGATCACGTACACCTCAAGGAAATTCGACCGGCCGGAGGAGAGTCACCCGGGCTTCAACATCGCCTACCAGATGACGTTTGCGCCCCATACCCCCCGGGGTGGTGTCGTCCTGGCGGTGGAGCGGAACCGCTGGCTGTGCTCGTTATTCGGGTTCGAAGACCAGATGCCACCGACCGAGCACAGCGCCTACCTGGATTTCGCGAAGAGCCTGAAGAATCGTCATCTGGCCGAGCAGATCGAAGGCCGCACCAGCCAAGAGCCGGCCTATCGCTACACCAATATCAACAACCAGTGGCGTCTTTACCACAAGGTCAAGGATTGGCCGGACCGCCTCATCGCCATCGGTGACGCGGTCTGCGTGTTCAACCCCGTCTATGGGCAGGGCCTGACCGTTGCCGCGCTGGAAGCCGAACTCCTCCACCGCACGCTGACCAAACACAGGCGGCTCGGGAACGGCCTTGATGGTCTCAGCAAGGGATTTCAGCGCGCGGTGGCGCGCATTGTCCTGACGCCATGGACTTTGTCGAGCAATTCGGACCTCATGTGGAACCGACACCACCAGCCCATCACGGCGCGGATCGCCCACTGGTACAACAAGCACCTCTTCGAGGTATCTGTTCGCGACGCACGGGTGTGGTCCCGATTCGCGCGGGTGGCCAACATGGTGGCCTCGCCCGCCGTACTGTTCCATCCCACCGTCGTCGCAAAAGTCGTCAGTCAAGCTCTGTCTCGTCGCACCCGTCACTCCGTCTAGCCTTACGGCCGTCACGAGAACTCAGGTCTCCGGCAACCGAGTTTGATCGTTGTTGAGCACGGGCACGGGCTTCCACAGGGGGCACGTCAGTCGCCCCAGATCTTGCGGTAGGCCTGGCGGTAGCCCTCGGAGTCCCAGGACAGCGCGCCGCCGCTGTTGGTGGCGGTGGCGATGTGGGCAGGGGCGACGTACCCGCTGTCCGGGGCGCCGGCGAAGGCGCGGTTGAACTCGTCGATGATCTGCCAGCCCTGTTCGGAGAGGGGCTCGGGCACGGTGGCGGCCTGGAAGTCCTTGCCGTTGACGCGCTGGAAGGCCGACGGGTCACCGTCACCGGCACCGATGTTGAACGGGGCACCGGCTCCGTCCTTGCCTGCGGCGCGCAGGGCCGGGGCGGCGTGGCGGAAGTACAGGTCGTTGATGGCGGCGGAATAGGTCCACTTGCGGCCGAAACGGGACAGCAGGGAGCGGACTTCGCCGATGGAGCGGCTGTTGGCTTGGGGAATGGGGATGTTGGTGTAGCTCAGCAGCTTGGTGCCGGAGCAGGTGGCGAGTTCCTTCTTGATCAGATCGGACTTGCGCTTCGCGAAGGGTATCGAGGTGTCGCTGAACAGGACGACGCCCGCGTGGCCGTTGGAACGGGCGATGATCCAGTCGGCGCTGATCTTCGCGACGTCCTCGACCCGGGAGGTGATGTTGCTGACGAGTTGCGGATCTTTACTGGGGCCGGGAGCGGCGGTGGCGTGCCAGCCGATCAGCGGAATTCCCGCCGCATTGGCCTTTTTGACGTCCGCTGCGGCGATCCCGGGATCGAAACCGCTGATGACGATGCCGTCCGGCTTGAGACTGAGGGCCTGCTTGAAGGCGGCCCGGAGGCCGCCGGGCGTGCCCTGGCCGTTGAGGGTGCGGGCGTGCCAGCCGACGATCTTGGCGGCTTCCTGGACGCCTTGGGCGACTCCGGCAACGCCGGGGTTGGTCAGGGTCTGGGCGATGTAGACGATGGTCTTGCCGTGGACTGCCTTGGGTCCGGTGGTGGGGCCCTTCCAGGGTGCGTTGACCGCCTCGGCCTTCTTGACGGCTTGCTCGGCCCTGGAGAGGGCGGTGGGGCATCCGGGTTTGGAGGAGCTCCTGTGGGATGCGGTGGTGCCTGCGCCGGATTCGCAGCCGGCGGTGGCCATGACCAGGAGTGCGGCGGCTGTCACGGCCGCCTTGCGGGTGGGGTGCACGGGTCTCCTCGCAGGGCAGGATGAGGATACGGGTTGGGGTGGGGGGAGACAGGTTACGGGTGGCGATGCTCCGCGGGGCATCCACCTCCGGACGTACGGCCTACGCCGCCGTCGCCGGGCTCGGCGAGGAACCAGCCGGCCCCCGCCCGCTCCCCTACGGACACCGCTCATCAACCGGCACGCCACACGGCAACGAGTAACGGGCCAAACGTGACAAAGAGTTGAATACCGCTTGGCCATTGACGGTCATGTGTTGCATGCGCGTGCACAAGCGGTAATGTTCGCGGCCGGTTGGACGTGTGGCGGAATCTTTTCGCTCACATTTGCGAGTAAACTTCGCGATGTTCGCATGTAAGGCGAATTCGCGAGCGTCACGCTCCCCCCTCGTCGGCGGTCGGCAACAACACCACCTCGGTCACCGCTCAGGAGCACGTCGTAAGGAGGCCTGGGTGTCTGTGGACACAGTGGACCCGCCACAACACGAACTGGACCCGTCCCGGCGTTCACCGTTGCGGCCGCGGTTCCGTCAGCAGGCGGGCGCCCTTCTGGACCGGTGGCCGTTCCGGCGGAAACTCAACGTTCTGGTGATCGCGCCTGTCGCCGTCGTCGGCATCCTTCTTGGCGTCGGCGTCACCTCTCAGATGCAGAAGGCCGCGGACGCCGGCCGGAGCGCGGAGCTGGTGCGCGACAGCGAGCAGGTCACGAGGCTGATCAACGACGTACAGGCGGAACACCGGCAGGCGCTCCTGCTGTCCGTGGAGCAGGAGTCGGCCCGGCCCGGCGCCGCCCTGCCGTCAACCGCCGTCTACCGTCAGACGCAGCGGGACACCGATGAGCAGGTCACCGCCGTGCATTCCGCGTTCGGGGCGGGCCTGCCGAAGGAAGAGGCGCGGGCCCTCGAGTACATCCGGGGCCTTGCCGTGCTGCGCGACAAGGTCGAACGGGGTTCGGTTCCGGCCGCCACGATCGACCCCGCGTACGCCGCCGCGGTCGGCTACCTGATCGACGGCATCGGCCTCGACCGCTACGTCGGCACCTCGTCGTCCTCGGTCACCAACCTTCTCGACACGGTACTGCGCGCCGACGCCGCCCACGCGGCCTTCGAGAGCGGGGTGTTCTCCGCCCAGACCCGGGATGCCAACGCGCTCACCGAGTACACCCGTGCGGTCGGTGCCCACAAGGTCTACGAGGAACAGGCAGAGCGTTTTGGCAGGATCGCCGACCCGGACCAGGTCCTGCGCCTGGGCGGAATCGAGCGAGATGCCGAGGAGAACGGCATCGAGGCCCAGTTCGCGGAGCTCCAGATCGATCCGGGCTCGCTGCAGGGCCAGACCCCGCACGAGCTGCGCAAGGCGATCACCGCTGGGACCCGGCAGGCCGAGGCCCGCCTCGACATCACCCGGTCCCTGATCGACCAGATCGCCGCGCGGGCCGACGGTCTCTCCCGCAGCGCCCTGGACAACGCGCTGGCGATGCTCGGCCTCGCCCTGCTCGGCTTCGCCTCCTGGCTGACCTTCTCCGTCCTGGTCCGGCGCTCGGTCGTGCGTCCCCTGGCGGCCCTGACCGGCGCCGCCCAGCAGGTGGTCGACGTGGCCGGCGAGGAGCTCGCCAGAGTCGAGGACGACGAGTCGCCGGACAGCACCCCGCTGCAGCCGCGGCCCATCCCCGTCCCGGTCCACGACGAGATCGGCCACCTGGCCGAGGCGTTCAACCAGGTGCAGGTCACCGCCGCGGCGCTGCTGGAGCGGCAGGTGCTCAGCCGCCGCAACGTCGCCGAGATGTTCGGCAACGTCGGACGCCGGGTCAGCAACCTCACCTCACGCCAGCTCATGCTGATCGACGCCGTGGAACGCGAGGAGACCGACCCCGACGTCCTGGAGCGGATGTACCGCATCGACCACATCGCCGTACGCCTCCAGCGCAACGCCGACAGCCTGATGCTGCTCGCCGGAATCCGGGACCCCGAGGTGGAGGCCCGGCCGACCGCCCTGGTCAACGTCATCCGGGCCGGGCTCGGCCAGATCGAGGGATATCAGCGGGTGTCCCTGCGGTCCGAGACGGAGGTCACCGTCGGGCCCGACATCGTCGACGACCTGACGCTGATGCTCGCCGAACTGCTGGAGAACGCGGTCTCGTTCTCCCCGTCCGACACGCCCGTCGAAGTGGTCGTCCGGCCCGGCACCGACGTCACCTCGGACGGTGGAGCCCTGATCGAGGTCATCGACCACGGCCTCGGCATGACCGCGGAACGCCTCGACGAGGAGAACGCCCGGCTGGTCCGCCGGGAACGGCTCGACCTCGTACCGACCAAGGTCCTCGGCCTGTTCGTGGTCGGAAACCTCGCCCGGCGCTCGGGCATACGGGTCACCCTGAGCCGTACACCGGGCGGCGGGGTCACCGGCACTGTCTGGCTTCCCTCCGCGCTGCTGCTGGCCGTGAGCCCCGCCGCCACACCGTCCGGGGCAGCGGACGCGGCCGAGGCCGAGGCCGAGCATCCGGCAACGCCCGAGCAGGAGTCCACCGCGCCCGCACCCGAGCCCGCGCCGGCCTCCGCCACACCCCTGCCGGTGCGAGCCCCCGCCGTCACGCTCGAACGACGGCCCGCCGCCCCCTCCCGGCAAGGCGAGCTGCCCCGGCGCCTCCCGCGCCGTACGGACGGGGAACAGACCGCCCCCGCGGTCGAGCCGCGGCCGGCACAGTCCGGCCGGCCGCTGCGACGGCGGGTACGGGGTGCGACGCTCGATATGACCACCCCAACGGCCGACCGGGAGACCCAGGACGTGCGCCGGCCTGTCGACGCCGACGCGGTCCGTTCGGAACTCGACGAATTCGAGGCCGCCGTACACAGGGCGGAGCGAGAGAGCGCTCCTGCCCCGAGCAATTCAGCCCCATCGCCACACCAGCAACCCCGGAAGGAGTCGGGCAGTGACGACGCCGACAGGTAAGAGCAGTTCCGAGCGGGACGAGCCCATGGATCTGACAGCCGCCGCGGCCGACTTCACCTGGCTGCTCGACCGGTTCGCCACCCAGACCGCCGGCGTCGTCGACGCCATCGCGGTGTCCTCCGACGGCCTGCTGATCGCCGTCTCCCAACTGCGCGAGCAGGCCGACTCCGAGCGGCTCGCCGCGATCGTGTCGGGCATCACGAGTCTGGCCGCCGGTGCGTCCGGCAACTACGGCCTCGGCGGCCTCAACAAGGTCATCATCGACTTGGAGGGCGGCCACGTACTGGTGTCCGCCATCGGCTGCGGTGCCGTTCTCGGCGTGGTGACCTCCAAGGAGGCGAAGCTCGGCAACATCGCCTACGAGATGACCCTCTTCGCCAACCGGGCCGGGAGCGCGCTCACCCCCCAGCTTGTGCTGCAGCTCAAGAACAACGCCGGCGCCGCACCGGCCCGCTGACCCGTCCCACACCACGGAGGCAGGGGTGCAGGCGCCGAGAAGAGGATCATGATGGCCGCCGGTGAATCAGGATCGAACGAGGCTGGGGGTCCCCCCTGCTCATGGGGGTCCCCCCGCTCGAGCGAAGCCGAGAGTGGAGGACGAGCCGAGAGCTTGGGGGAGGGCGGAGCCCCGGGGCCGTCGGAGCCGGCCGGCCGCGCTCCCGCGATCCGGCCTTTCCTGCTGACCGCCGGCCGGGTGGCGGGGGGCGGCGCCGGCCCACCGCTCCCGGTCGAGACCCAGGTCGTGGCGACATCGTCCGGGCTCTCCGTCCTGGACTCGCTCTCCTTCGAACAACACGACATCGTCGCCGCCTGCCGGCGGCCGCAGTCGGTGGCGGAACTGGCCGCGCGGCTGCGCCTCCACCTCAACGTGGTCCGGGTGCTGGCGGAGGACCTGCGCGCCGCCGGACATCTGGCGATCCATGTCCCGAACGCCAGGGCAACCCAGGACATTTCCGTACTGCGAAGGGTTATTGATGGTCTCCGTGCCGTCCCCGACTCACGGGACACACTCCGTGACAGCGGTTGAACAGCCGCCGCTGCCGGTCAAGTTGGTCATTGCCGGCGGCTTCGGCGTCGGCAAGACCACGGCCGTGGGCTCGATCTCCGAGATCCGGCCGCTGACCACGGAGGCCGCCATCACCGAGGTCGCGGCGGGCGTGGACGATCTCTCCCACACCCCCGGCAAGACCACCACCACGGTCGCCATGGACTTCGGCTGCATCACCATCGACCCGACGCTGAAGCTCTACCTGTTCGGCACGCCGGGCCAGGACCGGTTCGGGTTCATGTGGGACGACGTGGTCGAGGGAGCTCTCGGCGGTCTGGTGATCGTGGACACCCGCCGCCTGGACGACTGTTACGCCGCGGTCGACTACTTCGAGCACAAGGGCATCCCGTTCGCCGTCGCCGTCAACGCGTTCGACGGCGAGATCCACCACAGCCTCGACGAGGTGCGGTGGGCGCTGGACGTCTCCGACCACGTACCGCTGATCGTCTTCGATGCACGCAAGACAGGCTCGGTCCGGGACGCACTGCTGGTCGTACTCGAAGTCGCCCTGTCCCGCGCGGAAAACACCGCAACGGACTGACCCCCGGGCCCTCTGACCGAGCTTGCCTGCGCATCTCGGTGAGGGGCCGCGGCGATCGGGCCGCGCAAGCACAGCTCGGGAAGTGGCGACGCTCAGACCCAGCCGGGAGCAAGCGGCAGCGGCCAGTTGGGCGGGTTCGGCAGGGGACGGTCGGATAGGAGAGGGGTGCCGGTCGCGCGGCCGCTGAGCCGGCCGAGAAGGGCGTGGCCGGCACCGGTGATGTGGGGCCCGGTCGGGGACAGTGCCCAAGATCGGGCGAGGTCGGTGGCTTCTATCCGAGCGACGGGAAAGCTGCGTGCGGTCAGCCCGGCGACGGTGTCGTCGAGGGCCCATGTCACGTACGTGCTCGGCCAGTCGGCGGTGCGGTAACCGATGTTCAGGTCGACGTGGCGTGTCCGCGGGTCCAGCCGGACAGCGCCGAGGGCGCCCGCGCCTCCGCGTCGGTCAGCGTGTCGAGGGCCTCGGTGACACGAGCACCGGAGTGGGCTACTTCCTCGATGATGTCCATAACATCCTTACTGCGGTGGTGAGTTGGTGACGAGGTCGGCCGGCGGTCACTGGGTTTCGGGCGGACCGGTGACGGGGACTACCGGCCCCTCAGCAGGTCGGCGATGGCCGTGATGCCTGCCGCGATGGCGCGTTCGCCGACGTTGCCGAACCCCAGGACCAGCTGTGCCGGCTCGGTCCGGTGCGAGGAGCGGCAGGTGCTCATTCCGTACAGGCCGACGGACCGGGCACGGGCGGCGGCGATGACGTCCTGCTCGTCGGCCGATGCGTCGAGCTGGGCGACCGCATGGAAACCGGCGGCCAGACCGGTCACGCCAACCCCGGGAGCGTGTTCGGCGAGTGCTGCCAGCAGGGCGGTGCGCCGCGCCGCATACGTGGTCCGCATCCGGCGCAGGTGCCGGTCGAAGCGGCCGGCCTCGATCAGCCTGGCGAGGGCGAGTTGGTCGAGCGTGGGCGAGCCGCCTCCGCCCGTGCCCTCAAAGAGGCGGGTCAGCAGACAGCGTCATGCCCCCAGTTCCCTATCCCATTTTCCTTGCTCAATTCCCTTTCTCATTTCCCTTGCTCAGTTCCCTTGCCCAGTCCAGCAATTCGGGTTCGCCCAGGCCGGCTCCCAGCCAGTCGTGGTCGAGGTTGGCACCCGGGAGGGACGGAACGACGGCGACGTAAAGCCCGGCAGCACGCGCCGAGGAGATGCCCGTGGCCGAGTCCTCGAAGGCGACGGAATGCTTCGGGGCCACACCGAGTGCCTCACATGCCATGAGGTAGAGGTCTGGTGCGGGCTTGGGGGAACGCACCTCGTCGGCGGCGAACGAGTGGGGGAAGTATTCGGCGAGACCAGCCGAACCCAGTGCCGTGTCCAGCAGTTCCCGGGGGCTGTTGCTGGCGACGGCGATGGGCACGGCTGCCCGGCAGGCGCGTACCAGCTCCGCTGCCCCGGGGAGGGCGGCGGCGCCCCGGGCCAGCTCCTTGCGGACTCTTCCGAGGAGTTCGGCGGCGAGTTCGGGACCGGCTCCGGGCCGTGCGAAGTAATCCGCCATGGCCTCTCCCGCGGCTTCCACGGTACGGCCGATGACCAGCGCTTTCTGTTCGGGGCCGAAGGGGTGGCCGTGCGCGGCGAAGATGGCCGTTTCCGCGACGGTCCAGCAGACTTCGGTGTTGACCAGCAGGCCGTCGCAGTCGAAGACCACGGCCTCCGTGCTGGTGGGGAGCGAGCCCATGTATGCGTCCTTTCCCTTCGGGTGAGCTGGTTGCCTGAGCCGGTTGACTGAGTTGGTTGCCTGAGTTGGTTGCCCGTTCAGAGGTTGTCGGCGCGGCCGGCAGAGGCGCACACCAGCCTCATGACGCGACCGTTCGCGTTCCGGAGGTCATCGAGACGCCGGCGTGCGGTCTCCCCTCTCGCCACCTTCGGTCTCCGCCTCACTCCCCGAGCGCGAGGCGGAGGCCGAAGGCGGCGATGACCGTACCGGTGATGCGGTCGAGAGAGCGGCGCACCGAGGGCCGTTGCAGGCGGTCGCGGAGCACGTGCGCGAGGGTGATCAGCACACCGGCCCACATGACGGCCAGGAGGATGTGCACACCGGCCAGGAGCATGCCCGCAGCGAGATGCGGGGCATCGGCGGGGATGAACTGCGGGAGCACCGCGACGTAGAAGGCGCCCATCTTCGGGTTGAGAAGATTGGTCGTGATGCCTTGACGCCAGCCGCCGAGCAGGGTGTGGCCTGCGCCTTTCCCGGTCTTGGCCTCGGCCCCGCTCCCGGTCGACTGCGGGCACTCGTCCACCGAGCGGCGCCAGGTGGCCCACAACAGCCTGCCACCCATCCACACCAGGTACGCGGCTCCGGCCCAGCGCAGTGTCTCGTAGGCGAGGTGAGACGCGGTCAGCAGTGCGGTGACACCGAGTGAGGTGAGCGCGCCCCAGACCAGTGTGCCGCTCTGGATTCCGAGGACCACGCCCCAGGCACGACGACGTTGCCCGAGCGCGGCGGTGCGCAGCACGAGCGCGGTGTCCAGCCCGGGAGTGAGGGTGAGAAGTCCCACCATCAGGGAGAAAGTCCACAATGCGTCTATGGGGATCATGGACGATCACCATAGGCCGGGAGTCGTAGAACATCCACTTTTCTGCCCGAAATCGGGCAGGAATTGCGCTGTTCACTCCTACGATCGATCGTCTCGTCGGGGAGATGCCCCGGCGACATGCCGAACACCCCACCGCCGCCCGGCAGTTAAGGAGCGACGTTGGCAGGGCGCCCCCAAGCGGAAGGGCTCCCGTCGGCAAACAGGGCGAGTTGACCGCTGGGCGTCCCGTCGGCCGAACGCCAAGGTGCGGGGTGAGTGCGACCTCAAGGGGTTCGGTGCGCCCCTGGTCGAGGCGCTCGACAGCGGCGGCCACCGCGTACCGGGCCTGCCCCTCTGCGCCCTGGCTGACGGTGGTCAGGTTGGAGCAGCTCAGCCTGGAGAGGCTGTCGTCGTCGCAGCCGGCCACCGAGACATCGCCCGGAACGGCGACCCCGGCTCGGGCGAAGGCCGCCAGGACGCCAATGGCGCACTGGCCGTTGGAGGCGACGACGGCGGTGGGCACGTCACCCCCGTCGAGCAAGTGACGGACGGCTCGTGCGCCCGCGGCTTCGGTGTGGTCGCCGCGCAGGATCCGGATGCGGCCATCGAGGCCGTGACGCCGCATAGCGGTGCGGTAGCCGCGGCGCCGGTCGGTGGCGATCAACCCGGTGTTCTCCCCGGTCACCCTGAAGCGGCTCGTCGACGAGGCCGGGACGACGAACATCGGCTCCGAGATGGACCCCTCGCACCTGATGTGACAGGGCATGGACTTCGTGGCCTCCATCAAGTGGCTGGGCCCGCTGGTGTTCCGCGCCGCCGCGAAGGACGCGACGCTCTGCCCCGGCGCCGACATCCGTGGCGTGCTGGACACGCCGTTCACCCGCGTGCCCGCCGACGCGGCCGGCAAGGTGCCCACCGGTTTCGGATTCTGGTGCAACACCTGGCCGGAGAACCCGGCATGGAAGTTCGTCGCCGTCGGCCTCGGACACGACGTCGCCTACTGGACCGAGTTCCTGCGCGCCCTCGCCGAGATCGCCCCGGGCATGGCCGTGAACATCGAGCACGAGGACGCCGCCTACTCCCAGACCGAAGGGCTCGCCCTGGCCGCCAAGAACCTGCGCAGCGCCGCGGCCGCCCTGTGCCCCATCCCGATACGTGGCCCCGTTCTCGTCAGCCGAGCGCGGGGCCACGGCGGTACCACCGGGTCGCCCACGACCCCGAGATCACACTGGCCGGCACCATAACGACGACCACGAATTCGGCACGATCCACGCCAGGAGGACGCGGAGGAGGCGGAGGAGGCGGAGGAGGCGGACGAACAGACACAGCCTCAGTGGCCAACTGGAGCAGTTGGCACCGGAGTCCCCTCCGGCGGCCGCGCCTGTGCGTGCGGAAGAACGCGAGTCACTTGCCGAGTCTCTTCGCCACGGCGGCACGCCGGGCGAATACCTCGTCCTGGGAGGCCCCCATCTCGCGGAGGGCCGCTTTCCGTTCCCTCTGGGCAAGCCGGTCCAGATACAGGTGACCGTGAAGGTGATCTGTCTCGTGCTGCAGGCACCGGGCGAAGTAGCCCCTGCCTTCGATCACCAGCGATTCGCCGTCCTTGTCGCGACCCCGGACGACGGCACGGTCGAGGCGGGGCACCACTCGGTAGGGACCGGGAACGGACAGACACCCTTCGGGTTCCTCCACCAGCCTGCGGTGCTCGGCCGACACCTCGTCCAGGACCGGATTGGCGATGTGCCCGACGTGGCGGACGCCCCACTCGTCTGTGATGTCCCACACGAACAACTGCAGGTCCACGTCGACCTGGTTGGCAGCGAGCCCCGCACCCTCCGCCACGTGGTTGGTGGCGAACATGTCGTCGATCAGCTTCGACAGCTCCGGTGTGCCGAATTGAGTGACCTCCCGGCACCGGCGGCGCAGAATCTCCTCCCCCACCACAGTAATCCGGCGCACCGCACCCTGGCCCACCTCCGGCGCGAGCCGCGGGTAGGACTCGACGGGCTCACCCTGCACACGCACCCGGCGGTCCTGCGAGGTGTCACCGAACCGAACAGCCATGGGTCATCAACGCCTTCCGTAAACGCTTCATCCGTCGGGTAAGGGCGCCAGCCTGCCCCAGACGGCTTGCCAAGTCCTTTGCAAAGTAGCACTCTTTGCAAAGTGAGCGATGAGAACCGTCAAACCGCAGCCACAGGCCCCCTGCCGGACGGCGCCCGGCAGTCCCTCCCCGACCACCCGGTGCGCGTCGCCCTGCTGGACCTGCTCGCCGAAGTCGGCACCATCACCTCCACCGAGGCCGCCGCCCGCCTCGGCTACAGCTCCGGCCTCTGCTCCTTCCACCTACGCCAGCTCGCCCGGTACGGCCTCATCGAAGAAGCAGCCCACCAAGGCGGCCGGGCACGGCCGTGGCAGCTCCGGTGGGAGTCTCCCCACCAGCCCGACCAGGAAGAGCAAGAAGAGTTCGCCGCCCTCGCGCGCGGCCTGGAAGACGAGAGCTACCAGCGCTGGCTGGCCCACCGGGACCAGGCGCCGGCCGAGTGGCAGCAGGACGAATCCTTCAGCGCCGTGCTTCACCTCACCCCAGCAGAGATGTCCGAACTCGCCACGTCCATCCGCCATCTGCTCGCCAACTACCGCGACCGGGACGACCGCCCGGCCGCACGCCCCCAGGGCACTGTGGCGGTGGCTGCGGTCACCAGGCTGTTTCCGCTTCTCGCCCCGAATCCCGCGCCGCCGCAACCGGCAACCCGCCATGGCGTTGATGAATCAACCGATTGATGAGCAAGATCAGCAAGCGCGCGTACACGGCCGGGACGGTGCCGGATCATGTCGGTAAAACGCCCAGGCGACCGCCTGTCGGATGGACACCTACGGCTTCCACCTCGTCACCACTGCCAGACGCCAAGGCAGCGGCAGCTTCGTCGAGTCGCTCCAGGTACGCCTGTACGGACAGCCATCTCACCGTCCGCTCTACGGTCCAGCGGTGGCGGCCCAGCGGCGTGGTCAGTCCGGACGGGACCGGACGGGCCGGAGAGCGCCGGCAGCTGCCGCCAGGTGAAGCCACCGCTGGCGATCTCCCCGGCCCGCCGTTCGCGGCCTCGAGCAAGAACTACTGGTACTCGACAAACCCGCAGGTCGTCATCAACGCCAACAGCCGCCTGATGGCGGCCATCGACGTTCCGCTGCCCAGTAGTCGCAACGACCGCCGGGCATTCACCGAGTCCGGAGTGGACCGTGCCTGTCGCGGGCCCCGCTGATCGCCGACGACGGCTATCAAGGCACCGAGCTGCTGATCCCGCATCGCAAACAACGAGGCCAACAGCACCTGAGCTTCCAGCAGGAACAGGAAGCAGAGCACAAGGTCCACCGGCGAGTTCGTGCCCGTCGAGCACGGACTGTCCCGGCTGAAGAACTGGAAAGTCCTGCAGGACTGTCGACTCAAGGGCTCCTGCAGGACTGTCGGCTCAAGGGCAACGGCGTCCATCAGGCCGCGCTCGGCATCGCCCGCCTGCACAACCTCGCCCTCACCGGATAACTCCCACCCCCATACGGGACGGGACAACCTCTAGGCACGGGCGGGGCGCACGCGGCCTCGGCTCGGGTACTCGTTCGTCAACTCGCGGTCCGGTCCGAGGCCTTGACCGGGACACAGGCGAATCGGTCGGCGTCCACTTCGGCTTCCTTCGTGGGACCGCACAGTTGGAACGACATGGCGTTCTCCGTGTCCGGCAGGCTGAACCCGACCACGCCGATCTTGGTCTCACCGCGCTCGACGCTGGTTCCGGTGATGGTTTCGCTCCAGGTGGAGTTGCGCCATTGGCCGTCCGCGACCTCCGCGAGCTGGCTGCTGGGGTAAGCCTCGACAACGGCACGACGTAGGACCGACAGCGTGCACCTGTGGGACCCACAGGCGACACGCTCCCCGCCGGCTCCAGGACAACCCCACACAAACACAAGCCAACCCCCTACGGGACAGCCTCCAGTGATCAGAGCAATTGATCAGAGCAATTGAGGCGATCTCTTACTCAGCGGTCCTGTGGTGCAGGGAGTCGAGGATGGCCAGTTCGTCCTCGATGAGGTGTAGCGCGCCGGCGGCCACGTTGGATGCCAGGTGGTCCGGGTTGCCGGTCCCTGGGATGGCCAGCACGTGCGGACCGCGGTGCAGTGTCCAGGCGATCCGGACCTGGGCTGGGCTTGCCCCGTGCGCCTTGGCGACGGCCAGAATCTTCGGGTCGTCATTGCCGCTGGCCCCGGCCTCGCGCCCGGAACCGGCGACCGCATAGAACGGCACGAAGGCGACACCCTGCTCCCCGCAGGTCTGGACGAATGCGTCCTGGTCGGGCCGCACCCCGATGCCGTACTGGTTCTGCACGCACACCACTGGCGCGATGGCCTGGGCCTCGGCGAGCTGTGCGGGGTTGACGTTGGAGATGCCCAGGTGGCGGATGAGGCCGGCGGCACGCAGTTCAGCGAGCGCGCCGAAGCGCTCGGCGATCGAAGCGCTCCCGACGATGCGCAGGTTCACCACATCCAGGTGGCCGCGGCCAAGCTGACGCAGGTTCTCCTCGACCTGGCCGCGCAACTGCTCGGGGACGGCATGCGGCTGCCACTGGCCCGAGGAGTCCCGCCCCGGCCCCACCTTGGTGGTGATGACCAGGTCGTCCGGGTAGGGGGCCAGGGCCCGGTTGATCAGTTCATTGGCGGAGCGCAGCGGCGAAAAGTAGAACGCGGCGGTGTCGATGTGGTTCACACCGAGCTCGAGCGCGCGGCGGAGCACGCCGATCGCCTGGTCACGGTCGCGCGGGACGGCGCCCGGGATAAGCGCTTCACCAGTCTGCGGCAGGCGCATCGCGCCGAAGCCGATCCGGTTCACCACCAGGTCTCCGAGCTTCCAGGTGCCTGATGCCGCCGCGTTGATCGGCTCTGAGGTCATGTCGGAGCTCATCTCGGAGGTCATGTCTGAGGTCATGTCTGAGGTCATGTCGGAATGATCTGTCCCTCGTAAGATCGCCTCCACTTATTCAGGCATAGATGAATCCTCGGGGGCGTCGTGGCGGAACTGCTGTTCTCGGCAAGGGATCTGGCGCAGATGCGCTTTGCTGTCTCGCCCATGTGGGAGGTCGGGCCCAGCTTCCGGCTGCTGAACTCGGGATCCGTCCACCCGGTGCACCAGCATTGGATCGAACAGGTACGGGCACGCGTCGCGGCCACCGGGCTGGGCCGGGGATGGCTCGCCGAGCTGATCCCCCCGTCCGGCTACGTCCCCGACTTCCTCAACCCGACGCCCTCCGGACCGGCCCCCACACTGGCGGCCGAGCTCGAGGGCATCGCGGCCGCTCACGCCGACCGCGTACGCCACGACCTCGACCACCTCAGGCTCCAGCGAGGAGGTCTC
Organism: Streptomyces sp. NPDC028368; assembly: GCF_055565615.1. Classification (NCBI taxonomy): domain Bacteria; kingdom Bacillati; phylum Actinomycetota; class Actinomycetes; order Kitasatosporales; family Streptomycetaceae; genus Streptomyces; species Streptomyces sp. NPDC028368. The sequence continues at coordinate 2,831 of NZ_JBVHTY010000004.1, read as the reverse complement.
GGCCCCAAAGCACGCGCCCTGTACGCGCAGCCGCAAGCTCACCTCGCCCGCGTCGCGGAAGAGATCCAAACCTACTGGGACCTGGCGCTCGCCCCCTACTGGGCGCGGATCCGGGCGGTGCTCGACGCAGATGTCGCCCACCGGGCACGGCAGGTCGCCGAGCGCGGCGCGGCCCACCTCCTCAACGATCTGCACACCTCGGTGCGCTGGGACAACGACACGCTACGACTGCTCCGCCGGCCCAAGGACCTCTCCCGGCAGACAGCAGGCCACGGACTCCTGCTGATCCCTTCGGTCTTCACCGGGTCAGGCCCGCTCACCCGGGTGACACCGCCGGACCCGCCGCAACTCGCCTACCCCGCACGCGGCATCGGCTCCCTGTGGGAGTCACGGCCCACCACCGGGACGGGCGCCCTCGCCGCCGTACTCGGCCGCTCACGCACCCTGCTGCTGACCGAACTCGCCAGCCCGGCCTCCACCACCGAACTGGCCGGCCGCACAGGACTCTCCCCCGCAGGCGTCTCTCAAAGCCTGACCGCGCTCCGTAACGCGGGCCTGGTCAGCGCCCATCGAGCCGGACGATCGGTGCTGTACGCACGCACCTCCGTCGCGGAATCCATCCTGACCGCCGCCAATCCGTAGGTTGGAGCATTGACCGCTACGGGACGTCACCTGGGGACTGTCTGGATGGAACAGGTTTCGAGGCCCGAGTCGGATGCACCGCGTGAGTCGCGCCGTTCCGCGTTCGCCAGAGCCCCCGGCCCCATGTCGAGCGTGCTGCACTGGCGCCAGCGCGGGTACGGCGGGGGTTCAGCAATCCCCGGCGACCCTGGCCATGGCCGCCCACGCCTGCCTGACCGACCTGCGGGCCCGTGAACTCGATACCGGGAAAGCAGAAACGGATCCTCCCAGCTCATCCACCTCAGTAGCTGTTGTCGTACCGAACCTGGGACGGCGTTTTCGCTGGTGAGGCATAGAGTCGGTGATTCCGTGGGAGTGGTGGCCTGTCGTGTTGTCGCTCCCTTGGAGGTCGCGGATGCCGTCGGTTGTCGGACTGCTGGAACAGCACGAGCTCGCCGCTCGTCGTCGAGTCGACGGGCTGCGGGAGGAGGCCGACCGCATCCAGACCGAGCTGGCCGAGGCCGAGCAGGAATGGCAGGAGTGGGCGATCGCCCGCAGGCGGGTCGATACGGTGCTGGCTCCGGGCGGCGGCAACGCCTCCGATACGGCAGTCACCGAGGAGCCGCGGGATGCGGACGCGCAGTCGGCGCCTGGGGATGCGGCGAAGCCGAAGTCGCAGGTGCCGGTGTGGCGTGAAGGGCTGGCCTGGTCGGCGTTGTCTGTGGACTACCAGCGCATCCTGCAGGCGCTCGCGGACCGGTCCCGGCTCGGTCAAGGCCGCTGAACTGCCAGGAGATGGCCGCAGGGTTCGGCATGGACGTGGTGCCGGCGCGGGTGGAGGCACTGCGATCGAAGGCGAAACGCCTGGTCGCGCGCGGCTGGCTCGCCGAGCCTGCGCCGGGCCGGTTCACGCTCGCTGCGGGCGCGGCCGGGCCAAGCGGCGGGTCATGAGCAGGATCATCGACCAGTAGACCATCGCTTCGGCGCTGGTGGTGCGCCGCTCGAAGTCGCATGTCAGGCGGCGGGTGCGCATCAGGTGGGCGAAGAACCACTCGACAATCCACCGTTTGGGCAGCACCACGAAGCCGCGCGTGTCGTCGCTGCGCTTGACGATCACCAAGACCAGGGCGAGCGTGGCCAGGCAGTGCTCGACGAGACTGCCTGTGTAGCCGCCGTCGGCCCAGATGAGGGCCAGCCGGTGATGCACGGCAGCCACTCGCTCAAGCAGCACCTGGGCGGCGGTGCGGTCGCCGACATCAGCGGCGGTGACCATCACGCCCAGCAGCAGGCCGAGGGTGTCGACCACGGCGTGCCGCTTGCGGCCGTTGACCAGCTTGCCGCCGTCGAAGCCGCGGCTGTCCGCGCCGACGACGGCGTCCGCCTTGACCGACTGCGAGTCGATCACGCCGGCGGTCGGTTCCGCATCCCGCCCCAGACGCTCGCGGACGTTGGCGCGCAGCCGGTCGTGGAAATCCTTCACCAGGGCCTGGTCGCGCCAGCCGCGGAAGAACGCATATACCCGGCCCCACGGCGGGAAGTCCCCGGGCATCGCCCCCCACTTGATGCCGTTGTCCACCAGGTAGCGGATGGCATCGAGCATCGACCGGTGGCAGAACACCTCTGACTGCCCGCCCCGGCCGCGCATCCAGCCCGGCACCGGCAGCAGCGGCCGGACCACCGCCCACTCCGCGTTCGTCATGTCCGACGGATACCGCCGTACGCGTCTCGGCCGGTCCGCTGCGTTGCCATACACGTGCGCGAGACAATCACACGACGGAAAATGCGAGTTGGACCCCACGGGCGCGAACGCGCAGAACTGCGACCGCAGAGCCTCCTGGTGCTTGGTCAGCTTCGCAACCCCGAGCTACCGAGAGGCCCTGCCTTCATGCGCCGACCGTCCCGAGGACACCCAAACAGGACCCCTGTTCGACCACACGAGCCCGCAGATCGGTACGAAAGCGCCTCCACAGTGGGGAGCGCGTTTGCCAGACTGCTCCAGCCGTCACTGCGACGTCGCAGGCATCGACGGTTCCACTGGGCTTGATGCGCTTTGACGGACATCTGAGATCAGGGGTTCTGCCCCGGGAGGATGTCCATCATGGAGAGCATGGGGAAGAAGAAGCCTCGGCCTCGCCGTTCGTTCACGCCGGAGTTCAAGGCCGAGATCGTCGAGCTGTGCCGGCGCGGTGACCGCTCGGTCGGTCAGGTCG